>JBLMXF010000025.1:0-122603 GCA_050257595.1 Acidobacteriota bacterium | reverse complement strand
CGGCTGCTCGACGAATCCGCGTCATGCCCGCAGGTCGGGGTCTTCCCGATGGTCGAGCTGCCCACCGGGGACGCGTCGCGGGGCCTGGGCAACGGCCACGTCTGGTTCAGGATCCCGCTGTGGCTCCAGAAGAGCTGGGGACCGTGGACGACCTACGGCGGCGGGGGCGTGGTCGTCAACCGCGGCACCGGCCAGCGCGACCACGCCTTCGCGGGCTGGCTGCTGCAGCGCGACCTCAGCAGTCGGCTGACGTTGGGCGGCGAGCTCTTTACGCAGGGCGCGGACACCGCTGACGGGCACGGCTCGACGTTCGCGAACCTGGGAGGGTACGTCAACTTCACGCCCGGCTTCAGCCTGCTCTTCAGCGCCGGGCACACCCTCGCCGGCGAGCGCCACACCATCGCCTACCTCGGTCTCTACTGGACCTGGGGACCTTCGCCGCCCTGAGCCGCCTCAGGCCCACGAGCGCGAGCGGCGCCGCGAAGAGCCAGCGGGAAGGACGCCGGTCGACGGTCGGCGGTTCGAAGGTGACGGCCCTCCTCCCACCCACGTGCGTGCGGCGCAAGCGGCGAGGAGGGTAGGAGCTCTTGCCGCGCCTTCCCGAACCCCGACCTCAGTCCTTCCCCTTGAGCCAGTGGTCAAGCCAGCCGATCACGGTCTCGTGCCACAGGATCGAGTTCGCCGGCTTGAGGACGAAGTGGTTCTCGTCGGGGAAGATGAGCAGCTTCGACGGGATCCCCTTGCGCTGCAGCGCGGTGAAGGTGCCGATCCCCTGCGAGTAGGGGATGCGGAAGTCCTTCTCCCCGTGGATGACCAGCGTGGGTGTCTTCCAGTTCTTGACGAACTCGACCGGGTTCACCTTGGCGTACCCCTCGGGGTTGTCCCACGGCGTGCCGCGGTGGTCCCACTCCGGGAACCACAGCTCCTCGGTGTCGTAGTACGCCATCCGCTCGTCGAGGTTGCCGTCGTGGCAGACCAGGCACGTGAAGCGGTCGGTGTGGCCGAGGATCCAGTTGATCATGTACCCGCCGTACGAAGCGCCCAATCCTCCGACGCGTGTACCGTCGAGGAACGGGTAGTGAGCGAGCGCGTAGTCGAGCCCCTTCATGAGGTCCTCGTAGGGCGCGCCGCCCCAGTCGTCGTTGATGGCGTCGGTGAACGCCTGCCCGTACCCGGTGGAGCCGTGGAAGTCCACCGTCACGACCGCATAGCCGGCGCCGGCGTAGGCCTGCGGGTTCCAGCGGTAGTGGAAGTCGTTGCCGAAGCTGCCCTGCGGGCCGCCGTGGATCAGGAACGCGACCGGGTACTTCCTCGCCGCGTCGAAGTCCGCCGGGGTGACGACGTAGCCCTCGACCGTGTCACCGTGCGCCCCGGTGAAGGCGAACCGTTCCGGTGTGCCAAAACGCGCGGCCGCGACGTTGGCGTCGTTGAGGTGCGTGATCCTCCGGCTGCCCGTCCCGTCCCGGCCGACCGTGTAGAGCTCCTCCGGTCCGTGCAGCGAGTTCATCCCGTAGAGGACGCGGTCGCCCGCGCTCTGCTCCCCGTCGATCGTCCCCTCTTCAACGACCATCCGCGTCTTCCCGGTGGCGGCGTCGACCGCGAACAGGGCGTGCTGGCCGTGGTTGTCGGCGGTGCAGTACAGCTCACGCCCGTCCGCTGCCCAGACGATCTCGGACGGCGAGCGATCGCTGCGCGGACCGCCGTCGGCCCGCAACGTGAACTTCCGCTCGCTCCCGGTGGCGAGCTCGCGGACGACGATCTCGAAGCGGTCCGCCTCGTAGCCCGGGCGGCTCATCGCCAGGTACGCCAACCGCGTCCCGTCGGGCGAGAAGCGCGGGGAGCCGTCCCACGCCGGGTTCGTCGTGATCCGCACCGGCGCCGCGGAGCCGTCGGCGGGGACGCGGAAGAGGTCGAAGTTGGTGGACCACGCCTCCTCGGACGGGTGGTCGCCCATGTCCTTTGCGGAGAAGACGACGCTCTTGCCGTCCGGCGCGATCGCGTAGTCGCCGGCGTCCCCGAACGGCTTCGTCGGGCAGTCGGCGGGCATCCCGGCCATCAGGTCGGTCGCCTTGCCACTGGCGACGTCGTAGGCGAACAGGTGGTTGCGGGTGCCGTTCTCCCACGTGTCCCAGTGGCGGATGAAAAGGCTATCGAAGACCATGCCGGTGGCCTGGCTCTTCTCCCTGGCGTCGAGGGCCGCCTTGGTCTCGTCGGGTGTCTTGCCGGGGAAGACGGCCAGCCCAAAGAGGAGCGTCCGCCCGCCAGGAGCCACCGTGAGCGCATCGACGTCGAGCGGGAGGTGGGTGACCTGCTGCGCCTCGCCGCCGTCGACCGGGATCCGCCACACCTGGGCGGAGCCGGAGCGCGTCGAGACGAAGTAGATTGCCGTGCCATCCGGCGACCAGCGGCCCTGGGAGTCGCTCGCCTCGCTGCTGGTCAGGCGCCTGGCACCAGAACCGTCCACCGACGCGAGCCACAGGCTGGTGCGACCCTTGTTGGCCGCGAGGTCGGTCACCCGCACGGTGAAGACGACGAGCTTCCCGTCCGGCGAGACGCGCGGGTCGGAGATGCGGTCCATCGCCAGCATGTCGTGGACCGAGAACGGGTGGGTCGTGGGTGCGGCGGCGGCCGAGGCAGCGCCGGCAGCGGTGGCCCCGAGGATGAGCGTCATGGCGATCCAGCGCAGCATGTCGTCCTCCGTGCCCGCGGCGGCGGGCCGCCTGACATGGTACACGGCTCGCAACGGCACGCGATGGGGGCGGGCCAGCCGGGCCCGGGAATGCCAGGGCGCGCGACCGCGTAGGATACGCGCATGAGCGAGACCGGGAGGTTCATCGTGTTCATCGTCGTGGCGCTCTCGATCTGGGCCGTCTTCCACATCTACGTGGGCTGGCGCCTCTCGGCCCTGGCGGCGATGGCCGGTCCGCACGGGCGTCGCTGGCTGTGGGCCGGCCTCGTGGTGCTCTGGGCGGCCTACCCGCTGGGGCGCATCCTCGAGCGCCGCGGCCTCGAGGGCGTCGGCTACCCCGTCGAGTTGGTCGGGGCGGTCTGGATGGGCGCACTGTTCCTCGCCTTCCTGTTCGTGCTCCTCACCGACCTCACCCTCACGTGGTTCCTCACGCCCGCAGCCGCACCCGTCGCCCGCGGCATCGCCGCAGGCGCAGCCATACTGCTCACGCTGATCGGCGTCGCGCAGGCCACCCGTGTGCCGGCCGTCGGAGAGTACGAGGTCCGTCTCGCCGGGCTGCCGCCGGGACTCGACGGCACGGTGCTGGTGGCGATCTCCGACCTCCACCTCGGGAGCCTGCTCGGATCCGGCTGGTTACGGGCCCGCGTGGATCAGGTGGATGCGCTGAAGCCCGACGTCATCGCCGTGGTCGGGGACCTCATCGACGGCAATGCCGATCGGGTCGAGCGCCTCGTTCCCGAGATCCGGCGGCTCCACGCGCCGCTGGGCGTGTGGGCGGTGACCGGCAACCATGAGTTCTACGCGGGCCTCGACAAGAGCCTGCGAGTGTTCGATGACTCCGGCTTCCGCACGGTGCGGGACCGCTGGGAAGAGGTTGCTCCGGGCCTGATTGTCGCCGGCGTCGACGACCTGACCGCGCGCCGCCAGTTCGGGCTCGGCGGCGATCATCCGGTGGACAAGGCGCTGGGGGGCAGGCCAGCGGGCGCCACGGTCTTCCTCTGCCACACCCCATGGGAGGCCCAGCGGGCCGCTAGCCTGGGCGCCGGCCTGATGATCTCCGGCCATACCCACGACGGCCAGATCTGGCCGTTCGGTTACCTCGTCAGGCTCCAATACCCCTTCCTGACCGGGCTATACGAGATCGGCCGAATGACCCTGATCGTCGGTCGCGGCACCGGTACGTGGGGTCCGCCGGTGCGCCTGTGGAGGCGCAGCGAGATTCTCAGGATCACACTGCGCAGCGCTCCCGCCCAGGGAGACTGAGCCGGCCTCGCCGCTGGCGCTCAGGGCGCCCCGGTCTCCACCGAGGGCGAACGCCCGTGTCCGTCCCACGCCTCGAGGAAGCCCAGCACCTTGCGGGCGTCGTGACCCGGGTGGGCCTTGTCGGCGGTCTCCAGGGAGCCGCTCTCCTGGGTGTGGAGGACCCGAAGATCTGGCGACAGCACGACCAGGACCGGAAAGCCGAGCTTCTCGGGGTGACCCAGCCTGTCCATCGCGGCGGCGTTCTTGTTCTCCTTGGAGTAGTTGATGTGGACGACCTCGAAGCGAGCCCCGAGCTCACGCCGGATTGCGCCGTCCCTGTCGAGGAGCCCATCCAGGGCCCGGCACCACTTTCACCAGTTGCCGCCGACGATCGCCAGAATCTTCTTGTGCCCCGAAGCGGCCCGCTGGCCGGCGACGCTCAGCTGCGCGAGCCCGTCCGCCCGGGAGTCATAGGGACCGCTGTCCGCCGACCCGGCGGCCACCACGGCCGCCAGCGTCACCGCGCCGAAAAGTGTCACCTTCCGCACTGTTCCCCCCGTGCCGCGCCATCCGGCGGCAACCGCGAGTGTAGCGCGCCGGCGACCGGCGGGTGGGCTTCCCACAGCTTCCGGCCGACGGCGGCGGTGCGGGGAACCCACCCCACCGCCACCGCGCCCTCGCGCCGCGGTCACTTCTTGCGCAAGGAGACACTGCCGGAGAATGTCTTCACCCACACGCGCGCACCGCCGCCGGCGGTCGTGAAGTCGAGCTCCTTCCCCGGACCGTACTCGCTGGAGCGCCGGGCCGCCGGGCCGAGCTCGTTGTCGATGTCGCCGCTGAACGTCGAGATGTGGAAGTCGGCCATCACGGACGCCGGGAGGATGAGCTCGGCGTCGCCACTCACGGTCTTGACGTCGAGCCGCCCGTTCTTCGCCAGTGAGGCGTCGAAGCGGATCGACCCCGAGGTCGTCTCCAGCTCGCCGTTCTCCACATCGTCGCCGGCGACGCTGACGCGACCGCTCACCGAGCTCGCCTCGACCGCTTTCCCGGCGCCCACGAGCGTCACGTCCCCGCTCACGGACTTCACCCTCGTCGAGGCGGTCCCGGCCGAGATCTCGATGCTGCCGCTGACGGAGCTCGCCTTGACCTCGATCGGGGTGCCGCTCGCCTTGACCTCACCGCTCACCGACTCCAGGCTGAGCGCGCCGGACACCTGTTCCACCGTGATGTCGGCGCTGACGGTGTTGGCCTCGACCCGGCTGCCGCCCGGAACCTTGACGGTGAGATGGGAGCCGTCGACGTCGTGGGCGTGCCTGGGCAGCACGACCTTGATCAGCGTCCGCTCCGGGCTTCCCGAGAACTCGAGCCGCTCCGTTCCGCGGCCGAGCGAGCCTGTCACCTCGACCTCCAGGCGGTCCCATCCGACGACCCTGACGGAGCCCGCGACGTTCTCGATCTCGACGACCCCGTCCTTCGCGGCCGGTCGGCGTTCGTTGACGTCCTGCTGCGCCAGTGCCGCTGCCGCGGCCAGCACAGCTGCCAGCACGATCATCGTCCTCTTCATGTCATCCCCCTTCTTCCTTCTTCTTCCTTCTCCCCGTCCGGATCATCACGCCCGGCCGGGGAGCTGCGTCACCTGCTGCAGAAGGTCGATCTCCTGCCGGTAGGTCGCGAGGAGCAGCTGCCCGAGCGCCGGGTCCGCCGGGCTGGCCGCGAGAGCGCTACGGATCGCCCCGACGGCCCCGTCGATGACCTCGATGTTGTGCTCGACCACCGCGACGGTCCCGGGCGCCAGCGAGCCCTGGCGCGCGCGGAGGATCTCGAGCAGCTGCGCTCTCGCCCTCTCGTACTCACGGCCGCCCCGCTCGAGCTCCCGGCCGACACCAGCGACCCGGGCCGCGGACGGCCGCCGCTCCCCCACCCGTACCGTCGCGGCGGAGCGGCCGATCCGCATCCCGATCAGCAGCGCTCCGCCCAAGATCACGACCACGACGACCGCGGCGAGGGCGAGCGCCCAACGCGGGCGGGACGGCCCCACCGTCGGGTTTCGAACGCTGGTGCCGTGCGCGCGGATCGCCGCCGCGATCTCGGGCCACAGGTCGTGTCCGGGCTGCACGCTGCGCGGCAAGGTTCGCGCGCGGTGAACCGTCGCGCGCAGGGCCTGCTCCTCGCGCCGGCATCGCGCGCAGCTCGCGAGGTGGTGCTCCACCTCCAGCTGGCGAGCTGCGGGGAGCGCTCCGTCGATGAGGTCGTCGAACCATGCCGCCAGCTCATCGCATCTCATGGCTCCAGCACCTCCCGCAGCAGCCTCCGGGCCCGATGGAGCTGGGCCTTGGCGGTGCCGACGGCGATCCCGACCAGCGCCGCGATCTCGCCGTGCTCCCACCCCTCCACGTCGTGAAGCACGAAGACGGTCCGCGCTCCCGCCGGGAGGGCGGCGATGGCACGCTCGAGGTCGAGCCCGCTCGCCGGGTCGCGCGGCCGTGCCCGCGGTTCAGGAGCACCAGCGTCGTCCAGGTGGCCGGCCTGGTCGCGCACGGCCCGGCTGCGGCGATCGTCGAGGAAGATGTTCACCGCCATCCGGTGGGCCCAGGTCCCGAAGCTGCTCTCGCCACGGAACGAGGCGAGCCGCTGCCACGCCCGGATGAACACCTCCTGGGTCAGCTCCTCGGCGAGCGACGCCTGCCCCGACAGGCGCAGACAGAGCGCGTGGATGCGGCCGATGTGAGCGCGGTAGAGCGCCTCGAACGCCGCGAGGTCACCCGCCTGGGCGCGGCGAACCAGCAGTCGGTCGTCGACACCGGCGCCCCGCACCTCGCCCCTGCCCGGCTCCCCGGCCTCCGCAGGCGCGGGGTGCAGCTCTGCGACGCCCTCCATGACCTCTTAGACGCAGCGGCCCTGCCTGAGGTTTGAATGTCCCAGCCGGCGGTGAAGGCAGTCGCGACCCCGCGGACCAGCGGCTCCTCCCCCGGCGTTGCGAGGCGACGTGGCTATGATGAGGACCGGAGATGAACGATGAGACCTCACTGGCCAGCTCCTCCCAGCCCGCGCCTGGCCTCGACCCGGATCGGTGCCGCCCTGCTCCTGACCTGCTTCGGCGCCGTCGCAGCCGCCGAGCCGCCGGCCTCCCCCGCGCCTCCCCGGCTGCTGGTGATCGTCTCGGTGGACGGCCTCTCCTGGGCCCGTCTCGCCATCTACCGGCCATGGTATACAGCCGGCCTCAAGCGCCTCCTCGACGAGGGCCAGGTCGAGACCGAGTGCCGCTACCGGCACCTCAACACCGAGACGGGCCCCGGTCACGCCTCCCTGGGCACCGGAGCGCCACCGAGGGTGACCGGGATTGTGACCAACGCGTGGTTTGAGAAGACCGGGAACGGCCCCCTGCATCACGTCTCCTGCACCGATCAGGCCGCTCCTGGCGTGCCCGGCTTCCCACCCATGTTCTACCGCGAGGTCGAGAAGGAGGGACGGCTCTACGTGTTCGCCTTCGCCGCTCGACTCGCTACCTGGCAGGACTCGGGCGCGCTCGGTACGGCCCTCCTGCGGACGGGATTCGGCCCGAACCGCGAGGGCGTGACCTTCGACAGCGAGGACGCCATCTGGCTATACGACTTCCGTCACCGCCGACGGGCCGAGCCCTTCGTCAGGGGAACGATGCCAGGGCCCGGCAACCTCCGGATCCCGACTCTCGGCGATCGTCTGGTCGCCTCCCGCCCCGGGGCGCGAGTGGTGTCGATCTCAGGAAAGGACCGCGGGGCCATCTTCCTCGCCGGTCACGATCCGGGCGAGGCTGTTTACTGGTTCGACCAGGATAGCGGTCGCTTCGTGACCTCCGCTGCTTACGGCGTCACCACCCGGTCTGGCGCGCGCGTCGCCACGCTGGTCGACGGTTTCAACCGCACGCAGGCCGGCGGTCGCCTGCCCCAGCGCTTCGGCCTGCTGTGGCGCAAGCTTCCACTGTCCGGACCGGCTCCGGCAGCATGGCCGACGCCGGTCCCGGACCTGCGGGACTTCCAGGTCCCGGTCGAGGGTCTCGGCTTCGACCACGATCTCGCCGGGCACCCGAACGGCTACTTCTCCGGCATCTATGTCAGCCCGCTCATCGACCAGCTCGTCGCGGATCTGGCGGTGGTCGTGATCGAGGACCCCGGCCTGCAGCTCGGCCAGGGCGTCAATCCCGATCTCCTCGCCCTTTCCTTCTCGGCGCAGGACACCGTCTCCCACAACTACGGACCGGAGTCGGAGGAGAACCTCGATGTCCTGCGAAGACTCGACCTCCAGCTCGGGCGCGTCCTCGATGCGCTCGACTCCCGGGTCGGAAAGGCGCGCATCGCTCTCGCCTTCTCGGCCGATCATGGCTTCGCGATGATCCCGGAGGCGCTCAAGCGCCGCGAGGCCACCTTCACCGGCGGCCGACTCGTCACCGGAGGCCGCACCACGCACGATTTCGTCGAGCGTCTCAACCGGCGGCTCGACGATGCACTCTGCCTTGACCCGGCGAGCCGGCCGGTCGCCGCGGTCGAGACGTGGAGCGTCTACTACAACCGCCCGGCCCTCCCTTTGCGGACCGTGGCTGGCGCCTGCGGCGCGGCCGGGCGCGAGGTCGGGACACGCGAGATCGACGCTGCCCTCCCCAGTGTCGTCGGACAGACGTTCGGCGAGCAACTCCAGGGCGTACTGCTCACCTCGCGGATCGCGAGCTGGCCCGGTGACGATCCCAACTCCGAGTTCGCCCGTAACGACTACGACCCCGAGCGCTCGGGCGAGGCTTTCCTCGTTCCCAGAAGCGGGGTTCTGATGCACCGGGATCCGGGCCGGGGCACCGGCCACGGCACCCAGCACGAACCCGACATTCACGTGCCGCTGATCTTCTGGGGCGGCGCGTTCACCGCCGGAGCGGCAGTGCGGCCCAGCACCCCATACGACCTTGCCCCGACCCTGGCCCGCCTCGTAGGCGTGTCGCTCCCTGACGCGACCGGAACCGCTCGCACACCCTAGCCGCGTCGTCTCTGCCCCTCGTGCCGCGTGGACCGGTCGAGCGGGGAGCCTCGCACCCGGATCGCTTGCGGGGAATTCCCCGGCGCCGGATCGAGTTGTCCGGAAAAATCCCGAAGGAGGAGGAGAATGCGCAACCTTCGTGTGGCAGCAGTTGTGGCTGTGGCTGTGGCTGTGGCCGTGTGCCTGTGCTTCCCTGCGTGGGCGCAGGAAAAGCCGGGCACGGTCGCCATGATCTACACCGTCAAGGCGAAGGGCTTCGACTCGGAACCGCTCGCCCAGGCGATCAAGAAGCACTACGACTGGCACCGCCAACACCACGACACCACTGCGTGGTTCGTCTGGCAGGTGGTCACCGGCGACAACGCTGGGCAGTTCCTGGGTGGCAGCTTCGGCCACCACTGGAAGGACTTCGACGCCCGTCCCGACTTCGACAAGGCCGACGACGCCGACTTCTTCGCCCATGTCCTGCCGCTCGCCGAGCGGGCCGTGCCCGCCTTCTACGAGTTCCTGCCGGAGATGAGTTCGCCGACCGGTGCTAAGGAACCGAGCGCGATGACGCAGCTCACCCACTACTTCATCAAGCCTTCCGGGATAGCCGCCTTCTCTGATGCCATCCGGGAGATCACTGCCGCGCTCGACAAGGCCGGCTTCCCGATTCATTACGAGTGGTACCGGCTGGTCAGCGGCGGCGAGGGTCCCCACTGGGTCCTCGCGGTTGCCCGCGCCAACTGGGCCGCCATGGAGCCTCCAGACAAGGGTCTCGAGGACGCTCTTGCCGGGGTCGTCGGCCCGCGGAGGTCCGCCGAGCTCGTGGCGGCGGTGCGCGACAACACGCGCTCGACGTACTCCGAGATGCTCCAGTACCGTCCCGACCTGTCCTACATTCCGGGAAAGTAGCGACCGTCGGCAAGCGGCCGGGCCGCCCGCTCGGGCGGCCCGGCGGGCCGTCGTCGGCGCGGCCACCAACAGGAGCCGGTCACACGCGCGGGTAGGTTTGGTACTCCTCGAACCACTTATGGAACTCGTCCACCAGGCCCTGGTACTCGCGGCGGAGTTCGCCGTAGGTCTGAGCGTTCCTCACCGCGAGGGCGCACTGCTCACCGATCGTCGCCATCAGGAACAGCTCGTCCTCGGAAAACTCGTAGGGGTGGTAGGTGAACACGCTCGCCACGCCGACCACGTGCTCCGCCAGGCCGAGCGGCACGTGGAGCACGGAGCCGACTTTCTCGCGGACCGCCGCATCGCGGTACGGAACGCTCGAGTCGTGCTGAACCTCGAGAACCGGCACGCACGCCCCCGCGACCGCCGCGGCACGCCGCTGGTCCTCATCGAAGGTCGCGCAGAAACGATCGAGAAATCCGTCGCTGAGCCCGAACGACTCCCGCGCCTCGATGGGCTTCCCCTGCGCGTCGAGCAGCCCGACGATGCATCCCTTGGCGCGCAGGTCCTGGCAGATCACCCGCACGATCGCACCGAGCACGGACTTGAGGTCGAGCGACGATCGGGTCGTCTCGGTGATATGGCTGAGAATCGAGTGGAACATCCAGTGGACGACCGCGCTGGCGCAGAACGACGCCACCACCTCGAGAATCTCGATCTCCTGCGCACTGAACTCGTGACGCTGGGCGGTCGACAGCCGCATCACGCCCACCACCTGGCCGCGAGCCCGCAACGGCACGGTGAGCATCGAGGCGATCCCCTCCGCGACCATCGCGTCGCGGTACTGGATGCGGGGATCGGTGGCACAGTCGACGACCGCCACCGACCTGCCCTCGAGCGCTTCGGCCACGCTCCTCTCGGCCTCTACCGGACCCTTGTTGAGGAACGTGTCACTGAGCCCGAACGACGCGACGTGCTCGAGGATCTTCTGGTCGCGGCTGAGCAGGCGAAGGTGGCAGCCTTTGAGGTGGAAGTGCGTGACGATCGATTCCGCAACCTGGGTCAGGAACTCGACCGTATCGATGGGTGAGTTGAGCGCGGTGCCGATTCTCTCGAAGACCCGGATGCACTCGGAGCAGAGCATGCCGCCCCCACCACCGTCCGCGTCCCCGGCGGCACGGGATGTGCCGCGATCGCCCCGGCCGCGGCCTGTCTTCCACGCCCGACTTCCGCGGTCACCGGAGCCCCGTGGGACGGTGTCTTCCTTCAATATCGGACTTCCAGCACCTGCCGTCAACACGTAACTCATTCATTTCAATTGTAATAGATGATCACAAGCACGTGACAATCGGATGCACCGGACCCCGGTGCTAGACTCGCGGGCAGGGAGCCCGCCATGAGACGATCCCTTCGCATCAGCACGGCCGCAGCGTTTGCCGTCGTCGCTGCGCTGATTCCGCCGCTCGCCGCCCAGGGCCCCGCCGACACCCTTGCCAGGGCGCGGCTGGCCTACGAGAAGCGCGCCGAACCCGCCAGCGCCAAGGCCGCCTTCGACCTCTTCTCCCAGGCCGCCCAGGAGGACCCGCAATCGTACGAGGCGCGCTGGGAGGGGGCGAGGGCGTGCTACTTCTACGGCTCCTACACCCGAGCGAGCGCGAGTGACGACGAGAAGATGGCGATCTTCCAGAGCGGCATCGATCTGGCCAGGCAGGCGGTGACCCTCCAGCCAAAGGCCGCCGAGGGGCACTTCTGGCTCGGCGTCCTCGACGGGGTGTACGGCGAGGCTAAGGGCATCTTCAAATCGCTCAGCTTGGTACCGGAGATCAAGAAGGAGATGCAGGCCGCGCTCGAGATCGACCCCGCGATCGAGGGGTGGGGACCTGACAGGGTGCTCGGCCGCCTGTACCACCGGCTGCCGTGGTTCAAGGGGGGCAGCGAGAAGAAGTCGGTCGAGTACCTCGAGAAGTCGCTCAAGGGCGCACCCACCAATGCGCTCACCCGCCTCTATCTGGCCGAAAGCTACAAGTCCGAGGGGATGAGGCCCGAGGCGATCCAGATGCTGAAGTCGATCATCGCGATGACGCCCGACCCCCGCTGGGCGCCCGAGCACCCGACCATCAAGGCCGACGCCGAGAAGCTCCTCAAGAAACTCGAGTAGGGGTCTCGCGGGTGGCGGCACCCCGCCGCCTGGCACCCCCGGCGCCGGTTCCCCCGTCCTCCTGTCAGACCGCGGCCTCTCGCGCCCCGCTGGCAGGTGCGAGCCGTGCCCTACCGGGCGGCCTCGACCGCCTTGCGCGCCGCGGCCAACAGCGGCGCAGCCGAGATCGGCGAGCCGACGGCCTCGCGCATCCACTCGTCCGGCGTGAGCCGGCCCAGTCGGGCCATCCGTTCGAACTGGGCACCGAAGTCACCACCGCGCAGCTTCTCGGCGATCTCGAACCAGATGATGTGGCCGAGGGCGTAGTCAGGCAGGTACAGCGGGTAGGCCACCATGTGCGAGTAGATCGCCAGGATCTCGGAGTCTCGCGTGCCGAGCACCGGCGCGAAGTACGTGTTCCACACGTCGCGCGCCGCCGCCAGCACGGCCTCGCGCAGCTCGGCCGGGGTCGCGTCCGGGTGAGCGTACAGCCAGCGCCATGCTCTCATGTCGACCAGCGACACACCGGCGATCTCGTAGGTCGCCCACACCGTCGGCAGCGCCTCCTCCGCGGGCGAGCCGGTACCCGGCGCGGCCACGCCGAGGAGCTCGAGGTCGCGGTTCTGGAAGCTGAAGGCGAACGCCTCGGTGAACGCGTTGTTCGGCACGCCGCTCAGGAACCAGTGGTCGATCTCCTTGAGCGAGAAGGTCTGCTCGACATTGTGGCCGAGCTCGTGGATCGCGATGTTGTACCCCTTGTAGTCCATCCCGCCGGCCGCCACGCGCGTGCGCAGGTGTGCCGCATCCTGCCGGCGGGACGCCCCCATCGCGTGACCGGCTCCCCGGGAGGGGTCCACGACAATGTTGGCGGCGAGCCAGCCGGCCTTCTCCGGCGCGAAACCGAGACCGTTGAGAATCCGCGGTAGGTCGGACTGGAAGGCGGCCACGGTCGGGTACCGGCTCGCGACGATGCGGTCGAGCTCGCTCTCGGACCGCGAGGCGCGCGCCTTGAACCCCGGGTACCAGATGTCGAACGGTTCCAGCGGGCGACCGAGCCGGCGCCGGATGAGGGCGGCGACCTCTCTCACCTCGGGCGACGCCAGCACCGAGACGAAGAGCGCCTCGACCTCGTTCTCGGGGATCTGCCGATCGACATCGAACGCGCGGGCGATGGCGGTCGGCGCCGTGGGGGTAAAGGGATCGGCCTCGCGCAGGGCGTGGAAGGTGGCGAGCCAGCGCGCGTAGCGGGTGTCTGGCTCCCGCGCATCGAGGCCGCGCGGGGTGGCCCTCCCGGGCGGAACCGGGCGCGCCTCGTTGGTCTCCGGGCACCAGGTCACCGCGGGGTTGTCGACCACCACCGCCGGGATCTCCTGCCGGACGATGCGCTCCATGACCTTCTCGATCATCCGTTGCCTGGCCAGCCCGTCGCTCGCGCCGTACTGCGAGGCGAGCTCATCGCGCAACCCCCAATGGCTGATCAACCGCAGCCCCTCGGGAAACAGACGCTTCCCTTCGGGAGTGACCAGGCGGTCGAGGCGGATGTTGTAGCCCGCGATGTACTGATCGGCGGCGACCCCGGCCCTGGTGATGTCCTGCCCGACCGACGCCGGGACGCGCGAGGAGAACTGGTCCATCATGCGCGAGCGCGCCCACGTCTCACGGTCCCACGACCGGCCCTGCTCGAGGCGACGCGCGAGGGTGTCGACCGGGAAGTTGAGGAGGGCGACGAACGCCACCTTGCTGGTGAAGAGGTCCGGCGTGACGTGCGCGGCGAGGTCCACCTCGGCGAGCAGGCGGTCGACGGCGGTGACCGGTCCAGTGTCGAGGTCGAGCGGTGTGAGGATCTCGCGGCGTACCTCGTGAAGGTGACCGTAGACTTGCTCCTCGACCTGCTCGAGACGGGCGAAGGTGGCCGCGAGCTGCGCCGGGTCGGCGATGAAGTTCGCCGTGCAGAACGCCACGAAAGTGGCCTCGTCCCCGTCCGCGGCCCACCAGCGCGCCGCGACCTGCGCGACGCCCTGGCGGATTCGCATCTCCTGCGCCGCTCCCTGCGAGGCCACCAGTTTCGCGACCGCGGCGTCCACGGCGGCGGGCGAGACGGCCGGCGTCCTCAGGGGTGCCGCCAGCAGCAGCACCGGCACCAGCGCGACGAGTGTCACCATCCCGGAGAGCAGCGCGAGACGCGTGGGCATGGGGGCCTCCAACTCCGAGTATAGCGGCGGAGATCGCCGCGGCCACGCCCCGGGCGGCCCGTGATTTCGAGACTGTCCTGCAAGACAATGGATGATCTTGACTTTGTCCGGACCGGGACCAATAGTGTCACGCGGGGGGTCATGCGTCCCGTCCGCTCGCTGCTGGGATCTTTGCTTCTTCTCGCGCCGCTCGTCGGCATCGTCGTGTGGGTGGGTCATCGCGCCACCGTGCAGCGCGAGGATCCGGCCGATGTGTTGGCGGCGCTCCGCCGGGCGCACGGACCGACGCTCCCCGAGGCCACCGCCGCGGGAGCGGTCTCGGCGGCGCCCTTCGAGCACTACGACCGCGACTCCCTGTACGAGTACATCGACGGCGCCGCCGAGGCCTACCTCGCGCGCGGCTTCGAGAGCTGCGTCGTGACCACGTACACGTTCTCGACGGAGGGCCGGGAGTTCGAGGTCGCCGCCGAGAGCTACCGTTTCTCGAATCCGCAGGGTGCCAGCGCCCAGGCCGAGGCGGAGCGGCCGGCCGCCGCGTCCCCACTCGACGGTGCGACGTGGACCGACGGGAGCGTCCTGCTCGCCGTCGGCGCGCGCGACCTCCTGAAACTCACGCTTCTCGCCGCGGCGCCCGACGGGCGGGCCGCCCTCGCGCGCGTGGCGGCGGCCTGGAAACACGAGGGATCATGACCGACTCTCCCAGTGACCGGATCACCCGCCGCGAAGCGACCCTGAGGATCTCCGCCACCGCGTTGGTCGCCGCCGCGGTCGGCGGCGGAGCCGTCGTCTTTCACGAGCGCCGCTCGCTCGCGGCCGACGCCGCCGCCATACCCGACTGGCGCTCGGCCGCTACCGGCTCGCTGCCGCCGGCCGTCGCGGCACGCGGGGGCGGCCCGGTTGCCAACGTAAGGCGTGTCCTTGCCGCTCTCGGAGGCATGGAGCGCTTCGTCAAGCCGGGCGAGGTCGTGCTCATCAAACCCAACGTGGGCTGGGACCGCCTACCGGCGCAAGCCGCCGACACCGACCCCCAGGTCGTGGCCGAGCTCGTTCGCCTGTGCCTCGCTGCCGGCGCATCGCAGGTGGTGGTGTCCGACAACTCGTGCAACGACCCGCGCAGGTGTTTCGCCCGTTCGGGAATCAGCGAGGCCGCGGCAGCCGCCGGAGCCCGGGTCGTCTCCTCAGGTCAGATCCACTGGGTCCACGCCTCCCTGTCAGGCTACGCCAGCGGCCTCGAGGTGATGGGCGAGCTCCTGACGGCCGACCGCGTGATCAACGTCCCGGTAGCCAAGCATCACAGCCTGTCACGGGTGACGGTCGGCATGAAGAACTGGCTGGGCGTCCTCGGGCGCGGACGCAACCGGCTCCACCAGGACATCAACATCGCCATGGCGGAGCTCGGGGCGATCTTCCGTCCGACCCTCACGGTGGTCGACGCGACCCGTGTGCTACTCGCCAACGGACCGACTGGCGGCAGCCTCGCGGACGTCAAGTCGGTCGATGCCGTCGCGGCCGGGATCGATCCGGTGGCGTGCGATGCCTGGGGGGCGGCGCAGCTCGGCGTCGATCCTCGTTCGCTCGGCTTCATCCTGGAGGCCGAGCGTCGCGGGCTCGGCCGCGGCGACGCCAGGTTGGTCAGGGAGCTGGGCACGGCATGAGGCCCAGGGCCTGGGCCTTGAGGCACGAGGAAACGGGTGCCGGACCGTTGGCGGGCGGCTGCGAGGCGGGCCGATGAGAACGATCCTGCGGACGCGGATCGTGTATCAAGGATTCTTTCTCGCGCTGTTCCTGTGGCTCCTCGCCCGGCTGGCGGCCGGGGACCGCCGCGACCTCCCGTTCACGGCCTTTCACCACGCCGACCCGCTGTCGGCAATCGGCGTCACCTTTGCGGCGGGCACATTGCCCGGGGCGCTGATCTGGGCCCTGGTCCTCGTCGGCCTCACGCTTCTCCTCGGCCGCGTCTTCTGCGGCTGGATCTGCCCCCTCGGAACGCTCCAGCAGTTCGCCAGCTGGGTGCTCTCCCCCCGTTCGAAGCGCGAGAGTCTGCTGGTCAACCGCTACCGGCGCTGGTACGCGATCAAGACCTACCTGCTCGTCGCCCTGCTGGCGGCCGCGCTGGCCGGCACCGTGCAGAGTGGGCTGCTCGATCCCCTCTCCCTCCTCACCCGCGGCCTCGCCTCTGGGGTGTGGCCGCTGCTCCCGGGGGGAAGGCCGGTCCCGGGCGGCTGGCTCGCCGCCCTCCTCCTGCTCGTGATCGTGATGGCGAGCCGCTGGATCCCGCGTCTGTTCTGCCGGGCCTTCTGCCCGTTGGGAGCCCTGCTCGGCGTGTTCGCCCGCTTCTCGCTGCTCCGCATCCACCGCCGCGACGGCTCCTGCACGACCTGCAAGCTGTGCACCTTCGCCTGTCAGGGTGCCGACGAGCCCCTGGGCAGCCACCGGGTGCAGGAGTGCCACGTCTGCCTCAACTGCCTGCCCGGCTGCCCGGAGGATGCCATCACCTACCGGTTCGTACCGCCGCTCCCGCAACCACCGCGGCAGCCTGATCTCTCCCGCCGTTACCTGATCGGCACCACGTTGGGCGCCTTCGCCGTCGCGCCGCTCCTGCGTGCCACCGGCGGCGGCCGTGAGGAGGCCCGCCCCGAGCTGATCCGTCCGCCGGGCGCGCTGGCCGAGAGCGACTTTCTCGCCCGCTGCGTCAAGTGCTCGCTGTGTCAGCAGGCGTGCCCGACGAGCGCGCTCCACCCCGCGATCGGCGAGGCTGGCGTCGAGGGGTTCTGGACCCCGGTCCTCAAGCCCCGGCGCGGCTGGTGCGAGTTCGCCTGCACCCGCTGCGGCGAGGTATGCCCGACCGGGGCGATCCAACGGCTGACACCGGCGCGCAAGACCGGCTACGACGGCCGGCCGGCGGTGCGCATCGGGACCGCCTTCGTGGACCGCGGACGCTGCCTGCCCTGGGCGATGCACACCCCCTGCATCGTGTGCGAAGAGATGTGCCCCACCGACCCCAAGGCGATCTGGCTCGAGTTGGCCGAGGAGGTGGGTCGCGACGGCCAGTCGCGGCGACTGCAGAAGCCCCGCGTCGACCCGGCAACGTGCGTCGGCTGCGGGATCTGCGAGAACCGATGCCCGGTCGGGGAAGCGGCGGCCATCCGCGTCACCTCCGTCGGCGAGACTCGCTCGCCCCTCAACCGGATGGTGCTGGAGCCCGAGCGGGGGTGAGCGGGCACTTGCGGAGCGGGCCCGGCGGGACTATTCCTAGTGGTGTGAGAGACCTGCAGCTGCTCCTGGGGGTGATCATGTTCGCCAGCGTCGCGCACGCCGAGGTGCGCCGGCCCGCGGTGGCCGGCTCGTTCTACCCGGGGGATCGGCCCAGGTTGGAGGCCGATGTCCGCGGCTACCTGCGCGGGGAGGAGGCCGGCGGCGCACCGATCGCGGTGATCGTGCCGCACGCCGGGTACATCTTCTCCGGCGCCACGGCCGGAAGGGCCTTCGCCGGGCTGGCCCACGCGACGGTCCGGCGCGCGATCCTGCTCGGACCGTCCCACCATGCGGGCTTCTCGGGCGGAGCGCTGCCGGCGGCGGGTGTCACGGCGTTCGCCACGCCGCTCGGCGACCTCCCGATCGACCTGGCCGCGGTCGCCAAACTGCGCGGGTCTCCCGAGTTCTCCGGACCTCCAGCGGCCCATGAGCCCGAGCACTGCCTCGAGGTCGAGCTGCCGTTTCTCCAGGAGACGGTCGGCGCCGTGCCCATCGTGCCCGTCCTGGTCGGGCACGCCACCGACCGAGAGACCGCGATCGCCATGGCCCACCGTCTCGCCGCGCTGCTCGACCCGACGACCATCGTGGTCGTGTCTTCGGACTTCACCCACCACGGGGCGACCTACGGCTATGCGCCTTTCGGTCGTGACCGCGGGGTCGGTAAGGCTCTTCTCGAGCTCGGTCGCGAGACCGCCGGCAGGGCAGCCGCGATCGATGCCGACGGCTTCTGGCAACAGGTCGAGGTCAGCGGCGACACGGTGTGTGGCGCGCGTCCCATCTCGGTGCTGCTCGAACTCCTCCGCCACGCCTTCAACGGCCACGGGCAGGTGTTGGCCGTGACGACGTCCGGCGAGGTGAGCGGCACCTGGTCCCAGGTCGTGACGTACGCGGCGGTGTCCTTCACCGGAAGCTGGTCCGCGTGGCGGGACGAGCGGAACGATCCGGCCCTGACCAGCCTCGACGCCGATGAGCAGAAGGCCGTCCTCTCCCTGGCCAGGGCCACGCTGGAGACGCACCTCACTCACGACGGCGCCCTCGCGCACTGGTTCGCCGGTCATCCCATCGCAGGGAACCTGGCCGCCCTGGCCGGGGTCTTCGTCACCCTGCACAACACCGGCGCCAGAGCCGTTCGCGAGGGGCGCCTGCGCGGGTGCATCGGCGTGATGGAGGCGCGGGAGCCGCTCGTCGACGCGGTCGTTCACGCCGCCACCTCGGCCGCCCACGATCCCCGTTTCCCGGCCCTCCAGCCTGACGAGCTGAGCACGATCAGCCTCGAGGTGTCAGTGCTGTCGCCGATGACGCGGGTGGCCGGTCCCGAGGCGATCGAGATGGGTGTCCACGGCGTCGTGCTCGGCAAAGGCGGACGCAGGGCCGTCTTCCTCCCCCAGGTCGCCACCGAGACGGGCTGGACCCGGGACGTGTTCCTGTCCCAGCTCGCCGTGAAGGCCGGGTTGCCGCCCGACGCCTGGCATCACGGCGCAACGTTCGAGGTCTTCACCGCCCAGGTGTTCAGCGAGCCGGAGTAATGGAGGAGAGGTGGACGCGGCGCGAGTTGGCGCTGCTCGGGGCGGGCGCCGTGGCCTCGCTCCGGCTCGCGCGTGCCGGCTCCGGGCCGCTTGTGCGGCCGGGGCGCATCGGCCTGGCCGAGCTGGCAACACCGCCTCCCGGCGCACACCTCGACCGGGTCGCGGCCCGCGCCGCCCTCGAGCGCGCCCTCCGGGCCGCGACCGGCGAGCCGACACCGGCGCGGGCGGTGGCCGCGCTGTTCTCCCCTTCCGACACGGTCGGCATCAAGCTCAACTGCCTTGCGAACTCGCTCTCTCCCAGGGTCGAACTAGTCGAGGCGCTGGTCGGTCTGCTCCGCGAGCACGGCGTCGCGGCCGAGCGCATCATCGTCTTCGAACGCTCGAGCCGCGAGCTGCGGCGGGCGCGCTACACGATCCGCCGTGACGGCGGCGACTACCGCTGCGTCGGGGTCGACACCGACTGGGATGGCCAGCCCTCGACCTCGGGCGCGATCGGCTCGTGCTTCGCGCGCCTCGTCTCGACCACATGCACGGCACTGGTCGGCTTCGGCGTCGTCAAGGACCACGATCTGGCCGGCATCTCCGCGAGCTTGAAGAACTGGTACGGGGTGATCAACAACCCGAACAAGTACCACGACAACCACTGCGACCCCTTCGTCGCCGATGTCGTCCGTCACCGCTTCATCCGCGACAAGCTCCGGCTTACCGTGGTCGACGGCGTCACCGGCCAGTACCACGGCGGCCCGGCGTGGCGCCCCGACGCGACCTGGCCGCTCGGTCTGGTGATCGCGTCGACCGACGCAGTGGCGGTCGACGCCTGGGCGTGGCGCCTGATCGACGCCGAGAGGGAACGCCACAGCCTGCCGAGTGTGTCCGCCGCCGGCCGCGCGCCCCACTTCATCGCGACCGCGTCGGCCTATGGCCTGGGCGTCGGCGATCCGGCCACCGTCCGCGAGGTGCGGGGATGAGTGGCCGGCTGAGTCGCCGCCATCTGCTCGCTGCCGCCTCCGGCGGTGCGGTCGCGAGCCTGCTCTCCCGCCCCTGCGACGCCCTTCCCGACCTCCGCCCCGGCGCCCAGGTGGACGCGGATGACCTGCCGGCGCGAGAGGCATCGTGGTACCGCAAGCTCCCCGAGAACCGGGTCGAGTGCCAGCTCTGCCCGCGCGGGTGCCAGGTTGCCGACGCCGAGCGAGGTGCCTGCGGCGTGCGGGAGAATCGCGGCGGCACCTACCTCACCCTCGTGCATGGGGTCGCCTGCACGGCCCATGTCGACCCCGTCGAGAAGAAGCCCTTCTTCCACGTGCTTCCCGGCGCCAACGCGCTGTCGTGGGCGACGGCGGGCTGCAACGTCGAGTGCAAGTTCTGCCAGAACTGGGAGATCTCGCAGTTCCGGCCGGAGCAGGTCCCGGCCCGTTTCCTGCCACCGGAAGAGCTCGCCGGAGCGGCCGCTCGCGCCGGTGTGCCATTGCTCGCGGCGACCTACTCCGAGCCGGTCGTCTTCTGGGAGTACGTCCGCGACACCGCCACGGCGGGCAGGCGGCTCGGCGTGCGGACCACCGTGGTGAGCAACGGCTATATTCAGGAGCGGCCGCTCAACGACGTGCTGCCGCTCCTGACGGCGGTCAAGATCGACGTCAAGAGCTTCCGGGAGGCGTTCTATCGCGATGTCGTGCGGGGCGAGCTCAAGCCGGTGCTGGCCAGCCTCGTGAACGTGCGCAAGGCTGGTGTGTGGCTGGAGATCGTCGTCCTCCTCCTGCCCACGCTCAACGACAGCGAGGTCGAGATCCGGGACCTCGCCCGCTGGGTCAAGGCCAACCTCGGTCCCGAGCAACCCGTCCACTTCACCCGCTTCCACCCGACCTACCGCCTCACCAGCCTGCCCCCGACGCCGGTCACGAGCCTCGAGCGGGCCTGGCAGGTGGCGCGGGCCGAAGGCCTGCTTTACGTCTACCTCGGCAACGTCCCCGGCCACCCCGCCGAGAACACCAGCTGTCCCGGATGCGGCACCGTGGTGATCCGCCGCGAAGGCTTCCTGGTCCGGGGGAATCGGCTGCGAGACGGCCATTGCCCGGACTGCCAGCGCGCGATCCCCGGCGTCTGGGTCTGAGCCTCGGAGACCGGGCAACGGGGTCCGGAGACCGAGAGAAGCCCAGATCTGGCCGCGGTTGGCTGCTGTCGCCAAGGGAATAGTCGCTCAGCCCTCGGTCTTCAAACCCCGGACCCCAAACCCCGAACCCCGGACCCCGGACCCCGGACCCCGGACCAGGCATAATGCGACCATGTTCACGCGCAAGCGCACCGGGTCGGTGGTCTGCCCCTCCTGCGGGAGGCTCGTCGGCGTCAACGACGAGCGCTGCCTCAACTGCGGCCGCTGGCGGCCCGGCATGTGGGGCATGGCGCCGTTGCTCCGCAAGCTCGGCCAGGACTTCGGTTTCACCTCGGCCGTGCTGGCCGGCTGCACGGCCCTCTACCTCGCTTCGCTCGCGATCGACCCGGCGGGCATCGCGATGCGAGGCCTGTTCGATCTCTTCGCCCCCAGCACGAAGAGCCTGTTCCTGCTCGGGGCCAGCGGCGCGATCCCGGTCTTCGAGCTGGACCGCTGGTGGACCGTCCTGTCGGCGGGTTGGCTGCACGGCAGCCTGCTTCACATCCTGTTCAACATGCTGTGGGTTCGCCAGCTCGCCCCTGAGACCGCCGAGGCCTACGGCCCTGCCCGCATGGTGATCATCTACACCGCCGCGTCGGTGGCGGGTTTCACGGTCAGCTCGCTGGTCGGAGGGTTTCTGCCGTTCCTGCCGCGCTTCATCGCGGGCGCTCACTTCACCATCGGCGCCTCGGCGGCCATCTTCGGGCTGCTCGGCGCCATGGTGCACTATGGCCAGCGCCGTGGTTCCAGCGCGGTCGGGAAGCAGGCCTTCACCTATGCGATCGTGCTTGCGCTCTTCGGCTTCGTGATGCCCGGGGTGGACAACTGGGCGCATCTGGGCGGCTTTGCCGGCGGCTACGCGATGTCGTTCTGGCTCGACCCCTGGAAGGAGGAGCGCCTCGACCACGTGATCGCGGCGTTTGCCTGCCTCGCGGCCACCGTCGCCGCGGTGATCGCCTCGGTGGTCACCGGCCTGCCGGCGATCCGCTGACCCCACCGGGGGCGGCACACGAGTACTTTCCCAGCCGTCCGGGCCTCGCGGGGATGCCCGGAGAAGACCGCGCAGACGTGCACATTGGGCTGGCCTTCGCGCTACACTTCGTGCGCCGGAGGTTCGATGACCGAAGCCCTGGAGCGGCTCCCCGAAGATATCTTTTCCGCTGCCAAGCGCCTCCTGATCGAGCTCTGCACGGTGTCGTCGGCGAGTGGCGATGGGGATGGCCTGCACCGCCTGGCGGCTCGCCTCGGCGACGAGCTCGGTCGCCGCGGTCTGACCGCCGAGATCGTCGAGGAGGAAGATGCCCAGGGCGTGCCGCAGCCGCTCCTGATCGCACGCGGGCCGGGAGTCGGGGACCACCACCTGCTGGTCGTGGGCCACATGGACACCGTCCTCCCGGCCACCGACCCGCGCCTCGAGGGAGACCACCTGATTGCCACCGGTGCGCTCGACATGAAGGGCGGCCTGGTCATGCTTCTCGCCGCACTCGATCTCCTCGCGCGGCGTGGTCGACGTCCTCCCGACGACCTGCTCGTCGTCGCGGTTCCCGACGAAGAGGTGGAGGGGGCGATCTCCGAGCGCGCCGTCCGCCGCTGGAGCGCACATGCTCGGGCGGTGCTCGTGATCGAGCCGGGTGACTCGCGCGAGGACGGCGAGACGCTCGTCGCGGGGCGGCGCGGGCTGGTCGAGTGGCACCTCGATGTGACCGGCCGGGCTGCCCACTCGGGCCTGGCGTACTGGCAGGGCCGCTCGGCCCTGGCGGCGGCGGCGGACTGGTGCGCCCGCGCGCAGAAGCTGTCGCGCCCGGGAGGGGGGAGAACGGTCAACGTCGGGCGGTTGATCGGCGGGACTGGCGACTTCGTCGACGCGCTCGCCGCCAACCACGGGCTGCTCGGCACCTCGCGGCAACGCAACGTCGTTCCCGATCGTGCGGTGGCCGAGGGTGAGGTCCGCTTCCTCTCGCCGGTCGACGGAGGCGACGTGCTCGCCGAACTCGAAGCGCTGTCCGCGGCGGTCGCCGCCGAGCACGAGGTCAGCGTCCGCTTCACGCGTGGTGCCTCGGTACCGCCGGTCGACCCTCACGGCCCCGGGAGCGACCTCGTGCTGCGTACGGTGGAGCTCGCCGCCCGTCGAGGATTCCGCCTCGAGGTCGAGGACGACCGTGGCGGGATCTCGTTTCCGAACTACCTGGCAGACCCCTCCCGGATTCCGGTCGTCGACGGCCTCGGCCCGGTGGGCAATGGCATGCATACCCACGACGAGTACCTCGACCTCCACTCGCTGGGCCGGCGGACGGTCCTTCTCGCCGACCTGCTCGCAACCCTGTAGGGGGTGATATGAGACCCACGATCGGCCAGGCGACGGCCATCCTCGTTCTTCTGATGTCCGTCGTCGTCCACGGCGAGACGCCCACCGCACCCTTCCCCGAGGACCACCACCGGCTGGCCCGGACGATCTCCCTCGCAGAGATGACCGCGTTCCTTCATGCGGTGGACGGCACGGGGCCGGCCCACGTCACGGTGGAGGCCACCAGCCCGGGCGGGAGACCGGTCTACCTCGTGCATCTCGCGCGGGGAGAGAGACCGAGCTGGAAGATCCTCCTCTATGCCCAGCAGCACGGCGACGAGGTCTCCGGAAAGGACGCGCTCCTCTACCTGATCCGCGACATCGTCCGTCGCCCCGCGCTGCTCCCGGCCGGTGTCGATCTCTGGGTGATGCCGATGGTCAACCCCGACGGGGCCGAGGCGAACACCCGCCGCAACGGCGCGGGCGCCGACCTCAATCGCGACCACATGAAGCTCGAGCAGCCCGAAACGCAGGCCCTCCACCGGGTGGCCCGCCGCGTCCTGCCCGACATCGCAGTGGACTGCCACGAGTTCACCCGCGATTCCGGGGAGCGGCAAAAGAGAGGCTGGATCGCGTGGCCCGACATCACCATGGACGGTCTCGACAACCCGCTCTTCGACCCGGGCGTCGTCGCTGCCGCCCAGCGGTGGGTCGACGAGTCGACCATCCCGGAGGCCGAGGCCGGCCACACCTTCCTACGCTACTCGGTCGGCGGGCTCCCGCCGGACGAGGAGCAGCGACCGTCGGCTCCGGACATCGACGGCGGCCTCAACGCGATCGGGATGTACGGCGGCCTCTCGTTCATCATCGAGGCCGCGGTCAGACGCTCCGCGCCGGACCCGTCGGCCGATCTGGCCGATCGCGTCGACGCGTACCTCGTCTTGCTGCGGCGCTTCATCGACGGCGGCGGGCATCGCGAGGACGATCGCGCCGCGGTCGAGCGGGCGCGCCGGCGGGCTCTGCCTGCCTTTCTCCCGGTCAACTACCTGTGGGTCAATCCCGGCATCACGATCACGCGCTTCCCCGTCATCGAGGCGGCCACCGGCCGCCTGCTCGAGATCGCGACCGCCAACATGATGACCGAGATGGCGGTCAAGCTGACCGTGCCGACCCCTCTCGGGTACGCTGTCGAGCCGGGCGCCGCCGACCGCTACCGGGTCCTTCTCACCGACCACGGCATCCCGTTCGAGCAGCTCACCAGCCCCCGCACGGTCACCGGCGAGTCGTGCACGCTCCAGCGGGTCGAGGACTCCTTCGACGAGGTGTACTCGCGTTACGAGGGCCGCCAGATCGTCCGGCGCGGCGCACCTCACGAGATCGCGCTGCCGGCTGGAAGCCTGTGGGTCGCGGTCTCCGGGGAGGCCGCGGTGCGGACCGCGCTCGTCCTCGAGCCGGCGATGATGTACGGTCTTTACCAGTACGCG
Source organism: Acidobacteriota bacterium (assembly GCA_050257595.1). Lineage (GTDB taxonomy): Bacteria > Acidobacteriota > Thermoanaerobaculia > Thermoanaerobaculales > Thermoanaerobaculaceae > JBLMXF01. The sequence continues at coordinate 97,771 of JBLMXF010000025.1, read as the reverse complement.
AGCTTCCGCGCGCTGGTCCACGAGGACGGCGCGCTGCCGGTCGTCCGGGTCGTCCGGTAGACTCCCGGGGCGGCAGAGATCGGCATGGGCAAGACCGCCACCACCCTCTCCCTGCTCGCCGCCGTCGCGGTGGCGGGGCATGCCTATGCACAGAGCCCGCCGAACTCGAGTGTGGCCCGCGACTTCGTCGCGCCCGGGCCCTCCGAGCCCCTGCCCAGTACCCTCGCGGCGGCACTCGGCGGTGTCCAGGAGAGCGCTCTCGCCGCCCACGTCGCGTTTCTCGCCTCGCCTGGACTCGCGGGGCGCGGGCTCGGCAGCCGGGGGCTCGACGCGGCCCTCGAGTACGCGGCCGCCGCTCTGGCGCTCGCCGGTGTTCCGCCTCTCCAGGGCGAGGAGTCCGGAGGGACGGAGCACTCCCGCTATTTTCAGCCGGTGCCGCTCCGCGAGATCAGGGGGGTGACGGGACGGCTCACCATCGAGCGCCGGCAGGGCGAGGAGCGCTGGAGCCGGACGTTCCAGGCCGGCATGGACTGCCTGCTTCCCGATGTCGCGCCCCAGTCGCTGGCCGGACCGGTGGTGTTCGCCGGCTACGGCATCCAGGAGCCGAGGCTCGGCCACGACGACTACCGCGGGCTCGATGTCCGCGGCAGGATCGTGCTCGTTCTCGGCGGCCTTCCCCCCGGGGATGCGTGGCGCGCGCCCGAGTTGCTGCGGCGGTACGACGCCAAGGACGAGGACGAGCGTTTCGCGGTCAAGCTCGCCGCCGCCCGCGAGGCCGGCGCCTCGGCCGTACTCGCCGTCGACCCCGGCCGATGGTCGCCACCCGCGTCGCAGAGTCCCGACGCGCGCCCGCCGGTCTTCCTCCCTGTCGACGCGGCGAGGCGGGGCGACGGACCGCTCCTCTTTCGGATCTCCCCGGCGGTGGCCGCGGCCATTCTTGGCGGTGCCAGGAGCCCCGGCCCGGGACCCGCGACGACCCACCCGGGCGATCTGGCCGGGGTCCGTGCCAGCATCGAGATCACCGGCGACGAGCGGGTGATCGTGAGCCGCAATGCACTCGGGGCCATCGTCGGTTCCGACCCGCAGATGCGCGACCAGGCGGTGATCCTCGGTGCCCACCTCGACCATCTCGGCGAGGTCGGTGACGTGGTCTACCCCGGCGCCGACGACAACGCCTCAGGGGTGGCGGCGCTGCTGGAGATCGCCAAGGCCTTCGCCGGACTGCCCGGGGGGGCACAGCGCACGGTGGTGTTCGCGTTCTGGACCGGCGAGGAGGAAGGCAAGCTGGGCTCCGGCCACTTCGTCCGCTACCCCCTCTGGCCGCTCACGCGCACCGTCGCCTACCTCAACCTCGACATGATCGGCCACCCGTGGGCGCTCGACGAGATCCGCAAGCTGGTCTCCGACTCGGGGCTACCCGGGGGCGAGGCGTATGTGGCGGGCATGAAGCCGCCCGACTTCGTCGAGCCGGGCCTCCCTCCCGACGCTCCCGAGCTCGAGGCGGCCCTGCGGCAAGCCGCGCACGGCACCGGGCTTGCGCTCCACCTTGACCGCACCGACGGCACCCACGGGGGCAGCGACTACCGCGATTTCGCCCGCGCCCACGTGCCGTTCATCCGCTTCTTCGGCAACTTCTTCCCCGGCTACCACGAGCCCGGGGACACGGCCGAGAGCCTCGACGCCGGACAGGTGCAACGGGTGGCGCGGCTCGCGCTCGCCACGGCATGGTTGCTCGCCAACCCCGCCAGCGCGCCGTCGACCCGCGGCCCGGCCGCTCGCCCCCCGAATACGAGATAGCGGCTTGAGGCTCGTGACCCGTGGCTTGGGGACGGCTCTCAGTCGTGACCGAGATTCAGGCCTCGAGCTCGACGACTCGACCCTCCCGTCCAGGGCCCCTCAGTGGCTTTGCGCCGGCAGCGCCACCTCGGCGTACCAGCCCCTGTCGATGACCGTGGTGCCGTACGGTGTCGAGAGCTTCTGCAGCACGTCGAGGATCTCTCTCGCCCGCGCGGTCCCGACCAGGCGCGGCACGCCGTACAGGGGGCCCTCGTCGTCGATCGAGATGGGAATCAGCTCGATCCGCCTCAGGCGCTCCCGGTTGACGGTCATCCGTAGCACCACCCCTTCGAAGATCCGGCGCGGGTCGCGGCGGTCCCACACGGACACGTTGGTCGGCCGCTCGACCTCGCCGTCGCGCTGGTGGATCAGGTCGATCGGGATCCTGTCCGGGGTCCGGTACTGGTAAATGAAGTTCGAGAGGCTGTAGAAGATCGGCCTTCCCTTGTAGATTTCGATGCCGCGCAGGACGTGTGGCCCGCTTCCGATCACCATGTCCGCGCCGACGTCGATCGCGCGGTGGTACATGATCTCGTCGTTCGGCGGCGTGTGATCCTGGATCCCATACGCCCGGTGGTGGGACAGGTCGTGACTGTGCAGCGCGACGATCACGATGTCGTTGTGCCGCTTGGCGAGGACGATGTCGTCCTCCATGGCCTCGATGTCGCTGGCCACTGGCCCTTCGACCTCCTCTGTCTTCCCATCCTTTCCCGCGACCAGGATGGTCGCCGGGTTGATCGTGGCCAGGCAGGGTGCAGCCGGGTCGGCGCAGCGGTACTTCGATGTCCAGTAGCGCATGTAGGAGAGCAGGGCGAATTGGGTCTTCTGACTCTGCACGCCGGTCGTCCCCGGCGCGCGTGCTGCAGCCAGGGTGAGCCCGGCTCCAGCATGGGTGATGCTGGCGTGGTCCAGCGCCTTCAGACACTCCGCCAGCCCCTCGGGGCCGAAATCCAGAGCATGGTTGTTGGACATGCTCACCATGTTGATGCCGATCGCGGCAAGCTCCCAGACGAACATGGGGTCGGCCCTGAAATTGTAGAAGGGGCGCTGCAGCTCAGGATGAGAATTGATCGAGAATTCGAGGTTGCCGTATGCGATGTCGGCCTCTTGCATGATCCGGAAGAGCTGCTGATGGGCCGGCTCGGGCAATCCGCTGATCTGCTGGTTGAAGATCATGTCCCCGACTGCCGTGATGATGACGTCGCCCGGTTCCTCGTGCAGGAGACCGGCGACGCGTGCCTCCCAGTCGATCTTCTCCTCGCCCTCGGGCGGGTGGATGCGGCGGTTGTAGACCGATTTGCTCTGGTCCCAGGTCAGGGGCTCCGGTACCTGCGCCACGATGCTCACGGGTGAAAGAAGCAGGGCCAGCGTCACGACCCGCAGCAGCCACTCCCTTCCGGCGCGAAGCAGTTCTGGGGCGTTCATCCTCTTGCCCTCCTTCCCGTCAGTGCACGCCGTGGTGCGAGGATACCGCGTCTTGTCGTGAGCCCTGCCGCCCATCCGGCCCCTCACCTTGGCGACCCAGCGGCCGCCGGTGCGGCGTCGGTTCGGACGACGGAGCGCGAGCTCACATCGAACGTCTCACCGGGGAGCAGGATGTGGACGCGCAGATCGTGGACGCCGAGGAGACCCTTCTCTTTCCCACCCGGCTTCCGTTGGACCTCGGCACCGGCCGGATCGAGCACCATCACGCAGCTCGACCCCATCACCCGGAAGGTGTTGTCCGGCCGCACCCACACCGCCGTGCCCTCGTCGATCCCGACCCCGAGCAGGTCGGGGTGCTCGAGGATCACCGAGATCAGGCGGTTGGAGCGCTGCCGGGCGATGAAGTGCTGGTCGACGATCACTCCCCGGAAGAAACCCAGCCCCCGGCTCAGCTCGACGGCGTCCGCCCTGACCACCTTGAAGTCGCCCTCGCCGGTGATCATCAGCGCGCTCTGGCATGCCGTCCCGGCCGAGGTGCCACCCACCACCGCGCCGCGGGCGAAGGCGTCAGCGATCGCGGCGCCCACCGGGGTGTCGAGCAGCGCCCGCGTGATGCGGCTCTGATCGCCACCACCGAAGAAGATCCCGCTCGCCTTCGCGGCGGTCTCGGCGAAGTCGGCACGCATCGCGTCTTCCTTGGTCTTGACGTCGAGCGCCACGACGTTGGCACAGCCGTACTGTTCCTTGAAGAGCTTGACGTAGTACTCGCCGGTGTCCGGCTCCTCCGACGCGGTAGGGATGGCCACGATGAGCGCCTGTGGTCCGCCAGCGAGCTCGACGAACTTCCTCATCGCCTCGGCGGGCTTCTCCCCCCCGCCGATCAGCACGAGGTTTCCCTTGGGCTGGGTACCGGCAAGGGCTGCAGTCGTGAGGCACAAAACGACAAGGGAGCTCAGCATCCTGTTCACGTGGCTCCTCCCGCGAGAAAAGCGGGGCGGCCTCACGGCCGCCCCTTCGCAAGGTGGCAACAGCACTTCAGAACTCGATCCGGATCCCGGCCCGAACCTGGCGCGGGTTCTCGATCGTGGTCGGTTCGCCGTAACTCGAGGTCTGTGACCAGCTCCCGCTGGAGATCCTGTACGTGCCCCATTGCTGGGAGACGTTGAGCACGGTGGACTTGTTCAGCAGGTTGAAGCCCTCGAGCGACGCGGTGAGGCCGAGCCCGCCGGAGAACTTGTGGCTCCAGGCGAGCCGCAGGTCGATGAGGTTGCGGTCGGGGAACTTGTACGAGCCCCGCGGCACGAGGTAGATGTTCCTGCCGACCACGCCGTTGTAGTCGAGCCCGCGGATGCGCACGTACGGCTGCCAGTACATCCCCGACATGTAGGTGTACTGGCCGCTGGCCTGAATCCCGAAGGGGAGGTCGACGGCGCCCGAGAGCTTGAACTCCCACTTGTTGAACGACAGGTCGATGCGCCCGTCCGCGTTGGTGAGCCCGTTGCGGTCCCGCAACTCGTTCACGTACCCGTTGTTCTTGTACTCGTTCCCCTTCAGATCGGTCCACACCAGCGAGCTCATCAGCGACCAGCCGTCGGCGTAGCGCTTGTTGAAGCGCAGCATCACCGACTGGTACTTGCGGTAGGCGGGATTGTCGGTGGTGAGCACCCAATCCTGCGGCGAGAGCAGGTTGTAGATCGGCAGATCGCCACCAGTGAGGGGATTGTCGTGCGCGATCACCAGCTCGTAGTCGTTGTTCGCGTTGACCATCCCCATGATGTCGTGCCACCGGCGGTCGATGAGGTCCACGCCGACAACCATGTTCCGGCCGAGTTGCTGCTCGGCGGTGAGCAGCGCCTCGTCGACGTACTGGTGGCCGTAGCTCCCCATTCTCGCGTACTGCGGTTCCGTCGTGGAGCAGTCGTCGTAGGCGCCGGTGTCGGAATTCCAGTAGCAGTCGATGTACCCGGTGGTGGCCTTCCCGGATGCCTCGCGGTCGAAGAGATAGCCCAGCATCTTCTCGTGGTAGCGCCCCCAGTGCGCCTTGAGCGCTGTGCGGGAGTCGCCGGAGACATCCCAGACGAGGCCGATGCGCGGGTCGACGAAGGTCGCGTTGTAGACGTCGGTGTTGCCGTGACCGGACTGGAAGCCGCCCTTGTAGTTGCCGTAACGGGCGCCGTAGTTGATGGTCAAACGGTCGAGCCGCATCGTGTCCTGCGCATAGAGGTTGATCGTCGAGGTCTGCAGCCACTCGTGGTAGTTCTCGTAGCCGGCCTCGGTGTAGTAGGCGCCGCACTCGGGGTCGGCGAAGTAGGCGGCCAACCTCTCGTCGTCGTTGTTTCCGGGGCAGAGGGAGGAGTCGTCCCAGTAGACGAATCCACCGTTGTCGGTCCAGTTATCGCTCGACGAGCTCTTCTCGTAGCTGGCGCCGACCTTGAACGCGTGCGAATCGTTGGTGGCGAACAAGCCGTCCTGGAACAGGCTCCACGCGGCGTCGAGCGTCACAAGATGCCTGTGGTTCTGCTCTCGAGTGCCTTGGTTCACCCAGGAATACCCGGAGTAGGTGTCGTAGCGGCCCGGAGTGTCGAACCCGTGGTACGGCAGGAAATCGAGCCGCCCGTCGAACCCCGTGAGCTTGAGGTCGATGAAGTTCGAGGCGTTGAGGAGCGACTCCCAGGCCAGTGCGAAGGTGTAGTTGGGCGACGTTTCCTTCGACGTCGCATCGGGCAGCGTGAACTGGTCGATGCCCCTGCGGTCGTGGGTGAGGTTGTCGTGCTCGGCCATGAGGCTGAAACGGTTGGCGGGATCGGTCTGCAGAGTCAACTTGCCGAGGTAGCGCGGCACCTTGCGGTCGTCCGCCTCGATGGCCCCGACGGGCTTCTGCTGCTGGCGCCAGTACTCGCCGGAGACGAAGTACCACAGCTTGTCCTTGACCACCGGGCCGCCGAGGCTGACGGCGGCGTCGGTGAATTTGGACTTCGACTGCTCGCCGGTTGGGTCGTTGTTGCTCACCCACGACTCCGGCTGGTAGTAGTACTCAATGCCACCGTGAAATTCGTTGCCGCCCGACTTGGTCACGCCGTTGATCACACCTCCGGTGTAGCCACCGTACTCGGCGTTGGCGCCCAGACCACCGATCTGGATCTCCTGCATCCACTGGATGCTGGGAAGCAGCCAGTACTCGGCGCTGGCGGGGTCGGCGACATTCACTCCGTCGAGGGTGTAGGCGTTCTGCGACTGGCTGGTGCCGCCGTACGCCATCATCGAACTGCCGGCCGACGAGGTGATGTCGATGGTCACGCCCGGCGCCGCCGAGAGCAGCGAGTAGTAGTTGCGCTGGACCGGCTGGCGGTCGAGGAAACCGGTGTCGAAGCTGGTCGACACCGTGTTGCTCACCACGCTGACGACCGGCGCCTCGGCCGTGACCATGATCTCTTCCTTGACCTTGGCGATCGGGAGCACGAAGTCGATGCTGAGCGCCTGGCCGATCTGGATCCTCACGCCCTCACGCCGGACCGTCTGGAAGCCGGAGAGCTCGGCCTCGACGGCGTAGCTTCCGACCGGCAAAGATGGGAAGCGGTACAAACCGCGGTTGTCAGTGACCGCGATCGCGCGCCCGGTGATCAGGGCGTCGGAGTACGCCGTCACCGTCGCGCCCGGCAGCACACCTCCCTCCGGGTCCTTGATCGTACCCTGCACGCTGCCCGTTGTGACGCTCTGTGCGGCCACGGATGCCGCCAGGCCGAGCAGCAGTACAGCCACCAGCGCACCTCGAAGCACGTGACGCATCCTTCCTCCTTCGGCACCACGGTTGACCGCCCACGGCACCGCAATCCCATCCGAGTCGTTCACCGCAACCGCGCCCCCGTGGCGCACGCAGGGGCCCGAGTAGACATCCAACCGTGGGGGCGGCGGGCCGCACCGGGCACGGCGATTCACTTCTGTTCCTCCATGGCCGAGCACAGCGAACGCCCGGCCGCCTCGATGTGCGCGCGCACCGCCCGCTCCGCCCTCTCAGGGTCGTGGGCCTTGAGGGCCGCGACGATCTCCGCGTGCTCGACGATATCGGGCTCGTCCCTCTCGGGAACCGACGTCACCGCCACGCGCGGGATGTTGCTCCACAGCATGGATGGGAAGGCCGACCACAGCTGGGCGAGGGTGCGGACCAGGAACGAACGCTGGCTGGCCGTGAAGATGACTCCGTGAAACAGGCGGTTGAGCTCGCGGTACTCGGCGATCTGACCTGGGAAATCACACGCCGCCATCGCCTGGTGGAGCGCCTCGAGCTCGGCCAGCTCCTGGTCTGTAATGCAGGAGGCTGCGTATCTCGCCGCGCTCCCCTCGATGAAAGCGCGACACTGGTAGAGATCTTCGACATCCGCCCGGGAAAACTCCACCACCCGGGCCCCGCGATACGGGACGTGCTCGACGAGGCCCTCGGCGGCGAGCTGTCTGATCGCCTCCCGGACCGGCATCTGGCTGACCCCATGCTCCTGCGCCAGCTTCTCCTGCCGCAGCCACTCGCCCGGCCGAAGCCGACCCTCGAGGATATCGGCCCGCAGACGTTCCGCCACCTGATGCGGGAGCTGCGTGTGGATGAGGGCCTTGCGTTCTCGCGGCATACGGCCTCGATATTTGATATAAAATCACGAAACTTTGATGACAATACGCCATGAAACGTCACATGTCAAGCCGACTGGCGATCCCGATCGAGGCATGCCCCCTCGCTTCGGAACCCCACATCAGAGGGCATGATCCTGCTGACCAAACGAGAGATCGGGTCAGCAAGGCGACCGACTGAGACTGCGCTCCGACTCGCTCCGGCGGAGCACGCCCGGGTCGTGGTCCGGCCCGAGCATCGCCGCGCGGCCGTGGTGGCGGCTTGCACCGCTCCGTCCGGAGTCCCGACTATCGGGCGGCGGGACGCCAGCGATGCGCTCAGTTCCAGTTCGTCAGGGCCGGCCACACCAGGGCCAGAAGCGAGAGGACGAAGAAGCCGAGTTGCATCGGCCAGTGCCACCTCACCCATCGCTCATAGGGGATCTTGGCAAGCGCGAGCGTCCCCACGGTCACGCCGGAGGTCGGGATGATCATGCTGGTGAATCCCGCCCCGAGTTGGTAAGCCAGCACCAAGGTCTGGCGGGTGATGCCGGAGAGGTCGGCGAGTGGTGCGAGCAAGGGCATCGTCAACACGGCCTTGGTCGAGCCCGACGGGATGAAGAAGTTGAGGATGAGCTGGAGAACGTACATCGACTGGGCCGCGACGACACCGCCGAAGTGGGAGGTCACCGAGGCCATGCCGTAGAGAATCGTATCGAGGATGTGACCATCCTCGAGGATCACCACGATGCCGCCGGCGAACGCGACGATCAGTGCCGCTCCCGCGATGTCCTTCGCACCGGTGACGAACGACTTGGCGAGTCGGCTCGGTCCGAGGCCGCCGGCCAGACCGGCGAAGACGCCCATGGCGAAGAACAGCCCTCCGAATTCGACCATATACCAGTTGAGCATCGTCGAGCCGACGATCAGACCGACCACCGCGCCCGCCAGGATCAGCAGGCACAGCCCGTGCCGCCAGGTGAACTCGACGTTGGCCGCCTCCGCCTTGTCGAGCTCCTCGCGCCGTTGGCGGTCGAGGTCGTGCATCGGGCTGCGCGTCGGGTCCGCCTTCACGCGCGCGGCATAGAGCATCACCCACACGATGGTAACCGCCGTGGCCACCGCCCACACGATGAGGCGATAGTAGATTCCCGACCCCAGCGGAACACCCGCGATGCCCTGCGAGATCTGCACCGTGAACGGGTTGAGGAAGCCGGCCGAGAACCCCACCCCCGCCGCCACGAAGGAGAGGCAGATGCCCACGATCGAGTCGTAGCCGAGGGCAATCGCCATCGGAACGAAGATGAGCGCGAATGGCATCGCCTCCTCGCACATCCCGTAGGCGCCACCGAAGAAGGAGAACACCGTCATCACGAGGGGGATGATCAGATAGCTCCGCCCACCCAGGAGCTTGACCAGCCTGCCGATCCCGGCGGCGATGGCGCCGGTGTCGTTGAGGATGTTGAACGCGCCGCCGACCACGAAGATCAGAGCGATGATCGCGCCCATCCGGAGGAACCCGCGCAGCGGCGCGAGGAAGATCGCGGCCACCTGCGGCCTGCTCGGCTCCACGTGATAGGTCCCCGGCACGACCACCTCGCGGGTCGCATCCCCTGCCCTTTCGGTCCGACGCTCATAGGCCCCTCCAGGCAAGACCCAGGTTGCCACCGCCGCCAGGATGATCAGGACAAACGCGATCACGAAGACATCGGGGGCCTTCTTGGTCATGCCCTCTCCCTCGAGCGCCGAGCTCTCGGCGAGAATCGGATATTCGATATTCTTCTGTCAAGGATGCGTCATCTTCGGGCACCGGCTCCCCGTGAATTTGCACCTCCGCAGGGAAGGCCAACGGGGGCTTCCGGGGTTCTCGGCCGCGAGCGGCGGCCGAAGGGTTGACGACGACCGCCAGTCAGCCGCGCTCGGACTTGGCGGGAGGCCAGATCACCTCGAAGCCCACGTTCCGCAGCGCGTTCGCCAGGGGCCGGGACTCGATGGTGTTCACCCGCAGGACCGTGCGGATATTCTCACTCCCTTCCGGGTAGGTGAGGATCGAGAGGATGTTCAGCTGGCGCTCGCTGAGGAAGGTGGTCAGGCGAGCGAGCTCGCCGGGGCGATCGGTGAGCCGCAGCTCGAGACGCCCCGACGGCTTGTCGACGCCGGTCAGCTTGAGCAGTGCATCGAGCAGATCGATGCCCGTCACGATCCCGACCAGCCGGTCGCCGTCCATGACCGGCAGACAGCCGATCTTGAGCGTCCGCATGGTCCGCGCGGTCTCCTCGACCGAGTCGAGAGGATGCGCGGTCTTCGGGGGTTGTGCCATGACATCGGCGACCTGACCCTTCGGGCGCAGCGGTTCCATGCACACAGCGCTCGTGGATCCCAGGATGTCCCGGTCGGTGACGACACCCACGACGCGCGATCCGGCGAGCACCGGAAGGTGGCGGATATTCTTCTCGTGCATGATCTTGCACGCGTCCTCGATGGTCGTCTCGACGGTCACGGTGATCACCGTCTGGGTCATGATGTCCCGTACCAGCATGGCACCCTCACCTTCCCAGCCGAGCGCCGCCGCGGCTCGATCTGCCCGTCGATGTCCGTGCAACCATCGTAGATCCCCCGGCCGTCAGGCGGGCTTCGTGAAGGCGAGGCGGACACCGGCGGCCAGCGCCGCACCTCCCCCGTTCCCCGGCACCAGACTGCCCTGAAGCTCGACCAACCACGGTAGCTCCTCAACCATCTGCGAGAGCCGCACGAGCAGCTCGGCCTCGCTGCCCGTTCCCGGCAGGCCCACCCCCTCGAGCATTCCACGGATGTCCTGATCGGTCAGCGGCGTCACCCGCTCGACGCCGGATCTCCCGCCCCGCCGAACCCTGACCAGCGGCCCGAAATCAGGGTGCGAGCGCAGGGTCAGCCTGCACAGGCGCGCCTGCCTTCCCTCGCCGCCCTCGGCCGGGGCGACGGCAATCCCGAAACAGCCAAGGATGCTGGCCGCGGTTTCGCCCTCGAGCCACGCTCGTCCCGACCTCATCGGTACGGACAGCAGGGACTCCTCGAGCTTCTGGCGGGCGCCCGCCGGGTCGACGTCCTCGCGCCAGACCAGCCGACCGGGCGGCTGGCGTCGGTAGGCGGCGTACTCGACGGCGCGGACGAGAGCCCGCACTGCCGCCTCCGGGAAGCGATACGAAGGGAACATCACCTGCCGCCCCGAGCCACCGGGTCGCTCGCCCGAGGTCAGATCGACCAGGCCGCTCGTACCCATCAGGGACAGCAAGACCGGCTTGGCGGTGCTTCCTCGGGCCTCAGCCATGATCACGCCGCGTCTGATGCCCCTTGCCACGAGCTGCGGCTCGCACTCGCCGACGCAGAGGAAGATCGCGATCACAGCGTCCACACCCGGATCTCCGAGAGCCTTGGCCACTGCGTGCCGGTAGTCCTCCGGCCCCGCCAGGGGTCCGAGATCGGCGGACGCCTCGGAGACGACCGCCAGGCCGCCGGCCTCACAGGCGTCCGCCGTGATCGTCACCACCCCGCCGGAGTTCCCGAGGATGGCGACCCGATTCCCGGGTGGGAGCGGCTGGTGAGCGAGCAGGAGCGCGACGTCGAAGAGCTCCTCCAAGGTATCCACCCGGGTCACCCCGGCTTGCTGGAAGAGCACGTCCACCTCAACGTCGGAAAAGCCCTTGGCCGCGATATGTGCGCGCGCCGCGGACCTTCCGGCGTGACTGCGGGCGCTTTTCACGCACAACACAGGCTTGCGGTAGGAGATGCGGCGAGCCACGCGGGCGAAGCGGCGGGCGTTCCCGAATGATTCCAGGTACAGCATGGCGATGTCGGTCGCCGAGTCCTCCTCCCAGTACTGGAGCAGGTCGTTGCCTGAGACGTCGGCGCGGTTGCCGGCCGAGACGAACGTCGAGAAGCCCAACCCACGCTCGGCCGCGTACTGGAGAATGACCAGGCCGAGCGCGGCGGAGTGTGAGAAGAAACCGATTCGTCCGACCGGCGGCAGCACCGGCGCGAGGCTGGCGTCGAGCCGCACCTCGGGGTCGGTGTTGAGCAGGCCGAGGCAGTTGGGCCCGACCAGCCGGGCCCCCATCGAGCGAACCATCTCGAGCAGACGTTCCTGCTGGACCGCGCCCTCCGGGCTGGCTTCCGCGAAACCCGAGGTGACGACGATCAGCCCCCTTGCGCCGGCCCGCACCGAGTCCTCGGCGACCCGGAACACGTGGTCGGCCGGCACGGCCACCACCACGAGGTCGGGCGGCTCGGGGAGGTCGGCGACCGATGGATAGGCACGGACACCGTGGACTGCGGCCGCCTGGTGGTTGACCGGGTACACCGTGCCCGTGAAGTTGTTCTTCAGAATGTGCTGGAAGATCAGGCTGCCGACGGAGGAGCGGGTTCGTGAGGCGCCCACCACCGCCACCACCTTGGGGCGGAGAAGTCCGCGCAGCGAGTTGGCCGTTGCGATCCGCTCACGGAGCTCCCCGCGCTCCCGCACCGCGGCCGCTCCGGCAACCGGGAACTCGAGGTGGTAGCTGCCACCGTCGAGCGCCTGCTTGGGCTCGAACCCGGAGTCCCGGAAGACCCGGAGCATAGGCTGGTTCTCGTACAGGACCTCGGCCTCGAAGCCGACCAGCCCGGCGCCAGCCGCGATCCCTGCGAGGCGCTCGAGGATCGCCGTGCTGATCCCCCGCCCCTGGTAGGCGTCTTCCACGAGGAACGCGACCTCGGCGATGTTCCGCACCCCCAGGCTCACGTAGTTGCCGAACCCCACCACGCGTATGTCGGGCTCATCGCCCATGATGGCGAGGAGACAGGCGCGATCGCGCAGGTCGTCACCGCACAGGCCGGCGACGAACTTCGGCGACACCTGCGAGATACTTCCCATGAAGCGCATCCGGAGGCTCTGTCCGGACACGCGGCCCATCAGCGCCTCGAGCGCCGGCCGGTCCGACGGAGTGGCGAGCCGGAGCAGGACGCCTTGCCCGTCGCGGAGCAGCACATGCTCGCGAAAATCCTTCGCGTCCGTGATGATCCTGAACATGACCGACTCCTCTCGACGAGCTGCACCACGAGGATAGCACCGGCGCCGGAGCGTCCCCATCGAGCTTCGCCCGCAGGTCAGAGGTGACGCGGATGGCGCGCCGGTACGGCCGCCCGTCGCCGGACAATGACCCGCTGCCAGTTCGGTCGAGAGGGGCCCCAGATCCATCACGCGGTGGAGTTCGTCTCGGCCGCTTCCCGTGGTGCCACGGTCCGCCAGTAGCGGGCCAGGCCCCACACGCTCATGAACGCCGGGTTGGCAAGGGCGTAGCGCTGCAGCTCTGCCGTCCCTGTCCCGTGGCTCTCCAGGAAACCGCGAGTGAAGGCATCGAAGAGCGGGACCAGGTCTTCCTGGCTTCTGCCTTTGGTCAGCTCTTCCCTCACCCAACCCGAAAAGCTCGCCAGCGCCTCCTCGAGGGTCTCGAGGTGAGCGGATGCGTCCGAGAAGGCACCGAAATGGGTCAGGTACAGCGTCTCGGGCCCGATCGATCGCAGCGTGGAGATCGAACGCCGCCACGCCTCGAGGTCGATGTCGGGCGGCGGACAGGGCGGGACCGCCGGACCGTTGCCTACCCGCACGCCGCCGACATCACCGGTGAAGACGGCTCCGTCGATGCGGTACGCGATGTGGTGGCTCGCGTGTCCGGGCGTGTGCAACGCCTCGATGCTGACCCCGCCGACGCGCAGGATCTCCCCGTCCGACACGCTTCTCAGGCGGCCGGACGGGATGGGCTCGAGCCGGCCCCAGAGGGAGTCCATGCGGTCGCCGTAGATCTTCCTCGCCGACGCCAGGAGCCTGGCGGGGTCGGCGAGATGCGGCGCTCCGACAGGATGGACGTAGATCGTGGCCCCGAGCCGGGCCAGGCGCCACGCCGCGCCGGCATGGTCGAGATGGATGTGCGTCAGCAGGACGTGCCGCACAGCCTCCGCTGTCTCGCCGATCGCCCGGAGACCTCGTTCGAGAGCCGCGTAGGTCGACTCCGGACCGGTTTCGATCAGCACCGGGCCGTCGCTCGAGCGGACCACGAAGGCGCCGATTACACCGGGGGCACCGAACTGCAGGTCGAGGATCTGAATCATCGGGTGGGGACCGGCTCCGGCCATGGTCTGATGCGCCTCCTCGTGCCGCCGTGATGAGCAACCGGGCGGATGCGGCGCGGCTTCCCGACCCTTGCCCCTCGCGCGGCCAATTCGCGGGCCGTGACCCCTCGAGGATCGTCTACATCGGCGGCAGTGCGGGGTGTCCGATGCCTGGCCGCGCGGCGGTCGATCGCTGCCGCGCGGCCAGGCGGTTCACGTCTCGTTGCTCAGAGGCACCCGCTCAGCGGGACATCACCATCTGCTTGATCTGCTCGACAACCTCCGGGTTCATCAGGGTCGTCACGTCCCCGACCTTGTCGGAACGGTTCGAGAGGGCCGCGAGGACGCGGCGCATGATCTTCCCGGACCGGGTCTTGGGCATGTCGGGCACGATGTAGACATCCTTCGGCCGGGCGATCTTGCCGATCGAGTCCTCGATCGCTTTCTTGACCGCGTCCTCGATCGCCTTGCTCGGCTTGACTCCAGGCTTGAGAGCGACGTAGACATCGGGGATCTTCCCCTTGAGCTCGTCGTTGCGCGGGACGACTGCAGCCTCCGCCACCTCGGGCACCAGCAGGCAGCACGACTCCAGCTCCTTCGTGCCCAGCCGGTGACCGGCGACGTTGATGACGTCGTCCACACGCCCCAGAATGCGGAAGTAGCCGTCCGCTGCCTGCATGGCCGCGTCACCCGCCATGTAGGGCCAATCCCTCCAGTCCTTGCTGTCCTTCTTCTTGTTGTACTTGGCGAAGTACGTCGCCACGTAGCGGTCGCGATCGCCGTAGATGGTCTGGAACATCCCCGGCCACGGGTTGCGGATGCAGATGTTGCCGGCCTTGTTCGAGCCGGCCGGCAGCTCCTTGCCCTCCTCGTCGTAGATCACCGGGTGGATGCCCGGCACCGCCGGACCGGCGCTGCCCGGCTTCATCGCATGGATGGCCGGCATCGTGCTGCACAGGAAGCCGCCGTTCTCCGTCTGCCACCAGGTGTCAACGATGACCGCCTTACCCTTGCCAACCTTGTGGTAGTACCACTTCCAGACCTCCGGTTCGATCGGCTCGCCGACCGTAGTCATGTGCTTGAACCGGTAGTTGTACTTGTCGGGCTCGTCGAAGCCCAGCTTGCGCAGGCCGCGGATCGCGGTCGGCGCGGTGTGGAAGATGTTGACGTTGAGACGCTCGGCAATCCGCCACGCTCTCCCCGCATCCGGGTAGGTCGGGACGCCCTCAAAGATCACACTGGTCGCCGCGAGCGCAAGCGGACCGTAGACGATGTACGAGTGGCCGGTGATCCAGCCGATGTCGGCCATGCACCAGTAGACGTCCTCGGGGTGGATGTCCTGGATGTACTTCGAGGTTCCGGTGACGTAGCTGAGATACCCGCCAATGCTGTGCTGGGCCGCCTTGGGCTTGCCCGTGGTGCCGCTCGTGTACATCAGGAAGAGAATCCCCTCGGCCGGCATCGACACCGGGTCGACCCGCTTGCCCCGGGTCTCCTTCAGAAGATCGTTCACGAAGAAATCGCGCCCCTCCACCATCGGGCTCTCGGAACCGTACTTGCCGTGGTGGCGCTGCCAGATCAGCACCTTGTCCACCTTGTGTCCGGCTTCCGCAGCGACCTTGACCGCCTCGTCGGCCTTGACCTTGTGGTCGAGGAGCTGGCCGCCTCGGTAGTAGGAGTCCATGCTGACGAGCACGTGGCTCTTGGAGTCGCCGACGCGGTCGCCACAGGCGCGGCCCGAGAACCCGCCAAACACCACCGAATGGATCACGCCCAGGCGGGCGCAGGCCAGCATCGTGATCGGGAGCTCCGGCACCATCGGCATGTGGATGGTCACTCGGTCGCCGGCCTTCAGCCCGGCGAAGTCCCGCAGCACGGCCGCGAACTCGTTGACCCGGACGTAGAGCTCCTGGTAGGTCACCACCACCGGGGCGTCCTCTTCGGGCTCGGGGACGAAGATAATCGCCCCCTTGTTCTTGTACTTGGCGAGGTGCCGGTCGATGCAGTTGTAGCTCGCGTTGAGCTTGCCCCCGACGAACCACTTGAAACAGGGGGCGTCGCTCGTGTCCAGCGTCGTGTGCCAGTACTGGTCCCACGTCAACAGGTCGGCGTACTCCTTGAAGCAGTCTGGGAAGTTCTCCAGACTGAACCGCTTGAAAACGTCCTCGTCGGTCATGTTCGCCTGGGCGATGAAGTCTCTCGGCGGGAAGAACTTCTCCTCTTCCTTCCAGTGCACCGCAACCTCAGCCTCACTGACTTCGATCCCTTCCTTCTCTTTCGCCATGCCATCTCCCCTTTCTCACCGCTCGGGCGGTGTCTGTCCTCACCCCCTACCCCTGGAGCTCATGTACCCAGGGGCCAGACCGTCCTTCCGTACATCTCGTTGAGGACCTGCGCCAGCCCGGCATAGATTGCCGACAGGCCACAGAAGATTCCTTCATACCCGGCGAAGACGCCGAGTCCAGCGCTGTCGAGGGCGATATGCGCGGAAAGCAGGAAGAAGAGCACGAACAGCGTAAAGAACACCACCTGCAGCGCCCGGTTCGCTTTGAGGGTTCCGACGAACATGACGAGCGTGAACAGACCCCACATGAAGAGGTACGCCGCGAAGGAGGCCTTGCTCTGGGCGGGGATCCACCCCCACTTGCCCATCAGAATCAGGGCGACCAGGGTCAGCCAGAAGAGCCCGTACGATGTGAAGGCGGTGGTGCCGAAGGTGTTCTTCTTCTTCCACTCCATGATCCCGGCGATGACCTGGGCGATGCCGCCGTAGAAGATCCCCATCGCCAGGATCATGCTGTCAAGCGGGTAGAAACCGGCGTTGTGCAGATTGAGCAGGACCGTGGTCATGCCGAATGCCAGCAGCCCCAACGGGGCCGGGTTCGCCGTGTTGTCCTGCACAACGACGAGACGCTGCGTTTGCTCCTGAGCCATCGTCATTCTCCTCTCTGTCCCACCTCTGAAGTCCACGGTCGGTTGGGCGGGTCGCAAGGACGTCCTGCCCCGGACCTAGGGGGGTTGATGGTCGCGCCTGGCCTCCTTTCTCGTGCCTGACCGGAGGACCAAGCCCGGGGGGTCGGTGCGCTCGGCGACCTGACCCCCCGCCTCCTCGAACGGCGTGATGTTTGCGAGGCACGGCCCGCGGCCAGCCCTCTGGCCACCGGATCGTGCGGTCGACAATCTGTGCGTGGTTCCGCGCTTCCTCATCTAGCTCGCCAGGTACCAGTACGGCATCAACGAATCCAGCAGTCGATCGGTGACGCTCCGATTGCGGGTGGCGATCTCCTCGCGCCGCTCGACCGGCGCGTATCCCGGGTTGGGGTCGTGCAACGCCACAGGGAGAGGAACTCCAAGCCGCTGCTCCCAGCGCTCCCGCCAGCTGACGGGCAGTGCCTCCGGGATCGGCAGATCGTGGAGGACGAGGTACAGCAGCGCCCATACCCTCGGCACGGAGGCCAGGTCGTAGCCGCCACCGAGGGTGAAGATCATCTTGCCTCGACAGAACTTCCGACCGAGATCCGAGAGGCTCCGAAAGAGCTTCTCGTAGTCCCGCGTGGTCAGCAGCAGATCGGCGAGCGGGTCGCCGAAATGGGCGTCAGCCCCGGCCTGCACCACCAGCACGTCGGCCCGGAACCAGCTCAGCACAGGCGGCACCACCGCCTTGAACGCCGCGAGGTAGCTCTCCCCCTCGGTGAACGGCTCGAGCGGCACATTGACGGCGCGGCCGCGGCCGGGTCCGGCCCCGAGCTCGTAGATCTCCCCCGTACCCGGGAACAGGTACTGCCCCGACTCGTGGAGACTGACGGTCAGGACATCGGGCGTGTTGTAGAAGATCGCCTGAACCCCGTCGCCGTGGTGAACATCGATGTCGACGTACGCGACGGAGAGACCGCGGTCGAGGAGATGGCGGATGGCGACCGCCACGTCGTTGTACACGCAGAACCCCGACGCCCGGTCGCGCTGCGCGTGGTGCAGGCCGCCGCCCATCTGGAGCACGACGTCCGCTCGCCCTTCCTGGATCAAGCGCGCGCCGAGCAGCGTGCCCCCGACCAGATAGCGCGCGGCGAGGTCCATGCCCGGGAAGACGGGATCGTCCGGCGTCCCGAGCCCGACCTCCTCAGGGTCGGGAATCGGCTCGCCGCGCTCCGCCGCCTCCACGCTCGACACGAAATGATCTCCATGGACCGAGAGGAGCTCTGCGCGGGTCGCCGGCTCGGGAAGCTCCGGATGCACCGGACATCCGAGGGCATCGAGGAGGTCCACGAGCATGGCGAGCCGTACTGGGCTGAACGGGTGGTGCGGCCCGAAGTCGTACGTCAGATAAGCCGGATGGAAGACGTCGGCTACCATGATCCGCGCGCCCTCAGCACCGCCCTGGCGCCGGGAGCGGGAAGCTCTGAGCCCGATCCTGACGACTCGTAACGCCCCGTGAAGGTCGGCCGAGGGTTGGCCGGCTGATGCCGGCGAGCCATTCGGTCCTGCGCGACCCGTCTCTCCCGACTCTCCCGACGAGCCGGGCCAGACGCCAAGGCATGCGCTGGACGACTGTGGCTGCTTCGAAAGATCGGCTGGCCTCTCGTGGCGACGCCCTGTGGCTGGGGTGCATTCCGGCACGTCTCAATCCCGCCCTCGTAGCTCTTCGAACACGCCCGCCAAAGAGCACTCGCGCCAGCACGGGATGTCACGGTATGCCCCTCCTCCTTCTCGGGCGCTTGGCTGACTCGACTGGCTCGCGGTGATCCCTCTGGCCCGCCCGCCCTCCACTGCGCCAGCCCGGAAACGTGAGCCCAACTTAGAGCCCAAAATGTGGTGTGTCAAGCCTCAGTCATTCCCCTCATTTGTTCCTGAATTTCACGATCTCGAGCAGCTGAATCGATCGTCACAATTTCGTCAAGCTATTGTGATTCCGAGAACGGAATCGCGTATATGTTCTTGAGAGTTGTAGGTACAAGCTCGCGGGCGAGCCGGAATCCGGCCGCCAGGTGCGGTGGCGTGACGGCGCGGCGCGCGCTCCCCTCGAAGTTCCCCCCACCCACTCGACTGACGCGGCCGCTCGTCGGTCGGCAGCGGCGATGGCCCACCCACGCACGTCTTCGCGCTGCACCGCGGCAACGGAGTACGAAGTTCAGTCCCGGGCGAAAACGAAACAACCGCCGGGCACGAGGGAACCTCGTGCACCGGCGGCCTGCCCGCGGCTGAGCGTCGGACTGCCCCAACTCCTGCCGCTGCGGTGCCGGGGAAGGACGCGGGACAGCCCCTGCGCCCGACCCCGCTATTGCTCCATCACGCCCGACCGCCAGCACCCGCGCTGGCGGGCGCCAGCCCAGCGGCCGCGCGAACCTCAGCGGCGACCGGCTTGAGCCGGGTCATCAGCAACGCGACAAGGACCAAGGCGACGCCCGCGATTACGAACGCCGGCATCCAGGCGCTGACGCCCTTGCCCTGACCCATGTCCTTGAATACCCCGGCCATCACCGGTCCCACGATCCCTCCCACCCCATAGGAGGTGAACACCCAACCGTAGTTCCGGCCTACGGTGGCTGCGCCGAAGACATCAGCAGTCAAGGCCGGGAAGAGCGCGAAGTTGCCGCCGAAGTTGAAGCCGATGAGCGCCGCACCGATGTACAGTGGCCACTCCGAGGTGGACATGGCGAAGTAGAACGCGAACATCATGATGCCCTGGAAGAGGGACATGATGACCACCGACCGCTGCCGTCCCAGCCTGTCGGAGAGGCTGCCCCAGATCAGGCGGCCGAGACCGTTGGCGATGGCGAAGAACACGCCCATCGCCGTGCCGGCGATGACCAGAGCCTTAGCGGCATCCATGCCGGTCGCCGTGAGCGCGTCTTTGATGAAGAGGGCAATGATGCCGATCACCATCAGGCCGGCCATGCCGCCGACCGCGAAGGTGAGCCAGATGATGTAGAACTGTGGCGTCCGCAGCATCTGGTTGGGGAGGATCCCGGTCGGGACGCCAGCCTTGGTGGAGCCCTTTGCCGCCTCGGCGTACTCCTTCGGCTTGACCATCCAGATCGACCCGATCACGACGCCGAGCAGGAAGATGATCCCGAAGATCCGATAGGTGCCGAGCACGCCCTGGGTCTGGATCAGGTGACCCCACGGTCCGGCCAGCTTGACCCACAGCAGAGCGCCGAATCCGAAGCCGGCCACCGCGATGCCCGTGATCATGCCCTTCTTCTCCGGGAACCACTGGATCCCGACCGTGATCGGGCAGACGTATGCCAGGCCGATCCCGGCACCGCCGATGATCCCGATCGTCACCAACTGGCCCATGAAGGTCTGGCCGACGAACGACGCGGCGATGTAACCGAGCCCCAGCAGGACACCGCCAAGGAAGGCCACGAGCCGGGGACCGACCTTGGCCTGCCATCGACCGGCCAGCACCATCACGATCGCAAAGACCGCCAGGCCCACCGAGAAGATGGCCTGGCTCTCGGTAGCCGTGAAGGCAAACTGTCCGCCCTTGGCGGTCAACGCACCGGTGAATGCCGACCAGGCGTAGATCGCCCCCAGACAGAGTTGAATGAGGAGTGCTCCGACCACGACGAGTCCTCGCTGCATTTCCCCCTCCTTTCGCGGGCGCCTTCCCATCGGGAAACGCCTTTGGTGCCTGCTCGGATCGACCGGGTACGCCACCCTCCACCGCAGAAACGTGCGCTCAAGTTACGACTGAAAATGACACCTGTCAAGCCGCAGTCATACTCGGGATTCGAACTAGAAATCCCGTGTCCTCAAATGAGATTACCACTCGTCATCAGAGCGTTAGTCATTTGTGATTGAGTGAACAAGTTTGACATATTGTGCAAGAACTCTGTAAGCACAAGCTAGGCGGATCCACGCTCGTCGGGCCAGTGGCGACACCCTGCCCGAGCGAGAGCCAATCGGGAACTCGCCCGCGACGCCCTCTCCGGATCTCCCAGAACCTTCCCGGGCACGCTGCGTTTAACCGGTCAGGAAGAGGAGGCGTCCGATGCCACGCAAGTCGATCGTCCTGGCAGCCGCAGCAACCGTGTTGGCGGCGACGGCGTTCAGCACGGAACCGACCCGGTGGCTCAACGTGCACGTGATGGAGAAGGGGGACAAGACCGAGGTTCGGCTTCACGTCCCCTTCTCCCTGGTCCTGGCCGTGGTCGACTCGGTCCGCACGGCGGACTTTCGCGACGGACAGGTCGACCTCAAGATCGAGGGCTGCTCGGTGGACTGGCCGACCGTGCTTCGCGAGCTGCGAGGGTCTCCTGAAGGCGACTACCTCACCGTGAAGAGCCCGGACGCCGACGTCGTCGTCACCAAGAAAGGTGGCGTGGTGGCGGTGGATGTCACCCAGCGCGGTGCCGAGCGCGCCGTGGTGAAGATGAGGCTCCCGGTGGAGCTGCTCGACGCCATCACCGTCGACGACCACAGCCGTCTCGACCTCAAGGGCCTGCTCTCCCGGCTCGACAGGGTGACGACAGGCGACGTGCTCAGCGTGGTCAGCGACGACGCCGACGTCAGGGTGTGGGTCGAGTGAGCGGACTACGGGCCGGTCGGCAACGCACGGGCCCCGCCCCGTCGCTCGGCGGCCCGACCTGCAGCAGGAAGGGGCGGACGATGAGAGAGCGCGGCTTCTCCAACACGACGACGGTCGTCCTGGCTGCCCTGGCAGCCCTCCTGGTCGCACCGCTGCTGATGAACTGGATCGTGGTCGACGTCGACACCACGGGCCGGGATGCGGTCCACCTCAAGCTCCCGCTGCCGCTCGCCATGGTGCGCACAATCCTGGTGATGTCGCCCGAGGCCGAGATCAGCGCGACGATGCCGCACGACCTCGCCCAGCACCGCGGACAGGTGCTCGCTGCCCTGCAGGCTCTCGAGGACGGCCCCGATGCGGCCCTGATTTCTGTGACGTCCCCGGACGCCAACGTGAAGGTGGCGAAGGAAGGCGGGCTGCTGGTGGTGGACGTCGACGCGCCGGACAGCGTCGTGCACTGCCGGATCCCCCTCCAGGCGGTGCGCCACGCGCTCGAGCAGTGGGACTGGCAGCGAGCGCATCCCCGGCTCCTCGTCGACTTCCTGGCAGGCAGCGCGCCTGGCGAGCTGGTTGCCGTCCGTACCCCGGACGCCACCGTCCGCGTCACGAAGTGGTGAAGTGAGCTGACCGGGTCCCGGCGGCACCGGCACGTTGCCCTCGTCCGTCAACGCGGGCCCCGCACGGGCTCCGGGCCCCGGCCTCAACCCGCTTCACTCCTCCTTGACGACGAGTGAGAGGATCGTGCTCACGACGCTGACGATCAACCCGCCCCACAGTGCCGGCCACAGGCCGTCAACGACGAAGCCGACGCCGAGGGCCTGGGAGAGCTTCGCGGCCAGCAGCAGAGTGATGGCGTTGATGACGAGGATGAACAGCCCGAGCGTGAGGATGATGAGTGGACAGGTCAGGAGCTTGAGGAGGGGCTTGATCACCGCGCTGACCAGCCCGAGCACGACCGCCATGCCCGCGTAGGCGACCCACGCCCTGCCCTCCACCCGGATGCCGGGAACCAGCCATGCGGCCGCCACCAGCGCCACGATGGCGATGAACCAACGCACGATCAGCTTGCCCATCGTCCCTCCGAGACCGTCCGCCTTGATGCTCACGCTGCTCGCACAGAGTGTAGCGCTGCTGCGACGCGGATCGCCGCCCGGACTCCTCGACGGCACGTCGAGTCGAGGCGTCCAGTCGACGGTGCTAGCCTCTCCGCATGAGAGCGATCGTCTTCGACCAGCCGGGCGATGAGCGGGTCCTGCGCGTAGCCGAGATCCCGGCTCCTTCACTGGGCCCGGGTGAGGTCCGCATCGCCGTGGCGGCCTGTGCGGTCAATCGGGCCGACCTGCTGCAACGGCAGGGCAAGTACCCGCCTCCCCCGGGCGCATCTGAGATCCTGGGCTTGGAGTGCTCCGGCGAGGTGACCGAGGTCGCGAGCGACGTACGGGATTGGACACCAGGCGACCGGGTCGCGGCACTGCTCGCTGGCGGAGGCTACGCGGAGGAGGTCGTGGCTCCGGCCGGGTGTCTGATGCGAGTGCCCGAGTCGCTCTCCCTGCTCGAGGCGGCGGCCATCCCTGAGGTGTACCTCACCGTCCACCTCACCGTGTTCATGCTCGCAGCGCTTCCTAACGGCGGCTCCGCCCTGGTGCACGGCGGCGGCAGCGGGATCGGCACCGCGGCGATCCAACTCGTCAAAGCCGTGGGAGGCCACGTGATCGTGACCGCTGGCTCCGAGGGAAAGTGCCGCCGTTGCGAAGCCATTGGAGCCGATCGGGCGGTCAACTACCGGACCGGAGATTTCCTCGCCGCAGCCCGCGAGCTCACCGGCGGCACGGGTGTCGATGTCGTCCTCGATTCGATCGGCGCGCCCTACCTGACCCGCAACCTCGACGCCCTCGCGGTCGGCGGGCGACTCGTCGTGATCGCCACCATGGGCGGGCGCAGCGCCGACATCGACCTGTCGCTGCTGCTCCGGCGACGTCTCTCCGTGATCGGCTCGTCACTGCGTTCCCGGCCGCTCGCGGAGAAGAGCGAAGCGGTTGCGTCCTTCACTCGACGGTTCGGCCCGGACCTGGCGTCGGGACGGGTTCGCCCGATCGTCGACCGCGTGCTACCGCTTGCCCAGGCAGGGGACGCGCATCGCGTGATGGCGGCCAGCAGCCACTTCGGAAAGATCGTCCTGCAGGTTCGCTGAACCGCCCCACTACTCGTCTCGCAGCTGCTCGACGAGCTCCTCGAGGCGCGCGGCGAGGGCGGTGACCCGCTCCTCGAGCTGAGCGACCCTCTCGGCCAGAGAAGCGGAGGAGTCCGCAGATGAGGCCTCCGCCAGGGCCGCCTCGGCTGGCGGCCCTCCGACCGTGGTCATCCACCGTGTCTCCTTCTGACCCGGCTGGCGGTGCAACTCGACCACCAGACCATCACGCTCCGCGGCCATCACCGAGAGTGTGTCCTCGACCTCTCGCCGGGAGCCCCAGACCACCATCCGCTCGGTCCGCGTGCGCAGCTCTCCCGGCGTCTGCGCTCCGCGGAGGAACAGGGCGGTCAACAGCGCCTTGGCCTTCGCGTCGAGGTCAAGTCGGCGGTCCAGGGTGTGCTCCCAGCGCGGAACGCGAGCGCCCTCGCTCGGCCAGACCAGCATCTCCGCGTGGAGCCGATCGAGGGCGGCGCGGACCTCGCGTTCCGCGAGCTCCATCATCGGCTCGCGGTTGGACTTCTGGTTGCACGCCGCGAGGAGAGCGTTGAGGGTCAGCGGGTAGTACTCGGGCGTGGTCTGCTGCTTCTCGAGCAGTGCACCCAACACGCGGATCTCGATGGGGTCGAGCTGACGGGGCAGCGGCATCAGTCACCTCCTGGCGGGGACCGGTCCCGGTGCGGGGGAGGGGTCACCGGCTCCGCCGTCACCCGCCGCGCGGCGATGCCGTCACTATACGCCGGCCTTCTGCCCTGCTCCCCCGCTGGCCGCGCCTCCCGTGGGTTCGGCGGACGCTGGCGGTCGGGTGCGGTACGCGCGTCCAGCGGTGTCCAAAGCTCAGGACGCGGCTGCTCGGCGCGTCACCGACGGGAAGGAGGCGATCATGTTCGAGCGAGCACTTATCGAGTCGCAGCCGGGAATGCGGCCGGGCGCGAGGCTGGCCCTGCTCCCCGTGGCGCTGGCGCTGCACGCCATCGCGCTCGCCGTCGTCGCGACTGCACAGCTGTGGGCCGTTGAAGAGGTCCCGCCTCCGGTCATCGAGGCCGCGCTCTACCTGGGCACCTTCACGCCTGCCGGAGCGACCGGGAGTCCGCCCGCGCAAGCAACGAAGCGCAGGACTCCGGTGGCGCCCCCGCGTGAGGATGTGCAGCCCGCGACGGTGCGGGAGGCGGCCGACGTTCCGGCCGAGCCCGCACCCGCCAGCGGGTCGCCCGAGTTCGATCCGGACGCAACGCCGGGCGGCGACGGGCCACCTGGCGGAGTGGGTGAAGGACCACCAGGGTCGCCGACCGGCCCGACCGCGGCGCTCCCTGCCGAGCCACGGACCGACACCATCTACCTCGTCGGCGGAGAGGTCGCGCCTCCGGTCGCGATCTATCGGGTGGCTCCCGGCTATCCCGACGCAGCGCGCGTCGCACATCGACAGGGCATCGTCCTCATCAAAGCGATCGTAGATGCCTCCGGCAACGTCACCGAGGCCCACATCCTCGCCGACCGGGTCGGCTTTGGCGCCGGCGAGAGCGCTCTCCGCGCGGTTCAGGCCTGGCGATACGAACCGGCCACGCTCCACGGCCGGAGTGTTCCCGTCTCCCTGATCATCACGGTCGTCTTCGCCCTCCAGTAGGACGCTCACCGAGGCAGAGCAGGGCCGGCGGACAGGGCATGCCGAGGCACTGCCCGCACGGTCCCTGCCGGCGGAGAGCAGGCTGAGTATGATTGGACGCGCCGATGCCTCCGCTCCCCTCTCCGACACCTCGGCCCCGACGGCGTGGCGCGCCCGCCCTTGCGACGGTTGCCGGAGCCTCGGTGCTCCTGGTCCTGGCGACCGTCGCAGTCATCTTCGTCCTGCGACCGCAGGCGGAGGTCGCTTCCCCTTCACCGACCGCTCGACCTGCCCCACCATCCCGGCCTTCGCCCCCATCGACCCCTCCGACGCCGACACCGATGGCCGGTCAGCCTCCCGACGTCGGGCATCGTTCCGTCAAGCTCCCCTGGGAGACCACTGCCGGGCCCGAGCCGACGGCGATGGCGAGCCCGTCTCCGACACGACCCGCCCGCCCGACGGCGACGCCCACACCTGCGTTGTCCGAGTGCATCGCGATCCGTTGGTCTGCCTCGACGGCCGCGGCCCCCCTCGGCCAGATCCTGGTGGACGTCGACGCCAGCAACCGGTGCGGCCGCGACCTCGACGCGATGGCGGTGTGGTTTCTCGTCGAGGGCTTCCGGGGCGGGGCGCTCGTCCAGAGCGTCCGCGGTCACCTCTTCGACCCGCTCCGCGACGGCGACGAGGGCCACGCGACGATAGTTCTCCCGGGTTCGCTGGACTGGTACGACCGCGTCGAGGTCCGGGTCCTCGATCCTGTCGAGCCCTGACTGCGCGCCGTCACGCGACGGCGCTGCCCGCGACCCACACACGGTCGCGGACCTCGAGCTCGACCCCGTCGATCCATACGCGTCGGCCGCAGCCCCCGGGACGGAAGTCGGCAACCAGGTCGACGTGTTGGGCCGAGCGGTTCAGGACGCCGGCGGCTTCCAGCTCAGCGAGGCGCGCGCGTCCCTCGGGTGATCCGGGGTCCGCGGTGAAGCACGCCTCGTAGCTCGCCCCGATCGCGATGTGCAGGGTTCCGCCCACCTTCTCGACGAACAGGGGGTGCTTGAGGACGCGCTCGAGTCCGGGGTTCATGCCCAGCGCGACCTCTCCGAGGCGGTGCGACCCGTCGTCGGTCCCGATAATGGCCCGCAACTGGTCCAGGCCCGCCTCGGCGGAGAACTCGGTGATGCACCCATGCTCGAAGGCGAGGTAGATGCCCTGGATGTCGTGCCCTCCATAGGAAACGGGCAGGTCGAGGTAGATCTCGCCCTCGGCAGAGCTGGCGTCAGGGCTGGTGTAGACCTCGCCGTCGGGAAGATTGCGCAAGCCGTAGGAGAGCCGTGCCAGGCCCGCCTCGATGTTCATCGTCAGCGCGAGCCTGCGGCTGTCCTGGGGATGCTCGGTCTCGATCCGCACGGTGCGCCCCCCCTCGATCAGCGGAGCCAACCGCTGCTCGCCCTCGAGCAAGGTCCGGGGATCGGTTGTCGACGCCCTGACGATGAAACGGGCGTACTCCTCGAGGGCGAGTCCCTCGCTCGCAGCGAGTGCCGGCGTCGGGTAGAGCGTGATCACCCAAGGCTTGGCGATCCTGATATCCGCAAAGGGGCGGTCCGCCCGCGCGAGGGACTGGGAGGAGTCGGTCGACAGGCCACTGAAACTGGCCGGGTCCTCGGCGCCGAGCACCTCGACGTACTTGGTCATCGACCGATAGCGGGCCAGATGCCAGGGAGGCACCGCACCCAGCTGCTCCGGCTGGCCGTGGCGACCCATGGCGGCGGACCACACCCGCCCGCGGTCGTTGTTGGGGGGAATCAGGTAGACGTCCGGTACGGCGCCCGCCTGGATGACGCGCCGCTCGAGGACCTCGAGCAGCGGCCAGGCGATCCGCTCGCCCTTCAGCATCACCCGCTCGCCAGGGCCAACCCCCCCGAGGGAGTGATTGAGGAGGATCGCGGCCCAGGTCTCAAGGTCGTTGCGGTCGATGGTCGTCTCCTGCACTGTCCCTCCCGGTGATGACGCGTGCACCGCCGACGCCAACGGCGCCACCGCGGCACCCGTCAGGACTCGCAACCGCGCCGGCTCGTGCCGCTGCCGCGTTCAGTCTCGGGCAGAGTCCTCCACGATCACCTGTAGCACCGTGCTGCCGATCGCAAAGGCACGGTTGACGCGCCCCCTGACCGCGATGGAGTCACCCTCCTTGGGGAGTTCACCCTCGGTCACCACGGCGATCTGACCGGTACGATCCTTGACGATGAAGTACTTGACGAAGACCATGTTGACGGCACGCGTCACCTGCCCGGCGACCTTCACGTGCCGCCCGTTGTAGCGATCGGGGTTGGCCTTGATCTCGCCGATCCTGGTCGCCAGCAGGCCGGAGCACGAGATGGCGAGGAGCACCAGGGTGGATGCCACGATCGGCCGGAGCCAGCTCCGAGCTCCCGAAGGCACGCTTCGCATGGTTCCTCTCCTCCGGCACGGCGTGCGCGAGGCCGTGCCGTCCTTGTCCCTATCTATTGTATGCATGTGACGGCGTACGGGCCGCCGAGCGAGCGATCGCCACCGCTCGCCATGAACTGCTTCTGGTCTGCTGCGTATCATCCCGTGGCGGAGGCGCGCTGCTCCCTGCGCCTACCGAGGGTGCCATGAAGCTGATCGACAGGCTTTCCACCGTGACCGACCGCCTCGGGCGCGGCGTCCAGGACTACACCGACGGGTTCAGGTCCCAGGACGTCCGCCGTCTGTTCGGCGAGGACGCGCGGCACGCCTACCGCGTGCTCACTCGCGATCGGACCGGCGAACCCGAACCGAACAACCGGGTCCGCCGCTTCCTCCACCGCACCAAGGTCGTCTTCCTGGGCATGTCCTACAAGCTGGCACCCGCCCGCCGGCTCCTCTTCGCGGCATCGATCGTCATGGCCGTCCTGGGGCTCATTCAGGTCCGCGCCATGGCCGCAGGTGCCGAGGTCAACATCGGCTCCTCCCCCGTCTGGTTCCTGGGCAGCGTTGCCGGCCTCACCTTCCTGCTCGCCCTCGAACTGGTCGACCGCATCCTGGTCCGGGACGAGTTGGAGGTCGCGCGCCAGCTTCAGCGCGATCTCCTACCCTCCGTCGCGCCCCCGGTGCCCGGCTATGCGTTCGCCCAGTCGTACCGGACCGCGAACGAGATTGGCGGGGACTACTACGACTTCATCCCGCTGCCCGACGGTCGACTCGTGATCGTCGCCGGGGACGCCTCGGGCCATGGCATGGCCGCCGGGCTGGTCATGGCGATCGCGAACGCCGCGATCAAGCTCGCGGTCGACATCGACCCCACCCCGGACCGGGTCGCCAGCCTGGTCAACCGAGCCCTCTGCCGAACCGGCGACCGACGCGCCTTCATGAGCCTGTTCTGCGCCCTCCTCGATCCCGACACCGGGTCGATCCGGTACGTCTGCGCGGGCCATCCGTTTCCTCTGCTCCGCGATCCCTCAGGGGCCATCTCCGAGCTCGGTCGGGGCGCCTTCCCGCTCGGCATCAGGGACCCTCTCCCGCTCACCATGGAGAGCACGGTGCTCGAGCCGGGGGGGACGCTCCTCATCTACAGCGACGGCCTCCCGGAAGCGACCGGCCCGGCCGGTGCGGCGTTCGGCTTCGACCGTGTCCAGGCTCTCCTCGCCCCGGGCGGAGCGCCTGGCGAGATCCACGATCGGCTCCTCCAGGCTCTGGACCACCACCGGTGTGACGCTCCCCTCGGCGACGACGTCAGCCTGGTGGTGGTGGGCCGGCCCGCGGGCTAGCCTTCGGCCCGGCAGCGCGTTCGGCCCGTCCCTGCCGTCTGCGCGGCACGGCGCGCACGCGATATCCCTTACCTCGACCGTCCTGACACCCGCGTCCTCTCCGCAAGGTCCCACGGGTGATCGTCCTCACTTCCATTGATCGGGGGACAGCGACCCCACCCCCGCGCACCCTCGTCCCGCCCCCCCCCGATTCACCCGAGCTCGCCGGGAGTGGAGCCCAACTGGCTGGGTCTCGTGTGCGGAATTGTGGAGAAACACCGGAAGGGCCAGCCTTCGACCCCCGACCTCGTATGGCGGCTCCGCCTACTTCCGCCAGCGAAACGCCGCGACCCAGAGCCACTGGTCGTCGCGCGGCTCGACCTCGAGGCCGGCGGCGGCGCCGAGGTACGTCCAGCGAACCGTGAGCGGGAGGATGGGAAGCGCCGCCAGCACCCTGCGCTGGGCCTGCTGGAGGTGCACGAGGCGCCGGCCGGGGTCGAGCTCGTGGTTGGCGGCGTCCAGCAGCTGGTCCACGTCGGGATCGCTGAAGCGGGAATAGTTCTCGTTCCCCAGGCCGCTCGCAGCATCCCGGGTGTGCACCGCACTGTCGAGAAACTCCGACGCATCAGCCGTGGTGCAGCTGCGCGCGAAGTACACCAGGGGTATCCGTCCGAGCCGAGCCTGGCGAAGGAGTTCGCCGAGCGGGAGTGGGAGGAGAACGGCGCGCACTCCGACGGCCGCGAGATCCTCGACGATCGCCTCCAGGGGACCCGGACCGACCTGGCCGTGGCCGAGAGTCACGTCGAAACCCGAGGCGTAGCCCGCCTCCCGCAGGAGGCGACGCGCCTCGGCAGGATCGTGGGGCGGCTCACGGAGGTCCGGGTCGTAGCCGAAGACGGCCGGGTGCACGTACTGCGAGGCGACCGTCGCCCGGCCGCGGTAGAACCGGTTGATCAGACCGTCGCGGTTGATGGCGAGGAGGAGCGCGCGCCGCACGCGGGGGTCGCCGAGCGCCCCCCGCGCCGGCCCCTGGCCGGCCTCCGGCACCACGACCAGCATCTGCACGGCGAGCCGGGGCTGAGGCACGAGGCGAAGGTCCGGCCGCCGCTCGATCTCACCGATGCGCCTCTCGTCCACCAGGTCGCACAGCTCGAGCTTGCCCGCCATCAGGCTCTCGGTGCGGATCGCCTCGTCGCCATCGAACGAG
Source organism: Acidobacteriota bacterium (assembly GCA_050257595.1). Classification (GTDB taxonomy): domain Bacteria; phylum Acidobacteriota; class Thermoanaerobaculia; order Thermoanaerobaculales; family Thermoanaerobaculaceae; genus JBLMXF01. The sequence continues at coordinate 67,522 of JBLMXF010000025.1, read as the reverse complement.
AACACTGCCCTGTGAATGGCGGGAGTGCCGCGCCAGTTGCCGGCCGCCTCGAGCGTGATCGACCGATCGCTCCGGCGGCCCGCCCAGCGGTACGGCCCGGTCCCGATCGGGTCCGTGATCTCCGCTTCGCGAGACTGGCCTTGCGGCACCACGAAGAGGAACGCGAGTCGATTGAGCAGCACCGGCGCCGGGCCGTGCGTCTCGACGGTCACCGCCAGCTCCCCCTCCGCCACCATCCTCTCGATACCGACGAGGTAGTGGCGGATCCCGGAGCGGGGGTCGCGACGGGCGCGTTCGAAGCTCGCCACGACGTCCGCCGCGGTCAGGCGGCTGCCGTCGTGGAACGTCACTCCCGGTCGCAGGTGGAAGCGCACATGGCTGGCGTCGAGCTGCTCCCAGGACGTGGCGAGCGAGGGCTCGACCTGCATTCGCGGCGAGAAGCGGACCAGCCCGTCGCAGACGTTGCACAGGACCGACCACACCACCACCTCGTTGTGGTGATGCGGGTCGAAGGTCGAGGGTGCCGAGCCCTCGGCGATCCGGATCGCGCCCCTCGGTCCCCGCGAACACCCGAAACCGGCAGCCGCCATCACGACGACGCCGGCCGCCACCAGAGCGCGTGTCGCTCTCCGTCCCAGGGTGCCGCTTGCCACTGCCTCTCGAATCCCTTGGTGTCAAGTGTACGCCGGTCCGGGAAGGGCCACCGGGACCGCATCGGCTTTGACACCCGAACGAACGGCGCCGATATTCGGAGTGTCGCGCAAGGGAGGCCGGTACCAGTGAATCGAGGCCACAGCCCGTCGACTCGGGACCGGCATTCCGGGAGTCCGGGATGGCGCTCCGTAGTCGCGACCCTCGTCGTGCTCGCCGGCGTCGCGTCGGTGGCCAATGGGCAGACCCCGGCGACCGACCGGCAGAGGTTCGCCGGGGAGATCGAGGTGTCACGCGTCCTCCTCGACGCCCGCGTGCTCACCCGACGGGGGCAGCCGGTCCTCGGCCTCCAGCCCGGGGACTTCACGGTCCGCATCGACAACACGCTCGTCCCGGTGGAGTCCGTCGCCTGGGTCTCCGGGGAACCGGCGCCGGCCGAGGTACCGGGCCCCGCCCAGGGTGCGACCGGCGACGCTCCGGCCGGCGTGCCGGGCAGGCTCGTCGTGCTGTTCTTCCAGTGCGACTTCCAGCACGCACGGCTGACCGGACTGTTCCGGATCGCGCCCAAGGCCCGCGAACTGGTCGCGTCGCTGCGGCCGCAGGATCGCGTCGCGGTGCTCTCCTTCGACTCCCATCTCAAGCTCCAGCTGGATTTCACCAACGACCGGGCTGCCCTGGCGCGCATCCTGACGCCCACCGCGCTGCTCCGCGACCCGCCCCTACCCCCGCCTGGACCGTTCCCCTCCCTCGCGCGCGGGTTCGACACCGCTGCGGCGCGCCGGGCCGCGAGCCCGGAGGCGGGACTCCTGGTCACGGCCCGGGCGCTGGAGCAGCTCCCCGGACCCAAGACGGTGGTCTTGTTCGGATGGGGTCTCGGTCACATGGCGGGCCGGGCCGGCGTCAGAGCCGACGCCTCTTACGGGCCGGCCCGTCGGGCGCTGACCCACGCCCGGGTGGCGGTCTTCTCCCTCGACATCACCGACGCCGACTATCACACGCTCGAGGTCGGCCTCGAGAGGGTCGCCGAGGACACGGGCGGCTTCTACGTCAAGACCCACCTATTCCCCGACACCGCGATCGCCAGGATGGAAGGGGCGCTCTCCGGTTACTACGTGCTCACGATCCAGAAGCCGAGCGCTCCGCACGGTCTCCACGCGGTTGCGGTCGGACTCACCCACGAGCACGGGGCGCAGGTCCTGGCGAAGAACAGCTTCCAGGATTGAGCCGGCGGGTCGTGCGGGCTACTTCACCTCGAGAAGATGAACCTCGAAGATGAGCGTGGAGTTGGGGGGAATACGCTCGCCGGCGCCCTGCTCCCCGTAGCCGAGGTCGGGGGGGATGATGAGCTTGCGTACGCCGCCGACGCGCATCCCGACCACGCCCTCGTCCCAGCCGGAGATCACTTCGTGGGCGCCGACCTTGAACTTGAACGGCTCGCGCCGCGCGTAGCTGGAGTCGAACTCGGTGCCGTTCTCCAGCCAGGCACGGTAGTTCACCATCACGAGGCTGCCGTCCTTGGCCTCGGCGCCGGTGCCGACCTTGATGTCGACGTAGCGCAACCCCGACTCGGTCTTGACCTCCTTGGCGCCCGCGGGCACCTTGACCGGGTCGGCGCCCAGCACCACAGCGGGAAGCGCGACCAGCGCCGCGAGCGTGAACCCTGCGATGGCCCCCAATGTCCCCCCGACAGTCTGCTTCGTCATCGCTGCAGCCCTCCGTCTGTGACTCTCAACGCTTTTTCCCGGCGAGTGTATTCACGAGTGCGACGTACTCGGTCATCGCCTCCTCCCTCGTCATTCCCCGCCGCGAGGCCCACGCATCGTACTTGGCCTTGCCGACGAAGTCGAACGTCCCGGGCTCCTCGCCGCTGACGTCTCCCGCCGTTGACTGTTTGAAGAGACCGTACAACTGGAGGAGGACCTCGTTGGGCTGCTCCGGTAGCGACTTCGCGCGCGCCTTCGCCTGCTCGAATTCCGTCTGGACGGTCATCATCGACTCCTTCGTTGACGGGAATCCTACCATCTCCCCGCGGCCGCGGAGCGTGAACGCCCGCACATGAGCGACGGGTGAGGCCGCAATCTAGGCGACCGGGGACCCGGCGGCGTTCGGCGCCAGTGGTTCCTGCGGGGAGACCAGCACGTGCTCGCCGAGGATCGTGCCGCGGATGTCGATCACGACGACCCGCAGGGGAACCTCCCGGTGCGCTCGCCGTGCGGCCGCATGAGCGAGGCGTACCAGGCCGGCGCAGCACGGGACTTCCATGACCGCCACGGTGAGCGAGGCGATCTCGGCTCGGTCGATGAGGGCAACGAGGGTGTCGAGATAACGATCCTGGCCCCCGTCCAGTTTGGGACACGCAACCGCCAGCGATCGGCCGGCGAGCAGGGAGGTATGAAAGTCGCCGACCGCGTACCCGACACAGTCGGCGGCCAGAAGCATATGCGCAGCGCGGAGAAAGGGCGCTGCGGGCGACAGAAGATGAAGCTGGACCGGCCACTGGCGGAGCCGTGAAGCGGCGCTCGGCTGCCGGCCCGTCGCTGGTCCCGGGGAAGAACCCCATGAGGTCGGGCGCGCCCCGGGGCAGCCAACCGCCTCGGAGCGGGCCACGGGGTCGGTGCGCACAGGAACGTCCACGCGGGGCAGCGGGCGATCCGCGGCTGTGGCGGTCCCCGGCGCCGTGGCTGCGCCCCGGTCGAAGGGTCCGGCTTCGGCGTTGACCACCGAGATCGCGCCTTTCGGGCAGTGGCCGAGACATGCCCCCACCCCGTCGCACAAGGCTTCGCTGATCAGCCGGGCCTTGCCGTCGACCAGCGCGATCGCGCCCTCGGCACACGAGGGCACGCACTCGCCACACCCGTCGCACAGCGTCTCGTCGATCCGGACAACGTCCCGCACCGGCATCATGCCTCCCGGAGCGATGGTGCTGCGCTCCCGGCACTCCGTCCTTGACCGGGATCAACCGCCTAGCTCACGCGAGGGGGCCCGCGACAGTACGGCACCTCCCTCGGCTACAATCCGTCATCCCTGCCGGAGGGTGGGCCGCTGGACCGCAGGAGGTGTTCCCCGCGGCAGGAGTGAGGGATCGATGCCCAATTTCGACCTGGTCGTCCTGGGGTGTGGACCAGCTGGCGAGCGGGCTGCCATCCAGGCGGCCCGGGCCGGCAAGAGCGTCGCGGTCGTGGAACGAGCCCACGTCGTGGGTGGCAACCGGGTCAACTGGGGCACGATCCCCTCCAAGACCCTGCGCGAAAGCGCCCTGTTTTTCCACGGCCTGACGCGGCTCCGCCTCCACGGGATCCGGTACGAGGTCGCCGGTGAGATCACGGTGGCCGACTTCATGTACCGGGAGCGAATGGTCAAGCAGCGCGAGCTCGAGCTGATCAACGAGTCGCTCGACCGGTACCGGATCGAGGTGTTCGAGGGACATGGGCGCTTCGTCGACCCCCACACCGTGGCCGTCCAGACCCCCGACGGTCTGACCAGGACCCTGCTCAACGGCCAGGTGATCGTCATCGCCACCGGCTCGCGGCCACATCGCCCCGCCGACGTCCCGTTCGACACCGAGTGCGTCTTCGACAGCGAGACGATCCTCGCGCTGCCGAGGATGCCCAAGACCATGGTGGTCCTCGGCGCCGGTGTCATCGGCATCGAGTACGCGTCGATCTTCGCCGCACTCGGGCTCGACGTCACGCTGGTCGATACCCGCGATCGGCTGCTCCCCTACCTTGACCGCGAGATCGTCGACATCCTCGAGCGCGAGCTCCGCCACCTGGGGATCGTCATCCTCTCCAGCGACCGTCACACCTCCATCGAGAAGGTCAGCGGGGACCCGTCGCACCTGGTCTGCCGGACCCAAGCCGGCAACGTCCTCGAGGCCGACGTGCTCCTGTTCTGCGTCGGGCGGGACGGCAACACGCAGGACATCGGCCTGGAGAAGATCGGCCTGGTTCCCAATACCTACGGCCTCCTTGAGGTGAACGAGCACTACCAGACCAGCTACCCGCACGTCTACGCCGTGGGCGACGTGATCGGCTACCCCGCGCTCGCCTCCACAGCGATGGAGCAGGGTCGTCAAGCCATCCGCCACGCCTTCAAGATTCCCGGACTGGCCCTGGACACGAAGCTCCTCCCGTTCGCCGTCTACTCGATTCCCGAGATCAGCTACGTGGGCGCGACCGAGGAGGGGTTGCGTGAGACCGGCGTCGACCACGTCACCGGGCGGGCCCGCTACGACATGAACCCCCGCGGTCAGATCATCGGCGACACCGGCGGGATGCTCAAGCTGCTCTTCGCGATGGACGACCTCAAGCTCCTCGGCGCACACATCGTGGGCACCGCGGCAAGCGAGCTCGTCCACATCGGGCAGGCGTTCCTGCGCTCGGGCGCCACCGCCTGGCAGATCGCGGAGAACCTCTACAACTACCCGACCCTCTCCGATCTCTACCGCCACGCCGCCCTCAAGGCGATAGTCGAGCACCGCAGGCGCGGGGAGGGGGCTTGAGCCCTGGGGCGCGGGCCTTAGGCGTGGGGCTCGAGGCCTGGAGAGACGGAAGACTCCTGCTTTCCCTCTTCTCAGGTCCCGAGCTCCAGGCCTCAACCTCCCGGGACTGCCGTGGCGCGGGCACACGTTGCTAAGCTGAGAGGGAGTGAGGACGCCCGGGAGGTTGCCTCGATGAGCGGAGCACAGCGACGCGCCACGACGGCCGTCAAGGTGGGACATGTCCAGGTCGGCGGCGGCGCCCCGGTCGTGGTTCAGTCGATGACCTCGACCGACACCGCCGACGTCGCAGCGACCGCCGAGCAGGTCCGCATCTTGGCCGAGGCGGGATCAGAGCTCGTCCGGGTCACCGTCAACGTCCCCGAGGCGGCGGCGGCGGTGCCGGAGATCGTCCGCCGGCTGCGCGCCGAGGGGTGCGACGTCCCGGTGATCGGGGACTTCCACTTCAACGGCCACCTCCTGCTCCGGCAGTTCCCCGCGTGCGCCCAGGCCCTCGACAAGTACCGCATCAACCCGGGCAACGTCGGTCACGGCGCCAGGCGCGACGAGAACTTCACGACCATCTGCAGGATCGCCCTCGAGAACGGCAAGCCGATCCGGATCGGGGTCAACGCCGGGTCGCTCAACCAGGAGCTGGTGACCGCCAGGATGGCCGAGAACACCGACCGCGCTCTGGGCCTGTCGTCAGAGGAGATCGTCAACGAATGCATGGTTCTCTCCGCCCTCCAGTCCACCGAGCTGGCGCACGAGGCTGGGCTCGCGGAGTCGCAGATCATCATCTCCTGCAAGCTCTCGCGGCCCTCGTCGCTGATCGCCGTCTACCGGGCACTCGCAGGACGGACCACCCAACCGCTTCACCTCGGCCTCACCGAGGCCGGCATGGGGATCAAGGGGCTCGTGTGGTCCGCCGCCGCGATGGGAACCCTGCTCGAGGAGGGGATCGGCGACACGATTCGAGTCTCGCTGACCCCTCGTCCGGGGGGGGACCGGCGCGACGAGGTCTTCGCGGCATGCGAACTTCTCCAGGCTCTCGGATTGCGTGCCTTCGCCCCATCCGTCACCGCCTGTCCGGGGTGCGGACGCACCACCTCGACGACCTTCCAGGCGCTCGCCGAGCGCATCCAGAGCTACGTGCGCGAGCGCATGCCCGAGTGGAAGGCAACCTACCAGGGCGTCGAGACCCTCAGCCTCGCCGTGATGGGCTGCGTGGTCAACGGCCCAGGCGAGTCGCGGGCGGCGAACATCGGCATCTCGCTCCCCGGCACTGGCGAGGCTCCCTCGTGCCCGGTCTACGTCGACGGCGAGAAGTTCACGACGCTCAAGGGGACCTACGAGGAGTTGGCTGAGGCCTTCCAGAGGCTGGTCGAGGAGTACGTCGCGGCCAACTACCCGAGGGCCGGCGCTCAGACACCGGATCCCATGGCGTGACCTCGCGGCTCCGGACCTGTGCGCCTGGCCGGCCGGGCTCGGCCGATCTCCCGCCGGATTCCTCGCTGGTCTGGACGCTGATCTCCTCTCGCACCCTCGGGCGGCGCGGCACCTGACATCCGGGCAATGGCCACAGCCGGGCGAGCCGCGCGGATCTGAGCTGGCCTGCGGCCTCCGCCCGTCGGCGGCTCGGATCGAGGTGCCGGACCGGCCGGGCCGCACGGCCGCCCCCGGCGTCGTCAACTGCGGGTCGACACCGGGGCAGCAGCCTCCCTACAGAGGAGGGCGACCCCGCCCACCACTCACGACAGGGTCAGAGCCCCGCCTTCGACCCAGTGGGCGATCATCCGGCGCACGCGGTACGCGTCCACCGGCAGCGACTCCTCGCACTGGATGGGGGTGGCACCCGCAGTGACCTTGCTCCACAGGGCGTTCAGAAAGGTCTTGTCGGCCTCGTCGGCGAGCCGGGTGGGCTTGCTGCCGGTCGGCTGGAGCGTCACGTCGTCGGGGATCAACGCACACGCCTGCTGGTACTCGTCGTAGCGTCGGATGCCCTCGAACAGGAGCGGCACCACCTCGGCCGTCACGCCTGGTCGCACCGCCGTGTCAGTGGAGACGTCGTACGGACTGACGAAGACGAAGTTCCCTCCGGTCGGGCGCTCGAGCAGCTGATAAACGGCGTGCTCGCCGCGCAGCGGACCGACACGGGCGCCGAGCATCCTGCCCTCCTCGAGAATGATCGTGCCCACCACCTGCTCGTGACGGTCCTTGAGGGTGAGCAGGCCACCGGCCTGCGACTGGGCGAGGTTCTGGAGGAGCGTCGGCAGGCCGAAGAGATCGAGGTCGCCGGAGAGCGACTTGACCGCCTTCTCCGTGCTGCGGGGGGCGGTCTTGAAGCTCCTGAGGACCTGGGCCGCGGAACGGCCGAAGTCCTCGTCGGGGAAGCGCTCGACGACATCCTCGAGGGCGGCCCGCACCGCGCTCGTCGGGGTCGCCGACAATGCGGCAATGAGCCCCTTCGCCCTGGGTTTGCCCCGCTCGATCACGAAGCCGAACACCTTGCGCGGCAGCTCCGACTCCAGGGCCTTTACCAGACGTGCCACCGACTCTTCGTCGAACGAAAGGTCCTGGCCGGAGAGCTCCGCGAGACGGGCCGTGGTGTCGCCGAGATGGGACTGGCGCTTGAGACCATGGTTGACCACGGCACGCAGGGCACCCACCGTGCCATAGCGTGCCAGTGCGTAGATCGCGCGATCGAGGAGCGAGAGCGCATCGCCCGGCGTGTAGACGGCCTGGGTCGGCTTCAGCAGCATGGCCTCGAAGTCGCCCACGCGAGCGATGAGCGTGCGTTCGGCGTCTTCGTGCTTGATCTGTCCGAGGTTCGCGAGCGCCTCCTTGACCAGGGGGAGGGGGTGCCCCGGCTCGCTGAGCTGGCAGACGAGGTCGAGCTCGGGTTCCCACGGCACGTCGGCAGGCTTGGGGATACGGCGCAGCAGGTAGAGCAGGTTGCGCTGGAAGTAGGAGTCGTTGTCGCCGAATGTGCCCATCGAGTTCTTGAGGCGCTCGAACGATTCGGCTCTCGCGGCCGTCCCGTGGGCCTCGAGGAGCGCCAGGATCAGGCGTCGGCGGTCCCGCCGCTCCTCGCCCTGCAGCGACGCCAGAAGGTCCGGTGGAGCGAGCGCGGGGAAGAAACTGAGAACGCGACGGAGCGGAGCCTGCGAGTCGGGGTCCTCGGCGAGCTTGCGAAGCCGGCCCTCGTCAAGCGACTCATGGGCGCGCTCCCGGACCTGCTGAACGATGACGGGATCGAGCTTGGTCTCGGCGATGATTCGTTCGGCGAGCTCGAACATGGTGACTGCCCGCCCCAGCTGACCTTCGTTGAGCTGCTCGACCGCGGCGCGGACCATCTCGTGGAGGCGCTTGGCTCCCTCCTTGGGGTCCTCCTCGACCGTCACGATCTTGCGGAGTGCCTCGGCGACGCCGCTCCGATAGGGCAGAACGGTCCCGGACTGGCTCTGCCCCTCGGGTGGCACCACCATGTAGCCCGGCAGGTTGCTGCCCAGCGCCCTGATGACCTGCTCCATCGACGCTTCCGAGCCGCGGCTGAGGACGAAATCGCGCGCGCGCTTGAAGTCCTCGGGGTTCTGGTTGTTCCCGGCCGCCACCACGAGGATCTGGGTGACGAGGTTACCCTGCTGCTGCGCTGGCGCCGTCACCAGCGGGACGACCGGCGGCGGTACGGAGCCGGCTTGGCCGGTTCCGGTCATGGCTTGAGGGGGCGCGGCCGTAACCGCCGGCGCGCCCGGCTGGGTCGCAGACGCCATGGTACTGGCGGTCAGGCTGGTCATCGTCGCCGACGCCACGGTCTCGAGCTGCTGCGCCAGCCTCGAAAGGCGACCGGAGGTCGTGAAGTCCTGCGCGCTGACTCCTCGTGTCTGGCTCGCCAGGGGGGCCTGCGAGACCATCTGGCGGTGAAGCTGGGAGACCGGAGGAGCAGCGCCGGTCTGGGGGTCCTTCAGGCGCTCCAGGTTCGCCCGGAGCGTCTCCCGGTCACCCGGGGGACACAGTTCCAGCACGATCGGCTTGAGGTCCTCGATCCGCTGGTCCAGCTCCTCTTTCGGCACCAGCTTGAACTCGCCGATCAGGCTGAGCTTACGGAGGGCGTGGTAGAGGTAGTCGGAGAACGGCACCGTGCCGCCCTCGGACCGGGACTGGGTGATCGTCCACTCGTGGATGCCGGCAGCCATCAGGTCCGGGGCGTACTTGAGGAGGAGCTCCAGCGAGTCCGCGACCACCAGCGGGGCGAGCGCATCGGAGAGGTACATCTGCATCTCCGTCAGCGCCTCGCGGACTCGCCCGTCGATGTCGCCCACCGCCACCCCCTCAGCAATATCGGCTTATTGTACCAATCTTCAGCGGTTTGCTCGAACCGTGGAGACAGGATCGCGTCGCCCCCGGGCGGATCCCGCCCGACCAGAAGGCGGGAGCGAACGGTCCTGCGCGGCTCTGGAAGGAGCCCCCAGCTAGTCCCGTGAGGGCGCGGCGAGGAGCGCCGCCGCCACCCCCCGCCGGGGTCAGGCCTCCGAACGGGCGCCCAGGAGGCGAGCCGGGAGCATGACCAGCGCCTTGACGAACTGCAGGACACCGTCCACGGCGATGCCCACCAGCCGGAACGGCAGCAGGAAGAGCCAGACCACCGGGTAGAGGAGGAGCGCGACCAGGGCCAGGGGCCAACACAGCACGAGCAGGATGCACCAGAGCAAGAACTTGATCACGTCGCGCCCTCCGATCGAGCATACGAGCGAGCCGCGCCGCGGGTTCTCCTCGCCTCGGGGGGACACCCCTCGCGCAAGTCATCTCCCCTGCCGTCCGGGGACGGCCTGGACCTCGGCTGGCGCGCTATCATGCGCCGACGGCCGTGGTCAGGAGCCGATCTCACCTGATGAGGAGTTCGCCATGAAGCTGATCCTTCTCGGCCCCCCCGGAGCGGGAAAGGGAACCCAGGCCAAGTTCGTCTGCGAGCAGTACGGCATCCCGCAGATCTCCACCGGCGACATGCTGCGCGCGGCGGTGGCAGCAGGAAGCGAACTCGGCAGGCGGGCCAAGGCGGTGATGGACGCCGGCCAGCTCGTCTCCGACGAGATCATCGTCGGCCTGGTCAAGGAGCGCATCGCCAACCCGGACTGCCGCGGGGGCTTCCTCTTTGACGGCTTTCCGCGCACCCTGGCCCAGGCCGAGGCCACCCGGGCGGCCGGGGTCACGATCGACGCCATCGTCGAGATCGAGGTCCCGGACGACGAGATCGTCAAGCGCATGTCGGGTCGGCGGGTCCACCTGCCCTCGGGCCGCACCTATCACGTCGTCTTCAACCCTCCCCGAGTCGCCGACCGGGACGACGTCACCGGAGAGCCGCTGATCCAGCGGGACGACGACTGCGAGGAGACGGTCCGCAGGCGGCTCGAGGCGTATCACGCCCAGACCGAGGTGCTGGCCACCTTCTACGGCGCGCTCGCGGCGTCCGGATCGGCCGACGCCCCGCGCTTCGTCAAGGTGGATGGGACCCGCCCCATCGACCAGGTCCGCACCGCCGTCCTCGGCCAGCTCGAAACTGCAGGAGCCCTGCGCTAGGGCGTTGGGCGGACAGGGCAACGGGATCACGCCTGCGCCGCCGGATGGCCGTCATGCGTGAGAGCGCCGAGACCCTCGTGGCCCACCGCGGGGCGCGTGCCATCAGTCACGCATACCTCAGGTACCGGGCCGCGTTCGACGAGATCACCGGCCGCGCGAGCGGCCGGTTCGAGTCTCGCGACTGGGGCGGCCTGCAGCACGACGCTCGCGAGCGCCTCGAGCTCTACTCCCATGCGGTCGATGACGTCGTCGGCGTCACCCGCGCCATCCTCGGGCCAGGGATCAGCGAGCACGCGGTGTGGACCGGCATGAAGCGTGAGTACTCCCGGGCATGCGCCGGACGCGCCGATCTCGAGATCGCCGAGACGTTCTTCAACTCGGTGACTCGACGGATCTTCTCGACCGTCGGCGTGGACGCGGAGATCGAGTTCGTCGACTCAGACTTCGAGCTCCTCCCGTCGTCCGGGCAGACCACCTTGACTCGGCACTACCACGCGGATGGCGACCTGCGTGAGCTGGTCCTCGCAGCGCTCGCGGAGCTGCCGCTGGAGTCGCAGCTCGCCGACCTCTCGGCCGATGCCTCGCGTTGCGCCGACGCGATCCACGAGCAGGTCCTCTCACCCCGCCGCCCTTTCGGCGCGCCGATCAGCCTCGAGCTGCTCAGCCCGATCTTCTTCCGCGGGCGGCGTGCATTCGTGGTCGGGAGCCTGCGGGGAAGCGACGGCACCGTCCCCTTGCTCATCGCGCTGACCAACCCGGGCGCCGGCCTCCGAGTGGACGCCGTGCTGACCAGCGAGGATGAGGTCTCGATCGTCTTCAGCTTCACCCGCTCCTACTTCCACGTCGCGGCCGACAGGCCCCGGGAGCTGATCGACTTCCTGCGGGCGATCATGCCCCGCAAGCCCCTCGCGGAGCTGTACACCGCCATCGGTTTCCACAAGCATGGCAAGACCGAGCTCTACCGCAGCATCCTGCATCACCTGCGGACGACGAGCGACGCCTTCGAGCCCGCGCGCGGTGAGCCGGGACTGGTCATGCTCGTCTTCACGCTGCGCTCCTACGACGTCGTGCTCAAGGTGATCAGGGACTACGCCGGCTACCCGAAGACGACCACTCGACAGGACGTCCTCGACCGCTATCGCCTGGTCTTCAACCGCGACCGGGCGGGGCGACTGGTGGACGCCCAGTCGTTCGAGCATCTCCGCTTCGACAGGAGCCGCTTTACCGCGCCTCTCCTCGACAGCCTGCTGCGAGACGCGAGCAGGACGGTGGAGCTGGATGGCAACGACGTCGTGATCCACCACCTGTTCACCGAGCGCCGGGTCACTCCGCTCAACCTCTACCTCCGCGAGGCACCCGAGGCGGCGGCCCGCCAGGCCGTGCTTGACTTCGGTCAGGCGATCAAGGACCTGGCTGCGGCGAACATCTTCCCGGGCGACATGCTGCTCAAGAACTTCGGCGTGACCCGGCACGGCCGGGTGGTGTTCTACGACTACGACGAGCTGTGTCTGCTCACCGACCTGCGCTTCCGGCGGATCCCTCCGTCCCGTTTCGACGACGACGAGACCGCGGCTGAACCCTGGTTCTCCGTAGCCGAGAACGATATCTTCCCCGAGGAGTTCCCGCGCTTCCTCGGCCTCTCTCAGGTCCTGCGCGAGACCCTCATGGAGCGTCACCGCGACCTCTTCGAGCCCGAGTTCTGGCAGGCTTTGCAGAGACGCCACCACGCGGGCGAGTCGCCTGAGGAGCTGCCCTACCCGGCCGAGCGCCGGTTGCCGACGAGCCGCTGACCGTCGCCTCTGCGACGCCCGGGAAGCGAGGTGGACTCCACGTCTCCGGCTGCCCGCGCTCTCCCGCTCCCCTGCTCCGACCACGGCGGAATGTCAGCCTCCCGCGTCAGGGCCGGTGCCGTTCCCGGCGCCGCCGGCGGCCTGGTGTATCCTCCTCGTGTTCCACCGGAACAGGGGGTTCACATGCGGGTGCCGTCCCTCATTCTGAAGCAGTTGTACACCTTCGGGAGCCTGGAAAATGTCCCTGACGGCGTGCGCTTCTCGCTCAAGAACCGCCTCTCGGATGCCACTCTGACCCGTCTGGTCGGCATCCGGATCAACGACGAGGAGATCCCGATCGACAGGCTCGCCCTCGACCTCGGCGTCGGGCAGAAAGTCCTCGCTTGCGACATCTCACCCGACCGTTCGGTACCTTTCCCGTTGCGCAAGATCGTCAGCATCCACGCCGCCAACGAGAGGCTCACCACGGGGACCCACGAGATCACGATCGCCTTCGAGGCGGTGCCGTTCGGCAAGCTCTCGTTCACGGTCAAGGACACCATCGCGGAGATCAAGCATGTACGGGTCAGCGTGCCCGCCGACAAGGACAACAACTGCACGCCGGAGATCATCAGCGCCCGCCAGGCGTTCGTCGAGCAATTCAGCGGGACGAAGCTTGCTCATCTCTCCCGCTACTCCTTCGATCCCGGGACCACGATGGGGAACATCGAGAACTTCACCGGCGTGGCGCAGGTGCCGATCGGCTTTGCCGGGCCCCTGCGGGTCAACGGAGAGCACGCCAAGGGAGACTTCCTGATCCCGCTCGCGACAACCGAGGGCACCCTGGTCGCCTCCTACAACCGCGGCATCAAGGTCCTCACCCTGTCCGGGGGTGCCACCTGCACGGTCCTCGCCGACTGCATGCAACGCGCGCCCGTGTTCATCTTCGACTCGGCACGTGAGGCGCGTGCCTTTCGCGATTGGGTCGACGAAAACATCGATGCGATCCGCGAGACCGCCGAGGCCACCTCGTCCGTCGCGAAGCTGCTCTACGTCGACACCTACCTGTCCAACAAGTTCGCCTACCTGCGCTTCAACTTCACCACGGGCGACGCCGCCGGCCAGAACATGGTCGGACGCGCCACGTTCGCCGCCTGCTCATGGATCCTCGAGCAGATCGACACGGTGCGCAAGTTCTACCTGGAGTCCAACCTTGCCACCGACAAGAAGGCGTCACAGGTCAACATCATGAGGACACGGGGGAAGCGGGTGACGGCGGAGGCCGTCATCCCCCGGTCGATCCTCATCGAGCACATGAGGGTGGAGCCCGAGAGCCTCAACTACCACTGGGGTGTCGGCTCCATCGGAGCGTTTCTCTCCGGGGCGAACAACAACGGCGCACACTCGCCCAACGGCATCACCGCCATGTTCATCGCCACCGGCCAGGACGTGGCCAACGTCGCCGAGTCGTCGGCGGGCATCCTCTACACCGAGCTGACTCCGGAGAGAGACCTCTACATCTCCCTCACCATCCCGTCGCTGATCGTGGCGACCTATGGCGGTGGGACCGGGCTCGCCACCCAGCGCGAATGTCTCGAGATCCTGGGATGCTCCGGCCGGGGGAAGGTCAACAAGTTCGCCGAGATCGTGGCGGGAGTGGCGCTGGCCGGTGAGATCTCGCTCGGCGCGGCGATCTCGTCGCTGGACTGGGTCTCCTCACACGAGAAGTACGGCCGCAACCGCTAGTCTGCCCCGGGGTTCCGCGGCCGCCCACACCGCCGCGGGCGCGCCTCGATGGACTAGACTGAGCCCGATGAGTTGCCAGGCACCCTCGGGCGTAGCCGCGTTCACCGGAGCACGGCCGGATGGCGACTGAGGCCACGCCAGGCCGCGACGCCGGCGAGGGCGGCGAGCCGCCGGATCCCTTCGAGATCATGCCGGACCGGCGCCCACCCGGGCTGATGCGGCGGGTCTTCACGACGCACCGCCATGTCAGCGGCCTCATCCTCGGCGGGTTCGTCGCCTACGTGCGGCGACGCCGCGCCGAAGGCAACGCCAGGGGCCTCCGGTTTCTCCTCTTGCGCGCGCTCGCCCCGGCGTGTCGTCTGTTCGTCGATCGACGCCTCGTGGATCTCGCATTCCCGGTTCAGCTCCGTCGTCGGTTCGAGCTGCTCGGGCCCACCTACATCAAGCTCGGCCAGATCCTCTCGCTGCGCTCCGATCTTCTGCCTGATCCGGTCACCGAGGAGCTCAAGAACCTGCTCGACCGGCTCCCGGTCGTCCCGTTCGAACGGTTCAGCGCCATCGTGGTCCGCGACCTCCGGCGTCCTATCGAGGAGATGTTCGCGTGGGTCGACCCGCAGCCGCTCGGCTCCGCCTCCATCGCCCAGACCCACCGGGCCCGCACCCACGGCGGCGATGAGGTGATCCTCAAGGTCGTCAAGCCGGGCATCCGCGAGACGCTTCACCGCGATGCCTTCCTCCTTGGGGTCCTGGGCGCCTTTCTACAGCTCTTCCTGGCCCGCTTCCAACCCCGACAGGTGATCCGCGAGTTCTGCGAGTACACCCTCCGCGAGGTCGACCTTAACCGGGAGGCCGACAACGCCGAGACGTTTGCGGCCAATTTCAAGGATCTCCCGGACATCGTCTTCCCGCGGATCTACCGCGAGTACAGCAGCCGCAACGTGCTGTGCATGGCGTATCTCGACGGGCTCAAGCCCAGCGACCCTCGCGCCCGCGAGCTTTCCGAGGAGGCCCGACGGCACCTCATCGATCTCGGGGCGGCAGCGATCATCCGCATGCTCTACCGCGATGGCTTCTTCCACGCCGACCTCCACCCCGCGAATCTGATCATCCTCGGTGAGACGAAGGTGGGTTTCATCGACCTTGGCATGGTCGGTCGGCTCGAGGACGACCTGCGGCGGACGCTTCTCTACTACTACTACTGCCTGGTCATCGGCGACACCGAGAACGCCGCGCGCTACCTCACCACGGTGGCGCACCCGGGACCGGGCGGTGACCCGCTCGGCTTCCGCCGGGAGGTCGAGGAGATCAGCCGGAGGTGGCGCCGCAACTCGAGCTTCGGAGGCGTCTCGCTCGCCCACCTGGTTCTCGAGTCGGTCGGCCGGGGCGCACAGTTCCGCATGTACTTCCCGGTCGAGATGGTGCTCATGGTCAAGGCCCTCGTCACAT
The DNA here is from genome assembly GCA_050257595.1 of Acidobacteriota bacterium. Classification (GTDB taxonomy): domain Bacteria; phylum Acidobacteriota; class Thermoanaerobaculia; order Thermoanaerobaculales; family Thermoanaerobaculaceae; genus JBLMXF01. The sequence goes on along the minus strand of JBLMXF010000025.1, from coordinate 51,856 downwards.
TCGAGGGCGTCGGCCACCTCCTCCTGCCCGACTTCGACGTGGCCGACGTCTCGCAACCGCATGTGACGAAGATCTTCCTGGGCCAGTTCAGCCCTCTGCGCCTGGTTCGTGAGGGGCTGCGGGGAGCGCCCGAAATCGTCGACGCACTGGTCAAGGCGCCGCTCCTCGTGACCGAGGGCCTCCGGGTCCTGGAGCGCAGTACGAGGAGAGCTCCCGAGAACCCCTTCGCCGGGGTTCGCGGCACGCTCTTCGCGGGCTTCTGCCTGGTCGCCGGCGCGATCCTTGCCGCCTTCGGCCGGCCCTGGTACCTCTGGGCCCCACTGTTCGTCCTCGCCGTGATCCTCGCGGTCCGCCGCGGCGCCTGATCCCCGGGTTGGGGCTTGAGGTCAGCAGCTCTTGACGTGTGGCAGAGCAGATCGGCGCGAGGGGCTTGGGAGCCTCGACCGACCCCCATCGCCTCTCGTTCTTCCCTCACGCGCCCAGGCCCGCAGACCTCACACGAAAGCCTGAGGGCGCCGATCTCTTCGACGGCGCCCTCAGGATCTCGTCCCCCGACGGCCAGGCCGCCGGCCCGGACGGAATGGGCCGGTCAGCCGCGCGGATTCGCTCTCCAGCCCGCTGCTAGGCCCGGCTCGCCTTTCTGGTGCCCGGCTTCCGACCCCGCTTCGCCGGAGCCTTCTTGTCCTTGTCGATGATCTTGGTGAGCTCCTCCACCCGGCGGCTCAGGGTCGAGATCTCGTTACGGGTCGGCACGCCGAGCCGGTGAAGGGTCGATGCGACCTGCTCGTCGAGACCCCCCTGGACGCGCTCCCAGAGCATCCCGACGTTGCTCGTCGCGTCCTTCACGGTTCCCTTGACGCGACCGGTCACCTTTTCGACCTGCGTCTTGCCGCGGGACTCGAACTCCTCCCCGCGCTCGACCAGGGTCTGGAACAGGGCCTTGCCCTCCTCGCCCGCCACCGCCAGCGCGCCCAGGCCCGCGAGCCAGATCTTGTGGGCCGACTCCCGCAGCTCGTTCTGCATTTCCATCGCCTTGTCCTTCTTCATCTCAGCCTCCCTCCGGGTCCCCCCGGGTCTCGGAACTCGCGATCGTTCGCGGTCCGGTCGTCTCATGCGCCGCGGCGCGGCGCCTGTTCGCTGCCTTTAGGACGGTCTCCCCCGTGCCTCGCCTCAGCTGCTCTTCGACGTTCTTGCCTTCGGCCGCGCGCTCCGCGAGGTCGTCCGCCGACGGGGCCGACGAGACGCAGCTTTCGGTTTCGTCGACCGCGGCCGCGACTCGGGCTCGTCGCCATCCCCCGGCTCGCGCTGGATCTCCATCTGGGTGAGTGACACCTCGAGCTCCTCCAGGCGCCGCCGCAGCACGTTCATCTCTTCGCGCGCCTTGCGGATCGGCGCGAGTCTGTCGATCGATGCCTGAACGAAACGATCGACGCCCACCTGCAGCCTCTGAACACCGCTCGACACCGCGTCCTGGCCGAAGCGGATCAGCTCGTGGAGAACGTCGTTGGGAAGCCCCGCGGTGCCGCGCCGCCCCTCTTCGGAGATGATCTGGGTCAGCGTCTGGGCCGTGACGTCCTCGGCCGTCTTGTTGTCGATCACCCGGACGTCCTGCCCCTGACGGATCCATCCCGCGATGTCCTCGAGCAGGACGTAGCGACTCTCCTCGGTGTCGTATAGCTTCCGGCTCCCGTATCGCTTGATCAGTCTGACCATCGTCGTTCTCCTCTCGCGCGACCGCCGGACCACTCTCGGCCGCGAGAGCATGCCGCCGTGCGGCATCCTTCGCGCACAATATACCGCACTGCGGCATGCCTGTCAAGGGGCTCGCGCTCGGTGTGGGACGACAGCCGTCCCGGCCGGTCAGCCACCCGCGCCGCTGACCCGACTCTGGGCTCATGCCGCACTGCAGCAAGGGACGAACCCGCACGTCACCCTGTGCAGAGACCAGGCGCAGGGGTAGAATCATTCCAGATAACAGGTATGACTCGGCGTGCTGCCGGTTGCAGCCGGGGAGCCGACCGGCGCAGGCTCCCGGCGACGGCGTGAGGCGGGCCGAGCGGAGGACACGTGATGGCCGACGAGGGCTCCCGGGGCGAGTCGCTTTCGAATGTCGACAGCGCGTGGCTGCGGATGGAGGACCCGACCAACCTGATGACGATCACGGCGCTGTTGACCTTCGAGCAGAAGGTCGAGTTCGCACGCCTCAAGGCCGTCATCGAGGACAAGCTGCTGCTCCACGATCGCTTCCGCCAACGCGTCGTCGAGTCCCGTATCCCCTTCGTGAAGCCCCGCTGGGAGGAGGACGACCACTTCGCGCTCAAGGCCCATCTCCGCCGGATGGCGCTCCCCTACCCCGGCGACCAGGGCACGCTCCAGGAGACGGTCAGCGAGCTGATGAGCACGCCTCTGGACTACAGCAAGCCGTTGTGGCAGTTCCATTTGATCGAAAACTACGGCAACGGCTCGGCATTGGTCGCCCGCGTCCACCACTGCATCGGGGACGGGATCGCGCTGGTCAAGCTGATGTTCACTTTGGTCAGCGAGGAACCTGACCGCGCGACCGGGAGACGGGTCGAGGCCGCCGTCCCCACCCCGGCGGTCAGGACAGGACGGCGCCCGCGCGGGACGCTGCTCGACGCCGGTCTGGACGCGGTCGTCAACCCGAGCCGGGTGGTCGAGCTGGCACGGAACAGTGCGAGCGCCGTGGGTGAGCTCGGGAAGCTGCTGCTCCTGAGCTCCGACCCCCACACCGTGTTCAAGGGCAAGCTGGGTGTCACAAAGCGCGCCGCCTGGTCTGAGGCGATCGCGCTGTCCGACGTCAAGGCGTGCAGCAAGAGGCTGGGAGCCACCATCAACGACGTCCTCCTGACGGCCGTCACCGGGGCGCTGCGGACCTACATGCTGGGCCGCTCGAAGGTGGAGGACGGCTTGGCGATCCGGGCGGTGGTCCCGGTCAATTTGCGCACCGAGGAGGAGCTGGACCAGCTCGGCAATCGATTCGGCCTCGTCTTCCTCGCCCTGCCGGTCGGCACCGAGGGCCCCCTCGACCGCCTGCGCGCACTGAAGGAGGAAATGGACGCGCTCAAGGAGTCGCCTCAAGCCATTGTGGCCTTCGGCGTGCTCAACGCGATGGGGATGGCCAGTCCCGAGATCGAGGGGATCGGCGTGAGCATCTTCGCGCGCAAAGCGACGGCCGTGATGACGAATGTGCCCGGGCCCCAGCGCCAGCTCTACATGGCCGGCGTGGCGATCCGCGACATCCTCTTCTGGGTACCGCAATCGGGACGCCTCGGCCTGGGGGTCAGCATCCTTTCCTACAATGGCCAGGTCCGACTCGGCATCGCGGCCGATACCGGCCTGGTGCCCGACCCCGCCATGATCGTCACCCACTTCCACGACGAGTTCGAGGAGCTCGACCGGATCTCACGCGAGCACGGGACCGGCACCGGCTAGACTGGCCGTCGCGCGGCGTCGGCGCGATCCGGGAGAGCGAACGTCGCTCAGATCACTCCCACTCCTTGGGGAAGGTGGTCTCCACGGTCCGGGCCGATTCCACGAGCTCCTTGGCGGCCACCGCATAGGGGACGAGAGAGAAGACGCTGCCCTTGGAGAGCTTGAGCTTGCCGCGCAGGAGGCCGAAGATCGGATCGATGTTGCCCGCGAGGACCTCCTTCCACGTCGCCGGCGTGCCCTTGATCACGTAGGGCGCTTCCTTGAAGTCCTCCTCCTTGGCTGCGTGCGCGCCGCGACACTGGCCGTGCCACAGGTCGGCGATCACCGCCCGCTCGGCCTCGATGCCGAATGACGCGTCGGCCCCCATGACGAGCACCATCGCGCCTTCCCAGTTCGCCGCGGCCCTGCGGTACTTCTCGTTGTCGTTGATCTTCTTGCCCCACGCCTTCGCCCATTTGTCGCTGAAGATCTCGGCAGCCATGACTAGCCTCCCCGCTCGGCGGCGCCCGCTCCGTTGTGGGCCGTGACGTCCAGGATACCGCCTGCGCCCACCGACCTCAACGCAACGACCCCCAGCTCGTCACCCTTTGCCTGGCACCTCGGCGGCGCGCGCCGCCAGCCGCCCACCGAGCAGCGTCGCCAGACCCGCGAGCGATCCGAGGTCGGTGGGCCCGACGGGCAGCAACGGCAGGTCGATGACCTGTCTCCCGGAACCCATCAGGCCGCGGAGCGCCGTCAGCCCCCGCCGATCATGCTCGGCGAGCCAGCGCAGCAAACGGAGTCCGGCGACCGAAGGACGCTGCCCTGGCTCCCGGTCGCCGACGGTCTTCGCGACAGGTGGGTGGACCCGGTTGACCACGACCGGACCAAGGCGATGGCCCGCCTCGACAAGACGCCGGGCGAAGAACATCGTGTCGGGTATGCCGTCCTCGCCGGGCCCGGTGACCAGGACGAACTCGGTCTCGGGGGCGCGAAGCAGAGCCTGAACCTCGGTCGCGCGGCTCCGGAAGCCCTCGTAGAGCGGTGCGAAGGCCTGGAAGAACTCCGCCATGTCGCGCAGCACCTCGAGCCCGACGATCCGGTCGAGGAACGCTTCCAGGTTGCGGCCCAGGAGTCCCAACCGCCTGGTCGGCCGCAGGCGCCCCTCCGCGTCGAACCACGGCTTGAGCGCGACGCGCAGCGCACCCGAGTCGAGAAAGCCGACGATACGTTCCGGCGCCTGGAGAAAGTCGATGGCCTGCCGGGTCGGCGGCGTGTCGAGGATGACTCTCTCCCAGCGCCTCTCGCTCGCCACCTCGAAGAGGCGCTCGACCGCCATGTACTCCATGATCCCGGCCAGTGTCCCGGACAGCTGATCGTAGAAGCGGTTGTGCAGGATGCGCTCGCGAGCCGCCTCGTCGGGGGCGTAGCGGGCGACCAGACGGTCGAAGGTGTCGCGCGGATCGAGCAGTGAGACATCCAGTGTGCCGGAAGCCTTGAGGGGCACCCTGACCTCGTGCACGCGCGCCTCGTCCCCCACCCCGAGGGCGTCCTTCAACCGTAGCGATGGATCGAAGGTCATGACCAGCGTGCTCGACCCACCCCTGGCCGAGAGCACGCCGAGTGCGGCCGCGAGGGTGGTCTTGCCCACGCCCCCCGAGCCGACCACGACCACGAGTTTGCCCATCCCGTGCATCAGGCCCCCCCGAGCGCCGGCCGCGTCAGCGCCGCGAGCCGGCGGGCGAGCTCGGCCACCAGTCGAGGCCCGCGGTCGAGGGCGAGCAAGGGCAGGTCGACGCGGGGCGACCGACAGCCCTCGGCGAGACGGCCGAGCTCGGCCTCGTTCGCCGCGCGGCGGCGCCGCCACAGGGCCATGGCCGCGCGGTCGCCCGACACCTGGTCGGCCGGGTACTGGGGGTAGAGGCCGTTCACCACGACCAGCTCGGGCTCGCGGTGAAGTCGCTCTCGCAACTGTGCAGCCAGCTCAAGAGCCTCCTGGACGGGCATCTCCTCGGCCTGGGTCACGACGACCGCCGCCGTCCTGACCGGGTCGGCGACGAAGGCGGCCAGCTGCTCGGCCATCCGTCCGAACGGCCCCTGGTGGATCACCCTCGAGGCCAGCGAAGGTGCGGTGAGCAGAGACAGCCCGTGGCCGGTCGCCGGGGCGTCGAGCACGACCAGGTCGAAGTGGGGACCACGCCGACTCGAGGTCCCACCGACCATCCGCAAGGCGTGCCCGAGGACAGCCAGCTCCTTGAGCCCGGGCGCGCCGTCGACGAAGTGCTCGTACACCGGGCTGGCCAGCACGCGTCTGACCAACGGGCCGAGGCGCAGGTGCTCGGCGACCAGCGCGTCGATCTCGTCCCGGGGATTCAGGTTGCGGAATGCCAGGCCGGGCGATACCTCGACAACGGCGCCACCCGAGGGCGGCACGTCGAAAAGCTGGTGAAAAGTCTCGCGCGGGTCGATCTCGAGGAGGAGGACCCGGGGACCGGCAGCCGCCAGCACCTGTCCGAGCGCGGCCGCGATCGTGCTCTTCCCCACCCCCCCCTTGCCGATCACGACCAGTAGCCGTGTTCCCGCGAACCGGCCGACCATCCAGGTCAGGTGGGTTGCGCTCGCCATCGCCCCGTCACACGGGAGGGAGCCCCGGACGCCCCGCGTACCGGCAGGCAGCGCGCCGCCGCTCGGCGCGGGCCGGCAGTCGCCGATGCCGCTGTGGGTTCACGCGCCGGTCGCCCTTCATCGTCGCCTCGCCGCGCGCCGCGTGCTGGTCGTTCCCTCTGACGCACACGTTCAGACCGGATGGAGACCCGGTAATTGACGGGCCGAGAGCCGCCGGCGCCCCGCTCGGCCGGGAGCCCGAACTCCTCGCGTGCATTGCCTGATTGTACCGTGCGGGCAGGTATCCCCGGCAGGGGCGGGTACCGTCGCGGCACGTCCTTGTGGCGCGCCTTCACAAAGGGCCTTAGATTTGCAGAAAGTCGCACGAAGGGAGGGCACGGGAATGAAGATCCTCGTCTTCGGTGGCTCCGGGAAGATCGGCTCGGCGGTGGCATGGGACCTGGTCGGCGATCCGAACGTGGAGGAGGTCGGTCTTGTCGGTCGCCGGCGTGAGGCCCTCGAGGAGGTGAAGGCCTGGATCGGGTCGGAGAAGCTCACCACACAGGTCGTCGACGTCGAGGACCGGGCCCGGATGAAGAAGCTCATGAAGCGCTACGACGCCGGCGCCCTCGCGCTCCCCGACCGCCGCACGAGCTACCGGACGGTCGAGCTCGCGGTCACCTCGGGACTGTCGATCGTCGACATGCTCGAGGAGTACCACCGCCGGCCGGACCCCTACGAGGTCGAGGGCCTCGAGCATCCCGCCGGCATGTCGCTCGACGCCTATGGTGACTGGCTCCACGAGCAGGCCATCGCCAACGGCGTCACCTTCCTCGACGGCATGGGCTTCGCCCCCGGGCTGTCCAACATCACGCTGGGCGACGGGATTCGCCAGCTCGACACCGCCGAGGTTGCCACTGCCCGGGTCGGGGGCATCCCCGCCAAGGACGCGGCAGGGCGCCATCCGTTGCGCTACATGATCACCTGGGCGTTCGAGCATGTCCTGCGTGAGTACATGGTCCGCCTGCAGGTCAAGAAGGGCGGGCAGGTCATCGAGGTGGACGCCGGCAGCGATCGGGAGTCGTTCCGTTTTTGCCACTTCGGCCGCGACGAGGAACTCGAGTGCGCAGTCACGCCGGGGATGCCGAGCTTCATCCACAGCCGGCCGCAGCTCAGGGAATTCGCCGAGAAGACCGTCCGCTGGCCGGGCCACTGGCAAGGGGTGCGAACCCTCAAGGAGTGCGGCCTGCTCGATCTCGAGCCGGTCGAGGTCAACGGCACGAGCGTGGTACCGCGGGAGTTCCTCCTCGCTTTGATCACGCCTCGACTCCGGGCCCTTCCGGGCGACACCGACGTCTGCGTCATGTACAACACGCTGCTCGGGACCCGCGCCGGACAGAGGGTCACCATCGAGTACTTCATGTGGGACGAGGCCGACACGGCGCACGGCCTCTCCTCGATGATGCGCGCCACCGGTTTCCCGGTCGCCATCGCGGTGCGCATGGTGGCGGCGGGGAGGATCGCCGCCAAGGGCATCGTGCCCCCGGAGGACGGAATCGCAGGACCGCTCTATCACGAGTTCATGGGCGAGCTCGCCAAACGGAAGATCACTGTCCAGGAGGTGGTCACCCAGCTCGGCTGAGCCGGGCCGCAGGCGCATCGCCGTTCCCCGTCACTCGGGGCTCCGGTCGCCGTTCCGCCGCTCGAGCTCGGGGACCACGTTCTCGCGGATCGCGTCGCGGACCGTGCGGAAGACGGCGAGACGCCGCTCCTCGTCGCCCTCCGCGAGCGCGGGGTCGGGGAAGCCGAGGTGGATCTGCTCGACCGGCCGCGGGAAGATCGGGCAGCTCTCCTTCGCGGCGTCGCACACCGTGACGACGAGGTCCCACGCTTCGTCGACGAACTCCGAAACGTTCCGGGGCCGCGCGGTGCCGAGATCCACGCCGACCTCCGCCATCACCCGCACGGCCAGCGGGTGGACCGCCTCGGCCGGTCGCGTCCCCGCGGATCGGGCCAGCCAGCGGTCGCCCAACAGGTGGTTGATCCAGCCCTCGGCCATCTGGGAGCGGCACGAGTTGCCGGTGCACAGGATCAGCACCCGACGCGTCGCCACGGTCCTCACCATACCGCCCTCCCGCCGGGCCTCCCCGGCACCCTTGACAACCGCGGGCAATAGTACGATATTTCGCGCGAGGACGAAATGAGAGCCACCCCGCTCGACTCCGTCATCCGCATCCACAAGGCGCTCGCCCATCCGGTCCGCGTCCGGATCCTCGCCATGCTCCGCGGCGGCGAACTCTGTGTGTGCCAGCTCAACGCGGTCATCGGCCTGGCGCCGTCGACCATGTCCGCGCACCTCGGCGAACTCAAGGACGCCGGCCTCCTGGCCGAACGCAAGGCCGGGCGCTGGGTCCACTATCGTCTCGCCGCGGAAGGTGAGGCGGAGGCGGCGCTCGCCGCGCTCTGGCCCGGGCTCGCCGAGGATGCCCAGATCGGCGACGACGCGGCGCTCCTCGCTCGTGTCACCGATCTGCCGGTCACCGCCATCTGCCGCCCCGACTTCGACGTCGCCGCGCTGCGGGCAACCTGCTGCCCGCCCACCGGCGCGCGCAAGGGCGCGCGATGAGCCGCCGCGACACGACGAGCGGCTCAGCGGCCAGCCCGCGGGGGCGCCGGCCATGAGCGCACCGGCGACCCGGATGAACGTCTTCGAGCGCTACCTGACCGTGTGGGTGGTGGCGTGCATGGCCCTCGGTGTGTTGATCGGCAAGGCCGCCCCCGGTCTGGTGGGCGCCGTGCGCGACCTCGAGTTCGGCTCCGGCTCCCACATCAACGTGCCGATCGCCGTGCTCATCTGGCTGATGATCTACCCGATGATGCTGAAGATCGACTTCGCGTCGATCCTCAACGTCGGCAAGCGTCCTCGGGGCCTTGCGGTGACCCTTGCCGTCAACTGGCTCGTGAAGCCGTTCTCGATGGCGTTCTTCGCCTGGCTGTTCTTCAGGCACGTCTTCGGGCCGCTGATCGGGCCCGAACTCGCGAGCCAGTACATCGCCGGGGTCATCATCCTCGCCGCGGCCCCATGTACGGCGATGGTTTTCGTGTGGTCCTACCTGTCCGGCGGCGATCCGGCCTACACCCTGGTCCAGGTGTCGGTCAACGACCTGATCATGCTGGTCGCGTTCGCCCCGATCGTGAAGATCCTGGTGTCCGGCGCCTCCGGGCTCGAGGTGCCGTTCCGGGTCTTGCTCTACTCGGTCGTCATCTTCGTCGTCATTCCGCTCGCGGCCGGCTCCCTGAGCCGGGCCGTGCTGATCCGCCGGCGGGGGATCGACTGGTTCACGACTCGGTTCGTGGCGTTCTTCCACCCGGTGACCATCCTGGCGCTGCTGGCGACGCTCGTGATGATCTTCGCCTTCCAGGCCGAGAACATCACGACCCGCTGGTTTCACGTGGTGCTGATCGCCGTCCCGATCCTGATCCAGGTGTACTTCAACGCGGCGCTCGCCTACGGGCTCATGAAGCTGGCCAGGGTGGAGTACGAGGTGGCGGCGCCCGGCGCGCTGATCGGCGCGTCGAACTTCTTCGAGCTCGCGGTGGCGACGGCCATCGCGCTCTACGGTGCCGGCTCGGGAGCGGCACTGGCCACCGTCGTCGGCGTGCTCGTCGAGGTTCCGGTGATGCTCTCGGTCTGCCGTGTCTGCCTGGCGACGCGCGGCTGGTTCCAGCCCGCTCCCGTGCTGGCGAGTCGCAACGGTGTGCACTGACCACGCGCCGGCGGGAGTGCCGGCGGTGCTCTCGAAAGGAGATCTGACCATGGACGCATCCGACATGAAGACAGCGGTTCGGGACCACTATGCGAGTATCGCCCGCGGGGGGACGTCGTGCTGCGGATCTTCACCGCGGGCAAGCAGCTGCTGCGGAAGCACGCCGGTTCCGATCCAGGTGAGCCGGACGATCGGCTACACGGCGCAAGAGGTGGAGATGGTGCCCGAGGGATCCAACCTCGGCCTCGGCTGTGGCAATCCCCTCGCCTTCGCGGCGCTCCGGTCCGGAGACGTGGTGGTCGACCTCGGATCGGGGGCGGGTTTCGACTGCTTCCTGGCCGGCAACCGGGTCGGACCCGAGGGCCGTGTGATCGGCGTCGACATGACACCGGAGATGCTCGACCGGGCCCGCGCCAACGCGGCCCGTGACGGCGTCACCAACGTCGAGTTTCGCCTCGGCGAGATCGAGAACCTGCCCGTCGCCGACGCCACCGCGGACATGGTGATCTCGAACTGCGTCATCAACCTCTCCACCGACAAGCCGCGCGTGTTCGCCGAGGCGCTCCGCGTTCTCAAGCCGGGCGGCCAGCTGATGGTCTCCGACCTGGTGCTGCGCCGTGCTCTGCCGGAGAGCGTGCGGCGCTCGGTCGAGGCCTACGCCGGGTGCATCGCCGGCGCCATGCTGAAGGACGACTACCTCGAGGCGATCCGCGCGGCGGGGTTCGCCGACGTGACGGTCGAGGCGGAGCACGGCTACGACATCGGGTGCTCCAGCCCCGACGCGACCGAGACCGCGGTCCTCGCCGACACCTCCATCTCGGCGGAGGACCTGCGGGCCGCCGCCGAGGCCGTGATCAGCGTCAAGGTCCGGGCGGTCAGGCCGTGAGCGGCGGCGACGGGTCCCACCCGGCGGCGCGGCTGCGCGGGGGAGTGTCGCTGCCGGTGCTGGCCGGCCCGGCCGCGCCCCCGGCGGCCCCGAAGGGCCGGACGCAGCCTTCGCTGGCGCGCTGGCTCCTTTCAGGCGCCGCCGCGCTCGCGGCCTGGATCGCCGTCTACGTCGCGCTCGGCCCGCTGGCACGCTGGCTCACCGCGGCCGCGCTCGGGCTCGATCGTGGCGCGCCTCTGGGATCGGCGATCGAGTTCTTCGTCTTCGAGGCGCCCAAGGTCCTGCTCCTCCTCGTCCTCGTCGTGTTCGGCGTCGGCGTCGTGCGGTCGTTCTTCACGCCGGAGCGGACGAGGAGGATTCTCGCCGGGCGCCGCGAGTCGGCCGGCAGTGTCCTCGCCGCCCTGCTCGGCGTGGTCACGCCGTTCTGCTCGTGCTCGGCGGTACCGCTGTTTATCGGCTTCGTGACCACCGGGGTCCCCCTCGGGGTGACGTTCTCGTTCCTCGTGTCGGCGCCGATGGTCAACGAGGTCGCGCTCGTCCTGCTCCTCAGCCTGTTCGGGTGGAAGGTCGCGGCGGTGTACATGGGGACCGGCCTCGCCATCGCGATGGCGGCCGGCTGGGTGATCGGCCGCCTACGGATGGAGCGTCACGTCGAGCCCTGGGTGTACGGTGTCGCCACGGGCGCAGTGGGCGCCGAGGGTGAGCCGGCGGGATGGCCGGCCCGCATCCGCTTCGGCCTCGACGCGGTGCGGGACATCGTCGGCAAGGTGTGGCCCTATGTCCTGGCGGGGATCGCGGTGGGGGCCGGCATTCACGGCTGGGTGCCGACCAACTTCATGGCGTCGTTCATGGGCAAGGGCGCGTGGTGGGCGGTGCCGCTCGCGGTCGTGATCGGCATCCCCATGTACTCGAACGCCGCAGGCATCATCCCGATCGTCGAGGCGCTGCTCGAAAAGGGCGCTGCGCTCGGCACGGTATTGGCATTTATGATGGCGGTGATCGGGCTCTCGCTGCCGGAAACCGTCATCCTCCGCAAGGTGCTCCGCCCCCGGCTGATCGCCACTTTCATCGCCGTGGTCGGCGTCGGTATCCTGACCGTCGGCTACCTGTTCAACGCGCTGTTCTAGGAGAAAGAGGGACCGATGAAACCTGCCCTTGCCCGGATCGTGCTTGGCCTGCTTCTCCCCGTCGCCGCAGTCGCCAGCCCTCCCGGTCCGGCAGCCGCCAACGCGGTTGCTCGCCCGCCGGCGCAGGCGCTCACTCCGGACGAGCTCGCCGGCGGTCTCAAGGCCGGGAAGTGGTTGATCGTCGAGTTCGGCGGAGAGCGCTGCGTCCCGTGCATGCACATGCAGCCGGTGCTGCAGGAGCTCCGCGAGGCCGTGGGGAACAAGGCAGTCATTCGGAACTTCTGGATCCAGGAGCACCCCGACGTGGCGCGCCAGCACAAGATCATGGTCATGCCCACCCAGGTCGTGTTCAACCCGAAGGGGGAGGAAGTGCTCCGCCACATGGGCTACTTCCCGCCACGGGAGTTCCAGGCCGCCCTGCAGAGGCTCGGCATCCTCTGATGGATTCGTTCCTCCAGTGGCTGGCGGCCAGCGCCGCAGCGGCGCCTCCGATGGTGACCCTGCTGCTCGTCTTCCTCGGCGGTGTGGTCTCGTCGGCGAGTCCCTGCGTGCTCGTGGCGGTGCCGCTGGTCGTGGCCACGGTCGGTGGGGCGGCCACAACCCGGGGCCGGTCCCTCACGCTCTCCCTCGCCTTTGTTGTCGGCCTGGCCCTCTGCTTCACCGCGCTGGGAGCCGTGGCGGCCCTCACCGGGTCCCTCATCGGCGACGTGGGCTGGTTGTGGAAGGCTGTGCTGGCGACCGTCCTGATCGTCATGGGGCTGCACCTCGCGGGCCTGGTCACGCTGCCCCGGCCTCGCCTCGAAGGGACACGCTTCCGCGGCGCCGGCTTGGCGGGAGCGTTCGGCCTCGGTGCCCTCACCGGCACGCTCTCGTCGCCGTGCGCCACGCCGATCCTGGTCGTGGTGCTGTCGCTCGTGGCGTATGAACGCAAGGTGGTGTGGGGAACCACGCTCCTCGCCGCCTACTCGCTGGGCCATGTCGTGCTGCTCCTCGCGGCGGGCGCCGCCTCCGGCTTCGCCGCCGCGTACCTGGGCAGCCGGGCCGCGGTCTGGGCCAAGCAGGTGCATCAGATGTTCGGTGTGATCCTGGCGGGCGTCGGCGCAGCCATCCTGTTGGGGCTCGTGCGCCTCGCGCTTACGTGAAGATTCGGTTTTGAAAGGAGAGCACGAGGATGAGTGACATTCCGAAGACGATCGAGGTCCTGGGTCCCGGATGCCCGCGCTGCAAGGAGACGTACCGGGTCGTGCAGCACGTCGTGGCGAGCGCCGGGCTGTCCTGCCAGGTGATCAAGAACGAGTCGATCCAGCGCATGGCGGAGCTCGGGGTCATGGCGACCCCTGCAATCGCCATCGACGGCGGCGTGGTGCTCTCGGGACGAATTCCGAAGACCGACGAGGTCAGGCAGCTGCTCGGGATTGCCTGAGCTCCCGGGGCGAGCTGCGCACCGTGAACGGTGCACCGACGGAGGTCGCCATGGTCGACGCCCCGAAATACGTTGAGCTGCTCCGGGCCACGCCGTTCGGCGGGCTCGGGGAGGGGCCACTTCACGCCCTTTCCGCTCTCCTCGTACGCCGGCGGGTGGCGAAGGGAACAACCGTCTTCCTCGAGGGTGACGAGGGAGACCTCTTCCTGCTCGTAGCTGCCGGAAGGCTGAAGGCGTTCCGTCACACACCCCCGGCACACGACATCACGGTGTTCACCCTCGAGAGGGGCGACTGCTTCGGCTTCCTCCCGCTCCTCGATGGCGGCCCCTACCCGGTCTCGGTATCGGCGCTCACCCCGGCGGAGCTGCTGGTCCTGCACCGCCCCGCCTTCCTGCGCTTCACCACGGACAACCCCTCGTTTTGCCTGACCTTGACCGCACATCTGGCGCGCCGGCTGCGCGGCTGCCTCGAACAGGTCGAGCTCCTCGGGCGGCAGGGAGCGGTGGCGCGGGCCGCCCACGGCCTCCTGAGCCTCGTGCCGCCACGCATCAGCCAAGGTGCCCCGGTGGAGGTGACGCTGCCGTTCAGCCAGGTGGAGCTCGCTCAGGCGCTCCACGTCACGCCGGAGAACCTCTCGCGGGCGCTCGCCGCCCTGCGGCGCGACTCGCTGTTGGAACGCCTCGGCCCGCGCCGCTTCCGCATCCCCGACCTGCCCGCGCTGCGCCGGGCCGCGGACGGCGACTAGACGGAAACGGAGATTCTAGCGCCCGAGGGGGCGGCAGGCTTGCCGGCCCAACCCCGCCGGCGTCGACGTCGTGCTCGTCGGTCCCGAGCAGTCCGTTTCGCGGCCGTGCCCCCCTGCGAAGGCGCCCTATCGAATCGACCGGCTCACTTCGCCCGTTGCAGCCCCTCCACCTCCTTCTCCGCATAGCCCAACGCCTTGAAGTCCATCACGCCGCCCTTGGAGTGACAGGCGTTGCACGCCAAACCCTTCGCTTTCACTCCATGGTTGACGGAGATGTACGACGTGCCCGGCACCTGCATGGCCATCCACTCCCCGCTCCACTTCAGGCCCATCGCCTCGTACGGCTTCATCCCCGCATCGATCGCCGCCTTGACATCGCCGGTGGCGTTGTAGACCTCCCTGTTGGGTGCAAGCAGCAGCGGGAAGTCCTTCATCTGCGGGTCGTCGTTGAGGAACGCCATGCCGGGCGCCTGCGACATCTTCAGCTTCCTGTCGAAGAGCATGACCTGGGTGAGGCCGCGGGCCGGGAAGATCATCGCGCCGTCGGTCGTGATGGTCGCCGTCTCGAAGGCCATCCAGCTCTGCGCATCCTTGTTGCTCCCGTCGTTGGCCACTCTCCAGATGTACGACGGATGCCCCTTGCTTATCGTGTCCGTGGGAACGTACAGTCCGGGGATCGCGGGGATCTTGTCGTACCTGGAAAGCGCGCTGCAGGCGCCGTGGATGTCGTCCTTGACCGGCTTGCCCCAGTCCTCATAGACGATGCCGCTGACCTCGGTGATATGGCAGGTCTGGCATGCGAGCCTTTCCGTGTGCTGGTTCAGAACCTCGGCGTCTGCCCCGTGGTGCGGTGTTTCGCCGTGACAGGTCGTGCACGTGACCGCGACAGCCGGCAGGTCGTTGGCGACGATGTCGGACTCGTCCTGACCCTTCGGAATCCTGTGGTGCTCGCTCACGTGACAGGTCAGGCACGACAGGCCGGCCGCGGCGTGCACGTCGTTCTCCGCCGTGTACGGCGTCCCGCGCTTGTAATCCTCCGAGAACGAGTGCTCGTGGCACCTGAGGCAGGCCTGGTTGGTCGGCCTCTCCGTGATGGTGAGCGCCGCGTGAAGGGATGCGTCCTGCCCCCAGTGCAGACCTGACGAGTCTTTCACGAGCGTCGCCCGCTTCTGCCAGTCGTACGCCTTCGCGTGGCAGACGAGACAGTCCACGGTGTTCATCTCGGCCTCCGTGGGAGGCTTCCCCGGCAGCGGCGGCGAGGCGAGAGAGCCGATGTGGCACAGGCCGCATCCCGCCGCCTGCACGGTGGCTCTGCCGTTGGTGGCGGCCGTCCAGTTCGCGAGGTCGGTTGAGCCCGCCAGCGCGCACTCCCGGTTGGCCATGCCCCACCACGTGCCGTCGGGCAGCCCCTGCACGTTCCTCACCGGTGAGGCCAGGGTCCAGTGGACCGTGCCGACGATCTCGGCGAGCGCATCCGGGTGGCAGGTCTTGCACGTCTGCGCCCCCTGGTAGCCGCCCTCCTTGATCGCGTCGTTGCCGGGATGCACCCACTGGGAGAGCAGGCTGGGACTCTGCTGCGCCCACACAGATCCCGTGAAAGAGAGAACAACCCCTAGGATGACGACCCGTGTCTTCATACCCGATCCCGTCCCTTCTTGGTCGGACTTAAGTTGCACGCGTCACTGGGGATACGAATTCCATTCCCGGTCGGCTCCGATGATAGCCCGAGCGGGAAGAGAGTCAAGGCCCTTGGCGCAGGCGAGGCGCGTCGAGGTGCGACCCGTTTCGGGGAGGCGAAGACGGAGAACACCGGGCCTCGGCAGGGGCACGCAAGCCCGGTGGGCAGGATATAGCCGGGGCACCGGAACCCGAGACGGGCCTCGGGTGGGTGCAGGGAGGCCCGCGCCGTCCAGACGGACGCCGGCGTCGCCGGCGAACTTGTCGCCCGACAAGGAAACGCCGGTACCGGGGCCGTAGGGTGTGATCAGGGTGCCGAAGGCACTCGTGCTTTGGGGGCCAGAGTATGGATATCCACATAAGCCGAACATCCGAGAAGCTGGCGACGACCGCCGAACGCCTGCGGCGCATGGCGCACCCCCTGCGCTTCGCGATGCTGCAGCTTCTGCGGCAGCGCAGCGAGCTGTGCGTGTGCGCGATGGCTGCCGCGCTGGGCGCCGGTCAGGCCACGCTGTCGCGCCACCTCCGCATCCTCAGGGACGGAGGCCTCGTCCAGGCACGCCGCGACGGCCCCAACGTCTTCTACTCCCTCGACGCCGAGACGATTGCCGGTGTGGCAAGCGCGGTCGAGGGTTTGTCTCGAGCCGGTGTCAGACGAAGGGAGAGTCCACGATGACGAGGAGACCGTTTCTCGGTGCGGCACTGCTGGTGATGGCCACGGTCGGGCAGGCTGCGAGCCTCACCCTGAACGAAGTGCAGGAAAAGGCACTGGCCGCCAACCCGAGAATCCGGGCGGCGAATCTCGACGCGCTCGCGGCCGCCCAGCGCGCCGCCGAGGCCAAGGGCCGCCACTTCGGCACTCTGGACCTCGTCGGAAACTACAGCAACTTCGAGTCGCCGCGCCTGGTCCGGTCGATGTCGATCGACCTGTTCACGAACCCGGCCGCGGGGTTCGCCCAGCTCCCGTGGGACGCCAACCAGGTGCACTACGGAGTCGCGTTCGAGATCCCCCTGCTGGCCGGCGGGAGCCTGCACGAGGGCGACCGCATCGCCGCCCTGGCGCACTCGGCGGCGGAGCAGATCGCCCAGTTCAGTCGCGAGGAGATTCGCACCGCAGTCCGGGCCGCCTACCGCAACGCGCTGCTCGCCGGCCACACGCTGGCGGCGGCGCAGGGGTACCGCGAGGCGCTCGTCAAAGACGAGGCCGACGCCCAGCTGCGGGTCAAGATCGGCGCCCTCGCTCCGGTGGACGCCGCCAAGATCACGTTCGCCCTGCGGGGAGCGGAAGCCCAGGTTGCCGCCCTCACCGCGCAGGGACGCACCGCACAGGCCGTCCTCGCCGCGTTCCTCGGCGAGGAGTCACCTGCCGCCGGCTACGAGCTTGTCGACCTGCCCGACGAGCCCTCGACACCCACGACCGGTGGGAATCCCACCGAGCAGGCGCTGGCCGCTCGCCTTGACCTTGCGGCCGTGCGGCAGGCGACGCAGGTCACCGAACGCAAGAAGGTCCTCGCGCGCGAAGCCTTCGGGCCCAGGCTCTCGCTCGAGGGCAACTGGCTGCGCAACGACGCCCCGTCGCTCGGCCACGCCCTGGATACGCACGAGTTCTACGTGATGCTCAAGCTGCCGCTCTTTGACGGATTCACACGAGCCCACGCCCTCAAGGAGGCCGAGGTCGACGTCCAGGCCGCGCGGGAGCGCGAACGGGCGAAGGAGCTCGAGGTCGTGACCCAGGTGGCCGACGCTCTGGGCCGCGTCGAGGCCGCTCGCGCCCAGCTCGCCGCCGGCAAGGCGCAGCGCGAGCTGGGCCGTGAGGTGGCTCGCGTGGAGCACCTCAAGCTCGAGGAGGGCACGGGCAAGGTCGAGGATTACCTCGCCGCCCGCGCCCAGGAGCTGGCCGGCGCGACCGCCTACTGGAGCGGGTTGTATGCCCTGCAGAACGCCGTGGACTACCTGGACTTCGTCAGGGGCCGGGAAGGAGTCGAGCGATGAAAAGGATCGTCGTCATTGTCGTGGCGCTCGCGGTGATCGTCGCCGGGATCGCCGTGATCAGGCACAAGAAGGCAGCCCTCGCCAACCTCACGCCACCTGCCAATCCGGCGGTTCCGGTCCGGGTGGCGACGGTGCGGGAAGGCGCCGTGGGCGACCGCATCACGACCGTCGCGCTGATCCAGGCCGAGACCTCGGCGACGTTGGCGGCGCAGGTCGGCGGGGCGCTCCTCGACGTGCGCTTCCGCGAGGGAGACGCGGTCAGGAAGGGAGATGTCATGGCGCGCATCGACGCCCGCGTGCTCGACGACGCGGTGGCCACCGCCCAGGCGCGGGTGAGCGCCACGCAGGAGGATCTCGTCAAGCAGCAGGCGATCTTCGCCCGCGACCAGGTGCTCTTCGACAACCAGGCGATCTCCAAGCAGGCGCTGGACGGGAGCAAGGCCCAGCTCGAGGCCGTCAGGGCGGCGTCAGTGGGGGCCGCGCGCGCGCTCGACAGCGCCCGCACCATGCGCTCGTACGCAGAGGTCACGGCGCTCTACTCCGGGACCGTGACCGCCCGGCTGGTCGAGCCCGGCGACCTCGCCACTCCCGGCAAGCCGCTCTTCGCGCTCCAGGTGCCGGGCCCCGTCAAGGTGATCTCGAAGCTCGCCCAGGACACCCTCGGCAGTCTGGCCGTGGGCGGCACGGTTACCTTCGAGAACGGCGGACAGACGCTGACGGCGAAGGTCTCGCGCATCTATCCCGCCCTCGACCTGGCTCACCTGGGGACCGTCGAGACCGACCTGCCCAGCGCGCCTTTCGGCCTCGCGCCGGGCGCGACGATCTCGGCGAGCTACCAGGCGACCGCCTCGCCCGGCCTGCTGGTCCCGATCTCCGCCCTGCTCGCAGGCCTCGACCAGACGCTCGTGGTCCGCGTCACGAAAGGCCATGCCGACCCGGTGCCGGTGACCGTGGTCGGCAACAACGGCAGCGAGGCCACCATCACCGGGGCCCTCCATGCCGGCGACGAGGTCGTCACGGGGCTGCCCAGCGAGCTGATGGCGCTCACCGCCGGCACGGCACTGGCGCCCCAGAGGAGGTAGGCCATGCGCATGGTGGAAGGCTACGTCGAGAAGCCACACATGCTCCTGTCGGTCGTCCTGCTCCTCGCGGTGGTGGGGGTGGTGGGGTTCTTCAGGCTCCCGGTCAACCTCTTCCCCGACAGCGAGCGCCCGCAGATCGCCGTGGTCACCGTGTGGCCGGGTGCGTCTGCCGACGACGTCAACGCCGACGTGAGCCGTGTCATCGAGAAGGAGCTCAAGACCATCGAGCTGGTGCGGCGCGTGACCTCGACGTCGAACGACGAGGTGTCGGTGGTGATGGCCGAGTTCCGCTATCGCAAGGGTCTGGACTCGGCGGCAACGGACGTCTCGAACTCGTTGAACAAGATCCGCCCGCAGCTCCCGCCCGACATCCGGCCCCACCAGGTGTACAAGGTCTCCTCGGCCACGCCCGCGGTGCTGACGCTGTCGCTGACCCCGAAGGAGGGCTCGCACCTTGATCTCTCGATGATCCGCCAGCTCGCCGACAACCCGATCAAAGAGGCGTTCCTGAGGCTCCCGGACGTCGCCAACGTTGAGGTCTTCGGCGGCTACCAGCCGGTCGTCCGGGTCACCCTCGACCCCGACCGGCTGCAGGCACACCACGTGAGCCCCGGGCAGGTAGTCGGAGCACTCAACGCGTGGAACCGCAACACGCCGGAAGGCCTTCTCATCACCGACCAGAGCCACATCCTGCTCAAGAACCAGGGAGAGTTCGTCCGTGCCGAGGAGGTCGGCGGCGTGGTGGTGAGCACGCAGGCCGGGCCTCCCGTCTACGTGCGCGACGTGGCGAGCGTGGAGCGGAGCGTCCAGGAGCGCCTGTCGGCCTTTCACGGCAACGGCACGAGCGCGATCGGCATCAACATCCAGCGCGCCCTCTCCGGCTATGCCCTGCCGACCATCGCCTCGGTGACGGCCGCGCTCCCCACCCTCGAGAGGCAGTACCCGGGCATCCGCTTCGACATCGCCGACACCCAGGGTGAGCTCATCCACACCAGCGTCACCAACATGGTGGACGCCCTGCGCGACGCCATCATCATGACCGTGATCGTGATCTTCCTGTTCCTCGCCGACACGCGCGGGATGATCCTCGCCGGGATCTCGATCCCCTTTACCTACCTCATCACCTTCGCCTTCATGTGGCTCTTCGGCTTCGAGTTCGACCTGGTCACCCTGACCGGCGTGATCCTCGGTGTTGGCATGCTGCTCGACGACGCCATCGTGGTCCTGGAGAACATCGAGAGGCACTATCACAAGCTCGGTCAGGACATCCGCGAGGCCAGCATCGGCGGCACCCAGGAGGTAATGCTCGCCATCCTCTCGGGCACCTATGCGACGGTGGTCGTGCTCTTGCCGATCATCTACATCGGCGGCTTCGTGCAGACGGTCCTGCGCCCCCTGAGCCTCACCCTGTCCATCGCCCTCATCGCGTCGTACCTGGTCTCGGTGACCATCCTGCCCATTCTGGCTCCCTTCATCCTGAGACTGGGCGGACGGGTGGAGCGCTGGAAGTGGGAACTCAAGCTCGACCGTATCGTGACCGGCAAGATCCTCCACGCCATCCAGGAGTTCTTCGTGAAGGCCGTGGAGTTCGCCCTCGGCCACAAGCTCCTCTTCATCCTGCCCGCGATCATGATGCTCGTACTCACCGGCCGCGTGCTCATGCCGCTGATCGGGCGGGACCTCATGCCACCCATGGATACGGGGATCTTCCGCGTGACCTTCGAGGCCTACCCCAACACATCGCTCAAGGACACCGAAGCCCTCCTCTCGCAGGTCGAGGGCGTGATCCGGAAGCAGCCCGGCGTCACCATGGTCTCTTCGACCCTGGGCTCGGAGCCCGGCATCCTCTCCTTCGGGTCGGGGCGCAACCCCCAGCAGGCCTTCATCACCGTCCACCTCGTCAATCGCTTCCAACGTTCGCAGACCATGTGGATGATCGAGAAGGCGGTTGAATCAGACCTCCTCACCATCCCCGGAATCCGCTTCCCGGCCACGTTCGACTACGGCGCCACGCCGCTCTCGACCATCCGCTCGACCGTGGACCTGATGATCTCGGGTCCGGACCCCAAGGTTCTCGCCGGGATCCAGCAGGAGGTGACGCGGCGCCTGCGGACCGTGGGCGGGCTGACCGCCGTTGTGCCCACCTGGACGCTGGACCGTCTCGAGTACCGGTTCATCCCCGACGCCGAGCTCCTCGCGATTCACGGCACCGACGCGGCAACCGTGGCGGCACAGGTCAGTGCGCAGGTGAAGGGCTTCCCGGCGACACTCTTCCGCGTCCCTCAGCAGGACTCCTTCGCGGTCTGGGTGCAGGCCCAGGCGCAGCGCCGGGAAAACCCCTTCGACCTCGCCACGCTGCCCGTTCTCACGCCCACGGGTACGGTGCCGCTCTCCTCGCTGGGACACGTGGAGCGCGCGCTCGTACCCACGCTCCATACCCGCCAGAACCTCCAGGAAACCGTGGACGTCCTGGGCTATCGCTCGACCACGGCGGTGACGCACATCAACGACAACGTGACCGCGGCTCTCCAGGGTCTCGAGCTCCCCCCCGGCTACACGATCACCGACGAGGGGGAGCGCAAGACGATGGACGAGGCGTTCTCCTCGCTCATGGCGGCACTCGTGCTGGGCCTCATCCTGCTCTACTTCTCGCTCGTGCCCGCGTTCAAGTCCTTCCTCCATCCGCTCACCATCATGGTCGCCATCCCCCTCGGCATCATCGGCGCCGGCTGGGCGATGCTCCTGACCGGCAAGCACTCCTGCATGCCCTCGTTCATGGGCATGATCCTGCTGGCCGGCATCGTCGTAAAGAACTCCATCCTGCTCATCGACTTCATCCAGGAGGCGCGGGGCCGCGGCGAGAGTCTGCGCGAGGCCCTCACCGGCTCCGTGCGCGTGCGCACCCGCCCGATCCTGATGACCGCCGTCGGCACCGCGGTCGGCATGCTCCCGATCGCCCTCCAGTGGGCCGTCGGCCTCGAGCGGTTGTCGCCGCTCGCCGTAGTCGCCATCGGCGGCCTCATGGTCTCGACGTTCCTGACGCTGATCTATGTCCCGCTCTTCTACGACCTCTTCGAAACCGCGCGCATTCGCGTGCGCGTCCTTGCTGGCGCGCACCCCGAGCTCCGGGAGGACTGACCATGGAAACCAACCCCACGGCAGCCGCGCAGCAGGTCCCGGCCATGATGTGCGCCAGGATGGGCGACACGACGCCAGCGTGGCCGAAGCTCGTCGCCTCAGTTGCCCCGGATCTGCTTACCGCCACAGGGGCGACCTCGCCGGCCAGCCTCGGCGGCGAGGCGCGCACGATCCCGCCCAGGTACCGAAGCTTGCTCGCCGTCGCAGCGGCCCTGGGACGGGGGCAGGCGACCTGTGCCGGCTCGCAGGCCCACATGGCTCGCCAGGCGGGGGCATCGCACGAGGAGATCCTCGACACCGTGCGCATCGCCCGCCACCTCGCGGCCGCCGGAGTCGTCGACGCGTCCGCGCCGCTGCTCGCCGATTTGGCCAGCGGAACCTCAAGGTTCACCGAGCGAGGTCGATGATCTCCATGCGGGTGTTGGCGTCGGGATTGTGCTCGGAGGGGCCCCCGGTGAGCAGGGCGATGTCGCCGGCGATGCCGTGCTCGGCGAGCCACGAGCGGGCGAACGCGTTCCAGTCGCCCGGATCGCCGGGCCGGTGGACGCCGATCACGCCATAGGAAAGCTGGAGCGCCCGGCACGTCGCTTCGTGCGGGCTCACCGCGATCACCCACACGGGCAGCCGAAAACGCGCGACGCTGCGGGCGCTGGCGCCGCTCACGGTGGGCGTGAACACCGCGACGGGCAGGGCGCGCCCGCAGGTCCGTGCCACCGCGAGGGCGACCAGGTCAACGTTCGATGTCGGCCCCGTGCGGTCGAGATCAGGCAGCACCCCGCTCGCCCCCAGCTCCACCCGGTGAGGCTCGACCGCGGCCGCAATGCGGGCGAGCATGCGCACCGCCTCGACGGGAAAGGCACCCATCGCCGACTCCTCCGAGAGCATCAGCGCGTCGGTACCGTCGAGGACGGCGTTGGCGACGTCCGTGGCCTCGGCGCGGGTGGGACGGCGCTGAGTCACCATTGACTCCAGCATCTGCGTCGCCGTGATCACGGGGCGGCCCCGGGCGTTGGCCCGGCGGATCAGCTCCTTCTGCAGCACCGCCATGCGCTCGATCGGCACCTCGACGCCGAGGTCGCCGCGCGCGACCATGACGCCGTCGGCGGCGGCGAGGATCTCGTCGAGGTGGTCAAGGGCGTTCGCCCGCTCGATCTTGGCGACCACGAAGGGGTGGTGCCCCAGGGCCGCGGCCGCCGCGCGGACGGCCTCGATGTCGGCGGCGCACCCCACGAACGACTGGCCGAGGATATCGACGCCCTGCTCGAGGGCAAAGGCGAGGCAGGCTCGGTCGTGCTCGGTGAACGCGGCGATGCCGAGATCCACGCCGGGGAGGTTGAGCCCCTTGCCCGAGCGCAGCTCACCTCCCGCCACGACACGGCAGCGGATCTCCTGTGCCTCGACGTGTTCGACCTCGAGCTCGATGAGGCCGTCGTTCAGGAACACAGCGGCACCCGGCCGGACGGCCGTCGGTAGGGTGGCAAGCGAGACCGATGCCCCGTTCGCGTCGCCGACCGTCGCGCGGGTGGTCAACGTGAACGCGCCGCCCGCGCGCAGCTCGACCGGCTCGTGTGCGATCGTCCCAATGCGGAGCTTGGGCCCCGGCAGGTCGACCATGATCGCGAGCCTGCGGCCGCAGGCGGAGGCCGCCGCGCGCAAGTCGGCGATCACGCGGGCGTGGCTGGCGAAATCGCCGTGCGAGAAGTTGAGGCGCGCGACGTCCATGCCCGCGGTGACCAGCGCCGCCATGACGGCGCGCGACGCCGAGGCCGGACCGATAGTGGCGACGATCCGCGTCTTGTGACCCGGGAGGGCAGCGTCAGCGGCCACTGGCGCTCGCCTGATGCTGCGCGTACAGACCCGCGGCCGTTGCACCGCTTCCCCGCGTGGCAGCCGAGCGAGAGGCCACGCAACCCACGCGGTGCCGTCCGACGGCGGCGATGCGCGCACGACTCGCCTCTAAGCGCGGACGCGCGGTGACACCCACCATCGCGGAGCACCTCGTTCCCCGACGAGTCATTCTCGTGGCATCATACGTGAAGGTCACCGGAAAGGACGGAACGACGGTGGGACTGCTCGACAACATCCTGGGTGGCGGCGGTGGGAATCCCCTGAGCGAGCTCCTGGGTGAGCACAGCGGCCTCGTTGGCGGGGCGCTCCAGGCGTTGGCCGGCGGCTCGGGCGGCTCTCTTGCCGGGCTGGTCTCGGCCTTTGAGCAGAACGGCCTCGGCCAGATCGTGAAGTCGTGGGTGGGCACGGGCCAGAACCTCCCGATCTCGGCGCAGCAGATTCAGCAAGTGCTGGGCAGCGACCGCCTCCAGGGGCTGGCTTCCCAGTTCGGCTTGACGACTCAGGCCGCCGGCGCGAAGCTCGCGGACCTGCTCCCGACGCTCATCGACAGGCTGACACCCGATGGGAACTTGCCTACTGGCGGCGACCTGCTCGGTGGGTTGTCCTCCCTGTTCGGGAACCGGGGCGCCTGAGGCACGGCGCCCCGCTCCGGCCTCTTACCACACGCGGCAGATCGGCTCCCGCACCATCGGCTGGCCCGGCCGGCACCCGAATGCGGCGCGGAACTCCGGCATGTTGGAGACCACGCCGTTGATCCGGTACTTGGGCGGGGAGTGCGGATCGGTCACGGCGCGCACCCGCCTCTCCTCGTCCGTGCTGTTGCTGCACGCCCACTGCCCCATCCCGATGAAGAAACGCTGCTCGGGCGTGAACCCGTCGATCGCCGTGAGCTTCTCGCCCGAGGTCGCCGCGCGCCACGCCCGGTAGGCCAGGATCTCGCCGCCCAGGTCAGCCACGTCCTCACCCAGTGTGAGCTTGCCGTTGACCTTGACGTCGTCCACCGCGACGTAGTGCGAGTACTGGTCGGAGATGCACGAGGCCCGCCGCTCGAACTCCGCGGCGTCGGCAGCCGTCCACCAGTCGCGCAGGTTTCCCCTGGCATCGAAGCGCCGCCCCTCGTCGTCGAAGCCGTGGGTGAGCTCGTGTCCGATGGTGGCCCCGGTGTCGCCATAGTTCGGCGCGTCGTCCAGCCGGGCATCGAACAAGGGTGGCTGGAGGACCCCGGCGGGGAAGTTGATGTCGTTCATCTGGGGGTCGTAGTAGGCGTTCACCGTGGGCGGGGTCATCTGCCACTCGCCGCGGTCGATCGGCTTGCCGATCTTGGCGAGCTGCCGGCGTGACTCGAACTCGGCGCTCCGCGTGACGTTGCCGAAGAGGTCGTCGCGCGCGATGACGACCGAGCTGTAGTCGCGCCAGCGCTCCGGATAGCCGACCTTGTTGACCATGGCGTGCAGCTTCTCGAGCGCCTGGCGCTTGGTCGCCGGCCCCATCCACGGCAGGCTCGTGATCTCCTCCTCCATCGCCTTCTGGATCCCCACGACCATCTTCTCGGCCCGGGCCTTGGTGTCGGGTGTGAAGGTCTTGGCCACGAACGCCTGGCCGAGCGCCTCGCCGAGATCGCGATCGACCCACTGCACGCAGCGCTTCCACCGCGGCTGCATCTCCGCCGCACCGCGCAGGTACCTGCGGTAGAAGTCGAAGTCGGCGCTCGCAAAGGCCGAGGACAGGTAGGGCGCCTTGTCCCTGACGAGGTGCCAGCGCAGGTATTCTTTCCAGACGGCCAACCCGGTGGCCGCGAGCTCCTTGTCGAGCCGGGCGAAGAACGCGGGTTCGGTGACGTTGACCGCCTCGTACGCCGGCAGGCCCGCGGCGTCGAAGTAGACCGTCCAGGGGAAGTGCGGGGTGAGCGCCTGGAGCTCGGCGCGGGTGAGCAGGTGGTGGAGCCGGTCGGGGTCGCGGCGCTCCACCCTGGTCAGCGAGGCAGCCGCGAGCGCCGTCTCCAGCCGCACGACCGCGGCGGCGTTGCCCGCCGCCGACGCCGGCACTTCGCCGAGCAGCTCGAGCATGCGTTGGACGTGGGCCAGGTAGCGCTCCCGGATCTCCCTGGACCTGGCGTCGTCCTTCACGTAGTAGTCGCGGTCCGGCAGCCCGAGGCCGCCCGCAGTGGCGAACGCGATGACCCGGCTCGAATCGCCGAAGTCCTGGTTGGAACCGAAGCCGAACATGAGGTGGTTCCCGGCGGTCGTGAGGTGCTCGTGGGCCACGAAGCTCGCGAGGTCGCCGAACGAGGCGATCGCTGCGATCCGCGCGAGGGCCGGCTGCAGGGGTGTGGCGCCCGCCTTCTCGACGGCCGGCTCGTCCGTGCACGCCGCGAAGTAGTCGCCGATCTCGCGCGTGACGGCGCTCCGTCCCGGCGCCGGGTGGGAGGCTTCCTCGAGGATGCCCCACAGGAAGCGTGCGTTGTCCTCGTAGAGCTTCCCGTACACGCTCCATGACGACTGGTCGCCGGGGATCGGGTTGGCCTTGACCCACCCGCCACACGCGAACTGGTAGAAGTCGACGCACGGATCGACGCTGCGGTCCATCGAGGGGAGGTCGAGGCTCGGGGTGTAGGGGAGCTGGTACAACGGGGTCTCGGCCACCGGCTTGGCCGCGGCGCCGGGCAGGTCCGCGCCCTGGGCCAGCGTGACCACAGCGAGGGTTGCGGTGCAGGCGATCGCGGCTCGAACTCTCACGTGGACCCCCAGTCGGACCTGCCGGGGGCGCTCAGTCATCTCCCGGCGTACCGCGGCCGAGCCTAGCACCGATCGCAGCGAGGTCAAACCAAGCGCGCGGCCGGCGCGTGCGGGGAAGGCGACCGGCTGGCTGCGGGCCGGTCAGCTCCGTGGCGGTGGCCCCGCCAGCCGGTGCCGGCGGAGGAACTCCCACGCGACGCGAGCCCCCTCGACGTCCTGATTCTGACTGCCGACCAGCACGCGCGCCCAGCGCGGCACCGGGTGCTCGCGCGACGGCATGGTGTGGCCGCCACCTGCGACCGTGCAGAAGACGACCTCGGCACCCCCGGCGCGAGGCGCGAACCGCTCGCACGTCACCGTGCTGCCGTCGTCGCGGCTGATGTCGGGGAACCGGGTGACCTCTACGGGTGGCGCCGTGGCCAGGTCGGCCTGCCGCCAGAGCGCGAGCGTGTCGGCGGCGGAGATCACCTCGCCGCGCCTGCCCCGGACCACGCCGCCTCCTCCCCAGGGGACCAGAGGATCGGCGGTGCCGTTGCAGATCAGGATCGGGACCGGGTGCGCGGGAGCGCCGCACTCGGAGCCCGCCGCCAGGTTCATGATGAACACCGCGACCGCGGCGAAGCGCTCCGGCGCCGCGATGGCGAGCCGGTAGGTCATCCCGCCACCGTTCGACGCCCCGGTCGCGTAGACCCGCCCCCGGTCGATGCCGATCTCCCGGTCGGCCCAGTCGATCAAGGCGGTGGAGAAGCCGACATCGTCCGCCCGGCTGTCCCGTCCCCCAGGCTCAGCGCGACAGTCGTTCCAGTTCTGATCGTCGCCTCGGGCGTCGCCGGTGCCTGCGTTGGTCCCGTTCGGGACGATCAGAAGGAACCGCTCCTCGTCGGCCAGTTCCTGCCAGGTTTGCGTCCCGCCTGCGGCGGTCCTGAAGATCTTCCGCATGCTCTGCGTCCCGCCGTGGAAGAGGAAGACCACGGGGGGGCGGTCGGGAAGCCCGGCCGGGACGTAGAACCGGAAGTACCTCGTCGTGCCGTCGTGGACCAGCGTCTGGTCGTCATGCCACCCCTGCGCACGGTCGGTGACCGGCGAGAGGCGGTGCCGCAGCGGTCGCGCCGACTGGCCGCTGGCGTACACGGCGAACCCACCCAAGAGGAACACCACGAGCGGCAAGGCTCCTGCGATTCGCACTCTCACGGCATCGCGCATGGGCGCCGAGCCCTCCTTTCGGCCGCCGGACCGGCGACCACCGGCCTGGATGGCGCGCGGTGGCGCCTGGTCGCAGGCGGCAGGGTCGCCGGCGCGGCCGCGCGCGGCAACCGGTCCTCCGGATCATGCCACAGGAGTAGCAATCCTCAACGGCAGGGCGCGGGCCATCGTCGGCTGGGTGAAGGGCTGCTATACTCCCTGCATCGTGTTTCTGTTGCCGAGCGGCTCGAGGCGGTGGGAACCCGGTGCGGGTGCCGGTCGGGACCGGCATCATGGGGCGAGGATATGAAACTGTACGTCGGGAACCTGTCTTACACCACGAAGGAAGAGGATCTGCGCGAGCTGTTCGCCGGGTACGGGACTCCCGACTCGGTGCGCGTCCTCACGGACCGCGACACCGGCCGCTCAAAGGGCTTCGGCTTCGTCGAGTACAGCAACGACGAGGATGCCAAGGCCGCCATGGCCGCGCTGAACGGCAAGGACTTCCAGGGCCGCGCCCTGGTTGTCAACGAGGCGCGCCCGAAGGCCGGCGGCGGCTCCGGCGGTGGCGGTGGCCGCGGTGGCTACGGTGGCGGCGGCTACGGTGGCGGTGGCGGCCGGGGCGGCTACGGCGGTGGCGGCGGCGGTGGCCGCGGCGGCTACGGCGGCGGTGGCGGCGGCGGCCGGGGTGGCTTCGGTGGCCGGCGCGGTTCCTCCGGCGACGACCGCTACTGACGCCTCCTGAATTCGCGGACAGACCGGGCTCTGACTCCCCTCGGTGAAGAGAGTCGGGTCGGGGAGTTTCCCGCGCGGGCACTGAGCGCGGCGAGCGGGTGCTTTGCGAGTCGGGCCCCGCGGCGCCTCGGTCGCAAACCGGCAAAGGCGCGCTGGCGCCGCTGCTCCGTCATCGGCTACGATCGCGCGCCATGAGGGTGCTGCTGATCTCGTCCAACACTGAGCGGATCACCATGGTCACCATCCCGCTCGGCCTGGGCATGGTGGCTGCCGCTTCCCGCACGGCCGGGCACGAGGTGAGCTTCCTCGACCTCCTCGACGAGGACGATCTCGGCACGGCCATCCGTCGCGCCGTTGCGGCCGGCCGGCCCGAGGTCATCGGCATCTCGGTGAGGAACATCGACGACCAGAGCCGGGAGAGCCCGCGCTTCCTCCTCGAGCGGGTCAAGCCGGTCGTCGCGGCGTGCCGGGCCTGCACGGACGCGCCCGTGGTGCTCGGCGGGGCGGGCTACAGCATCTTCCCCGACGCAGCGCTCGCGTACCTCGGCGCCGACTTCGGGGTGTGCGGCGACGGCGAGGCGGTCTTCCCGGCGCTGCTCGAGCGGCTGCGCGACGGGCGTGACCCTTCCGACCTGCCCGGCGTGCACACCGCCGGCCGGCCGACGTGGAACGAACCGTGCTTCGAGGAGAGCCTCGACGCGCTCCCGCTCTGGGACGGAGCTCTGGATGACATCGCCGATCCGGCCAGCCCGGAGCTCTGGGTTCCCGTCCAGAGCCGCCGCGGCTGCCCCAACGACTGCGCGTACTGCTCGACGGCCAGCATCCAGGGACGCAGGATCCGCCTGCACGCGCCGCGCCAGGTGGTCGAGCGGGTCGCGAAACTGGCCGGCGCCGGGTTCCAGCGCTTCTACTTCGTCGACAACTCCTTCAACATTCCGGTCAGCCAGGCGTTCGCGATCTGCCACTGGATGAGGGAGCTCGCTCCGGGCGTCACCTGGCGCTGCATCCTCTACCCGCACCTCATCGGCGAGACGCTGGTCCGCGCCCTGGCGGAGGCCGGCTGTGTCGAAGTCTCGCTCGGCTTCGAGAGCGGCAGCGCGGCAGTCCTCCGCGAGCTGAACAAGCGCTTCACCCCCGCCGACGTGCGCGCCGCCGCCGACCTGCTCCGCGCCCACGGCATCCGGCGCATGGGCTTCCTCCTCCTCGGCGGCCCGGGCGAGACCCGCGAGACCGTCGAGGAGAGCCTCGCCTTCGCCGAGTCGCTCGGCCTCGACTCGCTCCGCGTGACCGTCGGTATCCGCATCTACCCCGGCACTCCCCTCGCCCGGCGGGCCGTGCAGGACGGCGTGATCAGCGCTGGCGACGATCTCCTCCGGCCACGCTTCTACCTCGCTCCCGGCCTCGAGCCGTGGATCCACGAACGCGTCGCCCACCTTACCCAGCGCAGCTGAGCCGCGACCTACCGGCGAGCGGTCTCGTGAAGCCGCCCCGCCCCGTCGGTCAGGCCTCGACAGCCCACATCGGGGTCGGGTCAGACGACCGGTTCGAGCCGCCCAGCGAGCTCACGGACCGCCCGCGACCGATCGGGCTTGCCGTTGGGCGAGAGCGGCAGCGCCGGCACCACGGCGAGCAGCCGGGGGAGCTTGAACGGGGCCAGGCGCGAGGCGAGGGCGGCGCGGAGCGCGGCGGGCTCGGGCGCGGCGCCGGCCGGCGGCACCACGGCGGCGGCGATCACCGCGCCCCAGGTCTCATCCGGCACCCCGAAGACCAGCGCCTCGCGCACGCCGGGACACGAGAGCAGCGCGCTCTCGACCTCCTCGGGCGCGACGTTCTCGCCACCGGTCACGATCAGCGCGTCGCGCCGGCTGATCACCTCGAGCCGGCCCCGATCGTCGAGACGGCCGAGGTCCCCGGTGCGCAGCCAGCCATCGGCCGTGAACGGGCTTCCGTGCACGCCCTCCGGCAGGTAGCCGCTGCACACCATCGGGCCGCGGACCTGGATCTCGCCGTCCGCGATCCGCATCTCGACCCCAGGGAGCGGCGGGCCCGCGCCCCCGCCGTCCGCCGGAAGCCATCCCGGCGGCTGGGTGGCGACCTGGGAGCAGGTCTCGGTCAGCCCGTAGGTCGGCAGGAGCGGCCAGCCGCGCGCTGCGGCCTCGGCGAGCAGCCCGGACGGGCACGGCCCCCCGCCGATCAGCACCGCCCGCAACGAGCGCGGCGCGGCCGTCTCCGGCGCGGCGTCGAGCAGGCGCCGGAGTTGCGCCGCCACCAGCGAGAGCAACGTCACCCGCTCCCGCGCGATCCGGGCCAGCTCCTGTGCCGGCGACAGTCCGGCGGCGAGCACGACCGGGCGGCGGGCGAGCAGGCAGCGCGTGACGATCGAGAGGCCGCCGACATGGGCGGGCGGCAGCGAGAGCAGCCAGCGATCGTCGTCCCGCCAGCCCAGCCACCGTGCCGACGCCGCGGCCGAGGCCGCGAACGCCGCGCGCGACAGCACCACCCCCTTCGGCGCACCGGCCGACCCGGAGGTGAAGACCACGGCGAGCGCCCGGTCATCGTCGGCCGGAGGGGCAGCGCCCCATGCCGGGCTCCCCGCCCGCGCGAGCTCCCCGGCCTCGACGGGGCCCGGCACCGTCGCCGCCGCGCGAGCCCGTTCCGCGCCGGTCCAGCGGGGGTGACACAGCACCACCGGCGCCCCGAGCTCGAAGGCCGCGTACAGCTTCACCAGCGTGTCGAGCGACACGGTGGCATCGACGAGGAGAAGCGGCGGGGCGGCACCGCGGTCGCGGGCCGCGGGGGCCCA
Organism: Acidobacteriota bacterium; assembly: GCA_050257595.1. Classification (GTDB taxonomy): domain Bacteria; phylum Acidobacteriota; class Thermoanaerobaculia; order Thermoanaerobaculales; family Thermoanaerobaculaceae; genus JBLMXF01. The sequence continues at coordinate 20,679 of JBLMXF010000025.1, read as the reverse complement.
TCCACATGCGGCGGCGATCGTCCCCGCCTCCGCGGCCACCCGCGGCGCGAGCTCGCCGAACGTCCACGGCCGCTCCATGTCGATCACCGCGACCCCGTTCGGGAACTCGCGCGCAGTGGCGAGCAGCGACAGGCTCACTGCGCACCTGCCAGCCCGAGGCCGGGCAGGTCGTGCGGAACGATCCGGTCGGGCCGCAGCGCCGCGGGACGCTGCCCGCCGAACGCGGCCAGCGCCGGGTGCGGTGCGAGGCCGCAGGCGAGCGGCGTCTGTACCGCGAGCGCCAGCTCGCAGGCCGCCGCCAGCGCCACCGGACCGTCGAACAGGTGGGTGACGATGACGCCCAGTCCGGCCCGCCGCGCCTCCCGCGCGAGCGAGAGGCAGCAACCCAGGCCGCCCAGCACCATCGGCTTGAGCACCACCGCGGCGCAGGCGCGCGTGGCCGCGAGCCGCGCGAGCGCGCCGGGAAGGCGCATCGTCTCGTCGGCCGCGAGCGCGACCGGAGAGCCGGTGAGCTCGGGCAACAGCTCCGCTGCGACCGGCTGCTCCACGAACTCGACGGCGAGGCCCGCCATCGCCTCGAGGTGGCGCCCCGCCACGTCGAGCGGCCAGGCGCCGTTGGCGTCGAGACGGAGCGCCCATCCACCCGGCACCGCCGCCCGCAGCGCGCCGATCAGCGCCAGCTCCGCGGCGAAGTCCGGCCCCCCGACCTTCAGCTTGAACGTGTGCACGCCGACCGCGAGGCCGGCGCGGACCTGCCCTTCGAGCGCCGCGACGTCGGCGCCGAGCAACACCATGCTCACCGGAACCTCCCGGTCGAGCCGGCGTCCTGCGAGCAGCGCCGCAACCGACGTCCCGAGGCGCTTCGCCGCGAGGTCGAGGAGCGCGGTCTCGACCGCCATCCTCGCGGCGGGCAGCTCGGGCGGAAGCTCCGCGGTCACCGCGGCGATCCGCGCCAGGCCGTCGCCTGCAAGGTCGATGGCGATCGGCACCCGCGCCACGACCGCCTCGAGCGCCGTCACGCACTCCTCGAGCAGGTCGGGCGAGTAGCCGGGCAGGGGCGACGCCTCGCCCTGGCCCACTGTTCCCGTCTCGTCCACGAGCGCGAGCAGGACGCCGTGCCGCGCTTGCCAGCCGAGCGCGCGGTTCCGGATCCCCGCCGGGACCGGCCCGCCGATCGGGCGCAGCCGCGCGGACACGATCCTCACGGCGCCCCGACCCGGCCCGCCACCAGGCCGAACGAGAGCAGCAGGCAGTGCAGGAGGAGCAGGCCACCAGTACCCGCGAGGACGCGGTTGCCGGTCGGCCCGTCGTCGCGGGCTGCCAGCCGGCGCACCAGCACGACCGCGAGCGGCAGCGTCGCGAAAGCGATCAGCGTCCAGCGGCCGGCGCCGCCCGCCAGGTCCATGCCCACCGTCCCGCCGTAGCCGAGGGCGAGGAACGCCACGAGCTCGACGATCCCCGCCCGCCTGCCGAAGCGGGCTGGAACCGTCCGGCGGCCGGCCGCCCGGTCGGTGGCGTGGTCGCGCGTGTTGTTCACGACTAGGATCGCGGTGGTGAACGCTCCCGCGATCAGCCCACCCCACCACGCCGCGGCGGGCACGCTCGTCACCTGCACGAACGCCGTCCCGGCCACCGCGGCGAAGCCGAAGAACACCATCACGAACGGCTCGCCCACCCCGTGGTGGGAGAGAGGGAAGGGACCGTTCGAGTAGGCCAGGCCGGCGCCGATCGAGGCGATGCCGATGATCACCACCGGCCAGCCTGCGACCGCGGTCAGGTACGCGCCGACCGCGACCGCAAGCAGGAACGCGACGGCCACGCCGGCTTTCACCTCGCGCGGGGACAACAGGCCGGCCTGGGTCACCCGCGTCGGGCCCAGCCGTGCCTCGGTGTCGGTGCCGCGCTCGAAGTCGGCGACATCGTTGGCGAAGTTGGTGGCGATCTGGATCAGCAGCGCCCCGGACAGAGCCGCGAGCGCCGGGCCGAGACGAAAACCACCGACCGCGAATGCGCACGCGGACCCGAGGACGACCGGCGATGCTGCCGCCGGGAGCGTCTTCGGCCGCGCCGCCAGCACCCAGGCCTGCCACCGCCCACCCCGGGCTCCGGGGTCTGGGGTCTGGGGAACGAGTTCGGGTGAGAGCGGGCCGGTCCCCTGTCCCCTGTTCCCTGTCCCCTCCATCACGGGAACCGGGGAAACTTCTTGAAGTCGGGCTTGCGCTTCTCGAGGAACGCCTTCTTGCCCTCCTTGGCCTCCTCGGTGAGGTAGAACAGCAGGGTGGCGTCGCCGGCGAGCTGCTGCAGCCCGGCCTGGCCGTCGCAGTCGGCGTTGAACGCCGCCTTGAGCAGGCGCAGCGCGGTCGGCGACAGGGCGAGGATCTCGCGGCACCACCCTACCGTCGCCTCCTCGAGCTGCTCGAGCGGCACCACGGCGTTGACCAGCCCCCAGGCGAGCGCGGTGGCTGCGTCGTACTGTCGGCACAGGAACCACACCTCGCGGGCGCGCTTCTGGCCGATGACCCGCGCCATGTACGACGCGCCGTACCCCCCGTCGAAGCTGCCCACCTTGGGGCCGGTCTGGCCGAAGCGCGCGTTGTCGGCCGCGATGGTGAGGTCGCAGACGAGGTGCAGGACGTGGCCGCCGCCGATCGCGTAGCCCGCGACCATGGCGATCACCGGCTTGGGCAGCGTGCGGATCTGGCGCTGCACGTCGAGGATGTTGAGCCGCGGGACGCCGTCCTCGCCGACGTACCCCCCGGCGCCCCGCACGCTCTGGTCGCCGCCGGAGCAGAACGCCTTGCTGCCCGCGCCGGTCAGGATGACGACCCCGACCGAGCGGTCGTCGCGGGCGCGTTCGAACGCCGCCGCCAGCTCCTTGACGGTCAGCGGCCGGAACGCGTTGCGCACCCGCGGCCGGTTGATGGTGATCTTGGCGATCCCCTCGTCGCACGTCTCGTAGCGGACGTCGGTGAATCCGGGATGCTCCCGCCACTCCGGAACGCTCATCACGCCACCTCCCCCATTCCGCCGGCCGCGAGCTGGTACCGCAGCATCCCGGCGACCGCCTCCGGCGCCTCCAGCACGACGTTGTGGCCCACGCCCGGCACGATCGTGACGCGCCCCGCCGGAAGCTTGGCCACCATCTCGCGAGCCAGGCCCGTGAACTTCCCGTCGAGCTCGCCGGCCACCAGGCGGACCGGGACGCGCACCCCGGACAGCGCCGGCCACAGGTCGGGCATTTCGCCCAGGCCGAGCACCTCGAGCGCGCGCGCCAGGCCGAGCGGATGGTGCCGCAGACGGAACGTCCGCTGCGCGGCGGCCCTCCCGGGAGGCAGCGAGCGTTGCGTGGCGAACAGCGGCAACCCCTCCCACGCCATGAGGAAGCGCTCGAGCCCCTCCTCGCGCAGCATCCGAACCCAGCGCGCGTCCGCCTGGCGGCGTGCCCGCCGCTCGACCGCCGAGCGCAGGCCTGCGCTCGCCCCGATCACCACGGCGGAGGAGAACAGGCCAGCGTGGCGGACCAGCAGCCCGAGCGCCACACGCCCACCGAGCGAGTACCCGGCGACGTGCCACCGTCCAGGGCGAAGCCCCGGGAGCGCCCCTGCCAACGCCTCCACGGCCTCGGCGAAGCCGCCGCCGCAAAACCACCCGGGATGGCCGTCGTGCCCGGGCAGCCAGGGAGCGGCGACCAAGGCGCCGTCGGGCAGACCGGCGGCGACCTCGTCCCACGCGGCCGGTGTCCCGGTGAAGCCGTGGAGCAGGAGGAGCGCCGGTCCTCCGGTGTCGCCCCGAACGGCGAACGGGACCCCCGCGACGACCCGCTCGGTCACCCGCGCAGCCCCTCCAGACGGCTGCGCACAGCGTCCCGCAGCGCCAGCCGCCGTTCGCGGGCTGACGGTCCGGAGATGAACGCCTCGACCACCCAGCTCCCGCCCGCGTCGTGAGCCGCGCCCACGGCGGCCTCGAGCTCCGCGCCGCTGCTCGCGCGCCGGTAGCCGACGCCGAACGCCGCCGCCGCCGCGGCCAGGCCGACGTCCTGCGGGGTGACGAACCAGTCGCGCACGATCTGCTCCGCGATCCTCCCGTCCGCGACCGGCAGCAGGCTGAAGATCTGGCCGCCGCCGTTGCGCAGCACCACCAGCACCAGCGTCGCGCCGGCGTCGCGCGCGGCCGCCAGCCCGCCCACGTCGTGCAGGAACGCGAGGTCGCCGAGCAGCGCCGTGACCGGTCGCCCGGCCACCGACGCCGCGCCCGCCGCCGCCGAGATCGTGCCGTCGATCCCGCTCACGCCGCGCTGCGAGAGCACGCCCAGGCGGGCGATCTCGGGCGGGCAGGCGAGGTCGACCTCCCTGATCGCCAGGCTGTTGGCGACCGCGAGCAGCGAGCCGGGCGGGACGGCACGGAGCGCCGCACGCGCGGCACCCGCCTCCGACAGCTCTCCGGCCGCCGCGGCGCGCGCCTCGGCGACGTCGAGCTCGGCGCGCACGCCGTCCTCGGCCCTCCGCCACAGCGCGAGCCAGTCGGCGTCGGCGGGCTGGCCCTTGCCCAGCGCGACCAGGAGTGCCTCGGCAGTCAGGTCGAGGTCGCCGAGCACCACTCCTGCGGCGGCGTCGACGGGATCGTGCCAGCCGTGAGGCGCGAGCACCCAGCGCTCGGGCGCGCCGGCGCCGTCGAGCCACCGCCCCCACGCCGCCGAGGTCGGGTAGCCGCCGACCTGGATCACGAGGTCGGGGCGCAGCGCGGCATCCGGGGCCACAGGCACCAGGTACTCGAACAGACCGATGGTCTCGGCCGACGGGCCGGCGAAGCGGGTCTGACTGGTCGCCTCGGCGAGCAGCGGAAAGCCGAGGCGGCGCGCCAGCGCGACGAGCGCCGGCGCCGCCGCCGACTGGGCGAGCGGTCCGGGCCCGGCGAGCAGCACGCCGCGGCGGGCCCGACGGCACGCCGCCGCCAGCTCCGCCACCGCCTCGGCCGTCACGATGCGCCGTGGCGCCGCGACACGTGGTCCGGCCAGCGGCGGTGGCCCCTCGTCGGCCCCGTCCGTGGGCGGCTCCAGCGGTGCCCGGAACGGCGCGTTGATGTGCACGGGACCGGGTCGCGGGTCCAGGCTGCGCGCGACCGCCAGTGCGGCGGCGCGGCGGGCGCCGGCCAACACCCGCGGGTCGTCCACCGGCGCCCCGAGATCGACGAAGGCGCGGACCTGGCGGCCGAACAGATGTGCCTGGTCGAGCGTCTGGAGGGCGCCGCGCCCGTGTAGCTCGGGCGGCCGGTCGGCGGTGAGCGCGATTAGCGGAACGCCGGACTCCGCCGCCTCGATCACCGCCGGGAAGTAGTGCGCGGCGGCCGTGCCCGACGTGCACACCAGGACCGACGGCCGGCCCGAAACGCGCCCCTGGCCGAGGGCGAAGAACGCCGCCGAGCGCTCGTCGACGACCACGCGGCAGGCCAGCTCGGACCGCTCGACGGCGGCGAGCACGAGCGGCGTCGAGCGCGACCCCGGCGAGACGAGAACGTTGCGCACACCGGCCGCCGCAAGACCGGCGAACAGTTCGCGCGCCCAGCGCCGGTTGAGGTCGCCGCTCACTGGAGCAACCCCAGCGCGGCGAGCGCCGCATGCCCCTTGAGCGCCGTCTCGCCGTACTCGGCCTGCGGCTCGGACGCGGCGATGATCCCCGCCCCCGCCCACACCCGCACGGTCGAGCCTTCCACCAGCGCGCCGCGCAGCGCGACGGCGAGCGCGCCGTCGCCGTGCGCATCGACCAGGCCGACCGGGCCCGCATACCAGCCGCGCCCGACCGGTTCCCGGGCCGCGATGAACGCCAGCGCCTCGTCCCGCGGCTCGCCGCCGACTGCGGGGGTCGGGTGGAGCCGTCCGGCGAGCTGCGCCACGCCGAGGTCGTCGCGCAGCTCCCCGGCGAACGGCAGGCACAGGTGCGCGACGTGCCGCAGCCGCCGCACCCGGGGCCGATCCGAGGTCGCGAGCCTCGTGCACAGCGGCGCCAGCGCCGCCTCCAGCGCGCGAGTCACCACGTCGTGCTCCTCGCGCTGCTTGGCGTCAGCGAGCAACGCGTGCGACTCGCGCTCGCCGTCGCCGGGCCCCAGGGCGACCGATCCGGCCACCGCCTCGCTCTCGACGTGCCGGCCCTGCCTCGCCACGAGCAGCTCAGGAGAGGCGCCCAGGAACGTGGCCCCGCCGAACCGGAAGGCAAAGCGGTAGATCCCGGCGCCGGTGGCGGCGAGCGCCGCGAGCAACGAGCGCGGCTCCGCCTCGGCCGGCAGCTCGGCGTCGAAGCGGCGCGCCAGCACCACCTTGCGCAGCACGCCCCGGGCGATCGCTGCACGCGCGTCCTCGACCAACGCCGACCACTCGGCGAGGCCCATCGAGCGCCGTCCGAGGGCCGGAGCCGCGCAGCGGCGCGGCGCCGGCCCGACCAGCCGCTCGAGGATGCCTGTCGCCTCCTGCACGACCTGTGCGGGCTCCGGGCGCTCGCCGGGACCGAGGGCGAGAGTCAGGCTGGCCGTGCCGCCCACGTGGCGCTCGTAGGTCCAGCGCGGCAGCACGAAACGGGCGTCGCCGAACGGCCCCCAGCACGGCTCCGACGGGCCGGCGGTGAAGGCGAAGCCGCCCAGCAGCGCCGGAACCGGCGGGAGCCCCACCGCGTCATGGACGAGCTGCGTCGCGGCCGCTAGCGACGCCGCGGCCCGTGAGATCTCCTCGAACCGGCCGGCGCCCTCGGCACACGCCGTCACGGCCGCGCCGAGGCCGGCGAGCGAGCGGCCGCGAGGATCCGTCCACAGCACCGCCGGGGTCGCTGGATCACCGTCCCACATCCGCTCGAGCGCCACCCGCGGAGCCGGCGCCGAGACCAGCACGTGGCCGCGCCGTGGCAGCCCCCGCACGGCGCGAGAGAGGAACTCCACGGCGGCTTCGACTCGTTCCCCCTCGCGGGTGGTCCCGTGATCGTGTCGCATCGTTCCGTCAACCGATCCGTTCATTCGCACAGTGCCGACCCGAGCGGCCGTTCTCCCGGTTCGCGAGCATTCTACAGGTCCGATACGTCACCCATCGGTCACGGCCGCGTCACCCCGCGCACCGCCCGGGCTGCCTCCACGACGGGGCGGCTCGGGAATCCGATTGACGCTCGCGTGTTCGCTGCATATAGTCCGCTGCACCGCGGGCGCCGCTGGCCGGAAGCCCGCGATCGACCGCACTACGCGGGGCCAGGCCCGGCCCGCCGGCCCGACCCCGGGAAACGCAGGACGACGCTCGCCGATGGCCGGACCACCGGACGCGCGCCTCATCGCCCGACTCGCTGACGACCCACGAGGAGACGAACCGATGCGTGATCCACACCGCGATCATCCGTTGCCGACGCTCACACGCCGCGTCACTCCGTGGGCGGCCGCCCTCGTGATCGTCGTCACGGCGGCGGCAGCCCTGGCACAGACCGCGCCCGCCCGCCACGAGGTCACCCTCTCCGAGGCACTCCGGGAGATCGCCGCGCACTCGGCTGCCGCCGTCACGGCCGGACTGGACCTCGAATCCGTGCGCGAGCTGACCACGCGGGCCCGTGCCTCCTACTACCCAACGGTCGTCGTCTCCGCAGGTCACGTCAACCGCGACCACCCGGTCGTGGCGGTCTTCGGTGCCCTGGAGGCGCCCACCACGCAGGCGAGCTTCTTCACCGGCGAGCTCAACGTCTCGCAGCTCCTGTGGGACGGCGGGCGCAGGTCGGCGGCCGTCAAGGCCACCGAGCACCTCGCGAGTTCCACGGCGCGGCAGGGCGAGGCGGACGTTCGCGGCGTCCAGTTCCAGGGGTTGCGAACCTACCTCGAGGCGCTCAGCCTGAGGGCGCAAAGGCACGTCGTGGAGGAGCGGATGGCGAGCCTCCAGGAGCACCTCCGGGTGGCTCAGGATCTCTACGATCACGGCGTCGTGGCGCGCAACGACCTCCTCCAGACCGAGCTCCGCCTCCGTCTCGTCAAGGACCAGGCCGCGCAGCTTGACGACGCCGAGGCGACCGCCCTCCAGAAGCTCAACCGCCTGATGGGGCGCAGTCCCGACGCTCCGCTCGCGCTCGCCTCCTCGGTCGGCGCGCCGCCACCCATGCCGTTCACGCAGACCGAGCTCGCCGTCCGCACCACGGACGCCAACCGCCAGCTCCTCGCCCTGCGGGCCCGCCTCAAGGCGGAGGAGGCGGCGCTCTCCTTCCAGAGGGCGGAGGACTACCCCACCGTGGTCGCCGAGGCCTCCCACACCTACGAGGAGAACCGCTACCTGCTCTACCGCAACGCCAACTCCGTCTTCCTCGGCATCTCCTGGAAGGCGTACGACGGCGGGGTCCGGCGGGCGAACCAGCGCGAGACCGACATCGCGATCGCGAAGACGCGGCAGCAGCTCACCGACCTCCGCCGCGAGCTCGCGATCGTGGTCGACCAGGCTTACCGCGGCTACCAGCAGGCCCTCCGCGAGGCCGCCACCGCCGAGACCAACATCACCGCCGCCGAGGAGAACCTGCGCATCGAGGAGGACCAGTACAAGGCCGGCCTGGCGCGGACGACTGAGGTCCTCGATGCGGAGTCGGTCCTCGCCGAGAGCCGCTTCGCCCTCGTCGCCCAGCACTACAACGCCTACCTCCAGCAGGGCGCGCTCGTCACCGCCGCCGGCGAGGACCTGCCGGCGTTCTTCGCCGCGGTCCCGCCCCAGCCACAGGAGCACTGACATGGCCAAGAAATGGATCAGCCTCGCGGTCATCCTCGTCGTCGTGGCCTCGATCGCGTACGCCGGGTACCGCTACTGGAAGCACGCGCAGCTCTTCCCCGACACCGAGGACGCCTACGTCAGCGGCGACGTGTACAGCGTCTCCTCGCGGATCCCGGGGACGCTGCTCACCGTGGACGTGGACGAGAACCAGCCGGTGAAGCGGGGAGGCGTGATCGCCACCCTCGACCCGGGCGACTTCGACAAGCACGTCCAGGAGGCACACGCCGCCCTCGAAGAGGCGCGCGTCGCGCTGGCGACCAACCGCGCGCAGATCGCGCAGGCGGCGGCCCGCGTCGAGGCCGACCGCAGCCGGCACGAGCTGGCGCGGATCAACCTCGAGCGTTTCGCCGACCTCTACCAGCGCAACTCGGTTCCCAAGCAGCGCTACGACGACGCGGTCGCCGCCGAGCAGGTCTCGGCCGCCGAGCTCGCCGCGTCACAGAAGGCGCTCGCCGCGGTCGAGGCCGGACTGGCCGTCGCCGGGCAGCGCATCAAGCTTCAGGAGGTGAGGCTCGCCAACGCCGAGCTGACGCGCTCCTACTGCACCATCGTCTCCCCGGTCGACGGTCTCGTCAGCAAGAAGAGCGCCCAGGTCGGCGAGGTGGTCGCGCCCGGCCAGCCGCTGTGCGCGGTGGTCCCCCTCCACGGCGCCCACGTGTGGGTGGAGGCCAACTTCAAGGAGACCGGCCTGCGCCACATCCGGGTCGGGCAGCGCGTGGAGTTCCACACCGACGTCAACCCGGGCCGGACCTACCGGGGGTGGATCGAGAGCCTGAGCGCCGGCACCGGGGCGGCGTTCTCCCTCCTCCCGCCGGAGAACGCCACCGGTAACTGGGTCAAGATCGTCCAGCGCCTGCCGGTCCGCGTCGCCATCGATCCCGCGAGCGACGCCGACCATTCCTTGCGCCTCGGCCTGTCGGTCCACGTCGAGGTTGACACCCAGGCGGCGCCGGTCAGCACTCCCGCCCATGCCGCCGGCGACCAGCCGGTCTCACACTGAGGGCGGACAGCGACACCGATGCCCGGGACGAGCGAACGCCGCAAGTACCTCCTCGCCTTCACCTCCATGCTGGGCACGCTGATGGAGGTGGTCGACACCTCGGTCGCCAACGTCTCCTTGCCGCACATGCAGGGCACGTTCTCGGCCGGCGTCGACGAGATCACCTGGGTGATCACCTCGTATCTGGTCGCGAATGCGATCATCCTGCCGATCACCGGCTGGCTGGGCAACTACTTCGGCCGCAAACGCGTCTACCTCACCTGTCTGGCCCTGTTCACGCTCGCCTCGCTCGGTTCCGGGGCGGCGTTCTCTCTTCCTTTCCTGGTCGTCATGCGGGTCTTCCAGGGTCTGGCCGGCGGCGCCATGGTGCCGATGTCGCAGGCCATCCTGCTCGACGCCTTCCCCAAGGAGGAGCACGGCAAGGCGATGGCCCTGTTCGGCGTCGGCGTGGTGTTCGGCCCCATCATCGGCCCCACGCTGGGCGGATGGATCACTGACAACTGGGGCTGGCGCTGGGTGTTCTACATCAACGTCCCGGTCGGCATCCTCGGCATGCTGCTCGGCCTCCTCTACATCATCGACCCGGCGTACCTCAAGCGGCCCGAGGGCAAGGTGGACATCTGGAGCTTCCTGTTCATCTGCGCCGGCCTCGGCAGCCTCGAGGTGTTCCTCAACCGGGGCCAGCGCTTCGACTGGTTCTCGAGCAACTTCGTCAAGTTCTTCGCCCTCTCGGCGGCGACCGGGATCGCCCTGTTCATCTGGCGCTCGTTCACCGCCGAGCGGCCGCTGGTCAACCTGCGCATCTTCAAGGACCGGTCGTTCGCCTCCGGCACCATGCTGATGTTCCTGCTCGGCTTCGGGCTCTACGGATCGTTCACGATGCTGCCGCTGTTCGTCCAGCAGCTCCTCGGCTACACCGCCACCTGGGCCGGCCTGGTGATCTCGCCCGGCGGCTTCGCCTCCCTGCTCGCGATGGTGATCGTCGGCAACCTGATCGGGAAGGTCGACTCGCGGTTGCTGGTCCTCGTCGGCGCCCTGTTCAACATCTACGCGATCTGGCTGCTGCGCTCCGTCGACCTCAACGTCGACTTCTGGTACGTCACCTTCTCGCGTCTGGTCCAGGGGTTCGGCCTCGGCTTCCTGTTCGTGCCGATCACCACCGCGGCGTTCTCGCGGCTGCGACCGGAGCAGATCGGACAGGCGACCGGCTTGTTCAACCTGCTGCGCAACGAGGGCGGCTCGGTCGGCATCGCCGCCTCGGCGACCGTGCTCGCCCGCCATGCCCAGGCCCACCAGTCCCGGCTCGCGGAGCATGTGTCGCCCTTCAGCCCGATCACGCAGGAACGGCTCGCCGCCACCGCCCACGGCCTGTTCGGCGTCTCCGGCCACGACCCCGTCACGGTCAACACGATGGCGCAGGCGATGATCTACGGCCAGGTCCAGCGGCAGGCGCTCGTCCAGTCGTACGTGGACGTCTTCTGGATGCTCACCTTCGCCTTCGTGTTCTTCCTTCCCTTCATCCTCATGCTGTCCGGCGGCAGGATGAAGCGCGGCATCGCGGTGCACTGATCCCCGTTCCCGGTCCGTCGCCGACCCGTCGCGGCGGCGCGTGCCTCAAGCGCCCCGCGACGCCGCATCAGGGTGAGGTCAACAGCTCCCGTAGCGCGGCCACCAGCTGGAGCAGCGTCCCGGCCTGCTCCCCGGTCAGCGCGCCGTAGCCGCGCAGCCGTTCGGGCTCCAGGTCGTCGGCCTGGACCAGCAGCGCCTGCCGCACGGCCTCGACGTTGCGCGCCCGTCCCGAGTCGCCGAGCGCACGGCGCAGGTCCTCGATGGCGGCGAGGTCGTCGCGCGAGCCCGCGATGGCGCGCGCATCGAGGAGCTCCGACAGATGGCGGGAGAGGGACGACAGGGAGGCGAGCACCACCCGCCGGTGGTTGGCGGGCAACCGGCGGAGCTCCTCCGGAGTCGGCCAGACCGCCACCGGGCGCCGCCCTACTCGCGCATCGTCGCAGCCGCGCGCAGCGGGTGGAGCAGCAGGTCGAGGCCGGCGCGGATGTCCGCGACCACGAGGTCCGCGGCCTGCAGCGCCGCCGCGGCCGCGCCCTCGGGGCCGACCACCGCGATCGCCAGCGCCGCCGCTCCCAGCATGGCAGCGTCGTTGCGCCCGTTGCCGATCGCGACGACGTGCTCGGGCCCCAGCCGCTCGACGAGCGCCGCCTTCTCCTCGCCGCGGCCGATCAGCTCGACGGCCACGGGGAGCGCGGCCAGGGCGCCCCGCGCCGTTCCGAAGGTGTCGGCGGTCGCCACGGTGATGCGCACGGACGACGCGAGCGCGGCGAGCCGCGTCTCGACCCCGGGCAGGAGGACGCCGTCGAGCGCGAGCGTGCCGGTGAAGTCCACGACCAGGTGATCGAGCGTCAGGGCTCCGCGCCCGGGAACATCGATGGTCAGCGACATCGGCGAACCTCCCCGTCACGGGCGTCGTTTGCGCCCGGCCACCCATCCCGATCGTACCAGCTCACCGGGCTTCCAGCGCTGCCTCGCGCTGGCCGGTCATCCAATGGTAGAGTACCCACCGGCGATGGAGTCCGCCATAACCGCGGTGACCTGCCGCTGATGACCCCTACCGACAGGTGAGGCACATGAGTCGAGGCTCTCCCGCTGTGACGAGGCCGGGGGTAGGTGAGGTGCAGGACCAGGACCGTGCCCTCATGGTGCTGGAACGGGTCGCGGACGAACGTGGGGAACGCGGTCTCGCGGCCGAGGCGCGTGAGGCGCGCGCCGGACTCGCGGCGGGTCGCTTCAACGTCGCGGTCATGGGTCAGTTCAAGCGGGGCAAGAGCACGCTGATCAACGCCCTGCTCGGCCGCCCGCTGCTGCCCGCCGACGTGGCGCCGCTGACCACCGCGATCACGCTCGTCGAGCACGGCCCCGCCGAGGCCGCGAGCGTCCGCTACGACGACGGCCGCGAGGAGCCCATCGCGCTCGACGACGTCCCCCGCTTCGTCTCCGAGGAGGAGAATCCGGGCAACACCAAGGGAGTGCGGGTGGTCCGCATCGAGCTACCGCTCGACCTGCTCGCCTCCGGCATGCGGCTCGTCGACACTCCTGGAGTCGGCAGTGTCTTCGCGAGCAACGCCGAGGTGACCCGCGCCTTCCTCCCGCGCATCGACGTCGCCGTCGTGGTGGTGGGCAGCGACCCTCCGATCTCGGGCGAGGAGCTCGCACTGGTGCGGACGGTGGCTCCCGAGGTGGGTCACCTGTTCATCGTGCTGAACAAGTCGGACCGGGTCAGGGAGGCGACCCGCGCCAAGGCGGAGGCCTTCACCCGCCAGGTCCTGCGCGAGGCACTCACCAACGAGCCCCAGACCTTCATCCACGCGTCGGCCCGCACCGCTCTGCTGGACGGCTCCGACCCCGGCATCACCACGCTCGGGGAGCGGCTCGAGCGCCTCGCGGAGGAGCACGGCCGCGGCCTGGCGGGGGCGTCGGCGGCGCGGGCGGCGAGGCAGATCGCGGCGCACCTCCTCCACCGCATCGAGCTCGAGGAGAAGGCCCTGCGCACCCCGCTCGCCGAGCTCGACGGGCGCGTCGAGAGCTTCGCGGCGGCGATGCGCGACATCGAGGACCTCGCCCTGGCGGCGGTCACCCGCATCCACGGCGAGACGGTCATCGACTGGAACGGCTGGCGGGAGACCGAGGGCGTCTTCATCGCCGACCAGGTCCGCGCCACCGAGGAGGCCGTCGCCCGAGGTATCGGGGACGGCCGCGGCCTGCGGCCGGCTGCGCTGCGCCAGCGTGCCCTCGAGATCACCCGTGAGCACGCGACGGCGGGCACGACCACGTGGCGGGACCGCGCCTCCCGGGAGTTCTCCCGCGTTCAGCGCGAGCGCAGCAAGCGTGTCAGCGGCGAGGCCAACCGCCTGCTCCGGCGCGTGGCGGAGGCGGCCGCGGCCGCCTTCGGGGTCCCGGTGGCGGACTTCGAGCCGCGCCCGATCGAGCCCGGCTTCGAGCGTATCGTCTCCGAGTTCACCGAGCCGGCGCTCGCGCTCGACGTGAACACCTGGCTGATCCCCCTCCTCGACGGGCTGTCGCCGCGCGCGGTTGTCGTCCACCGCGCCGCGCGGCGGGGCCGCGCGCTCGCCGCCGAGTGGCTGCGCCGCAACCTCCACGCCATCGACGAGCGGCTGACCGATGCCCTCGACGCGCTGACGGCGGGGCTCGAGCGCGGGATGCGCGAGCGGCTCGATGCGATGCGCGGCGAGATCGACCAGGCGATCGGGGCCGGCCGCCGGGTTCGCGACGAGGGCGAGTCTGCGGTCGCCGGCGAGCTCGCGAGGCTGTCCGCCCAGCGCACCGCCATCGCGGGCGCTCTGGCGCTCGCCAGGGGAGAGTGACCGCGGCCCGGGGCCGCGCTGCCGCCGGGCATTCCGCTCGCCGGTCGCGGACTCGATCGCTCGTGCACCTGGGCCGCCGCGCCGTTCCCCGTTCGTGACGCAAGAGTTGCACAGCCTCCGGTGCGTCACCGGTAGACAAAACAGCGACAATACGGTCAAAATGGCGGCCGCGGCCGAGCCCGTCCCTCGGGATCGGCGGCCAGGGGGCGCCGGCGATCGCTATCCAATCCCCGGCGGGTCGTGCCAGGAGGCGTGGTGTCCAGGACCGGAAGGTTGCTCATCGTCGTGGGGCTCTGCGGCGTGGCCGCAGCGTGCAAGGGTGATGGCGGGAACGGCAACGGCGCGAGGTCGGGCGGCCCGCGGCCACTCCCCGTGCGGGTGGCGCCGATCGCGGCGCGTGACGTGGTCTACCGGGTGAAGTCGCTCGGCTCGCTGGAGGCCGACGAGGTCGTGCAGATCACCGCCGAGGTGACAGGCGCGGTCAGCGAGGTGCGCTTCCATCCCGGCGACCACGTGACTCCCGCCACGGTCCTCGCCCGCATCGACCCCGAGCGCTACCGGCTCGAGGCTGCCCGGGCCGACGCGACCTACCGCCGCGCCGTGGCCGACTGGCGGCGCGCCGACGCCGAGGCGGCGCGCCGCGAGGCGCTGGCCAAGGACCAGTTGGTCTCCGACGAGGAGCTCACCCGCGCCCGCCTGGAGGCCGAGCGCCTGGCGGCCGACGCCGCGGGCGCCAAGGCCGCCTTCGACATCGCGGCGCAGAACCTCGCGCGCTCCGAGGTGCGGGCCCCGCGCGCCGGCGTGATCGACACCCGGAGCATCGACACCGGGCAGTTCGTCCAGGTCGGCAAGGTGATCGCCACGCTGGTGGACCTCGACCGCCTCCGCCTCCGTTTCAAGGTCTCGGACGCGGAGTCGCTCAAGATCCAGAACGGACAGACCGTGACCTTCGCGGTCGCCTCGCTGGCCGGCACCGAGTTCGCGGCCACCGTCTACCACGTCGGCGAGATCGCCGACCCGGCCACCCGTCAGGTCGAGGTCCTCGGCTGGGTGAAGAACCCCGGCGCGCTCAAGCCCGGCTTCTTCGCCGAGGTCACGCTCGCGATCGAGGCCCACCGTAACGCCCTCGTGGTGCCCGAGGGCGCCGTCCAGGCCAGCGAGCGCGGCTTCGTCGCGTACGTCGTCGAGGGCGGCAGGGCGCACGAGCGGCCGATCCGGCTCGGGCTGCGCACCGGCGAGGGTCTGGTCGAGATCGTCTCCGGGCTCACCGCAGGCGAGACGGTGGTGATCGAGGGCTCGGACAGGCTCGCCGACAACATGCTCGTCCAGCCGGTGACGCCGGTGCCGGCCACGGCCACCACCACGGGGCAGCCATGAACGAGCGCGCTTCCCGGCCCGAGCCGGTCGAGGACCCCAAGGCTATCGCGACCGGCATGACGCTGGCCGACATCTCGATCCGCAACCACGTCTTCGCGTGGGTGCTGATGATCGCCCTGATCGGCTTCGGCGTGATCTGCTACACCGGCTTCGGCAGCGTCTTCCGCGGCCTCGGCATCTCTCAGAACCCCGACGTCGACTTCCCGATCGTCTCGGTCTCGGTGACGTGGGAGGGTGCCTCCCCCGAGATCATGGAGACCGACGTCGTCGACGTCCTCGAGGACAGCGTGTCGAGCGTCGAGGGCGTCCAGCAGATCTCCTCCACGGCGCGCCAGGGGTCGGCCTACATCCTGCTCGAGTTCGACCTCGGCCGGAACATCGACGCCGCGCTGCAGGACGTCCAGACCAAGGTCTCCGAGGCCGCCCGCCACTTGCCGCGCGAGATCGACCCGCCGACCATCAGCAAGACGAACCCCGAGGACCAGCCGATCATCCGGCTCGCCCTCGCCGGCGACCGCTCGCCGACCTTCCTCGCCGACTACGTCCGCAACGTCCTCCGCCCCCAGCTCCAGATGATCGACGGCGTCGGCGAGATCCACGTCTTCGGCTTCCGCGACCGCAACGTCCGCGTCTGGTACGACGCCGGCCGGCTCGAGGCGCACGGCCTGACCGTGCTCGACGTCAACCGGGCGATCGAGCGCGAGCACCAGGAGGTCCCGGCCGGCCGCATCGAGAGCAGCGAGCGCGAGATGAACGTGCGCGCCCAGGGCGAGGCGATCGACATCGAGTCGTTCCGCAACCTCGTGATCACCTACGTGGACGGCGCGCCGGTCCGGCTCAAGGACGTCTCCGTTGTCGAGGACGGCCTGGAGGACAGGCGGCGCCTCAACCGCACCATGGGCGAGCCGTCGGTCGGCTTCGCGATCACCAAGCTGCGCGGCGCCAACGCCGTCCAGGTCGGGCGCGCGGTCAAGGCCAAGATGGAGATGCTGCGCACGCAGCTCCCCGCCGGGCTCCACCTCGACGTCAACTGGGACACCACCACCTTCATCGAGCGGGCGATCCACGAGATCCTCTTCACGCTGATCCTCGCGGCGCTCCTCACCGCCCTGGTGTGCTGGCTCTTCCTCGGCTCGTGGTCGACGACGGTCAACATCCTGCTCGCCATCCCGACCTCCATCCTGGGCACCTTCATCGTCATCTACTTCCTCGGCTTCACGCTCAACACCTACACCGTCCTCGGCCTCACGCTGGTGGTCGGCATCGTCGTCGACGACGCCATCATGGTGCTCGAGAACATCTACCGTCACCGCGAGATGGGCGAGGGCAAGGTGAAGGCGGCGTCGGCCGGCGCGCGCCAGATCACCTTCGCCGCCGCCGCCACCACCCTGGCGATCGTGGCCATCTTCCTGCCTGTCGCCTTCATGAAAGGGATCATCGGCCGCTTCTTCTTCCAGTTCGGCGTCACCATCTCGGTCGCCGTACTGCTCTCGCTGCTCGAGGCGCTCACCCTGGCGCCGATGCGCTGCTCGCGCTTCCTCGAGGTCGAGCATCGCGGGCGCCTGGGGCGCACCGTCGATCACGTCTTCCAGCGCCTGTCGCGGCTCTACCTGCGCGCCCTCGAGCCCGCACTCCACCACCGCGGCTGGGTGCTGCTCGGGTCGGCCGCGTTCTTCGTCCTCTCACTGGGGACGATCTGGCTGCTCCGCCAGGAGTTCATCCCGAGCCAGGACATGAGCCGTTTCACCATCCGCTTCCAGACCCCGGTGGGCAGCAGTCTCGACGCGACCGACCGCTACTTCCGCCAGATCGAGTCGTTCCTCACCTCGCGGCCCGAGGTCGCGCTGTTCGCCGGCTCCGTCGGCGGTGGCAGCGACGTCAACACCGGCTGGGCGTACGTCAACATGAAGGAGCCGGGCGACCGGCCCGTCGACCCCGCCACCGGCCACCGCCCCTCGCAGCAGGAGTTCATGGATGTCGTGCGGCGGTTCGCCGCCACCATCCCGGGCGGGCGCGCCGTCCTGCAGGACATCTCGCAGGCGGGCTTCTCGCCCTCGCGCGGCGGCGGTTTCCCGGTCGAGTTCAACGTCCGCGGCCCGGACTGGAACGTCCTTGCCCGGTCGGCCCGCGAGATCGCCGAGCGGATGCGCGACTCCGGCATCGTCACCGACGTCGACACCGACTACCAGGTCGGCATGCCCGAGGTCCAGGTCATCCCCGACCGCAACAAGGCCGCCGACCTGGGCGTGAGCATGGCCACCATCGGCGAGACCATCAACGCCGCCATCGGCGGTCAGCGGGTCGGCCGCTTCAAGGACCAGGGGCGGCGCTTCGACATCCGCGTCCGCCTCCTCGCGCCGCAGAGGGATCGGCCCGAGGACATCGGGCGGCTGCTCGTGCGCACCTCCAACGGCGCCCTCCTCCACCTCAACGAGCTGGTCGCCATCGACCAGCAGCCGACCCTTCAGGCGATCACGCGCCGCGACCGCGAGCGGGCGATCACCATCTTCGCCAACGTCGCCTCGGGGGCCTCCCAGGCCGATGCCGTCAACCAATCGCTGGCCATCGCGCGATCGATCCTCCCCGACGGCTATCGCGCCGTCCTCTCGGGCAGTGCGAAGACCTACCGGGAGTCGTTCCAGTCGCTGTGGTTCGCGTTCGGCCTCGGCCTGCTCGTCGCGTACATGGTGCTGGCCTCGCAGTTCAACTCCTTCTCCCACCCGCTCATCATCCTGCTCGCCCTGCCGTTCAGCATCTCCGGCGCGCTCTTCGCCCTGTGGATCGGCGGCCAGAGCCTCAACGTCTACAGCATGCTCGGCCTCATCCTCCTGGTCGGCATCGCCAAGAAGAACTCCATCATGCTGGTCGACTTCACCAACCAGATCCGCGACCGCGGCGTCGAGCCCCACCAGGCGCTCCTCGAGGCGTGCCCGATCCGGCTGCGGCCGATCCTCATGACCTCGATGGCGACGATCGCCGGCGCGCTGCCGCCTGCGATGGCCATCGGCCCCGGTGCCGAGGTGCAGCGGCCGATGGCGCTCGCGCTCGTCGGCGGCATCATCGTCTCCACGCTGCTCACCCTGTTCGTCGTCCCGGCCGGCTACAGCGTCCTGGACGACCTCAAGGTCTGGCTGCGCTCCCGCCGCCGCCACACCGTCCCGGAGCCCAGCGCCTCGCCGTCGTGAGGAAGGCTCCCCGTGACGCCCGGCTGGGCGTAAACTTGCGTCCCGTGGGGTCCGAGAGCGCCGCTTCGCCCTGCTCCGCCGCACATGCTCCACGGCTGGCCTCAACGTGGCATGACCCGGCCCGGTCATGGATGCAACGCCGGCAACCCCCGGTACCTTGTGCTATGCGTACGGACAGGGAAGAAAGGGAGGTGGAGCGATGAAGACGATCCGCATGGTGGAGATGACCTGGCAGGACATCCGGGCCGCCATCGACCAGGGCTTCACGACGGTTGTGGTCGGCGTCGGCTCGACGGAGCAGCACGGCCCTCACCTGCCGACCATGACCGACACGCGGATCGGCGACGACCTCGCCCACCGCGTCGCCCGAAAGCTCGGGAACGCGCTACAGGCGAGGACGATCCCTTTCGGTGTCTCGGAGCACCACCTCGTCTTCGGCGGCACCGTGTCGCTCTCCCGCGAGACGCTCCGCGCGATCCTCCGGGACTACGTGAGCAGCCTGGCCCGCTGTGGCTTCCGGCGGATCGTCTTCCTCCCCAGTCACGGCGGGAACTTCGCCACCGTCCAGGAGGTCATCGAGGAGGCCCGCACGACGCAGCCCGACGTCGTCGTGACCGGCTACGCCAACCTCCTCGGGTTCTCGGCCGTCTGCGAGCGCGCGTCGGCGCGGTTCGGCGTCTCCGCCGGAGCTTCGGGCGGCCATGCAGGCGAGAACGAGACGGCAATGATGCTGGCGCTGGAGCCGGACCTCGTGCAGCGCGAGCGCTTCGCGGCCGGGTACGTAGGGCCTCTCGGCGAGGAGCAGATCCGGATCGTCCTCGAGCAGGGCATGACGGCGCTCACCGGCAACGGCGTGCTCGGCGATCCCGCCGGCGCCACGGCCGAGCGGGGCGAGGTCTACCTCGAGCTGCTCGCCGACTTCCTCGCCTCGCAGGTCGCGGAAGCCCCGGCTCCCGCCGCCCGCGGATAGCGCCGCGCCGCCAGACCCGCGCGGACCGGAGGCCGCCGCCGGCCTCCTGCAATGTGCCCGGGTCAGGCTAGCGCAGCAGCATGTTCCAGAAGAACAGAACCACGATCGCGCCAACGATCGACAGGAGGAATCCGGCGGGATGGAACTTGGAGCCTTCCCTGGGCTTGGACACCAGCCCGCCGATGAAGCCGCCGACCAGCGAACCCACGATGCCGAGAACGGTGGTCAGGATCAACCCCATCTTGTCGGCGCCCGGGACGATCGCCCGGGCGATGAGGCCGACGAAGAAACCGACGATGACGGACCACATCAGATGGAAGCAGCCCATGCGCACCTCCTCGCCCGACCTTTTTTCGATGATACCCGCCTCCCCGCGCGTCCAAGGCCGCCTGCCAGGTCATCCGCCAAGAGCGATGGCGCATCACTGCGGCCCGCGCCTCGAAGCGGGCGAAAGAACAACGGTCCCTTCTCGAGCGGACGTTTACGGCTCGGGCGCCGTCACGTCCCTCACGGTGTCGCCTTCGGTGTCTCCGTCGAAGCGCGGCGGTAGGGCGTGAAGCCGCCGAGGCTGCAGCCGCCGTACTGCGTGCCGCTCAGGGGATCGAACACGGTGACGATGTCGCCGCTGCACAACAGCGTCGTCGCGGTCCGCGTCTTGAGCGCGCGCCCGGGAGCGAGCCCGGGGCAGCTGCCCGCCAGGCGGTTGACATAGAGCACGTCACCGGTGCGGCCGGTGAACACGATCACGCCCTTGCCGTAGGGCTTGTCCTCACCCAGGTCGCGCAGGTCCACGCACTGCCGCGCCGGCTCGGCAACCCTGCCCTTGAGCACCGCGGCGAGGGCGGCCTGGTCCTCGGCGGCCTGCGCCTGGGCGCTCGCGCCGGCCCTGGTCCCGCCAGTCGAGGTGCACCCGGCCGCGAGGAGGACCGCGGAGAGAACGATGAGGACCTTCATGACAGCCTCCACTCGGCGACCCGCCGCCGTTG
>JBLMXF010000024.1:0-3887 GCA_050257595.1 Acidobacteriota bacterium | reverse complement strand
CGCTCCTTCCAGTGGACTCGCGATGCCAGAGCCGGCCCGCCCCAGGCGAGCGAAGCACCGACTGCCGCGGCAATCTTGAGAAAGGACCGACGGCTGACCTCGTGTTCATAGATGTTCATCGTCTCACTCCGTCCGGGCTCTGGTCGGGGGCACCCCGGGGTTCGAACGCGAACGCCTGCTTAGACAAGCGCGGTACCCCCGGAGGTTGCTTTGGAACCTGGTAGCCGAATGCACGGACCGGCCCGGTCTCGCCGGGGCGGGAGAGAGGGGAGTGATGCCGCCGCAGTCTGGCCGGCAGGTCGGGATGGGCGCAATCCGTCAGTCGGGCGCAAGGCGCAACGCCTTCGCGCCGCGGCGCACCCCCGAATCCCCGATTGCACCTGTCCCCAACCGCGCGATACTCAACCACTTGCGGGGCGGCATAGCCAAGTGGCCCGGGCGACGGTCTGCGAAGAATCTTGATCTGATTTCAGGCGGTATTGAGGCCGGTCCTCGAAGTGGCGTCGCGGCAAGGCGATACGAGAAACCCCGGGGGTTAGTCCTCCTGGGGTTTCCTGCTTTCGGTGGTCAACGAGAGTCACCGATGGTCGGCAATGGTCATCCTGACCGTAGCCAGCACTCGTCGATGTCGGGGCCGACGCAGCCCAGAGTCTAGACTCGCTGGGGGACCAAATCTTTCAGGGAGTGGCGCTCCGGATATGGGTGAGAAAGAGGTAGCCGCCGGCCCCGACGAAGATCACTCCGGTGACGATACGCGCGAGCCGCTCAACTCCCTGGAGCGCGTTGAACGCTTTCGACACGCTCCGGGCTCCGAAGGCGATCAGTACCGCAAAGACGACCACGGGCAGCCCGGTACCGATCCCGTAGGCTGCCGGCAAGACGATGGGAGATCTCGCGCTCATCGCCAGCGGGATGAGCCCACCGAAGAAGAGGCCAGCCGAAACAGGACAGAACGAGAGCGCGAAGAGGAACCCCAGCCCCCCGGCGCCGAGCAGGCCCCGCCTCGCGACCCGCTGGCGAAGGCCGTCGCCGAACCCCGCCCATGGCAGGCGGATGGGGATCCGTCCCAGAATCCCGACACCGATCAGTACGAGGAGAGGTCCGATCACCAGGTTCATCTGCTCCTGGAGAAAGAACGAGACGCTCGGTACGGAGAGGATGCTCGCCACCACCAGCGCCCCGACCAGCACGTAGGTGAGCGCACGGCCGAGCGAGTAGACGACTCCTGAGAGAAGCACTCGTGCTGGGCTCTCCGCGTGGCGGCCCATGTACGAGAGGGCCGCCACGTTCGAGGCCAGCGGGCAGGGGCTGATGGACGTCAGAATCCCAAGCCACAGCGCCGACGCGATGGCGGCCGCAAGCTCGATCATGTCCGTGATGTCAGGTAGGCGCGGGTCTCGTCCTGGACGTACCGCAGAAACCTCTCCTTGTCCTGCAAGAGCTGCCAGACCTTCTCGAGGTTCTTCCACTCGGTCCGCTTGCCCCTGACTTCGTTCACGAGCACGAGCGACTTGGTGTAGAGCCCGTAGTCCTTCACGAAGTGCTCGTTCCCCTTGATCTCGACGTTGACCACGTTCCAGACGATTCGGCCGTCTTTGAGCTCGTCCGCGAATGCTTTCGCGATGGCCTCGTGCGAATACGCCTCGATCGCTCGGCACGACGCGCAGCGGTACGTCGTGTGGAAGTAGTACGCGATGATGCGATGCGGGAGGACGCTCGGTGTGACGAGGGTCGGGGTCTCACGCGCGGCCTCCTGCGGGGCGGCGTTGCGTTCGGCGGCAGCTCGGGCCGATGAATAGCCGACCCCTGCGAGCACCAGGGCCGTGGCGAGGAACACGAAACCCCAGAGGGGACGATCGCCCGAAACCAGGCGGCTAAGTGACGCTCCACGCTTCATGAGAGGAACCCCTTCAGCTGCTCGCTCGAGGGCACGCGGCCCGAGAGTTTCAGCTCGCCGTTGACCACCAGGGCGGGCGTCGACATGACGCCGTAGCCCATGATCGCGCTGATGTCGGTCACCTTCTTGATGTCGAACTCGATGCCCAGCTCCTTCGCGGCCTGCTCGGCGTGCTGGTAGAGGACCTGGCACCTCTGGCAGCCGGGTCCAAGGACTTCGATGTGAGTCATGGTGCTGTCTCCTTCGCGAGTCATTTCACAGTACTGGCCGAACGCATGGCCTCAGATGAGCCAGTTGAACAGGAAGCCCACGATCACGATTCCGGTCGTGACGACGCCGAGAAAGACCGCGATCAGCCGCGGCCTGAGCACCTTGCGCAGGATGATGGTCTCGGGCAACGACAATGCGATCACGGCCATCATGAACGCGAGCACGGTGCCGAGCGCCGCGCCCTTCTCGAGCAGCGCGTGCACCACGGGGATGATCCCCGCGGCGTTCGAGTACATCGGCACGCCGATCAGCACGGCGAGTGGCACCGACCACCACGCGCCCTTGCCCATGATCGAGGCCATGAAATTCTCGGGCACCCAGCCATGGATGCCAGCACCGACCGCGATGCCCAGGAGAACGTAGGGCCAGACCTTGCCGACGATGTCGCGGACCGCGTCGAGACCCTGGCGCAGCCGTGCCTCCCAATCGGGGTGGTCGGCGACACCGGCGGCCGGGCCGGACTTCATTTCGTAGACCCACGGCTCGACGTGGCGCTCGAGCGTGAGCCGCCCGATGACCCAACCCGCGATCACGGCGATGACCAGGCCGGTGCCGAGATAGAGCGCGGCCACCTTCCAGCCGAACAACGCGAACAGCAAGGCCAGGGCCACCTCGTTGACCATCGGCGCCGAGATCAGGAACGAAAACGTCACGCCCAAGGGAACCCCGGCGGTAAGGAACCCAATGAAGAGCGGCACCGCCGAGCACGAGCAGAACGGCGTCACGATGCCGAGGGCCGCCGCCAGCACGTTGCCGACCGACTCCTTCTTGCCCGCGAGGATCGCGCGCGTCCGCTCGGGGGTGAAGAACGATCGAACGACGCCCACGCCGAAGACGACGAGCGCCAGCAGCATGAGGACCTTCGGCACCTCGAAAATGAAGAATGAGACGGCGCTGCCGAGGTGCGTCGAGGCCGGAATGCGCATCAGATCGTGCGTCAGCCACGCCGAGGCACGTTCGAGATAGAGGAAGACAATCAGCCACGCGGCGACCCCGAAGGGAACGAGCCGGGTGAGCGGCACGTGGCGACGGACGGCCGTCGCGGGATGGAGCGATGTGGTGCTGTTCATGGGTCGGCATCCGGGATCAGCTGGGATTGGCACGGTGCCGTGGTGCGCACGAAGGGAAGAGATCGAAGATGCTCAGGCACGCGTGCGCCCCTTCCGTGTCGGACGTGGCCGGCGCGGGGCACGCGAGCCGGCCGGTGGTACGGTGACGCAGAGTTCCACGAGAGGAATCGCCTTGATGTCTCGGAGGCGCTTCCGGTCGGCGACCACGACAGGGTCACGGTCTAGGGGGCCCCGGAGCATTCGCAGCAGGGAATCCGCGAAGGGATTCGGGCCTTCGGCGGCGAGCGCGTATTCGGTCCACTTCCCGTCGCGCCGATCCTCGACCAGCCCCGCGTTGCGTAGGATCGCGAGGTGCTTCGATACCGTGGAGGGGGCGAGGCGGAGGACAGCCTGGACTTGACAGACGCAGAGCCCGCCGCCCTCGAGGAGCTTGAGGATCCGCGTTCGGGTTGGGTCACCGGCTGCCTTGAGGGCGAGTTCGAAATTACGCATGATTGGTCTCCTTCGTCATATGGCTATATGACGAAATGTAGCAACAGCGCGTGAACCCGTCTATGATCCGAAGGGCGTAGAGGTGTCTGATGTGGCGATTTGGCTCGCGCCCAAATGGGCTAGAATCAAGGACTTGCGGGGCGGCATAGCCAAGTGGC
>JBLMXF010000023.1:0-50344 GCA_050257595.1 Acidobacteriota bacterium | reverse complement strand
GGCGTACCTGATCTTCAAGAAGATCCTGGTCACCGCCAACCAGGCGCTGCCGCAGCAGCTCGCGGAGCAGATCTGCGAGGACCTCGGCATCGAGGCGATGGTGATCAGCTTCGAGGAGGAGATCGACCTCCAGCAGGAAGAGGGCGAGGACGTGGCCGGCAGGCCCGAGCCGCGACCGCCGGTGGTGACCGTGATGGGCCACGTCGACCACGGGAAGACCTCCCTTCTCGATGCCATCCGCTCGACCCGCGTGGCGGCCGGAGAGGCGGGGGGGATCACGCAGCACATCGGTGCCTCGCGCGTGGTCCACCACGGCAAACCGATCGTGTTCATCGACACGCCCGGCCATGAGGCCTTCACCCAGATGCGCGCCCGCGGCGCCAAGGTGACCGACATGGTGGTGCTGGTCGTGGCCGCCGACGACGGCGTCATGCCGCAGACCGTCGAGGCGATCAACCACGCGCGCGCCGCCAAGGTACCGGTCGTGGTGGCCATCAACAAGATCGACAAGCCCAACGCGAACACCGAACGGGTCAAGCGCGAGCTTGCCGAGCAGGGGGTGCTGATCGAGGGGTGGGGCGGCGAGGTGCCCGCAGTCGAGGTCTCCGCGACCAAGAAGCAGGGCGTCGGCGACCTCCTCGAGGTGCTCCTCCTGGTCTCCGAGATGGCCGACATCAAGGCGGTCAGCGAGGGGATGGCGCGCGGCACCGTGCTGGAAGCCCGCAAGGAACGCGGCCGCGGCGTCGTCGCCACCGTCCTGATCCAGCAGGGCACGCTCAACCAGGGCGACTGCTTCTTCGCCGGTTCGACCTACGGCCGAGTCCGCGCCATGGTGGACACCGGCCGTAAGCCGGTCCGCCATGCGGTCCCCTCCGACGCCGTCGAGATCATGGGCTTCGAGGACATCCCCGAGGCCGGCGACACCTTCCAGGCGGTCGAGAACGAGGCCCGTGCCCGCGAGGTGGCCGGCCACCGCCAGGCCAAGCAGCGCGAGGAGCAGATGGCCGCCGGACGCAAGGTCAGCCTCGAGGGTCTGATGGAGAAGATCAAGACCGAAGAGGTCAAGGCGCTCAACGTCGTCCTCAAGGCGGACACTCAGGGCTCCGTCGAGGTGCTGCGCGACACGCTCGCGCGGCAGTCGACCGAGGAGGTGGCGGTCAACGTGTTGCACGCCTCGGTGGGCGCCATCACGGACAACGACATCCTGCTCGCCTCGGCGTCGCAGGCGATCGTGATCGGCTTCAACGTCCGTCCGGAGCGCAGCGCCAAGGATCTTGCCGACCGTGAGCGGGTCGACGTCCGCCTCTACTCGGTCATCTACCACCTCGTCGAGGAGCTCCAGAAGGCAATCACGGGTATGCTCCGGCCGACCTTCCGCGAGGAGGAGCTCGGCCACGCCGAGGTCCGCGAGGTGTTCCACGTGACCAAGGTCGGCACCATCGCCGGCTGCATGGTGCTCGACGGCACGATCCTGCGCTCGGCCCAGGCTCGCCTGCTGCGCGACCATGTGGTGGTGTGGGAGGGAAACCTGACCTCGCTGCGCCGCTTCAAGGACGACGTCGCCGAGGTCCGCTCCGGCTTCGAGTGCGGCATCGGCCTCGAGAAGTACCAGGACATCAAGCAGGGTGACGTGATCGAAGCGTTCCGCAGCGTCGAGGTGGCGCGCGAGGCATAGAGATGAGCGTCGAAAGCCGAATGGTCAGGGTCGCAAGCCCCAGCTCACGGGTGCGCGGGCCGGCTCGGGGAGGCAGCGGCAGCCCTGCGGCCGCTGGCTCCGCCTCTTCACCATCGAATCGCGACCTCCAACCTTCGGCTTGGAACCGAATGGGGTCTCGGTGAGTGCGCCTCTGTTCATCGGGCTGGCGGAGCTCGAGCTGCATCTCCCCGCGGCCCGCAGCCTGAAGGACAAGCGACAGGAGATCCGCTCGCTCATCGACCGGCTGCGGCATCGCCTTTCGCTCCTCGTCGTCGAGCGCGATCACCAGGATCTCCACCAGCGCTCGGCGCTGGCGATGGCCGCCTTCGCGACCGAGGCGGAGGCTGCCCGGATGACCGTCGAGCGCGGCCTCGACCTCGTCCACCAGAACTTCGACGGCATGGTCCTCGACGAGCACGTCGAAGTCGTCCAGGTCCGGTAGCGGAAGGCGGCGGGAGCTGGTGATGCACGACGGCGGGACACTGGTGAGTGCGCGTGCGACGCCGACGGCGGTGCACGCCCCGGGTCGCGCCTGGTCGTGGCGCGGTCCCCGGCCGCTCGCCGACCTCCGGAAGGAGAGGTGCAGCCATGCATAGAACCGGGCTTCGACGCGAACGCCTCGCCCATGCGATGCGCGAGGTGCTCTCGGAGCTCCTTCTCGTGGAGATGAAGGACCCCCGCCTCAAGGGGGTCGTGGTGTCGGCCGTCGAGCTTTCCGGCGACCTCAAGTCCGCGCGGGCGTACTTCTCGGTCTACGGCGACGAGGAGCGGGTCCGGCAGGCCGCCGACGGCCTCCTGCAGGCGCGCGGGGCGCTCCGTCACGAGATGGGGAAGCGGATGCGGGTTCACAGCCCACCGGAGCTCGAGTTCCTGCGCGACAAGGGGTTCGAGCGCTCCGACCGCGTGCACCGGCTCCTCGACGAGATCTCGGCACACCGGGACCAGCAGACCGAGGGCGAGGTCGCGGGTGACGGCCAGGCCTCGGCGTCCCCCGACCCTCTCCAAGAGGGTGACGATGAGTGAGGCCACGCGGGATCCGCGGGTGGCACTCGGCCGCCTGAAGCGTGCCCATCGGGTGTTGATCACCTCGCACAGCGCGCCTGATGGTGACGCCCTCGGCTCGGAGCTGGGCCTTGCCGAACTCGCCCGCGCGCTCGGCCTGTCGTGCACGATCGTCAACCGCGATCCTCACCCGTCATCGCTCGGCATGCTCCCCGGTATCGAGGAGGTACGGGTCCAACCCGCGCTGCCGGATGACCTCGCGGAGGCATTCGATCTCGTCGTTACCCTCGAGTGCCCGGGGCTGGACAGGCCGGGATTCGAGGGCCTCGACCGACTCCCCATCCTGAACATCGACCACCACGTGGCCAACGCCCGGTACGGCGAGGTGAACTACCTTGACGAGGACGCCCCGGCAGTCGGCGAGATGGTGATGTCGATGGCCGAGGCCTCCGGAGCGGAACTCACGACGACCCTCGCCACCAACCTCTACACCGCCCTCGTGACCGACACGGGCGACTTCCGGTACTCGAACGCCACGCCGCGCGCCTTTGCCGCCGCCGAACGACTGGTCCGCGCCGGGGCCCAACCGCACGCGATCGCCGAAGGACTCTGGGAGCATGTGCCGGTCCGCGTCGTCCGGCTCACGGCGGCGGTCCTCGCGACCCTGGAACTCCACGCGGGGGGCCGCATCGCGATGGTGAGCTGCGATCGCGCGGCCCTCGAGGCCACGGGAGCGGAACCCGCCGACACCGAAAACCTCGTCAACATCGCGCGCTCCATCGATGGAGTGCGGGTCGCCGTGCTGCTGAAGGCGTTCAAGGAGGGCGCGGTCCGCGTCTCGCTGCGCTCTCGCGACGACACCGATGTCCGGGCCGTTGCCGCCAGCTTCGGCGGCGGCGGGCACACCAACGCCGCCGGCTGCACCGTACCCGGGACTCTGGACACCGCGCGCCGGGCCATCCTCGACCTCCTCGTCCCCCTCATGGAGTCCGCATGAGTGAGCACCTCCACGGCCTTCTCCTGGTCGACAAGCCCGCCGGTCCCACCTCGCACGACGTCGTGCAAGCGGCTCGGCGCGCTCTCAAGGAACGCCGGATCGGCCACACCGGCACCCTCGATCCGGCCGCGACCGGTCTGCTCGTCCTGTGCGTGGGCCGCGCCACCAGGCTGCAGCAGTTCCTGCTCGCCTGGCCGAAGACCTACATCGGCGAGATCCGCCTCGGCTTCGCCACCACGACGTACGACTGCGAGGGTGAGCCCCTGGCCGAGGCGCAGCCCATTCCACCTCTGACCGACGAGCTCGTCGAGCGGGTCAGGACGATGTTCTCCGGGGAGATCGAGCAGTTGCCCCCACCCTACTCCGCGAAGAAGGTGGGCGGGCGAAAGTTCTATGAGCTGGCGCGCGCCGGCGAGGAGATCCCGCGAGAGGCCAAGAAGGTGACCTTGCTCCACTTCGGGCTGGTGGCCGAGGGCGTCGACCGGCTTCGCTTCGAGATCACCTGCTCGTCGGGCACCTATGTGCGCTCGCTGGCCCACGACGTCGGGACGACGCTGGGGTGTGGCGGTCACCTGGCCAGCCTGCGTCGGGTCAGGATCGGCCCGTGGGGCGTCGAGCGCGCCGTCGCGGCTGAGCTCCTGGCCACCCGGCCCAAGGAGATGCCGCCGGCGGCGTTCGTGCCCCTGACGGCGGCCGAGCTGCCCTTCCCCGAGGTAACGCTCAATCCCACGGCGCTCGACCACTTCGCGCACGGCCAGGAGGTCGCGGTCCGCGAGGTGGATGGCGACTTCGCGCCCGGTGCGCAAGTGCTCGTCCGCGACCGGGGCGGCGACGTGGCGGGGATCGCCCAAGTCCTCGTGTACATGCCCCGCGCCCGTACCGTGCACCTCCGCCCCAAGATGGTTCTCGCCGAGGTTGAGGCGGCGGCAAGACCGTGATAGACTGACCCGCCTCCCAAGCCACCGGAGGATGGAGTAGAGGGAATGACCGAACGCGAATACGTCGAAGCGAAGGATCAGATCATCGCCGAGTTCCGGCGCCATGAGTTCGATACCGGTTCGCCCGAGGTGCAGGTTGCCCTGTTGACGAAGCGGATCGAGTACCTTACCGAGCATTTCAAGTCGCACGCGAAGGACCACCACTCCCGGCGCGGCTTGCTGATGCTGGTCGGGCAGAGGCGTCGCCTGCTGGAGTACCTGCGGCACAAGGACCTTGGCCGCTACCGCACGCTCATCGAGCGGCTTGGCCTGCGCCGCTGAACCGGGCGAGACCTCAAAAGGAGTTCCAATGGACGTGACCGAGAGAGTCGAGCTCGACGGGAGACCGCTCGAGCTTGAGACTGGGAAGCTCGCCAAGCAGGCCGACGGGGCCTGCTTGGTGCGTTTTGGACAGAGCCTGGTGCTGGTCACCGCGTGCTCCGAACCCCAGGCCCGCGAGGGGCGCGACTTCCTTCCCCTGACGGTGGACTACCGCGAGTACACCTACGCCGGAGGCCGGATCCCGGGCGGCTGGTTCAAGCGCGAGGGGCGGCCGACGGAGAAGGAGATCCTCACCTCGCGCCTGATCGACCGCCCGCTGCGCCCGCTCTTCCCCGACGGCTACACTCGCGAGACACAGGTGATCGCGATGGTGCTGTCGGCCGACGGGGCCAACGATCCGGACGTGCTGGCGATCAACGGCGCGTCCACGGCACTGCTGGTGTCCGACATACCGTTCGACAAGCCGGTCGGGGCCGTGCGCATGGGGCTCGTGGACGGGGCGCTGGTGATCAACCCGACCCATGCCCAGCGTGGTGAGGCCCAGCTCGACATCATCGTGGCGGGCACCGAGGACGCCGTGGTGATGGTGGAGGCTGGCGCCAAGGGCGTGTCCGAGGCCCAGATCCTCGACGCCATCGACGTCGCGCACCGCGCCATCCGCGAGATCATCGCCGCCCAGCGCCGACTCCAGGCGACCGCCGGGAAGCCGAAGCCGGTGTTCCAGACACCTGCGCCGCCATGGCCGGCCGAGTTCGCCGCCGAGCTGCGGGCCCGCTGGGAGGCGCCGCTCGACGAGGCGTTGCGCGTCCGGGGCAAGTTCGCGCAGGTCGACGCCATCGATGCGGTCCGCGACCAGGCGCTCGCCGCCCTCGCCGACGACGAGGCGGAGACCAAGGGGCCATGGGTCAAGACGCTCTTCGGCGAGATGGTTCGCGACCAGTTTCGGCGGGCCGTGCTCGACCGCGGCGAGCGCCTCGACGGCCGAGCCTTCGACACGATCCGTCAGGTCACCTGCGAGGTCGGGCTGCTGCCGCGTACCCACGGATCGGCGCTGTTCACCCGCGGCGAGACCCAGGCGCTGGTGACCTGCACCCTCGGCACCTCGGAGGACGTGCAGATCATCGAGGCGTTCGAGGGCGACGTCCAGCAGCGCTTCATGCTGCACTACAACTTCCCGCCGTTCTCGGTGGGCGAGGTGAAGTTCCTGCGCGGGCCGGGGCGCCGCGAGATCGGCCATGGCAACCTGGCCAGACGTGCACTGGCCCCGGTGATCCCCGACAAGAACGCGTTCCCCTACACCTTGCGGGTGGTCTCCGACATCATGGAGTCCAATGGCTCCTCGTCGATGGCGACCGTGTGCGGCGGCACCCTCGCCCTGATGGACGCCGGCGTGCCCATCGCTGCCCCGGTCGCGGGTGTGGCCATGGGACTGGTCTCCGACGGCGCGCGCTTCGCGGTCCTCACCGACATCGCGGGCCAGGAGGACCACGAGGGCGACATGGACTTCAAGGTCGCCGGGACTCGCGAGGGCATCACCGCCCTGCAGATGGACATCAAGGTCTCCGGCCTCTCGCGCGAGATCATGGAAAAGGCGCTCGAACAGGCCCGACAGGGCCGGCTCTTCCTGCTCGGCGTCATGGAGCAGACAATCGCCACGCCACGCGCCGAGATCTCCGAGTACGCGCCGCGCATCGTGACCATCCACATCAACCCCGACAACATCCGCGACATCATCGGACCCGGGGGCAAGACCATCCGCGCGATCCAGGAGCAGACCGGGGCCCGCATCAACATCGAGGACGACGGACGCGTCGAGATCGCGACCCCCGACGAAGCGGCGGCGGAGAAGGTCATCCAGATCATCGAGGGGCTCACCCGCAAGCCGCAGATCGGGGAGGTCTTCGAGGGCACGGTCAAGCGCATCGAGCCATATGGGGCGTTCATCGAGATCCTGCCCAACCAGGACGGTCTCCTGCACATCTCGGAGATCGCCTGGGAGCGGACCCGTGAGGTCACCGACGTGATGAAGCTCGGTGACAAGATCCAGGTCAAGATCATCGGGATCGACGGCAACGACCGCATCAAGCTGTCCCGCCGCGATCTCCTGCCCCGCCCGGAGCGCCCGGCCGGCGAAGAGGGCAGCGAGGGCGAGGGGACCGAGGAGCGCCGCCCACCGCGCCGTCCCGACGATCGCCGCGGCGACCGTCGTGGCGAGGGCGGCCCGCGCCGCTCGTCGGGCGACCGCCACGGCGGCCACCACAGCGGCGGGCGCGACAGACACTGAGCTGGTGACCCGAGGCCTGGGGGGTGTGGGCCCGAGGCCCCACCCGGCCCAGAGCCGAGGCTACTTGCTCCATCTCTCAACGAGGTCGCCTTCAACCTCGCGACCGGCCCACCCTGGCGCCGGGTCGCCGACCGTGGTCGGGCGCGCTTGTCCCTTGTCCCTTTCCTGGGCGGGGGACCGGGGAAGACTGTCAGCTGTCAACTGTGAGCTCGCACGTCTGTGGACGCCGAGCGCCTACTGGGGCCGGAAGACACGCCGCGCGGAGGCCTGGACAACATAGATCTTCTCGTTGTTCGACTTCGGGTCGGCCGGGACGACGAAGAAGCCGGGCTTTTGGGGATCGTAGCCCGCGGCGTGTCCGACCAGCATTTCACCGTCGTGGAACTCGCAGACGATGCGCGGCTCCTCACTGGTCGAGACGTCGAAGCTCTTGCGCTCGCTGTACGAGGGGTTCCCGACGAAGCTCTTGACGAAGAACAGGGCCTTCAGCTCCGATGTGCGGATCTCGAGCACCTTCTGCTGAAGCGTCAGCAGATGGAAACGCTCCCGCAAAGGCGAGAAGCTGGATACCGTACCCTTGTAGAGCTTCCCGTCGCGGTACCGGGCGACGACCCTCTGGCCCATCTCTCACGTCAATATACGACCTTCGGCAAAGGCAGGCAAGTGTGGCATCGAATCGACATCGAGCCCACGCCCGCGCAACTCGAGCAAGCTGCGACGAGGCCCGTCCTGCCGACCTCCAAGCTGCGGTCTACAATCGTGACGAGGAGTGAGCCATGAGCGCACGACCCACCGTCGTGGTGGTGGATGGCTGCCGCACGCCCTTTCTCCGCTCCAGCACCGACTTTGGAGAGCTTCGCGCCTATGACCTCGGCCGCATGGCGGTGGCCGGTCTCTTGCACCGCACGCGGATCGACCCGGCGGCGGTGGACCTGGTCGTGATGGGAACGGTGCTCGCCGATCCCGCCACCACCAACCTCGCCCGCGAGGTCTCTCTCGGCTGCGGCGTCCCGTCGTCGTGCCCGGCCTACACCGTGACGGTGGCCTGCGTGTCCTCGTTGCAGGCGGCCCTTGACGGCATCCGGGCCATCGAGACCGGGGCCGCGTCGGTGGTGATCGCGGGGGGGGCTGAGACCTTCTCGGACGTGCCGATCCGCTACCGCCGCCCGGTCCGCAAGCGGCTGATCGCCTCCCAGAAGGTCCGTGGCCTCGGCGGCTGGTTGCACCTCGCCCGCGGTCTCAAGCTCCGCGACCTCCTGCCCGAGGTCCCCGCGCTCGCCGAGTTCTCCACCCGCGAGACCATGGGCCAGAACGCGGAGCGTTTGGCCAAGCGGGTCGGCGTCAGTCGGGAAGAGCAGGATGCCTTCGCGCTCGCCTCGCACCAACGCGCCGCGGCGGCCACGGCGCAGGGACTGCTCGCCCGTCAGATCGTCCCGGCCTGGGTCCCGCCCGCTTTTCGGCCGGTCCGTACAGACAACGGCATCCGGGCGGACAGCTCGGAGACTGCGCTGGCCAAGCTCCGGCCGGCATTCGATCGCCGCTTCGGGACGGTGACCGCCGGGAACAGCTCGTTCCTCACCGACGGCGCGGCGGCGGTGCTGCTAGCCAGCGCCGAGCGGGCCGAGGAGCTCGGCCTCGAGCCGCTCGCCGTCGTGCGCGGCGCGGCCGTGACCGGAGCCGACCCCCGCGAGGAGCTCCTGTTGGGACCGGCGTTTGCGACGCCGCGGGCCCTCGACCAGGCTGGCCTGCGGCTCCAGGACGTCGGCGTTCTCGAGTTCCACGAGGCGTTCGCGGCGCAGATGGTGGCCAACGTGAAGCTGCTCGCCGACGACCGCTTCGGCAGGGACCGCCTGGGACGCGGCGGTGCGGTCGGTCGGGTCGACCCCGAGCGCCTCAACGCCTGGGGCGGGTCGCTCGCCGTGGGTCATCCGTTCGGCGCCACCGGCGCGCGCCTGATCACCACCTGTGCGCACCGGATGCGCTACGAGGGCGAGCGCTTCGGCGCCGTGGCGGCGTGTGCTGCGGGCGCCATCGGCATCGCGATGGTCTTCGAGGCGGCGTGAGAGAGGAGGGGCGATGGGTGCGTTCTCGGTGACCGTGCGCGACGACGGCGTCGCCATGGTGGTGTGGGACCAGCCCGGCGCGAGCGTGAACACGCTCTCCCGCGACGTGCTCGGGGAGTTCGAGGAAGAGGTCCTCCCCTGGCTGGACGAGCCGGCGGTGAAGGCCGCGGTCCTGGCCAGCGGCAAGACCTCGACGTTCGTCGCCGGTGCCGACCTCAAAGAGCTCGACGGAGTGGCCGAGGCCAGTGAGGCCGAGGCGTTCTCGCGGCGGGGCCACGCCCTGCTCAACCGGGTCGCGCGCGGGCGCACACCGGTGGTGGGCGCGATCCACGGCGCCGCAATCGGCGGCGGGCTGGAGGTCGCGCTCGCCTGCCACGCCCTGGTCGCCTCCGACGATCCGGCGACCGTCCTCTCGCTCCCCGAGGTGATGCTCGGGCTCCTGCCCGGAGGCGGCGGGACGCAGCGGCTGCCCCGCCGCATCGGTCTGCCCGCCGCGCTCCCCATGCTGCTCACCGGGCAGCGGGTGCGTGCCCGCAAGGCGTTGCGCCTCGGGCTGGTGGACGCGGTGACCACGCCCGGGGGCATCGCCGACACCGCTGCCCGGCTCGCTCTGACGATCGCGGCCGGCCAGACCGCGGTCCGCCGTCCGCTGGCGCGCGGCGTCCGCCTGCTCACGTTCTCCCCGCTGCGCTGGTTCGTGCTGACCGCTGCGCGCCGCCAGGTGATGCGCAAGACGCGCGGGCTCTACCCGGCACCGCTCGCCATCCTCGACTGCGTGCGGATCGGTCTCGGCCGGGGCGAGGCGGCGGGAGAGGAAGCCGAGTCGCAGGGGTTCGGCCGTCTCACCGTGAGCCGGCCCGCACGCTCGCTGATCTTTCTCTTCCACGCCGGCAACGCGCTCAAGAAGCCGAGCGCGGGGGCGAGCCCACGGCCGGTCCATCGCCTCGGGGTGCTGGGAGGCGGATTCATGGGCGCGGGGGTCGCCGGTGTCTCGCTCGCGGCGTGCCCGGTCGTGGTCAAGGACGTCGCCGACGACGTGCTCTCCCGCTGCGTGAAGGGAATCGCCAAGGGGCTCGACAAGCAGGTCGCCTCGGGGGCGTTGCGCCCCGTCGAGCGGGACGAGAGGCTGTCCCGGCTCGCGCTCACCAGCGAGGTCGCGGATCTCGCGGGGTGCGATCTCGTCGTCGAGGCCGTGTTCGAGGAGCTCGAGCTCAAGCGCCGGGTGCTCGCCGAAGCCGAAGCGGTGGTGGCGCCGGAGGCGGTGTTCGCCTCCAACACCTCGGCCCTGCCGATCGCCGCCATCGCCGGCGCGGCACGCCACCCCGAGCGGGTGCTCGGCATGCACTACTTCTCGCCGGTCCACCAGATGCCGTTGCTCGAGCTGGTGGTGGCGGAGAGGACGGCGTCCTGGGCGGTGGACACCGCCTGGTCGTTCGCCACGGCTCAGGGCAAGACCGTGATCGTGGTCCGGGACGGCCCGGGGTTCTACACCACGCGGATCCTGGCGGCGTATCTCAACGAGGCCATGGTGGTGCTCGAGGAGGGCGCGGCGATCGATCAGGTGGACCGCGCGCTCCGGCAGTTCGGCTTCCCGGTCGGACCCCTGGCCCTCCTCGACGAGGTGGGCATCGATGTCGGTGCTCACGTCGCCCGCGATCTCGGCCAGGCGTTCGCCGCACGCGGCGTGTCGTCCTCCCCCGTGCTGCCGCGCCTCCAGGCGGCCGGCCTGCTCGGTCGCAAGCGCGGCCGCGGCTTCTACCTTTACCCGGCGCCGGGCAAGCGGGGGCGCAAGCGCATCAACCCGGTCGTCTACGAGCACCTCGCCCCCAGCGGGCGGGCCGCGTTCGCCTCGGCCGACATCGCCGAGCGGCTCGCCCTCACCATGGTCAACGAGGCGGCGATGTGTCTGGGCGAGAGGGTGATCGCCTCGCCGCGCGACGGCGACGTGGGGGCGGTCATGGGGCTCGGCTTCCCGCCCTTCCGCGGCGGGCCCTTCCATCACGTCGATGCCGTGGGCGCCGGCGCGATCGTGGCGCGCCTCGAGGATCTCGCCGCGCGGCACGGCGCGCGTTTCTCCCCGGCAGACGCCCTGGCCGAGATGGCCCGGACGTCACGCCGGTTCTACGGTCCCTGACGAGAGGCCGGCCGGGTGCCGGCCCGACGGGAGGCCAGGCGTGGCGTACGGGAACTTCACCGAGGTCCTGACCCGGCACGGCCGTGAGCGATCCGACGAGCCCTGTCTGCGCTTCCACCGCGACGGGGCGTGGCATGACCTGTCGTGGGGCCAGGTGACCACGCGCGTCTCGCGCCTCGCCGGCGGCCTCGTCGGGCTCGGTCTCGAGCCCGGGGACCGCGCGGCCATCGTGTCGGGCAACCGGCCCGAGTGGGCGCTCGCCGACCTCGGGACGGTGGCGGCGGCCGGGGTGGTGGCGACCGTCTACCCGACGCTGACCGACGACGAGACCGCCTTCATCCTCGGCCACAGCGCCGCTCGCATCGCCTTCCTCGAGAACGGCGACCAGCTCGACAAGGTGAAGCGAGTCCGGGCGCGCCTCCCGCACCTGGGACACGTGGTCGTGCTCGACGGCACGGCGCCCGATGCGCTCTCCCTCGGCGAGGTCGAGGACGGCGCGACCCCCGAGGGGATCGCGACCGCCCGCGCGCGCGCCCGGTCAGCGAACCGGGACACGCCCCTCACTGTCGTCTACACCTCCGGGACCACCGGGGTGCCCAAAGGCGTTGTCCTCACGCACGGGAACGTCCTCGGGGTGATCGAGTCCGTTCTCGAGGCGCTCGGCGACGCCAGCGACCTGCGCGTCAACCTCTCCTTCCTCCCTCTCGCCCACGCCCTCGAGCGGATCGCCGGCCACTTCATGCCGCTCTACCTCGGTCGCACCATCGCGTATGCGCGGACGCTGGACACCGTGGCGGAGGACTTCGTCACCGTCAGACCCCAGTTCGCGGTGGCGGTGCCACGGGTGTTCGAGAAGGTCCAGACCCGCATCGTGGCCGAGGTGGCGCGCAAGCCCTTGCCGGTCCGGACCCTGTTCCACTGGGCGGTGGATGTCGGCAGCCGGCGCTCACGCCTGGCAGAGCTGGGCGTCGAGGTCCCGGCCGTCCTGCGCGCGCTCCACCAGGTGGCCGACCGCCTCGTCCTCGCGAAGATCCGCGAGCGCTTCGGCGGACGGGTGAGGCTGTTCGTCTCCGGCGGTGCGCCGCTGGCCGCGGACGTGGCCCGCTTCTTCCACGCCTGCGGCCTGCTCGTCTGCGAGGGGTGGGGCGCCACCGAGACCAGCGCCCCGTCCACCTGGAACACCCCGCGGGCGTTCCGGTTCGGCTCCGTGGGGCGTCCCCTCCCCGGCGTCGAGGTGCGCATCGCCGAGGATGGCGAGCTGCTCGTCCGCGGCCCCAACGTGTTCCCGGGCTACCTCGAAAACCCTGCCGAGAACGCGGCGGCATTCGACCCCGGGGGGTTCTGGCGCAGCGGCGACATCGGGCGGCGCGACGAGGACGGCTACTACTTCATCACCGACCGCAAGAAGGAGCTGGTGGTTCTGGCCTCGGGAAAGAACATCGCCCCGACGAAGATCGAGGGGTTGCTGCGCGCGCGTCCCCTGATCTCCAACGCCATGGTGCACGGCGACCGCCGGCCCTACCTGGTGGCTCTGCTCACCGTCGACCGCGACGCCCTGGCGCAACGGCAGCCGCACCTCGTCGGCGTCGCCGCCGGTGACCAGCGGATCCACGCGGCGCTCGCCCCGGACGTGGAGGAGGTCAACCGCGACCTCGCCCGCTTCGAGCAGATCAAGCGTTTCGCGGTCGTCGAGCCCGACTTCTCGCCGGAGGGCGGCGAGCTCACGCTCACGCTCAAGCTCAAGCGTCGCGTGATCGCGAACCTCCACGGCGCCGCTCTCGAGGCGCTCTACGATGGCAGGCAGGAGGACCGATGAAGTCCGTGTATTTCACCCCGGAGCACGACACCTTCCGCGACACGGTGCGCCGCTTCCTCGAGGCCGAGGTCGCGCCCCACGCCGACGCCTGGGAGGCGGCGCGCCGCATCCCGCGTGAGATCTTCCCCCGAATGGGCGAGCTGGGCCTGCTCGGGATCACCTTCCCGGCCGCCTACGGCGGGGCGGAGGGGGACCTCTTTTTCGCGTTGGCATTCCTCGAGGAGCTCCCGCGGTCCCGCATGGGCGGGTTCTGCGCTGCGGTCAGCGTGCAGCAGTTCATGGCCACACAGCACGTCTTCCGCTGGGGGAGCGAGGAGCTCAAGCGACGCTACCTCGTGCCCTCGATCCAGGGCCGCCTGGTGGGTGCCCTGGCGGTGACCGAGCCCGACACCGGTTCGGACGTCGCGGCCCTGCGGACCCGCGCGACCCGCGACGGCGATCACTTCCTCGTCTCCGGCGCCAAGACCTTCATCACCAACGGCGCCGAGGGGGACTTCCTCACCGTGGCCGTGAGAACGGGGCAGGAGGCGGGCGTCGGCGGCATCAGCCTGTTGGTCGTGGACAGCGACACCCCGGGGCTACGGGTGGCGCGCCGCCTGGACAAGCTGGGTTGGCACAGCTCGGACACGGCGGAGCTGGTCTTCGAGGACGTCCGTGTCCCGGCCTCGTCCCTGATCGGCGAGGAGAACATGGGGTTCTACTACCTCATGGAGGCGTTCCAGCTCGAACGCCTGGCCGGTGCGGCGATCGCCGTGGGCTCGGCGGAGCTGTGCCTCCAGGTCACCCTCGGGCAGCTCAAGGAGCGCCGGGTGTTCGGCCAGCCCCTGATGCGCTACCAGGCGCTCACGCACCGGCTCGCCGACCTCGCCGCCGAGCTCGAGGCGGCCCGCCAGCTTGCCTACCAGGCCGCCTGGCTGTTGGAGAACGGAGAGTCCGCCACCCGCGAGTGCTCGATGGCGAAGCTGCTCGCCACCGAGCTGTCCAAGCGGGTCGCGGACGAGTGCCTGCAGTGCTTCGGTGGCTACGGCTTCATGGAGGAGTACCCCCTGGCTCGCTTCTTCCGCGATGCCCGGGCCGGGACCATCGTCGCCGGGACCTCGGAGATCATGCGGGAGATCATCGCGCGCATCATGCTCGAGGGCGGCGACCCCGCCCCGGTCGCGAGGCGGACGGTGGCAGTGACGGCGGTCGCGCCGGCGCCCGAGCCCGCCCCTTCCCCGCCGCCGGCCGGCGCGCCGATTCCAGCCACGGCCGAGGGCCTGATCGCCTCGCTGCCCGGCCGGATGCGTCCGGACAGGGCCGAGGGATGGACCACCTGCCTCCACTTCCGGTTGCGCGGGGCGGACGAGCCCGAGTGGACCGTCCGCGTCGCCGACGGGCAATGCCGGGTGGCGAAGGGGCACGAGGGTAACCCGTCGTGCGTCGTCGAGATGAAGGCCGACACCTACGTGGGGATCGAAACCGGAGCGGTGAACCCCCAGGTGGCGTTCATGATGGGCAAGGTCAAGGTCTCCAACATCGCGGAGCTGATGCGCTTCGTCAAGGCGTTCCGACCCGCCGGTGGCGGCGACGGATCGCCGGGCGAACAGCCGGGGAAGCCGGCGCGATGACCGGCGCCACCCGCATGGCCGAGCCGCCGCTCGCCGGTCTCGTGGTGCTCGATACCTCGCGGATGCTGCCGGGTGCCATCCTCGCGAGGACCCTGATCGACCTCGGCGCCCGCCTGATCAAGGTCGAGGACCCGGTGGGCGGCGATCCACTGCGCCACACGCCACCGCTCGTCGACGGCATCGGGGCCGGTTTTTGCGCCTGCCTGCGCGGCGCGGAATCGATCGTCCTCGACCTCCGCGATGGCGCCGGAGCCGCAACGTTGCGCCGGCTCGCCCGTCACGCCGACGTCGTGATCGAGAGCTTCCGGCCCGGGGTCATGGCGGCGTGGGGACTGGCACCCGATCGCTTGCTCGCCGCCAACCCGGCGCTGGTCGTGTGTTCGATGACCGGCTTCGGAGACCGCGAGCCGTGGCGGACGAGGCCCGCCCACGACATCAACTTCATCGCCGCTACCGGACTCCTCGAACGGCTCCGGTCGTCCGCGCTTCCGCGCGTCCAGATCGCGGACGTCACGGCGGCGCTGCTCGCCGCCACGGGCATCCTCGCCGCCCTGCTCCGCCGCCAGCGCACCGGCCGCGGGTGCCACCTCGACCAGCCACTGGTCACCGGCCCGCTCCCCTTCCTGCTCTGGCCCCTGGCCGATGCCTCGGCCGGCGGTCTGTCCCTCACCGACTCCCTGCTCGCGGGCGCGTGCCCCGCCTACCGCACCTACCGCTGCGGCGACGGCCTGACGCTCGCCGTCGGCGCCCTCGAGCCCAAGTTCTGGGTGGAGCTCGTCACCCTTCTGGAGCTCCCCGAGCTCGCCGGGGACGGACTCGACACAGGCGAGGCCGGCGCTGCCGCAGCGCGGGCCGTCGAGCGTGCACTCGGGAGCGCCCCGCGCGACACCTGGCTGGCACGCGCCGTCGCCGCGGGCCTGCCGGTCGCGCCGGTCGCCGCCCTTGACGAGGTGACCGGAGGCCCCCTGCTCGCCCAGACCGGTTTGCTCGAACAGACGCCGACCCCGGGAGGGACGCCCCTGTCCGGTCCGGGACCGCTCGTCCCCGCGCTCGGCCTGACCCCGGCGCGGCCGGCGCCTCGCCTCGGTCAGGACACCGAGACGGTCTTGGCCGCGTTCGGGGCGGCCGTCCGGGAGCCGTGACGACCTCCACGGCCGCTGCGGATCGAGCACCCGGCGCACCGTTTGCGCCTCCTCGATCGGTGCTCCGGATCTGCGGATCGCTACCGAAAAGCGATCGTCGTGCCGAGAGCCCCGGGCAGAAGATATGCGCCGTCGGTCTCCATCATTGTTGACCGAAAAGTCGACCTCAGGTACACTTCTGGCATCCTGAAATTGGAGGTCGAGAATGCCGTTCGAAAAGTTCATCCCGCCCCGCAAGCAAAAACCTCCTCAGGTCTCGATCAAGCGAACCGGAACGATCTCTTTCGATAACGCTCACGCCACCATGTTCGGCCTCGAGAAGGTCGGGCACGTCACGCTCTACTTCGATGCCTCCCGCAAGCTCGTCGGGGTCAAGCCGACGCCGGACGCCAAGGCCGAGGGGGCGATCCGCGTCTCTCACCGCCAGCGCGTGAGCTCGGTCCGCGCACGGCAGTTCTTCGAAACCTTTGGCCTCACGCTGGAACGCACGAGCCGCTATCCGGTGTCGTGGGACAGCCATGCCGGCATGGCCGTGATCGCTCTGGGCGACATCAAGCGGCGGCCCGGCCGCAAGCCCAAGAAGTGACGCCGGCCGTCGGTCAGCGCTGGCAGCGGGGGCAGTAGAACACCGAGCGTGCCGTCGCGGTCCGCCGGACGATCGTGCTCCCACATCGTGGACAGGGCTGGCCCTGGCGACCGTACACGCGAAGCTGAATCGCGAAGTAGCCACTCGACCCCGCCGCGTCGGAGAACCCCTCGTCGTCCAGCGTGGTCCCGCCGGCCGCCAGGGCCTCGGCGACGACATCGCGGATCGCCATCTCCAGCGTCGCCAGCCGGGACGCGCTCACGCGGGACGCCGCACGCAGCGGTCGGATCCCGGCTCTCGCGAGCGCCTCGTTCGCGTAGATGTTGCCCAGACCGGCCACCACTGTTTGATCCAGGAGGAGGTTCCGGATCGCCACGCGGGAGCGGGACGCCTGTTTGCGCAGGCACGGGCCGAAGTCGTCGGTAAGGACATCCGGCCCCAGTGAGGCCAGACCGGGGTGGCGTGAAAGCTCCTCGCGGGGCACGACCACGGCCACGCCGAAGCGGCGGGGATCGACGAAGCGGAGCTCCAGACCGTGGTCGAAGAGCAGTCGGAGGTGGGTGTGGCGCGGGACCGCGAAACCGGGCGCCGACAACAGCAGCCGGCCCGACATGCCCAGGTGGAAGAGCGCGACATGGGGGCCGAACACCGCCAGGAGGTACTTCCCCCGGCGGTCGAGGCTCTCGAGCCGGCGCCCTTCGACGGCCGCGGGCCAGCGTTCTGGATCGATGCCCTCGCGCAGCCGGACCCGGTCGGCATCGACATGAAGCACTTCTCTGCCAACCAGATGAGGCAGGAGGGAGCGGCGGACCGTCTCGACCTCGGGGAGCTCCGGCATGGCTGCGGACGATACCACGGCGACACCGCACGGCGACGACCTAAACACACAGGGGCAGTCGTGCGTATTCAGCGGTGAGGCTGCTGTTGATCCTCCTCCTCCTCCTTGCACCCGGCGCCGCCCACGCGGCGCCGCGGTGCGTCGTGAGGCTCCGGGAGACAGGCTGGAGGTCCGGGGCCCGGAGCTTGGGAGAGAAGAAGCAGGCACGGGTATCGTGCCGTCGTGACCGCTCGAGACGCGATGGTCCAACTGATTTCCAGGACCTCAGCGTCAAGCCTCACGTCACATGTACAGGCCGCCGGAGACGTTGACGACCTCGCCGGTGACGTACGAGCCCGCCGGGCCGGCGAGGAAGAGGACTACCGCCGCGATGTCGTCCGGCGTACCCAGCCGCTGGATCGC
The DNA here is from genome assembly GCA_050257595.1 of Acidobacteriota bacterium. Taxonomy (GTDB): domain Bacteria; phylum Acidobacteriota; class Thermoanaerobaculia; order Thermoanaerobaculales; family Thermoanaerobaculaceae; genus JBLMXF01. The sequence continues at coordinate 32,515 of JBLMXF010000023.1, read as the reverse complement.
GAGGTTGGCGAGCAGTGCCTTGCGTTGTTCCTCGCTCAGCCGGTCGGTCATCGGCGTCTGGATGAAGCCGGGCGCGATGGCGTTGACGGTGATGTTCCGGCTACCCAGCTCTCGGGCCAGAGACTTGCTGAACCCGATGATCCCGGCCTTGGACGCGGAGTAGTTGGCCTGGCCGGCGTTGCCCATCAGGCCGACGACCGAGGAGATCGAGACGATCCGTCCCTCCCGCTGCTTCACCATGACCTTGACCACCGGCTGGGTGACGTTGAAGACGCCGTCGAGGTTGACGGCCAGCACCCTGCGCCACGACTCCGGCTTCATCCGCATGATGAGCTGGTCGTCGGTGATCCCGGCGTTGTTGAGCAGGATATGGATCCCGCCCAGCTCGGCGACGATCCGGTCGACCACCGCCTGAGCCTCTTCCGTGCTGGTCACGTCGAGGGGGATCCCGATCGCCCGGCCCCCCTCGGCGACGATGCTGTCGACGACGGCCTGGTACGGGTCGCTGGCCAGCGAGGTGCAGGCCACCGTCGCGCCCTCGCGGGCCAACGCCCGCGCACACGCCGCACCGATCCCCGTCCCCGCCCCGGTCACCATCGCCACCTTGCCTTCGAGCTGCATGTCCCCCTCCAAAGCCTTCGAAAGTCAGACGCTTACGGTCGAAAGTCGAATCCCTCGTCGGGGCGTGGGCCGGAATCCAAGCCCCAGGTTCGGACTTTGGACTTTCGACATCCGACTTTCAACCCCTCCCGAGGTAGGTGTCGACCTGGTCTGCGGTGCCGACCTGGCGCGTCGTCACCCCTCGGTCGATGCGGCGGATGAGGCCCGAGAGCACGGAGCCCGGGCCGATCTCGACGAAGGTGTCAAAGCCATCCGCCACCATGTGCTCGACCAGCTCCACCCAGCGGACCGGGGCGTCGACCTGACGGACGAGTCCGTCGCGGACCGCGTCCGGCCCGGTGACCGGCGCGGCGTCGACGTTGTTGTACAGCGGCACCGCGAGCGACCGCCACGGGAGCGCCGCAAGCACCGGCTGCAGGCCGTCCCGGGCCGGTCGCATGAGGGGAGAGTGGAAGGGCGCGGAGACGGGGAGCGGCACCACCCGTTTCGCCCCCCGGGCCACGAGCGACTCGCCCGCACGCTTCACGGCCTCGGCATGGCCGGCGATCACCGTCTGCTCGGGAGCGTTGTAGTTTGCGGGCACGACCACTCCGTTGGCGGCGACCGCCTCGCGGCACACCGCTTCGACGAGGTCGCGACCGGGTCCGAGCACGGCCGACATCGCACCGACGCCGAGCGGCACCGCATCCTGCATGAGCCGGCCACGCAGCCGGACTGTCCGAACCAGGTCGCCGACACCGAGGCCGCCGGCGGCCCCGATCGCGCTGTACTCACCCAACGAGTGACCGGCCACGCCGTCGCACCGCGCACCGCCGGCCGCCAGGACGGCGTGGGCAGCGAGCGACACGGCGAGGATCGCGGGCTGCGTGTTCGCGGTGAGCCTGAGGACATCGTCAGGGCCCTCGAAGCACAGCCGCGAGAGTGCCTCGCCGAGCGCCTCGTCGGCCTGCTCGAACACCTCCCGGGATTCCGGAAACCGCTCCGCCAGGTCGCGGCCCATGCCGGCGAACTGGCTCCCCTGCCCTGGAAACACAAACGCGATCTTGCCCATCGCTCTCCCTTGACTCCACCCCCGGGTCGCGCGATCGGACCTGCCATCCCGGGTCCGACGAGCCCTCCGATTGTCAGCGTGACCGCCATGCCCCACCCCATCGACCGCTTCCGGTCCCGGCCGCCGGGCCCGGCTGCCGCCCGCTCAGCCGCTGTTCACCAGCGGAGCAGGGTGGCGGCCCAGGTGAGGCCTCCCCCGAAGGCCGCCATCAGGATCAGGTCTCCGCGCTGGACCAGCCCGCGATCGAGCGCCTCGCGCAGGGCCAGCGGGATCGACGCCGACGACGTGTTCCCGTAGCGCTCGAGGTTGAGGTAGACCTGGTCCCGCCTCAGTCCCAGCCGGTCGCCCACCGCGTCGATGATCCTCTGGTTGGCCTGATGGGGCACGAAGAGCTTGAGATCCGCCACCCCCACGCCGGCGCCCTCGAGGACCTCGAGGCAGACCTCGGTGAGGGAGCGGACCGCGACCTTGAAGGTCTCGTTACCGCGCATCTTGATGAAGGGAAGCCGGGCGTCGATGTGCTCCTTGACGTTGGGCGGGTACTTGCTGCCGCCGCCCGGCATCTGGATGAAGTCGGCGTAGGTGCCGTCCGAGTGCCAGGCGGCACGCAGGATGCCTTCCCCCGCCGGGCACGCCTTGAGGACTGCCGCCCCGGCGCCGTCGCCGAACAGGATGCAGGTGGCACGGTCGGTGTAGTCGGTGAACCGCGACAGCGTCTCGGCACCGATCACCATGACCGTGCTCGCCTCCTCGGTGATGATGAACTGGCGAGCGATGCGGAGCGCGTAGAGAAACCCCGAACACGCCCCGGCGATGTCGAAGCAGGTCGCCCTGGAAAGGCCGAGAGCCGGCTGGATGATGGTCGCGGTGGACGGGATCGGCTGCTCAGGGGTGGCCGTGGCCACGATCAGCAGCTCCACCTCCTCGGGTGCGACGCCCGCCTCGGCGAGCGCGCGCTTCCCGGCCGTGACGGCCAGCGTGGCGACGCTCTCCCCGTCGGCCACCACATGGCGTTCCTTGATCCCGGTGCGGGCGAGGATCCACTCGTCGGAGGTCTCGACCAGCTTCTCCATGTCAGCGTTGGTGAGGACCCGGTCCGGTACTGCCGTTCCCAGCCCGACGATGCGCGCCGAGCGCGTGTGCCGATCGTGCACCCTACACCCCCTCTTGCAGCAGCCGCGACTGGAGCTGGCCGATCCTCTGTTCGATGCCCGCGATCACGTTCCGGGTGGCATAGGAGTGCGAGAACCGGATCGCGTTGCGGATCGCCTTGGGATTCGACCGCCCGTGGCCGACCAGACATGCCCCGCGCACGCCGAGCAGCGGGGCGCCGCCGTACTCCGCATAGTCCGCTTTCCGACGGAGCACCGTGAGCGCTCCCTTGGCGAGCAGCAGACCCACCGCCGAGGCCGGCGACCGCCGTGCCTCCCGGCGGAGCAGGCCGTAGATCATCTCGCCGAGCCCCTCCGACACCTTCAGCACCACGTTGCCGACGAAACCGTCGCAGACCACCACATCGACGGTGCCCGAGTAGATGTCGCGGCCCTCCACGTTGCCGATGAAGTTGAGCCCTGCGTCGGCGAGCAGGCGATAGGCCTCGACGGTGAGTCGGTCGCCCTTGCCCTCCTCCTCACCGATGGAGAGCAAGCCCACCCGTGGGCGGGCAACACCGAGGACGGCCTCCGCGTAGAAGTGGCCCATCACGCCGAACTGCATGAGATGGTGGGGCTTGCAATCGACGTTGGCGCCTACGTCGAGGACCAGGGTCTGACGCTCGATTCCAGGCACCGGGGTGGCGAGGGCCGGACGCTCGACCCCCTCGATGGCGCCCAGGATGAGCTTGGCCGAGACCATCGCGGCGCCGCTGTTGCCAGCGGTCACGAAGGCGCACGCCTCGCCCTCGGCGACCAGGCGGGCCGCCACGGCCATCGACGAGTTTCGCTTGGTGCGCGCCGGCGTGGTGGGTGGGTCGTCCATGGCGACGACCTCGGGTGCGTCGATGATCGCGAGGCCTCGGCCGGCGCTGCCGTACTTGAGGAGCTCCTTTCGGAGCACCGCTTCACGACCGACGAGCAGGACCTGGAGGCCGTGCTTCTGCGCCGCCTCCACCGCTCCCTGCACCGTCGCCATCGGGGCATGGTCGCCCCCCATGGCGTCCAGCGCGACGGGGCGTGAGCCCGCTCTCTTCATGGGCTCGCCCTGCGGTCAGGAGATCTCCTCGACGTTGAGGACCTGTCGCCCCTCATACATCCCGCAGTGGGGGCAGACCCGGTGTGGAAGTTTCGGCTGATAGCAGTTCGGGCACACCGACATGGCCGGCTCGGCCAGGTGGTCGTGAGCACGCCGGCGGTCGCGGCGGGCCTTGGAATGGCGGCTCTTCGGATTCGGCATGACAACCCTCCTAGTGCTCGCGGGATCGCCACTCGAGCAGTGGCGCCCAGCGCTCTTCGACTCGACTGGGGCACGTGCACGGCCCCTTGTTGAGATCCGCGCCGCACCGCGGGCAGAGGCCCCGGCACGACTCGCTGCACAACGGTTTCATCGGCAGGGCGAGGACGAGCTGCTCAGCAGCCAGCTCGGCCAGGTCGAGTGTGGGCTCCGCGAAGAAGTGGACGTTGAGGTCTCCCCGCTCGAGTCGGGTCTCCTCCTCCTTCGGCGCGAGTCCGGCCGGGATCAGTTCCACCGCGAAACGCTCACCGAATTCGAAGGGGAGCTCCCCCAGACAGCGGCTGCAGCGCAGCGACAGCCGTCCCCTGACCTCGCCCTGGGCCTCGTACCCGCGCCCCGTCCTCTCCACCGACCCCGCGATGGCGACCGGCTCGATCGACACCACGTCCTCACCCCCCCGTTCGGCGGGGATGTCGAGCCGTTCCTCGAAGGTCAGAGGCTCGGTGTCGGCGCGTGTCAGGTCCAATCGAAGCACACGTTCCCCCTGACGGGGAGCGTGGAGCATAGCAGCGTCCCGGCTGGGCGTCAACGCGCCGCGATGCGGGAAAGGGCCAGCACGACGGGCTGCGGGCTCGCCACGACGCTCACCACGGCGCCGATACCGAACACGTTGGCGAGCACCCACAGCGAGGTTCCCACGTACGGGACCATGGCGGCAGCCGCCAGCAGGCCCATCGCCACGCCGGCGCGCGGAATCGCGCCGCGCAACCGAATCGGCAGCCAGGGGGAGAGCCACGTGCCCATCAGGAATGCGCACACCGCCAAGCCGAGCAGCTTGGCGGCCATGAAGAGCGCCACTGCGAGACCGATCACGATCAGGCCAACGGGTGTCGCGCTCGCGACCAGCCCGAGGACGATCACGGCGAGCCAGGCCGCGAGACTGCTGATCCCGATCACGCCAGCCCGCCACGCCTGTCTGCGGAGCTCATCGCCGGCGCGCCGGACGACATGCGGGGCGACGCTGACCAGCAGCGTGACCAGCACGATCCACCCCCCCACACGGAGGAGGTCGAGACCCACAGCCTGGCGCCCGGAGGTCACGAGCGGGAGCTCCCGGGCGCCGAGGGGAGCGATCTGGACGGTGCGGCCACTCACCGGCGCCTGTCCCGAGACACTGCCGCCGAGGGCAACGACGTCACCCTCCACGCGGGCGCCGGGGAGCAGCTCGACGTCACCCGCCAACGCCACGACGTCGCCGTGGACGAGGGACGAAACCCGGACCGTCCCGGCCACAGCGGCAACCGTGCCGCCGGTCGGACGGTCGATCACCACGTCGGCACCGAGCCGCGGCGAGGGAGCCGCCGCCAGGGTCGCGGCGAGGACCAGCCCGAGCATCACGCCCCACCTCGGCGGCGACGCGCCAGGGCCCGTACCGCCAGGCCGCCCCCAGCGGCGGCCGCGAGTACCATCCAGAGCAGCCAGAGGCCCTCGGCCGCGAGCAGGAGGCGAACCGCATCGGCGCCGCCGCGGACGGCAGCCAGGCCGTCGAGGATCCACGAGGTCAACCACGCCGAGATGCCCGAGGCGGCCTGGGGAAGTGCGGCCACGGCACCCGATGCGGGGAGCCCCCCGAGCAGGACCAGACCCAGGGCCGCGAGGACGAGGCCCGCAGCCAGGGGCAGCCAGGTCGCCGGGTGCCGTCGCTGCCAACCTGCGGCCGGGAGGGCGCTCATGATCTCCGCGACCCGCGCCTCGCTCACCGGAGGGGTATCGAGGCGGGCCAACGTCGCGAGGAGCGCCTGGTGCCGCCGGCACACGGGACACCCGTCGAGGTGCGTCTGGAAACCAGAGATGGCGCTCGCGCCGTTCTCCAGCGCCTCGCGCACCTCCTGGCAGTTCCGATCGATCACGACTCACCCCCGGCCGGCCCCAGATACGACGCCAGGGCCTCTCTTAGTACGCTGTGGGCGCGGAATAGTTTGTTCTTCACCGTCCCGAGCGGAAGTCCCTTCAGCTCTGCGATTTCGTTGTACGACAGGCCGACGAGGTGGCGGAGCACCACGAGCTCCCGGTAGGAAGGCTGGAGGCCGCGGATCTCGCGGCGGAGGGAGTCGGCGAGCTCGCGATTCTCCAGGTTCCCGAGCGGCCCGCGGCGGTCATCGGCGGGGTCGAGACGCATCACCTCCCCCTCGTCGTCCTCGCCGATCTCGAGCGAGATGACGGGCTGGCGCCGGCGCCGCAGGTGGTCGATGGCGAGGTTGTGGGCGATGCGGAACAGCCAGGTGGAGAAACGGAAGCGGGGGTTGTACTGGTCGAGGTTGGCCCACACGCGGATGAACGCCTCCTGGACCAGGTCGCGCGCCTCTTCACCGGTGCCGACGATCTGGCAGACGTACGCCTGCAGCTTCGACTCGTACCGCCGGATCAACGTGCCGAACGCCGTCTCGTCTCCGTCGAGCACTCGCTGCAAGACAATGGCGTCGTCCTCGGGCACGCGCGAAGTGTAGCCTGGATCCGGAACAGCTCCCGGGGGCAAGCTTGTGAAGAGTATTGCAAAGTCGTCACAGCGGTGTAGAATGCCCACGCGCGGGGGGAGATCGGGCCGCTGGCTGGCTCCCACTGCCCACGAAACACCTACTACGGACCACCCGCTCAGGCGGGCCTGGAGGAGAAAACCGATGGCACACCTCAACCCCTTCGAGATGGCGCAGCGCCAGTTCGACGAGGTCGCCGACCAACTCGACCTCGACGCCGGCGTCCGCGCCATGCTCCGCCGACCGCTGCGCGAGTTCCACTTCCGCATCCCGGTGCGCATGGACGATGGCAGCCTGCGGGTCTTCGACGGCTTCCGCGTGCAGCACAACGACGCGCGCGGTCCAGCCAAGGGCGGCATTCGCTGGGCGGCCAACGAGACCATCGACACGGTCCGCGCCCTCGCGACCTGGATGACCTGGAAGTGCGCCGTCGCGGACATTCCCCTCGGGGGCGGCAAGGGAGGGATCATCGTCGATCCCTCGACGCTGTCCACTCCCGAGAAGGAGAGGCTGTGCCGCGGCTGGGTCGACCAGATGTGGAAGAACATCGGGCCGCGCGCCGATGTGCCCGCTCCCGATGTCGGCACCACCCCCCAGATGATGGGCTGGATGATGGACGAGTACTCCAAGCTGGTCGGCGCCTTCACGCCCGGCGTGATCACCGGCAAGCCGCTTGGCAACGGCGGCTCGCTGGGACGCACGGAAGCCACCGGTTTCGGCGTCATCTACTCCGTCCGCGAGGCCATGAAGCACCTCAAGATGAAGTCGAAGGGCAGCACCGCCGCCCTCCACGGCTTCGGCAACGTCGCTCAATACGCCGCCCGGGGGTTCATTGAGATGCTGGGCGGCAAGGTGGTCTGTGTGGGGTGCTGGGACCGCCACGACAAGCGCGCGTACACCTACACGAAGATGAGCGGCATCGACCCCGCCTTCCTGATGTCGATCACCGACGAGTACGGCACCATCGACAAGGCCAGGGCGAAGAAGGCCGGCTACCTGATCGAGGACGCCGACGCGTGGATCTCCAAGGACGTCGATGTGCTGATCCCGGCGGCGATCGAGGGTGTGCTCACCGGAGAGACGATCAAGAAGCTCGGGAAGAACGTCAAGATCGTCGCCGAGGGCGCCAACGGCCCGACGACACCGGACGCCGACACGGTCCTCAAGAAGCGCGGCATCTTCGTGATCCCGGACTTTTTGGCCAACGCGGGCGGCGTCACCTGCTCGTACTTCGAGAGCGTGCAGAACGACATGAACTTCTACTGGTCGAAGGACGAGGTCCTCACCAAGCTGGACCAGAAGATGACCGCCGCCTTCCACGGGGTGCTCGAGATGGCCAAGAAGCGCAAGGTCTACATGCGCAACGCGGCCTACATGGTGGCGATCGATCGCGTCGTCCAGGCGATGAAGCTGCGGGGCTGGGTCTAAGAGACCGGGCACAGAGAACCGGGGACGGGGTCCAGCGAAGGCATCCTTGAACCTGAAGAGCGAAGAGGGCGGGGAGACGACTCCCCGCCTTTCGTTTCCCAGCCTGCGGTCCGTCCTCCCTCCCCTCGACCGGTGACCGATCACGAGTGGAGCTGCCTCGCGCAGCAGGCGGGTCGAAGGCAGTCAGCTGTCCGCTCTGTCCCCTGTCCCCTGTCTCCCCTGCCCTGACCCTCGCGGGTCCACGACAGGAGTCGGCGGCGCTTCGCCAGCGAGCACGGCGAGCGCGTTGGCGACCGCGAGGTCCGCCATCGCCTCGCGGGTCTCCCGGGTCGCGGATCCGAGGTGCGGGAGCAGGACGACGTCCCGCCGGTCGAGCAGAGCCGGGTGGACGCGCGGCTCGTGCTCGAAGACGTCGAGCGCCGCACCGCCGAGATGCCCCTCCGCCAACACTTCGGCGAGTGCGCCCTCGTCGATCACCTCGCCGCGACTGGTGTTGACGACGAAGGCGCCGCGGCGGAGGAGGCGCAGCCGGCGCGCGTCGATGAGGTGCGTGGTCTCCGGCGTCAGCGGTGTGTGCAGCGAGAGCACGTCGACCTGCGGCAGTAGGGCGGCGAGCGTCGCCACCCACTCCCCAAGCGCCCGCGCGGCGGCATCCGGCGGTCCCGAGTCGGTGTAGCGCACCGCCATGCCGAAAGCCGGCGCGCGGCGCGCCACGGCGCGGCCGATCCGCCCCATGCCGACGATCCCGAGCGTCTTGCCCTGGAGGCCGACACCGAGCATGTAGTCGGGCCGCCATCCCGGGAACGCCAGCTCCCGGATCGCCCGGTCACCCTCGACGAGCCGGCGGGTGACCGCCAGGATCAGCGCCCAGGTGAGGTCGGCCGTGGCCTCGGTGAGCACGTCGGGGGTGTTGGTCACCCACACGCCAGCGGCCCGCGCTGCCGCGAGGTCGATGTTGTTGACACCCACCCCGACGTTGGCCACGACGCGCAGGCGGGGGCAGCGCGAGAAGATGGCCGCGTCAACGCGGTTCGACACCAGTGGGACCAGCGCCTCGGCGCGGCCGACGAACTCGGCCAGCGACTCACCGCCGACGGCGGAGCCATCGGGGTGGACGCGGACCTCGTGCGCCGCCCGCAGCCGGTCGAGGCCACGGCCCGGGATCGGGTAGGTGACGGCCACCTCGGCCATTCGGGCCCTCCCCCGCGCCGCAGCACGAGACGTGCAGCCGCGGCGCAGTCGTGACGGCTTGGCCATGGTAGCAAGCGTGAGCTCGTCCCCCGGCGCCGGCAGCCAACCGTGCACCCGCCCGGAATAGCGCGAGCGACAGTGCGGTTGGCAACGACACGTCGACGCCCCCGTGCGATCGCGCCGCGCCTCCCCCCCGGCCGACGACGCGGCGTCCGCGCAGTTGGGAGGTCCGCGTGTCCGAATCTCCGACCCCGCACGTTGTCGTCGTGGGTGGCCGCGTGCCACACGCGGACCTGGTGCTCACACCCCCGGCTCTCGAGTTCGTCGCTTCCCTCCACCGTCGCTTCAACCCCGTGCGGGAGGCGCTTCTCGCCCGGCGCACCGAGCGGCAGGCCGCCCTGGACGCCGGTGTCGTCCCCGACTTTCTCGACGAGACGAGGGCGGTCCGCGAGGGTGACTGGCGCATCGCACCCACGCCGCCGGATCTCCAGGACCGGCGCGTCGAGATCACCGGCCCGGTCGACGCCAAGATGATGATCAACGCCCTCAACTCGGGCGCCAGCGTCTTCATGGCGGACTTCGAGGATTCCTGTTCGCCGACCTGGGCCAACGTTGTCGCGGGCCAGGCCAACCTCCAGGCCGCGATCCGCCGCACCCTCGCTTACGACGCACCCGACGGCAAGCAGTACCGCCTCGCCCCCGAGATCGCCCTGCTCATGGTCCGCCCGCGCGGCTGGCACCTGGTCGAGCGACACGTGCTGGTCGACGGCGACCCGGTCTCCGCCAGCCTGTTCGACTTCGGGCTCTTCCTGTTCCACAACGCCGGCGAGCTCGCCGCCCGCGGCACCGGCCCGTACCTCTACCTGCCCAAGCTCGAGAGCCACCTCGAGGCGCGCCTGTGGAACGAGGTCTTCATCGCGGCACAGGACGCTCTCGACATCCCGCACGGCACCGTCAAGGCTACGGTCCTGATCGAGAACATCCTGGCCGCCTTCGAGATGGAGGAGATCCTCTTCGAGCTGCGCGAGCACTCCGCGGGCCTCAACGCCGGCCGGTGGGACTACCTGTTCTCGATCATCCGGAAGTTCCGGGCCGGCGACCTGGTCCTGCCCGACCGCGGCCAGGTCACGATGACGGTACCGTTCATGCGGGCCTACACCGAGCTGCTCGTCCGGACCTGCCACCACCGCGGCGCGCACGCGATGGGCGGGATGGCCGCCTTCATCCCCTCCCGGCGTGATGCCGAGGTCAACGAGCTCGCCCTCACCCGCGTGCGCGAGGACAAGCTGCGGGAGTCCTCCGACGGCTTCGACGGCACCTGGGTGGCGCACCCGGATCTCGTCCCGGTCGCCAGGGGCGTGTTCGACCAGGTCCTGGGGAACAAACCGAACCAGAAGGAGCGACTGCGCGAGGAGGTGAGGGTCACCGCATACGATCTCCTCGACTTCCGGGTCCCCGACGGGCAGGTCACCGAGCAGGGCCTGCGCCACAACATCAACGTCGCCCTGCTCTACCTCGACAGCTGGCTGCAGGGGACCGGAGCCGCCGCGATCTACAACCTGATGGAGGACGTCGCCACGGCCGAGATCTCCCGTGCGCAGCTCTGGCAGTGGGTGCACAAGCGGGCGCTCCTGGCCGACGGGCGGCGGGTGGATCCGGCGCTCTATCGGTCGCTGCGTGATGAGGAGCTCACCCGCCTTGGCGGGCCCGCGACCGGCCGCCTCGGCGACGCCGTGGCGATCATGGACGAGCTGGTCGAACCGACTACCTTCACGGAGTTCCTCACGCCGGCCGCGTACCGAAGGCTCGACTGAGGGGAGAGCGAGAGACGCCATGAGGACCTTCGAGCACGAGGTCGCGGAGCTCACCACCCAGTGGAAGACCGACCCGCGGTGGCAGGGGATTCGGCGTGACTACACCGCCGAGGACGTCGTTGCCCTGCGCGGCTCGGTGCGCTTCGACCACCCCGTCGCGCGCCACAGCGCGCGCCGCCTGTGGGAGCTGCTCGGACGCGAGGACTACGTCCATACCTTCGGCGCGCTCTCCGGCGCCCAGGCCACCCAGATGGTCAAGGCGGGCCTGAAGGCAATCTACGTCTCCGGCTGGCAGGTCGCCGGCGACGCCAACCTCTCGTACCAGACCTACCCGGACCAGAGCCTGTACCCGGTCAACTCGGTCCCCACACTGGTACGGCGGATCAACAACGCGCTGCTGCGCGCTGACCAGATCGAGTGGGCCGAGCACCACGCGCGCGTTCGCGACTGGATGGTCCCGATCGTGGCCGATGCCGAAGCCGGCTTCGGCGGGCCGATCCACGCCTTCGAGCTGATGCGGTCGATGATCGAGGCGGGCGCCGCCGGCGTCCACTTCGAGGACCAGCTCGCCGCGGCGAAGAAATGCGGCCACATGGGCGGCAAGGTGCTGGTGCCCACCGCTCAGTTCATCCAGACGCTCAACGCGGCGCGCCTCGCGGCCGACGTGCTCGACGTTCCCACCCTGCTGGTCGCTCGCACCGACGCCCTGTCCGCCACCCTTCTGACCTCCAACATCGATCCCAAGGACCACCGCTTCCTCACCGGTGAGCGCACCGCCGAGGGGTACTGGATCGTCCACGAGGGCACCGAGGGTGAAGTCTTCCGCGGACTCGAGTATGCCCCGTACGCCGACATCCTGTGGTTCGAGACCTCGACGCCGGACCTCGCGCAGGCTCGCCGCTTCGCGGAGGCGATCCATGCGGCCTTCCCGGGCAAGCTCCTCGCCTACAACTGCTCGCCTTCGTTCAACTGGCGCAAGAAGCTCGACGACACCACGATCGCCGCCTTCCAGCGCGAGCTGGCGGCCTACGGCTACAAGTTCCAGTTCATCACGCTGGCCGGCTGGCACCTGCTCAACTACTACACCTTCCAGCTCGCTGCGACCTACCGCGACGAGGGGATGGCCGCGTATGTCCGGCTCCAGGACGCCGAGTTCGCGGCGCAGCGGGCGGGCTACACCGCGACGAGGCACCAGCAAGAGGTCGGCACCGGCTACTTCGACCGGGTGCTCCACGCCGTGACCGCGGGGCAGGCCTCGACCTCGGCGCTGGCGGGCTCCACCGAGGAGGAGCAGTTCTGAAACGAACGGGCCGACCGCGCGAGACGCGGTCGGCCCGCGGTCGAATCAGCTGTCTCCCCTACTGCTGAGGCGGGGGACCCATGCGGTGCCTCGGCCCGATCGCCGAGCGCGCCTGTTGAAGGACATCGAACTTGGCCTGCTGGTCGGGGGTGAGCAGCGCCCGCAAGGCGCTCTGCCCGGCATCCCTCGCGGCCTTGATTCTGGTCTGGAGGTCGTGGGCGGCGATCATCTTGGTTCCGATCGTCGTCGCATCGGCGCCGCCGGCCTGGAGCGCGGCGCGGATGTCCTGGTGGAGCTGGCGCTCCTGCTGGGCCAGTGGCTGGATCGTGGCCTTGGTGTTGTCGCGAATCTTCTGCCACGCCGTGACCTGGTCGGGGGTCAACTGAAGGACCTGGGTCAGGGCCGCGACCATCCGGGCGCCGCCCCCCCCAGCCGCCTCGCCCATGGCTCCTGCGTGCCACCCCCCCATGCCTGCCCCGTCCCGCCGGCCCTGGGCGACGGCTCCGGCGGCCACCAGGAAGACAGCTATCGAGAGCGTGATCAGTGTCCGTCTCATTCTCGTGTACCTCCCTTTCCGCGATGACCGGCGAAGCGTCTGGGCTCTCGCCAGCCACCGGCTCATCACCTCGACCACGGTAGGTCCCCGTGCAAGCCGTGTCCTCAAGGTCCGGCAAGCGCCGTGTAAGCGATGTAAAGTCGCGGGAGGTGCCAGCCAGGCGCCACTTGCGCGCTCGCCCGGGCCGGATCAGCCGTCGAACCGGTAGCCGAGACCGTGAACGGTGACCACGTACCGCGGACGAGAAGGGCTGGGCTCGACCTTCTGACGGAGCGAGGCGACGTGGACGTCGACGGTCCGGCTGAACGGCGTGGCCTCGTGGCCCCACACCTCGTCGAGGAGCTGGTCGCGCGAGAGCACCTCGCCTCGGTGCACGATGAAGCACCGGAGGAGCTTGTACTCCATGGCGGAAAGCGCGACCGGCTGGCCTTCGCGGGTCACCTCGGCGCGGCGGAAATCCACCCTGACGTCGCCGAAGTGGTAGGCGCCCGGGGCCGAGCTCCCGGAGGGACGGGCGCGGCGCAGCAACGCCTCGACCCGGGCGAGCAGCTCCGCCATCTCGAACGGCTTGGTCAGATAGTCGTCGGCACCGAGCTTGAGGCCGACGACCTTGTCGAGGATCTGGGTGCGCGCCGTCAGCATGAGGATCGGGAGCCCTTCGGAGGAACGCCGCAGCGCGCGGCAGACCTCGAAACCGTCGATCCCGGGCAGCATGACGTCGAGGATGACGAGGTCGAACGTGTCGCTCGCCGCGGCCTCGAGCGCCGATTCACCGTCGACCCTGGTCTCCACCCGGTAGCCCTCGGCGCGCAGGCGGTCGGCGAGGGTGAGAGCCAGGCTGGGCTCGTCCTCGACCACCAGGACACGCGGGGCGACTCCGCGACGACCGGCGCCGCCCTGGCCTGCGCCGTTCGCCGGCAGCTCCGTCATGGACGAGACCTGCGCCGGTCGGAGGCCACCGGCAGCCGGACGTCGAAGGTCGTGCCTTCTCCCACCGTGCTGCGCACGAGCACGCGGCCGCCGTGCGCCTCGACGATGTGGCGCACGAGGGCGAGTCCGAGGCCGCTCCCGGGGACGGTCGCGACCGACGGGTTGGACCCCCTTTCGAAGGGCTCGAAGATCCGTCCGAGGTCGGCTCTCCTGATGCCGGGCCCGTGATCGGAGACCGCGACGGAGAGCTCAGGGCCATGCGTTCCCTCCGCGGTCGCGACCTGCACGCCCACCCAGTGCGCCGCGCCTCCGAACTTGGCGGCGTTGTCGATGAGGTTGTGGAGCACCTGGCCGAGCGCGCCGGCATCGCCGGCCAGCGGCGGGAGATCGGGGGCGACCTCGGCCTCGATCCTGATTCCCCTCGCCTCGAGCCGGTGGCGGCTGGCCTCCAGGACGCTGCTCACCAGGGCGCCGATCGCCACCGGCTGGAACTGGTAGCTGCGCTGCCCCGAACGGATCCCGGCGAAGTCCAGGACCCGGGTCACGATCTCCGTCAGGCGCCGCCCCTCACTCGCGATCATCGCCCCGTAGCGGCGCACCTGGTCGCCCTCGACCACCACCCCGTCGGCGAGGTTCTCCCCGGCCGAGCACAACGCCGTGAGCGGGGTACGGAGCTCGTGCGACACGGCGGCCACGAAATCGAGCTGCTGGCGTGCCAGCCGCTGGGCGCGCTGGCTCGAGACCACGAGCAGGATGGCGCTGCCCGCCAGCAGGGCAAGGACGGAGAGGCCGATGCCGAGGTTGCGGAGCCGTGCCTGCTCGACGGCGGCATCGAGCGACCCGGCCGGGTGGTTGACGAGCAGGAGCCAGCGACCGCTGCCGTGGATACCCGCACGACCGGCATCGTCGTCCCGGTCGCGCGGGTCGCCTCCCGTCGGGTGCCCGGGGCCCGTGCCCGGCGGCAGCTCCTCCCGCCCCCCCGCGCTTCTCTCGAGTGTGTCGGCCACCGGACCGCGAAACGAGCGCAGCGTGAAGAACGCCCGCACGACGTCCTTCCCGACCGGGTCGGTCGAGCCGGTCTCGGGCCCGGAATGGAAGAGGACGCGCCCCGGCTCGCCCCGCCCGACGACGACCACCGAGTAGTCGAGGCCCGAGCCGCCGGCGAAGTACACGGAGGCCAGCCGCGGCAGCATCTGGGTGGCCACGAACGTCTCGTCGAGCGTGATCAAAATGCGGGGGAACCGCGGCTCGGAGACGGGCCGCCTCCGGCCGTCCTCCGGCTCCGGGCGCCCGAACCTTCGCGGCTCGAGCACAAACCCGGGCACGTCGTCCGGAAACGGCCGGATCGGTTGGCCCGTCTCGACGGCCTCGCGCACCGGGTCAAAGGCGGCCGGCCACGGGCAGGGGCGGAAGGAAAACGTGGCCCAGTCGAGACACTCGACAGCCATCCCTCCGCCGTCGCGGGGGCGCACCAGAGCCACACTCTCGACAAGCTCCGGATAGGGGGCGTCGGCCCGCCACCGCCTGGCCTGCCGGACCAGCCTCTCGGTGAGCTGCCCGCCCTCGGGGCGAAGCGCGGGCATGAAGGTCAGGAACGCCCGCACGAGCTCGCGGTCGACGTCGTCGCAGAAGCGCGCGGCGGCGTGGTCGAGGCCGGCGCGCAGGCGGCCCCGCTCCGCGTTGCTCAGGCGGCCGAGCCAGACGTACTGAAGGGTGGCCAGAGCCGCCAACATCGCGAGCATGCCGACCAGGAGCACGATCAGCCACCCCGATCCACGCGAGCGTCGCCGGGCCCGTCCCACGGGGTGAGTGTAACACCTGCAATCGACAGGAAAACAAGACTTTACATCCCTTACAAATCGCTTGCCCGAGGTTGACGACAGGCTTCGCGCGACGGGCGTACACTCGCCCTGCGGTCGGTCCACGCACGGCCACGGCCGGATGGAGACAGTCATGAGGCAGAGCTTCGGGATGATCGCTGGTGTGGTCGCCGTGACGGCCCTGGCGGCAGGTCTGGCGTTTTCCGAGCCTTCCTCACCCACAGGCGCGCTGACGGGGATGTGGCAGCTCAACAAGCGCCTGTCCGCCGCGCCGAAGAGACCGGAGAGCACCGACAGTGGCCGCGTCTCCGGCCCGATGGGGGGCGGGATGGGCGGGCGCCACGGCGGCGGGACGGGAGGCCGGTGGGGAGGTGGCAGCCCGGAGGGTCGGGGCGAACCCGAGGGCGAGCGCGGTCCTGGAAGTCAGCGCATGGGCGATGCGCGAGATGGCAGCGGAATGTTGGGCGCCGCCGCGACCATCAAGGTCGATCTCGACGGGAACGACGTGCGCATCATCTCCCCCGACGGCCATGTCCGGATTCTCACCCCGGATGGCAAGGCCGTGGAGCGGGAGCGCGGGTTCGTGACAGTGACCGAGATCGCCCGGTGGGACGGTGACAGGCTCGTCGTCACCTCGTCCACGCCGAAGGGACGCAGGATCACGGAGACGTTCGCTCTGGCGGACGACGGCAGCGGCAGGCTCGTGCACACCATCGCCGTGAGCCAGGCCGACGCCACGGGCTCGCGCACGGCGCGCTGGGTGTACGACCGGAGCGCCGACCCAGCGACCGGGAACGGGGAGCAGCACTGATGGAGGGCGCGGGTGTTGTCAGCACAGTGAGCATGCGGCGGGGGGACCCCACTCAAGCCATCTTCACGGTTTTCCCGCCCACCTTGTACCGACGTGAAGACGTCGGGGTCCCACCCGCCGACATGTTGAACGGGGGCCGCGACTGCGGTGGCCCGAGGTTGAGTTGGAGGTCGTCGTGAAGAAGTGGATCATCGCGGTCGTCTCAGTGCTCGTCGTCGCTGCCGTCGCCTTCGGCCTCCTCACCCGCAAGAGCGGGCAGGCGACGAGTTACCGGTTCGTCGCCGTCGAGAAGGGTGACCTCGAGTCGGTGGTGACCGCGACCGGGACCCTGAGCGCCGTCACCACGGTCCAGGTGGGGACCCAGATCTCCGGCCTGATCTCCAAGCTCTACGTCGACTTCAACGACAAGGTGAAGAAAGGGCAGCTGGTCGCCCAGCTCGACACCACGCTGCTCGACTCGTCGGTTCGCGACGCCGAGGCGACCCTCGACCGCAACCAGGCACAGCTCGACCAGGCGACGCGCGACTTCGGGCGGCTGAGCGAACTCCACAAGGAGGGCATCGCCGCCGACGCGGACTTCAACACCGCGCAGTACAACCTCGACATTGCGCGTGCCAACCTGAAGTCCGCCAAGGCGAGCCTCGACCGGGCGCGCCAGAACCTCGCGTATGCCACGATCAGCGCACCGGTCTCGGGAACCGTCGTCGAGCGCGACGTCGACGTCGGCCAGACCGTGGCTGCCAGCCTGTCGGCGCCCAAGCTGTTCCTGATCGCCAACGACCTCTCGGAGATGCAGATCCTCGCCCCGGTGGACGAGAGCGACATCGGTCAGATCAAGGAGGGACAGACCGCCCGCTTCACCGTCAAGGCGTACCCGGACACCAAGTTCTCCGGAACCGTGAAGCAGGTCCGCCTGCAGTCGACGGTCGACCAGAACGTGGTCTCCTACACGGTTGTCGTGGGCGTCAAGAACGCCGACGGCAGACTGCTTCCCGGCATGACGGCCACGGTCGAGTTCCTGATCGCGAGCGCCAAGGACGTCCTCAAGATCCCCAACGCCGCCCTGCGCTTCCGCCCATCCGAGGCGATGCTCGCCGAGGTGCGCGCGCGTTTGCAGCGCGAGCGGGCGGCGCGCCCCGCCCAGGGCCAGAGCGGTCAGGAAGTCCCGTCGGGTGCGAGCAACGGAACCTCGCCCGTAAACGGAGCTGGCGGCCGCGCTCCCGGCGGGCGCGGGAACGGGAATGGAGGTCACACCGGCGCCGGCAACGGGGCGCGCGGGGCGACGCTCCTCTTCTACCTCGACAAGGACGGCAAGCTCGCCGCCACACCGGTCCGCGCCGGCATCACCGACGGCCAGTTCACGGAGGTCAAGGGGCGCGGACTCGAGCCCGGTATGCAGGTCATCGCCGGCGTCACCCAGGCTGCCCAGTCGACCTCGAGCACCCCATTCCAGGCGTCGCAGCAGGGCGTACGGCACGGCCCGGGCGGCTTCTGAGGCGCGGGCGACGGCCTCCATGAGCGACACACCGGTCATCCGCACGCTCGCGCTCGTCAAGGTCTACACGATGGGCGCCACCGAGGTGCGCGCCCTGCGCGGCATCGACCTGACGGTGGCGCCCGGGGAGTTCGTCGCCGTGATGGGCGCCTCCGGCAGCGGCAAGTCGACGCTGATGAACATCCTCGGTTGCCTCGACGTGCCTACCTCCGGGAGCTACGAGCTCGACGGCGAGCCGGTCAACGGCCTCGGCCGCAACGCCCTTGCCGACATCCGCAACCGCAAGATCGGCTTCGTCTTCCAGGGCTTCAACCTGCTCGCCCGCACCGCCGCGGTGGACAACGTCGAGCTCCCGCTGCTCTACGACCGCAGCGGCAAGCGGCTCGCGACCCGCCGCCTCGCCCTCGAGGCGCTCGAGCGTGTCGGTCTCGCCGAGCGTGCCCACCACATGCCGAACGAGCTTTCCGGTGGCCAGCAGCAGCGGGTCGCGATCGCCCGCGCGCTGGTCACCACGCCCGCGCTGCTGCTCGCCGACGAGCCCACCGGCAACCTCGACACGCGCACCTCGGTCGAGGTCCTCGCCCTCTTCCAGCAGCTCAACGAGCAGGGGATCACCATCGTCCTGGTCACTCACGAGCGGGACATCTCGCGCTACACCAAGCGCATCGTGGAGCTGCGCGACGGCCACGTGATCCGCGACGCCCGGGTTTCCGACCGCGGAGTGGCGAGTCAGGATCTCGAATCGCTCGCCGTTGACGAGCAGGTGGTGTGAGCATGCGCGCAGCCACCCTGGTCAAGGTCGCCTGGCAGAGCATCCTGAAGAACACCATGCGTACGCTGCTCACCATGCTCGGCATCATCATCGGGGTCGCCGCGGTCATCGTCATGGTGGCGGTCGGCCAGGGCGCCCAGCAGCGCATCACGCAGCAGATCCAGAACCTCGGCACCAACATGATCGTCCTCACGCCGGGAGCGGTCAGCCAGGGTGGCGTCAACCAGGGCGCCCAGAGCTTTAACCGGCTGACGATCGACAACGTGGACACGCTGCGGCGCGAGAGCACGCTGCTGTCGGCGATCTCACCGGTCATCGTCGCGCCCGGCCAGGTGATCGGCGGGCAGGGCAACTGGCGCACCCACGTCAACGGAGTCGCCACCGACTACCAGATCATTCGCGACTGGCCGGTCTCCTCGGGGTCGTTCTTCGACGCCAACGACATCCGCACCCTCCGCAAGGTCGCGGTGATCGGCGCGACCGTGGCCAAGAACCTGTTCCCCGACCAGGACCCGGTCGGCCAGGAGCTCCAGATCCGCAACGTGCCCTTCAAGATCATCGGGGTGCTTGCTGAGAAGGGGCAGACAGCCGGCGGCGAGGACCAGGACGACGTCATCCTCGCCCCCTACACGACCGTCCAGAACCGTCTCGCGGGACGGCAGTTCATCCCCCAGATCCTCGCCTCCACCTCGAATCCGGACGACATTCCGGCTGCGCAGGAGGAGATCACCGAGATCATGCGCGAGGCGCATCGCCTGGCGTCGTGGGAGGACAGCGACTTCACGGTGCGCAACCAGACCGACCTCGCCAAGGCGGCTCAGAGCACCACCGAGGTGATGACCCTGCTGCTCGCGGCGATCGCCTCGATCTCGCTGCTGGTTGGCGGGATCGGCATCATGAACATCATGCTGGTGTCGGTCACCGAGCGGACCCGGGAGATCGGCATCCGCCTCGCGATCGGCGCCCACGGCTCCGACGTCATGACCCAGTTCCTGGTCGAGAGCACCGTGATGAGCCTGCTCGGCGGCGCCATCGGGATCGCGGCGGGCTTCGCGGGTGCCCGCGTGCTCGGCCACTTCACCGGCTGGAGCACGGTCGTCTCGCCCCCCACGGTGCTCCTGGCGCTCGCCTTCTCCGCCAGCGTGGGGATCTTCTTCGGCTTCTACCCGGCCCGCAAGGCCGCGGGGCTCAACCCGATCGACGCGCTCCGCTACGAGTAGGGCTGTCGTCCCGGACGCGGGGTTCGGGTCCGGGGCTCGGGAGTCAGGCCGCGCAAGAACGTGACGGCGGGCCGGGATCTCGGCGAGCTTGCCGCTCGCGGCAGACCCCGGACGAGCGGTCCCGGCTAGCCGGCGCGGAAGCCCCGCGACCTGTTGTAGGTGCGCCCGTCGTCGTGGCAGCTGTCGCAGCGCGGCCTTGATCCCGGGCCCCCGGCGTGGCAGGTCTCACAGCCCGCCTCGCGATGGACCTCGTCGAGCGCCACGCCGGTCACGCGGTGGTCGAAGCTCGCCGCCGGCCAGCCATTGGGGTGACACGTCGCGCAGCGGGGATCGAGCTTGCGAAACGCGCCAGTGGGGCCGTGGCAGGTCCGGCAGGGAAGTGCGGCGTGGTACGCCTTCAGGGGCCAGCCGGTCTCGGCGTGCGTGAACAGGGCGCCGGGATCCCGGCCATGGCAGGCGGCGCATCGCGTCCCGTCGTGGCAGCGGAAGCAGGTGTCGTGGAGGCTCACTTCTGTCGGGTTCCCCATCGGGTGCAGCTCGTCACTCCCCTGCACGTGGCAGCGCGTACAGCTCTGCCGGCGGTGGCATTCTGTGCAGTCCCGCTCGTAGAGCTGGCTGTGGTTGCGATGATGAAACGGCACCGAGTCCTTGGGCGCGAAGCTCGTCGAGAAGAGGATCAGCTCCTTGAGCTTCACGGGCGCGTAGTGGCTGTGCTCGCAGACTTCGGTGGCCGTGCCCCCGAGCCGGCCCCCCTTCTTGCGCTCGTGGCAGATCTCGCAGGCGGTGTCCTTGTCCCAGGCCGCATGGCAGCTCAAGCAGCGTCGATGGTACGCGCCCTTGAGCCCGGGCTGCGCCAGGTCCTCGTGGACGATCTCGACGGGGTGGCAGTCCTTGCAGGCGGGATGGGGCGAGTTGGGCGGAGTGAAGTGGTGGCAGGTCTCGCACCCCTTTGACATCCCGGACATGCCGGCGTGCGTCTTGTGGTCGAACCTGACCGGGACATAGAGGTCCTCCAGGTCGTCGAGAATGACGATGTCGGGCCCCGACGCCGGAGACAGTGCGGCCGGTTGTTGGTGACGCGGACAGGCCTTCAGGCAGGGCTGGTCCCGGGAGGGGTTCGGGCACGTGTGGCACGCAGTGCAGTCCGGCCTCGGTGCCTCCACCTGCGCGACGGCAACGGGCGGGGCGAGCGCCGGATCGAGGGGCAGGAGGAAAGGCACCGAGATCGCGGCTGCGGCGAGCCCTGCCATCTTCACGTCATCCACCCCCAGGCAACGGCGCGCCGATCACCCGCCGGTCGCGGGCGCGTTCCTCCCCTGCATGCCCCTCCCCGGGCAGGACGGGGAACACCGTCACCAGCACGCGGTACACGAACAGGAGCCCCGCGATGAGACCCACCGTGACCGCGATCTCCCCGACACTGGGGAAGTACGTCGTCAGCTTGTACACCGGCGTGTACGCGGTGAGGAACACGTTGATCCGGTTGAAGGCGACACCCAGGACCACGAGTGTGGCCGCCGAGAAGAGCAGCATGGGACTTCGCCTGACACGGGACGACAGCAGCATGAGAAGGGGCAGCAGCACCCCCAGACCCACCTCCAGCAGGAACATGAGCGCGGCCGTGCTCCCGTCGAGGAGCAGGTGGACGGCGCCCCGGATCGCGATGTCTCCGACCTTGAATGCCAGGTAGACAAAGAGGAGCACCGGGATGATCCTGGCCAGCGGGGCGAGCACGTCCATCTCGGGTTCCCGCCGAAAGGCCCTCGCGGCGGCCAGGGATTCGAAGATCACCATGGGGAATCCCACCGCGAGGGCGGACAGGAAGAAGAGCAGAGGGAGGATGGGAGTCCACCAGAGCGGGTGCATCTTGTGCGGGGCCAGCAGCATCAGGGTTCCCAGGGACGACTGATGGAGCGTGGAGAGCACGACCCCGAGGATGATGAACACCCACATCACTCGGCTGAGAGTCCGGTCGAAGAGCCGAAGCGCGCCCTCGACGAACCGGTCGAGCAGGCGCACGGGACCGGGCAGCCGCACGCGACCCGCGAAACGCTCGACCACGATGGGCATGAACTCGAGGTAGAGGACGGTGAGGTAGGCCATGACGCACATCGCCACCTCGAAGAGCGCGGAGTGGCCCGACCACATGGCGGGCACGATCGGGTGCCAGATGTTGTAGTAGCGGCCCAGGTCGACGAGGATCCCGAGCACCACGAAGGTGTAGCCGAGGAGCGCCGTGAGGAGGGCGGAGCGGGTCACGCTCTCGTAGCGGCGGCGATGGAAGACGTGGACGAGGGCGGCCGCGGTGAAGCCTCCGGCGGCGAGGGCCACGCCCGTCGCCACGTCGATCGCGATCCAGATGCCCCAGGGATACTGGTTGTCGAGATGGGTCACCGCCCCCAGGCCGAACAGAAAGCGGGCCAGCGCACACGCGAAGCCCACCGCCATCAGGGCGAGGAGGACGAGAACGCCGGGAGTCAGCAGGGGTCTCCTCACCGGAGCGGCGGCGTGGCTGCTCATGGCCCCTTCCCCCGCCGAGGCTCTTCGCCTCCGTCTTCCGGTCTGAACAGGCGCATGATGCCGGCCAGGAGCCCGAACAGGGCCAGCGGCGGGATGGCGTCCTTGAACACCCCGTGCTGCATGGCCTCCGTCAGCCGGGGGGGTGGTGCCTCTCCGAGCGGGGGAAAACCGATCTGCGGGAACGGCACGCTGGAGAGGTACAGCCAGGATGTGCCACCGACCTCCTTCTCGCCGTAGAGGGCGCCGACGTAGCTCCCCGGCCCGTTGTGGATCAGCCGGTGAGCGAGGCCGATGAGGTCGCTGCGCTTGCCGAAGGTGAGGCACTGGGGGGGACAGATCTCCACACAGGCGGGGACCCTGCCCTCCTGCGACACCCGCTCGGAGCAGAACGTGCACTTGCGGATCCGGGGATCGACGGCGTTCTCGTACTCGTAGGCCGGGACCTGGAAGGGGCAGGCGACCATGCAGTAGCGGCAGCCCATGCACCGCCACGGCGTGTAGGTGACGGCCCCGTCCTTGCCCTTCTCGAGGGCAGAGACGAGGCACGCCGAGGCGCACGCCGGGTCGTCGCAGTGCATGCACTGGACCTTGACGAACAGTGGCCTGTCGCTCCCCGCCGGCCCCGGGAATCGATTGACCACGGTGTAGTGGCCGACATCCGGCCGCCGCATCCCGGCAAAGACCGAGGTGTCCTCGAAGCTGTCCAGGGGCTGGACCGGGAGCCCGTTGGCCTGGTTGCAGGCCCACTCGCACTTGCGGCATCCGATGCACTTCGTCGTGTCCACGAGGACACCGTAAGGGTCATCGGGCCGATCGCCCGAGGTCGAACCCCGCACGGCTGACGCGGCTGTCGCTCCGGCGCACGCGGCACCGGCCGACCTCAGCAGCTCCCTGCGACTCCACGCCACGATCTCCACCTCCCGTCGGGAGTCCGGGCGAAGCGACCGTCGGGTCCTGCGACCCTGGGCTGGCCGCGGCCGCGAGATGGAGGAACCCCGGCTCCGTGGCTGGCCGCGGAACCGAGGAGTGACAAGGCCCTCGTGAGCTGGTCCGATGATAGCACCCCACACATCGGGTCGGCCCGCTGAAGCCGGCCCGGCAGCGACGTCTCCCGCGGCCGACCTGCACGCGTCAACGGGCGGGGAGTGGCGACGCCCCGCCTGCGGTCGTGGCGCGGCGCGCACCCATCGATAGTCGGCGACCGTCCGACGGCGGCTCGGGGAGAGGCGGACGGCGGAGGAGCCCGCCGACCGGCCTCGCATCCGGTCTGGAGGGCGGAGGGGCGGTATCACGCCCGATGGCACGGCGTTCCGCACCTCGTGCGTCCCGCCGGATCCGGCAGGAGACAGGCGAGCCCGAGCTACGAGTTTGGCGGCGTCGGCCCGGGCTCGGGAACGGACCACCCCTCGATCGGGGCCAGGATGCGCACGAGGTCCTCCTCGAGCGAGCCGGACTTCGGTGTCTCGACGATCCTGCCGACCTCGCTCCCCCCTGCGGTCACGACGATGGTCGGCACCAGCTCGACCTTGCCGAACGGGAACAACTTCGGGTCGACCTCCTTCGAGCGGTCGATGCCGATCAGCCGCGGCGGATCGAACGGCGACGTGTCGCCGAGGGTGGCGAGGATCTTCTCGAGGCGCGGGATCTGCTCGCGCGAGTCGCCGCACCAGGTGCCCATCGCCACGTCAAGCCCGTAACGCAGCTTCGCGGTGGCGAGCCGCGCGAGCCACTCGGCGCGCGGCGTGTACCTCTCGCGCTCCGCCCGCCACCCGTGGATCTCGGCGTCGAGCCGGGCCGGCTCGAGCGGGCCGTACCAGATCGGGTAGAAGGTCGGCAGGTCGCCCTCGCCCGCCGTGATCCGCAGGATGCGGTCGCCGCGGCGGATCCGCCATGCCACGTCCTCCCCGTGCGCGACCTCGCCGAGCACGGGGTAGCGGCCGTCGAGGTGAGGCCGGCGGGTCAGCGTGACGAACAGCTGCGAGCCGCCGGTATCGGGGCCGGCCAGCGCCATGCCGACCGTACCGGGGAGGTACTGCCGCAGCGACAGCTCGTCCCGGAGCACGAAACCCGGACCGCCCCACCCGTCGCCCCGAGGGTCGCCGCCCTGGACCACGAAGTCGGGAACCACCCGATGGAAGGTGAGGTCGTCGAAGAACCCCTTCCCGGCCAGCTGGGCGAGGCGGAAGCAGGTGAGCGGCGCATCTCCGGTGTCGAGGCGCACCTGCATCGTCCCCCGGACGGTGACGATCTCCAGCCAGCGCGGCTTCTCGGCCCAGGCAACCACGGAGCGGTAGAAGGCGACGTCGTGACCCGTGGCCACGGCCGGCAGCGGCAGGTTGACGCCGTGGGCCCGCAGCGCATCCCACGCGGCGCGAGCCACGACCGGGTCGTCCCCCTTGACGAGGCCGGCGAGGGCGTCGCGCACCGCCGGAGCCAGCTCCCTGGGGGCCGCCAGCGCCGCGACCAGGGCCACCGCGGCGTCAGGGGCGACGGCGCCCTGCTCCTTGCGCACCAGCTCGAGCAGGACCGCGACGTCGGGCAGCGAGCCGCGCTTCCCCAACGCCTCGATCGCCGCCGCCCGCACCGCGGCGTCGGTGTCGCCCAGCCTGGCCCGCAGCGCGGCCACCGGGATCCGCTCACCCATCTCTGCGGCCTGCTCGGCGGCCGCCAGCCGAACCTCCGTCGCGGCGTCACCGAGCAGCGCCGAGATCCGCACCGCTCCGTCGGGGAGCACGGCCGCGGCCGCCACTGCGGCCACCCTCCTCGCGGGGTCGGTCGAGCCGAGCCAGGTGTCGACCCGCGCCGGCGCCTCGGCCTCACCCTGGCGCGCGAGGGCGACGAGCGCCTCGCCCGCGAGCCAGAGGCTGTCGCCGGCGACCGTGGCGCGCAGCTCCTCGCGGCAGCAACGGCCGGCGCCGGCGGCCCGGATGGCCATCACGCGCTCGTGGACCCGGGTGGGGTCGGTGAGCGAGACCAGGCGCGCGAGCGTGGCGGCCACGCTCCGGTCCGTCCCACCGGCGGGCCCGGCCAGGAACGCCGCCTCGAGGCCGCCGAGGGCGGCGATGCGCACGGCGGCCTGCGGATCGCTCAGAGCCGCGGCGAAAGTCCCTCGCGAGTCGGCCGGAGCCGCTCGGCGGAGGCCGTCGAGGACGGCCTCCCGGACCGCGGCGTCGTGGTCCTCCGCGGCCGCGCCGAGAGCCGCCACCGCCGCGCTCCCTCCCGACCGCCCGAGCGACACCGCCGCCGCCACCCGCACCTCGGGGCTGGCGTCGGCGAGCGCCTTGGCCGCCGCGGCCGCGGTCGCCTCGCTCTTGGCACGCCACAGCTCGGCCACCTCGGCGGCGCGCGCCGCGGGATCGTCCTCGCGCCCGAGCGCCCCGAGCAGCGTGTCACCGGACTCCGGCCGTCCGCTGCGGCCCCAGCCCCAGGCGGCCGCCGCCCTGACCTTCGGTGCGCGGTCCGCCATCAGGCGTCGCAGCGTCGCCGCGAGCGGCGCCCCGTCCTTCCCCGCGCCCACGTCGGCGAGGAGGCGGCCGCACGCAGCGGCCGCCTCGGCGCGAACCGACGGGTCGCGGTCGCCCGCCAGCGCGTCCAGGAGGCCAGCGGCGGACGGGTCCGCGAGCTGGCCGAGGAGCCGGGCCGTGGCCGCGCGCACCGCGGCGTCCGGGTGGGCGACCATGGCGGTCAGGGTGTCTCCGTCGAAACGGCGCGCGTCGGCGAGCGCGAGAATCCGGGCGAGCGCATCGGCGCGTGTCGGCAGCGCCCCTGCTGGCGCTCCGGCGAGGGTCGCCCCGGGGGCGGCGACGGCGATCAGAAGGCACGCGACGAGAGGTCGGATCATCGCTCCTCCTCGCCGTCCCGGCGCTCCTCGGCCATCGCGAGGTTGAAGCAGGCATAGCAGATCGGCCCCTGCTCGGTGATCATCTTCTGCCACTCGAGCCGGGGACCGAGGTCGCGCCCGCACCTGAAACAGTGCTGTGGGTCGGGGGTGTCGTCGCGCATGGTCAGCCTCCTCAGGCGCCGTGGATGAGGCGATCGCCCAGGATCGCCGGCAACCCCGCCGCCAGGATGCGGCGCCGCGCCGCCTCGACATCGTACGGCACCCGGTAGAGCGTGAAGCGGCCCGCCTCGGAGTCGTACAGGCCATAGGCCGCCCGCGGGTCGTGGTCGCGGGGCTGGCCCACCGACCCGGGGTTGATCAGGTAGCGGCGCCTGGCGTCG
Source organism: Acidobacteriota bacterium (assembly GCA_050257595.1). Taxonomy (GTDB): domain Bacteria; phylum Acidobacteriota; class Thermoanaerobaculia; order Thermoanaerobaculales; family Thermoanaerobaculaceae; genus JBLMXF01. The sequence continues at coordinate 5,843 of JBLMXF010000023.1, read as the reverse complement.
AGGTCGATGACCAGCCGGGAGCCGCGCAGCAGGACCCCGACCACCTGGTCCCTGCCGTTGAGCGAGGTGAGCTCGAACAGGGAGGGGATGTGCGAGTGCCCGAAGAACTGGACCCGGGCCGGGGAGGCCGCGAACGCCTCGCGCGCCTCGATCTCGGTGAACAGGTACTCGTCCTCGTCCGCCGGGGAGCCGTGGCAGATCATCAGGGAATCCTCGACGGCGCGGGGCCCGACCGGGATGGCCTCCAGCCAGCGCCGGTTCGCCGGCGTGATGATCTTCTCGCTCCAGGAGGCCGCCCGCCGGGCGTGGGTGTTGAAGAAGACGGCCCCCTGCAGGGGATCGAGCACGACTCGGTCGTGGTTGCCCCGCACCGCGAAGAGCGTCCCGCCGATCGACCGCAGCCGCTCGATCACCTGGTTGGGTGCGGCGCCGTAGCCCACCGCATCGCCGAGGAAGAGCACGGCGTCGCGCCGCTTGCGCGCGGCGTGGGCGAGGACCGCCCTGAGCGCCTCGAGGTTGCCGTGGACGTCGGAGAGGACCAGGTACCTCACGGGCGCACCCCGAGGAGGAACAGGATGCGCCCGGCGAGCGCTTCGGCATCCTCCCCCGCCTCCGGCCGGACCTGGATGTCCGCCAGCCGATAGAGGGGAAGCCTGGCCTTGAACAGCTCGTACGCCTGCTCCGGCCCGTTGAACAGCGGCCGCTCGCCGCGCTTGCCGGGCAGCCTACGCAGGATCTCCTCCCACGGCAGGTCGAGGTGGACCGACACGCCCAGGCGGGCGATCAGCTCACGGTTGGCCGGGACGGCGAAGGTGCCGCCGCCGGTGGCGGCGACGAGGTCGGCGAACCGCGCACTCCCGGCCAGCTGCCGCGTCTCCTCGGCGCGAAAGGCCGGCTCACCCAGCTGGCGGAAGATCTCGGGCACGCTCATCCGCAGGGTCGCCTCGATGCGGGCGTCGAGGTCCCAGAACAGCGCTCCCAGGCGACTGGCGAGCGCGTGTCCCGTCGTGCTCTTGCCCGCGCCCATGAACCCGACCAGGAAAACCCGCATCGCCCCCCCACGTCATCCCGGCTCCCCGCGCGCGAACCGCTCCATGAACCGGGTGGACAGGCGCCCCTCGACGAAGTCGGGCTCGTCGAGGATGCGCTGGTGCAGCGGGATCGAGGTCTTCACCCCGCGGATGAGGAACATCGAGAGGGCGCGCTTGCCGCGGGCGATGGCCTCACGGCGATCGCGCCCGTAGACGATCAGCTTGGCGATCAGCGAGTCGTAGTACGGCGGCACCCGGTAGCCCCGGTAGATGTGGGTGTCGATGCGCACGCCCGGCCCGATCGGCATGGCCAGCTCGCTGATCGTCCCGGGCGAGGGCGCGAAGGTGACGGGGTCTTCCGCGTTGATGCGGAACTCGATGGCGTGCCCGCGGATCGCGGGCCGGCGCCGGACCGACAGGGGCTGCCCCCCCGCGATGCGCAGCTGCTCGAGCACGAGGTCGACGCCGGTCACCGCCTCGGTGACCGGGTGCTCGACCTGGATCCGCGTGTTCATCTCCATGAAGTAGAAGCGCCCCTCGTCGTAGAGGAACTCGACGGTGCCCGCACTGACGTACCCGACGGCGCGCGCCGCCGCCACCGCGGCGTCGCACATCGTCGCGCGCAGCTCCTCGTTGACGACCACCGACGGCGCCTCCTCGAGGAGCTTCTGGTGGCGGCGCTGGATCGTGCACTCGCGCTCGCCGAAGGCGATCGTGTGGCCGTGGGCGTCCGCCATCACCTGGACCTCGATGTGGCGTGGCGCGGTCAGGTACTTCTCGAGGTAGACGTCGGCCACGCCGAAGGCGCGCTCGGCCTCGTGGCGCGCGGTGTCGAAGGCGTGCCGCAGCTCGCGCGCGTCGGCCGCCACCCGCATGCCCTTGCCGCCGCCGCCGGCCGACGCCTTGAGGATGACGGGGAAGCCGATCTCCTCGGCCAGGGCGGTGGCCTGCTCCCGCGAGGCGAGCGGCTCCGGTGAGCCGGGCAGGATCGGCACGCCGTTCCCGGACACCGTGCGCCGTGCCGTCGCCTTGTCGCCCATCAGCCGGATCGCCTCGGGGGGCGGTCCGATCCAGGTCAGACCGCACTCGCCGACCACCTCCGCGAAGTGCGCGTTCTCGGCCAGGAATCCGTAGCCGGGGTGGATCGCATCGGCGCCGGTGATCTCGGCGGCCGCGATCACCGCCGTGATGTTCAGGTACGAGGCGCTCGCGTAGGCGGGGCCGATGCACACCGCCTCGTCCGCCATGGTGACGTGGAGCGATTCGCGGTCGGCCTCCGAGAACACCGCCACGGTCGCGAGACCCGCCTCCTTGCACGCGGCGATGATGCGGAGGGCGATCTCCCCGCGATTGGCGATGAGCACCTTGGAGATCATGCGTCAGGACGGGCGGATGGCGAACAGCCGCTCGCCGAACTCGACCGGCTGGGCGTTCTCCGGGTAGATCTTCACGATCGTCCCGGAGGTGTCAGACTCGATCTCGTTCATCAGCTTCATCGCCTCGACGATGCACAGGACCTGGCCCTTGTGGACCGGGTCTCCGACCTTGACGTAGGGCTCCGCGTCGGGGTTGGGCGCACGATAGAAGGTGCCGACGATCGGCGAGGTGACGAATGCCAGGCCGTCCTCGCCGGCCTCGGCCGACGCCGCGACCGCCCCCCCGCCGGGGACGGACGACACGGCCGCGAGCTGGGAGGCCACGGAAGCCATCTGCGGCGGCAGGAGAGGGGCGGTGGCGAACGCCTGGGGGGCGGCGACCGCAAGCGGTACGCCCTCGATGCGCACCCGCGCGCCCTCGCGCTCGACCTCCAGCCCGCCGACGCCGGTCTCGGAGACAACACGGATAAGAGTGCACAGCTCGTCGAAGGTGAACATCTCCCGTCCTCTAGATGAACTCGTTCCGCAGTCGTGAGGCCGCCACGCGGCTGGCGAAGCGCGCCTTGCCGCAGTTGCCCTCGCGCTCCACGACCGTCATCAGGAAGTACTCCTCGGTGATTGCGGTGATCATGACCGAGCGGTCCGATCCGACGACCATGAGCTGCTCGAGGCTCCCGAGCTGGAGCTCGCGGTTGGCAGTCGCCACCTCGCGCAGGAAGGTCGAGTACTCCGCGATGATCTCCTCGATCTCGTCGCGGTCCGCTCCCCAGCTCTCCACCGGAATGCCGTCGCGGTCGGAGATCGCCGTCGCGACCACGCCGCCGCACCCTCTGACATCCGCCAGCGCCTCGGAGAAGTTCATGTCCGCGCCCGTTCCCGCGCCAGTGTAATGGACGCCAGCCAGCGCTGCAACGCGGCGATCTTGCGCTCCCGCATGGACAGCGGCGGGAGCGGCTCGGGCAGCGGTTCCATCATGTCGCGCACCAGGGCGAGCAGGTCGCGGGCCTCCTGGTGGCTCGGGTCGCGGGCGAGCACCCGCTCGAGCACCTCGATCGCGGCACCGAGCTGCTGCTGCTGGAGGTACAGCCTGGCCAGCGTGACCGTCGCCGGAGCGGCGGCCGGCGCCGCCGTCGGGCGCGCCGGGAAGGCCAGCGGCGCCGCCGGCTCCGGCTCGACGGCCGCGGGCTCGACAGCCGTCGGCGCCTCCTCGAGTTCGACCGCAGGCTCGCTCTCCAGAGCACCGAACGGCTCGGCCTCCAGCTCCGGCGCGGCCGGCTCCTCCGGTTGGAGAGCGGCCTCCTCGGGGACGGCGGAGACCGCTGCGGCGACCTCGGGACCCGGGGCGAAAACCTCGGGCGCCGGCGCTTCCGCCGCGGCCGCCTCCACCGCGACGATCGCCGGCTCACCGGCGAACACGTCCCAGCTGCCGTCGCTGGCCTGTCCGGACTCCGCGGCGGCCGCGAAGGGATCGGGCAGCGCCTCGAGCGGGCGGCGGGGCGGGAGCTGCGGCGTGACCGGCCGGCGCGGTGCGGTCGGTTGCGGCAGGAACGGCCGCGGCGCCGCGGGCGGGCGCGGGAGCGGCGGCTGGACGACCGGCTGAACCGGCGGCGCCACGGACAGCTCGGGTGCCGGCGGGGCAGTCTCGGTGGCCAGGGCCTCGACCGCCGAGGCCAGCACCTCGTCCCCGGGGGCGAGGTCGAGCGCCCGCTGCATCGCGTCGAGGGCGCCCAGGCGGGAGCCGAGCATCAGCCGAGCCTCGCCGAGCAGGCGCCAGGCCACCGGGTTGGCGGGGTCGAGGCCGAGGGCGGAGTCGAGCGACTGGGCCGCGTGGGCGGCCTGCGAGATCTCGAGGTACGCGCGTCCGAGCGAGACCCAGGCCGCCACGTAGCGCGGGTGGTAGGCCAGGCCGGAGCGCAGCACCGTGACCGCCTCGGCGGCCCGGCCGTCGCGGCGGAGCAGCTCGCCCAGCTGGTAGAACTGGCGCGACGACGGGTTCGCCGTCAGCTCGCGCTGAAGCTCGCCGATGCGTTGCGGCGTCGAGGCCATCGGAGGATATTGTACAGTTTTTCTGCGCCGAAAGGGACCCGGTGGCGATCGCCGCGTGAGCCCTGAGACTCGCCGCTCGGGGCTTGAGCCGGGTCATGCGTTCGGCGTTGAACCGGACGGGCGGGCAGGCTGAGCCGTCGGCTGTGAGCGCTCTTACCCGGGTCTGCAGGTTGAGCGCCGATCTGCTCCTGCGGAGCGTGGCTTCTTTGCTTGCCCCCGGTCCTCGTGGGGTCCTCCTCTCTGCACCTGCGGTGGGCTCCGGTTCCCTCTCCCTCAGGGAGAGGGTCAGGGTGAGGGCCCGGAGTTCGATCTCGGTGTCGGCGGTCAGCTGCTTTCCACGGACTTGCAGGCTGAGCACCATTCTGCTCCTGCGGAGCGTGCCTTCTTTGTTTGCCCCCGGGGTTCCGCCGCGGTGCTCGCCGGCACGCCCCCGCGTGCCGGCTTCGCAGGCGCCTGCGCGTGCGACCGAGCTGGCCTGACCAGCGGGCGGACCCTCGCGGTTCCGCGCCCTTGCACCCACCCTCCCGGCGCGGCCCGCGTCTCCACCCGCCGCCCAGGCCGCTCGGGACCCGCACGCTCCGGCGCGAGCGCGGCTCCACCCCAGGGGCGGAGGGCCACCCACCCACCCTCTCCCCTCCCGTCCACCGCCCACCGCCACGCCCTCCGCGATGTCATTCCGAGTGCGAGCGAGACATCCCGAGGCGCCTGGAGCGCCAGCCTCTTTGAGATCGTGCCTCCGGCTGCGACTTCCGACCTTCAACCGTCGACCTTGAACCGTGCGAGGGGTCGGACTCGCGGCGTGGGCGCGCAGGAGACGGTCGACTCTCGACCTACGCGGTCTTCCCCTTCTCCAACCGGTCGAGGCGTCCGACGACCTCCACCAGGGCACCCTCGAGCCGGGTGACGCGGCCTTCCAGCTCGGCGTACGAGAGCTTGATCAGCGAGCGCAGCTCGGCGAACTCATGCCGGTTCTGCTCGCGCAGTTCCCGCACCTCCTGAGCCACCTTGCCGAGGCCGTCCGCGAGCATCGCGTGTCCTTCTGCTACGGTGCCGACTTCGTCCCGTAAAGTCTCCATCACGACGTCGAAGTGGCGTTTGATCTCGTCCATCTCGTCGCGGGTCACAGGCGGCTCCTCCACGGTGGCGGCGTGGTTCGGCGCCCAGTGTAGCGCGGATGACGTCGAGCCGGGAGCCGACACGCGGTCCTGTCGGCGGTGAGCCGGTCCTCAGACTCCCAGGCTGAGCACCCTTCTGCTCCTGCGGAGCGTGGCTTGTCTGTTTGCCCCCGGTCCTCGTGGGGTCCTCCTCTCTGCACCTGCGGTGGGCTCCGGTTCCCTCTCCCTCAGGGAGAGGGTCAGGGTGAGGGCCCGGAGTTCGATCTCGGTGTCGG
>JBLMXF010000022.1:0-11187 GCA_050257595.1 Acidobacteriota bacterium | reverse complement strand
AGATCGCGGTCCAGATCGCCCAGGGCCTGGCTGCGGCACATGAGAAAGGGATCGTCCACCGCGACCTCAAGCCGGGCAACATCTTCCTCACGAAGGACGGGCGCATCAAGATCCTCGACTTTGGCCTCGCGAAGCTCGCGCCGCAGCGCGTCGCTGAGCCAGGACAGGCGACGACCGTCGTCGACGCGACGGATGCCGGGACGACCCTCGGCACCGCGGGCTATATGTCGCCGGAGCAGGTGCGGGGACAGCCGACGGACGCCCGCAGCGACATCTTCTCCTTCGGGTGCGTGCTCTACGAGATGCTGGCGGGGCAGCGCGCCTTCTCGGGCGGGACAAAGGCCGACACCATCAGCGCGGTGCTGTCGAAAGATCCTGTGCCGCTCGTGGGGCAGGGAAGGGAGATGCCCGCGGCGCTGCAGAGCATCGTGAACGAGTGCCTGGAGAAAAATCCCGAAGAGCGCTTCTCCTCCGCCCACGACGTTGCGCTGGCGCTGCGGGCGCTCTCAGGCCCGGTGGAGGTGAGCCCGTCATGGCCGGGCCTGGCAGGCCGTCGGCGGCGTTGGCTGGTCCTGGGCGGTGCGGCGGCGGCGCTGATCGTCACCGTGTTTGCGGGTTGGCAGCTGCTCCGGCACTCCGCCGCCCCGGGCTCGCAGCGTGGAGCGGAGAGGCAAGTCAGGCTCGCGGTCCTTCCGTTCGAGAACCTCGGGCACGCCGAGGACGCCTACTTCGCCAGCGGCGTCACCGACGAGATCACGGGCCGACTCGCGGGGGTGCGCGGTCTCGCCGTGGTCTCGCGATGGAGCGCCCTGCAGTACGCCCGCACGGCCAAGAGCACGAAGCAGGTCGGCGAGGAGCTCGGGGTGAGCTACCTGGTTACCGGTACGGTCAGGTGGTCGCGGGGAGCGGGCGGCCGCGGGCAGGTCCGCATCACTCCCCAGCTCGTGCGGGTCGGTGACGACACCAGCGTGTGGGCGGAAGTCTACGACTTCGCTATGGACGACATCTTCAGGATACAGTCGGAGATGTCGCGATCGGTGGTCGAGAGCCTGGGGTTCACCCTCCTGGAGCACGAGCGAGCGGCGCTCGAGGTACGGCCCACCGGAAACCTGGAGGCGTACCAGGCGTTCCTGCGCGGCAAGTTCCTCGCCGGCCAGCCTCACTTCACGCTCGCCACCTGGCTCGTGGCGCTCGACAACTTCCAGCGGGCCGTCACGCTCGATCCCGGCTTCGCCCTCGCCTGGGCGGAGCTGTCACAAGCGCACGCCCGGCTGGTCTACTACCGCTACGACATCTCCCCGCAACGCCGCGAGTGGGCACGACACGCGTTGGAGCGCGCGGGAGCGCTGGCACCAGCGAGCCCCGCGACCCGCCTCGCTTCCGGCTACTACCACCTCTGGGTCGAACGTGACCCGACCGCCGCCCTCGTCGAATTCGAGGCTGCCTCGGCAGGGCGGCCCGGCGACGCCGACGTGCTGCAGGCCGAGGGCGAGCTGTTTCGCCTGCGGGGCGACTGGGAGAAAGCGCTCGACACCTTTCGCGCCGCCTCCTCGCTCAGTCCGCGCGACGCCTCGCTGGCGGTCGACGTCGCCGAGACCTGTTGGTGGATGCGCCGCTACCGGGAGGCCGCAGCGGAGTCCGACCATGCGATCGCGTTGGGACCGGAGCAGGCTTGGACGTACCTGGCCAAGGTCTACAATCTCTTCAGCTGGAAGGGCAGGGCAGGTCTCGCGGAAGCCCGCATGACGGCGAAGTTGGTGCCGAAAGAGCACGAGTTTCGCGCGTGGACTTGGTACTGGCTGGAAGTGTTCGACGAAAGGTATGCCGAGGCCTTGAGGGTGCTCGACACGAGCGACGGGGACTGGATCCGCATCAAGGTCCAGGCAGCCCCGGATTCCTATTTTGCCGCGCTCGCCTTGTCCTGGGCCGGAGAGTCCCGACGTGCCCACGAGGAGATGGAGAAGGCATCCCTCCTGCTCGAGGCCGAGGTCCGGAAAGTACCCGAGGACGGGCTCTATCACAGCTCGCTCGGCGTCGCCTACGCGTTGCTCGGCCGGCGCGAGGACGCGGTGCGCGAGGGAAAGAAGGGAGTCGAGCTCCTCCCCCTGACCAGGGACTCGGTGTACGGCATCCCGCACGTTGTCGACCTCGCACGCATCTACACGATGCTCGGTGAAGAGAACGAGGCGCTCGGTCAGATAGAGGTGCTCCTCTCGCATCCGGGGTGGGTGAGCGTGCCGTGGCTGGAGATGGATCCGAGCTTCCGGCCACTGCATGACAAACCATCGTTCCGATCGCTGTGCGCGAAGTACCGGGTCGAGCCGTGACACTCGCATCTGGCACGCGCCTCGGTCCGTACGAGATCGTGGCACCAATTGGCGCCGGGGGGATGGGCGAGGTCTATCGCGCCCATGACACGCGGCTCGGGCGCGAGGTCGCGATCAAGGTGCTGCCGGCGGAGCTGGCGGCGGACCGCGAGCGGCTCACGCGCTTCGAGCGCGAGGCAAAGGCCACTGCGGCCCTCTCCCATCCGAACATCCTCGACATCCACGACGTGGGTACGTTCGAGGGCATCCCGTATCTGGTGGAGGAGCTCCTCGAGGGGGAGTCGCTGCGGGAGCGGCTCGGCCATGGGGCGATCCCGGTGGACGACGCGGTCGGCATCGCGGCGCAGGTCGCCCGCGGCCTGGCCGCGGCCCACGAGAAGGGCATCGTCCACCGCGACCTCAAGCCGGAGAACGTCTTCCTGACGCGCGACGGGACCGTCAAGATCCTCGACTTCGGGCTCGCCAAGCTCGTCGAGCGGACGGCGGGAGAGGCGGATACCCTCACGCACGCGCCGACGGGGGCGACCGAATTGGGGCGGGTGCTGGGGACGGTGGCGTACATGGCACCCGAGCAGGCGAGGGGGATGGCGGTCGATCAGCGGACCGACATCTTCGCGCTCGGTGTCGTGCTCTACGAGATACTGGCGGGCGAGCGGCCGTTCCGCGGGGAGACGGCGACGGACACGGTGGCGGCGATCCTCAAGGAGGAGCCTGCACCGCTGCCGGCGGCCGTACCGCCGGCGCTGCGCGAGCTCGTCGGTCGCTGCCTGAAGAGGCGTCCGGAGGAGCGTTTCTCCTCGGCGCATGAACTGGGACTGGCGCTGTGGGCGGTCTTGGGGGGAGTCGAAACGCCGGCGCCTGCGCAGGTGGCCCCTGCGGTCGTGCCGTCGAGCAGGCGCCGTGCGGCCGTGGTGGCGCTCATAGGTGTCGCGCTGCTGGCGGCGATTGCCGGGCTCATCGTCAAGCTCAGGTCCGCGGGCCCGAGAGTCGGGGTGGCAGCGCTGAAGAAGATCGTCGTGCTTCCCTTCGAGAACCTCGGCTTGCCGGAGGACGCCTACTTCGCCTCGGGCATGGCCGAGGAGATCACGAGCCGGCTCGCCAACGTGCAGGGCCTGGGCGTGATCTCGCGAACGACGGCCACGGCGTACGACCGTCACGGCAAGACGGTCAAGCAGATCGGCGCCGATCTCGGCGTCGATTACGTGCTCGAGGGCTCGGTGCGCTTCGAGCACGGCCAGGGGAGGGAGAGCCGGGTGCGGATCACGCCGCAGCTCATCCGGGTGGCGGACGACACCCACGTGTGGGCGGACCGCTACGACCGGGTGCTGGCGGACGTGTTCGCCATCCAGTCCGAGGTGGCGGAGAGCGCGGTCAAGGCCATGGGCGTGACGTTGCTGCCGCATGAGCAGACCAGGCTGAAGGAGATCTCGACGAACGATCTGGAGGCGTACGACCTGGCCCTCCAGGGCGTGGAGCTGATCAAACGGGGCTTCAACCGGGAGTTCGTCGAGGGCGCCCTGGAGAAGTTCCAGGCGGCGGTGGATCGCGACCCTCGCTTCGCGCAGGCGCTTGCCTTGGCCGCCTCGCAACATCTCACGATGTACTGGCTTCACTACGACCACAGTCCGGAGCGGCTCGCGAAGGGCAAGGAGCTGGCCGAGCGCGCCGTCGAGCTGCGCCCCGACCTGGCGGAGACCCACGCTGCCCTCGCCCAGTACTACTACCACGGCCTGCTCGACTTCCCGCGAGCCCTGGACGAGCTGGCCAAGGCCACGACGATCCAGCCTAACAACACCATGGTGCTCCACTTGGAAGGCCTGGTCCTTGCCCGCCAGGGACGCTTTGTTGAGGCGGCTCACGTGCTCGGCAAGGCGGTCGAGCTGGATCCAGCGAACCAAAACCTGCTCTCGGCGTTCGCCGGAGCCTGTGTCCGCGTTCGCCGCTATGCCGATGCGGATCGCGCCCTTGCCCTGGCGATCACCCTGAGCCCGCGGTTCGCCTTCGCCCGCGCATACCGGGCGGAGATCCAGGTCAAGTGGCACGGCGACCTGGACAAGGCCCAGGCGCTCCTCGACGAGGCGAGCCGCGTCCCTGGAGTAAGGGAACACTTTTCGGGGTCCTGGGAGTGGGTTGCGTGGCTGCGCCGGGACTATCAGGGGGTCTTGCGGCAGCTCGAGGCGCGCGAACCGCACGTGCGCGGTGATCCGAAGCTGCACTCGGACCTCTTGTTGTTCCGAGGGCAGGTGCAGATGCTGGTGGGCCAGGGGGATCTCGCGCGTCGTTCCTACGAGGCCGCGCGTGCCGAATTCGAGCAGCTGGTCCGGCAGAACCCCAGAGACGCCGAGCTCCACGGCTCCCTCGGGATCGCCTACGCGGCGCTCGGCCGGCGTGCCGATGCGGTGCGGGAGGCGAAGCTTGGCTGCGACCTTGTGCTTGACAAGATGGACCCCTGGTTCCTGGCCGGCCCGGCCCAGATCTACACGATGGTCGGTGAACCCGGCGAGGCGATCACCCTCCTGGACAAGCTGCTCTCGGAGAGCGGCAGCTTCACGGTCCCCACCGTGCGGCTGGACCCCACCTGGGACCCGCTGCGCTCCGACCCGCGCTTCCAGGCGCTGCTCACGAAGTACGCTGTCAAGACGTGACCGGCTCTCGCTCGACCGTACAGGTGCGGCGCTTCTAGAACGTGAACTGCACGGTCGAGAAGAGGTAGCGGCCGTAAGGGTCGTACGTGCCGGAGAAGCCAGCGCCGAAGTCGTTTAAAAGCGAGCCGGCCCCCAGCGGGGGTTCCGTGTCGAGGATGTTGTTGACGCCGAGCATGAAAGTGACGCCGGCCTTGAGCTTGTACGCGAAGGCCACGTCATAGTAGTTCTGCACCGGGATGTAGTACGCGCCGTTGAGCTTCAGCGTCTCGATGTTGGAAGGGTCGCTGAGCGCCGGGTCGGAGCTGACGTCGTCGTTCCAGACACCGCCGACCATCCGCCACCCGAAGCTGAGGACGACGGGGCCGGTCTCCCATGACGCGGTGAAGAGGTGGCGCCAGACCGGCGTGGGAAGGCCGCACTGGTTGCCGTAGAAGCTCACGCAGTCGTACGCCCAGATGCCGGTGTCGATGGACTCGTTCAACAGGTAGGTGCCGATGAGCTTGAAGTTGAAGAAGGCATTGCCGGCAACGATGCTGTAGCCCAGGTTGACGTCGATTCCTTTCGACTCGCGCTTCCCGATATTCTGGTTGGTATTGTCGATGTAGCCGTCTGGATAGAGCCACAGCGTTCCGGCCCGGTCGCGGTGGATCAGTCTGCACACCACCGGATTGCCGGTCGTTGCGCAGTTGTTGAGGATGTTGGCGAACCCAAGCCAGCCGATCGTGTTCGAGATCTTGATGTCGAAGTAGTCGAGCGCGGCCGTGAAGCTTGAGCCCGCGGGCGTCACCACCACACCGTACGTGACGGTGTCGGCGGTCTCGGGGGTCAGGCCCGGGTTGCCGCCGAAGATGCCGTTGTACGCGCGGGTCGGGTTCGCGAGGACGTGGCCGTACTGGGCCGCCGACATTCCAGTGTTCGCGCACTGCGCCTGCGTGTACAGCGGTGTGTCACCCTCGCAGGGATCCGTCGGGCCACCGACATATCTCCCCTGTGGCGTGTACAGCTCCACCACGTTCGGAGCGCGGTTCGCACGGGCGTAGCCGGCGCGGAGCATGAGGCTCGCGGACGGGGCCCACATTGCCTCCGACTTGTAGCTCGGCCATTGGCCGTTGACGTTGTAGTCGGACCAGCGGTAGGCGAGGTCGAGGCTCAGGTTCTTGGCCCCCTTGGCACCCTGGACGAGGGGGAACAGCCCCTCGAGGTAGAGTTCCTTCACCGAGTAATACCCACTGACGGGGACCACTACCATGCCTTGCCCCGACGCGATGCCCGCCTGGTACGCCGCGTCGGGCTGGAAGCTCAGGTACTCCTTGCGGTAGTCGACGCCTACCGCGACCTGGACGCCCTCCGAGGCGCTCGGAAGCGCGATGCCTGCATCCTTGAGGTCGCCGTGGAGCTCGCCGTTGATCATCTGCGTCCGGGTCTGGCTGATCGAGGTCAGAGGCAGCGAGAGGTAGTTGATCGCGGACTGGGTCACCCCGCCGACCTTGAAGAGGTTCCACGGGACGCAGCGAGGGTTGCCGGAGCGGCAGTGCCAGCTGCTGGGGTCGTTCGGGTCGCCGTCCACGATCAGGGCGTCCTGCATGGCGAGGGTGTTGAGGTCGTTGACGTACTGCTCGGAGACGCGGGTCTGGGCCTGGAGGCCCCACACGTCGTAGCCCCAGGCGTTGCTGATGTCGCCCCTCAGCCCGCCGACCAGGCGGTACGCAGTGTGGTTGAGGTTGTCGAAACGGGCGCCGCCCTCGACGTTGCGCTTGATGATGGCCACGTTCGCCATGTCGTGCGGCCCGTAGCCGGAGTTCACGCAGATCTTCTTGTACTCGTCGGCGCTCAGCATCGGGTTGTCGCAGTTGAGCATTGTGGTGGTGCCGAAGTCGGCCGAGGGTGCGATCTGCGCGTCGGTGGTGTCGTCCATCAGCATGAGGTCGAGGTAGCCGTGGAAGTGCCTGTTCCACTTGTAGTCCACGAAGCCCCCGCCCAGCCACTTCTGGTCGGGGCGCTGCATGTAGTTGTACGGCGCGTAGTTCCACGTGTCCGTTGAGTTGCGGGGCCGGAACGTGTTGCCGGCTCCGGAGGTGTCCAGCGTGTAGCTGCCCGTCAGTGCCGAGTTTTCGGGGTTGAAGACCAGGAACCAGCCGTTCGGGGTTACGGGCGAACCGCCGCACGCCGGCCCCGCCGCGCCCAGGTCGGCGACCGAGCAGTTGGTGTAGTCGCGGCGGTCCTTCTTCACCGCGGAGGTCGTGCGGTACTCGACGTAGCCGATCGCGTGGCCCTTCCCCTCGGCGAACGAGCCGCCGAGGCCGACGTTGACGTCGAGCGCGCCGCCGTCCCAGGCCTGGCCGGTCGGGTACGCGAAGCCCCTTTTCGTGTTGATCTCCGCGGCAATCGAGCTGTTGTTGTCGTGCTGGAAGCCGCCGAACGTGATGCCGCCGATCATGCCGTTGAAGTCCCGGTTCAGGACGAAGTTGACGACGCCCGACACGGCGTCGGCGCCGTACACGGACGAGGCGCCGCCGGTGAGGATGTCGACCCGCTTGATCAGGAAATGCGGGATGAAGTTGAGATCGGGCGCGATCTCGTGCGTGTCGCCGGGAACCTGGCGCTTGCCGTCGATCAGCACCAGCGTGCGGACCGAGCCGAGGTAGCGCAGGTCGACCGTCGCGGTGCCCGTTGCGCCGTTTGAGACCGTGGAGTTTTGCGACGCGAACACCTGCGGCAGCGTCTGCAGCAGGTCTTCCAGGCGGGTGAGGCCCCGGTAGGTGAGCTGCTCGGGGTCCACCGTCGTGACCGGGGCCATCTCTTCCAGTGTCGGCCGGGGTATCAAGCTGCCGGTCACCGTGACTTCCTCCGTCATCTTGGCGACCTGCGGCATCACCGCATCCACGGTCGAGGTCAGATCACCCGAGATCGTGACGGTTGCTTCGACCGTCTCGAACCCCTCGAGCTCGAACCTGACCGTGTAGGTCCCCGGCGGCAGGAGTGCGAGGAGGTAGTCGCCGTTGATGCCGCTGCTGGCAACCCGGGCACCCTGGAGGTTGGGGGAGGTCACAGTGACGGTCGCTCCCGGCAGCGGCAGCTTGCCGTCCGTGATGGTGCCAGTCAGGGTGCCGGTGGGGATCTGCTGGCCGATCGCTGTGCCCGTGAGCAGCACCGCGAACGCGGCGCTGAGGCAGGTCTTCCTTGCTGTCATGGGGTCGTCCCTCCGTCGAGATCCAGGCCGGGTGGAGCCTTCAGCCGGTGAACAGCGGCTCTCCAAAAGCGCAGCCCGCGCGCGTTCTTCCTCGACCCGGCGAGAGGAGGGCCGCACGTCCGACGCGGCGCTGCACGAACGCCCATGGCGACCTTTGTTGGGACTCCCTCTTCCCAATATAGCTCTTCGAGTCGAGATTCACAAAGGTCTACAGGTCCAGATGTTGGACGTTCAGCCGCCGCGGCCAGGAGGCGTGGCCGGCGGAGCCGGATCCATCGCAAGGCCACGTCCGAGCGGTACAATCTCCTCTCAGAGGACAGCGCCACAGTGCAACCTGGGAGTCGTGTCGCCCACTTCGAGATCCTCGGCCTGCTCGGTTCCGGAGGAATGGGCGAGGTCTGGCGCGCCCGCGACACCCGGCTCGGGCGTGACGTCGCGATCAAGGTGCTGCCGGCGGAGTTTGCCGCCGATCTGGACCGTCTCAGGCGGTTCGAGCAGGAGGCCCGCGCGGTAGCTGCGCTCAACCATCCCAACGTCCTTGCGCTCTACGACGCCGGTACGCACGAAGGTACCCCGTACCTGGTGGCCGAGCTGCTCGAAGGCGAATCTCTGCGTGATCGCTTGCTGGGCGGCGCGCTGCCGGTCTGCAAGGCCGTCGAGATCGGCGTCCAGATCGCGCAGGGTCTCGCCGCCGCCCACGAGAAGGGCATCATCCACCGCGACCTCAAGCCGGGGAACGTCTTCCTGACCAGGGACGGACAGGTCAAGATCCTCGACTTCGGCCTCGCGAAGCTCACCCCTGCGCAGGGACGCGACGAGGCCGGGAAGGCGTCCACAGTCGTGGAGGCGACGGAGGCTGGGGTCGTGCTGGGCACCGTCGGGTACATGGCGCCGGAGCAGGTCCGCGGGCAGAACGTCGACCACCGCACCGACGTTTTCGCGCTGGGCTGCGTCCTCTACGAGATGCTCGCGGGCCGTCGGCCATTCGGTGGAGCGACCAGCGCCGACACAGCAGCGGCCATCATCTCGACGGATCCACCGCCTCTGGCCGCGACCGGAAAGGGGATCCCGCAAGGCCTCGTGGCAGTGGTGCTGCGCTGTCTCGAGAAGCGGCCGGACGACCGTTTCGGCTCGGCCAGGGATGTCGCGTACACGCTGCTGGCCGTGGCGCAGCCGCTCGAGCCGGGCGGGTCGTCAGCCGCAGCTCTGGGAGGCCAGGCGGACGACCGACCCTCGGTCGCGGTGCTGCCGTTCACCAACCTCTCGGCCGATCCCGAGCAGGAATACTTCTGCGACGGGATGGCAGAGGAGATCATCAACGCCCTCGCCCATGTCGTGAGTCTGCGGGTCATTGCGCGAACCTCGTCGTTCGCCTTCAAGGGTGCGAGCCGCGATGTCCGGGAGATCGGCGACTCGCTCGACGTGCGTAGCGTGCTCGAGGGGAGCGTACGAAGGTCCGGGGACCGTCTGCGGATCACCGCGCAGCTAATCGATGCCGCCGACGGGTCGCATCTGTGGTCCGAGCGGTTCGACCGGCGGCTCGAGGACGTCTTCGCCATTCAAGACGAGATTGCCCTGGCTATCGTGGAGAAGCTGAGGGTGCAGCTTCTCGGAGGTGAGAAGGCCTCGGTGGTACGGCGCAGAACCGAGAGCGTGGAGGCGCACAACGCCTACTTGATGGCGCTGTTCGAGTGGAACAAGATGACCCCGGAGGGATTCGCGCGTGCCACCGGGTACTTTCGGGACGCGATCCGCCTCGATCCCGACTTCGCGCTCGCCTATGCGTGGTCCGCCGACGCGCTCGCCTCACCGGCGTGGTGGGCGGACACACCCCCGCTCGAAGCGATGGTGCAGGCACTGCCGCTGGCGGAGAAGGCGCTCTCCCTCGACCCTGACCTCGCTCACGCTCACAGCGCGGTGGGTGTGTGCCGGGCGTTTTTCGAGCGAGACTGGGTCTCCGGGGAGCACAGCCTGCGCCGAGCCGTGGAGCTGGCTCCCAGTGACGCCACCGCCCAGGTCTACCTGGCCCTGCTGCTCGTCGAGAAGCGCTGGAACGAGGAAGGTGCGATGCGGGCGCGTCTGGCGCAGCGCCTCGACCCCCTGTCCCCGGCGGTCAATGCGTGGGCGGGCTCGTTTCTCGTCTGTGCAGGTCAGACCGGCGAGGGGCTGGCCACGCTCGAGGATCAAGTCGCCCGGACGCCGCATCTCTGGATGCCGCGCTACTTCCTGAGCCACGCGCTCGCCGTCGAGGGGCGGCTCGCGGAGGCACGATCCGTGGCAGTGGAGACGGTGGAGCTGTCTGGCGGGCTCTCGCTGGCCCTCGCCCACCTCGCCTACCTGTGTTACCTCCTCGGCGACCGGGACGCCGGCGATGAACCGTTCGAGCGTCTGCTGCGGCGCGCCGAGGAAGGGTATGTCGCGCCCATGCTCCTTGCCTGGATCCACGTCACACGTGGCGAGCCGGAAGCGGCGGCGCAACGCGTGCGAGAGGCGCTCGCGGTCGGAGATCCCTGGGTGACGACCCACCTCCTCTACTCCCCTTCGATCATTCCCCCCGAACCCACCGTGGACGCCCTGATCGCGACGGCGTTGCCCTGAACTCATCGCGTAGGGCGGGTGGGGCGTCGATCGCGGTATCATTCCTTCAGGACACCGTCATCGGGCCGCCAACGGGGCGTCGTCGCTCGTCGAGCGAGGCGAGGGTCATCATGTGGAACGCCAGAACGCACGTCGGTCCCTACGAGATCGTGGCCGTGCTCGGCTCAGGCGGGATGGGGGAGGTGTATCGGGCCCGCGACACCCGGCTCGGTCGCGAGGTCGCGATCAAGGTGCTGCCGGGGGAGTTTGCGGCGGACCGCGAGCGGCTGGTGCGGTTCGAGCGAGAAGCGAGAGCCACCGCGGCGCTCTCGCACCCGAACATCCTCGACGTCCACGACGTGGGCACCCACGACGGCCTGCCGTACCTCGTCGAGGAGCTGCTCGAGGGCGAGTCGCTCAAGGAGCGGCTTGAGCGTGGCGGGATTCC
>JBLMXF010000021.1:0-4389 GCA_050257595.1 Acidobacteriota bacterium | reverse complement strand
GAGTTGCCTGTGGACGGTCATCAACCGGAGGTCGAGGAGGCTCCTGAATGAGTGACAGCACCGAGCAGACCGGCGTGATCCTGGCGGCCGACGATGACAACGACATCCTCGAGCTCGTCTGCCTGACACTCGAGCAGGTGGGGCACACGATGATCCGAGCGAGCGACGGCGATGAGGCGCTCGAGCTCGCGAGGCGTCACAAGCCCGACGTGTGCGTGCTGGACGTCGTGATGCCGAGCCGGACCGGCATCGAGGTCGTCGAGGCGCTACGGGGCGAGGGGGAGACGGCCCAGATTCCCATCCTGCTGCTGACGGCGACCGTCAACGAAAAGGACCTGATCCCCGGCATCGAGAAGGACGGCGAGCGCTATATGAGGAAGCCGTTCAGTCCTCGGGAGCTTCAGGACCGTGTGGCGAGGCTGCTTCGCAGCCGTTGACCGAGTCCCTGAGGATCGCGCACGTCCGGGCGATCTGATCGTTCAGCTCCTGGATCGCCGCCAGCCGCTTCTCGATCGTGTCGATCCACCCGAGGTGCCGATCAGCCGACATCGGCTCGTCATCCTGGGAGATCAGCTCCAGGTAACCGATGACCGGCGTGACCATGCTGCGCATCTCCACGGCGAGGTCACCGGCGTCGGCCCGGCGTCGGGCCCTGTCCCGAACGTCGGGGACGGTTCCGTTGGCGGTCGAGGAGGACACTCGTTGGGCGAGATCGGCCACGGGGCCACTATCGGGAAGCAGGGAATGAAGGCACCTGGAAGCTGGTATGAATCAGGTATGAGAGAAGGCAAGGTCCTCATCGTCGAGGATGACGACGATCTTCGTGACCTTGTCCGTACGGTGGTCGAGCGTGAGGGGATGGCCACGATTGAGGCCGCGGACGGACGCGAGGGATTGCGCCAGTTCTACGAGCACCGGCCCAGCCTGCTGATCCTGGACATCGGCCTCCCCGAGCTGGACGGCTGGCAGGTGCTGGAGCGGGTGCGCGAGCTCGGCGACGTTCCCGTCCTGATCCTCACCGCCGCCTCCGATGAGCTCGACAAGGTCCGGGGGCTCCGCCAGGGTGCCGACGACTACGTCACCAAGCCGTTCGGGCGCCAGGAGCTGATCGCGCGGGTCGAGGCTCTGCTGCGGCGAGCGGGGGACAGCGCGGTCGGCGACGAGGTGCACGCCGACGGCCTGGTCGAGATCGACTTCACGCAGCGGCGGGTCTCGATCGCCGGCAAGGAGCTCGACCTCACGCCAACCGAGTTCCGCCTCCTCGCGGCCCTCGCGCGACACCCCAACCAGGTGCTGAGCCACGATCAGCTGCTGGAGATGGCCTGGGGAGACTCGGTCAACCGCTCCCGCCAGCAGGTAAAGCTCTACATCGGCTACCTGCGGCGCAAGCTCACCAAGGCCGCCGACCGGGACCCGATCGAGACCGTGCGAGGCTTCGGCTACCGCTACCGACCGACGGCCGACGCCGCCTCGTAGCGGGCGCCGAGGCTCATATCAGGACTCGAGCGTCACGAGCGGCAATTGCTACAAGTACCAGTACGTCGTCTCGGACAACGTCGGCAACTCGGCCACGTTCACGTCCCATGCGTTGCGTTTGCAGCGCATTGAACCAAGTCGCTGCGGCACCGGTATCCCACGGTGGGCCCTGAAATGCAGTCGAGCAGGAGGAAACAGATGCTTCGCCACAGCTGGTCATGGTTCTCGTACCGGGCGATCGCCGCCATCGCCGCCCTGGCCCTCGTCGTCGCGGTCGCGGTCGGCTGCGGGTCGAGCGGTGGCAGCAACACCAGCGCCAGCGGTGGAGGGAGCGCGACCCCGGTGACCAACAGCTCCAAGCCCACAACCACCACCTCGAAGCCCACCTCCACGACCTCGACGCAGAGCACCACGAGCACGAGCAGCAGCGGCGGCGCCGGCTGGGGCTAGAAGCGCCCACAGCCACCGGGGCTGCGCTCGGCGGGGAGCGATCGCTCCCCGCCCCGCTGTTCCTCGGCCTCGCTGTCGCCTCAATCGGGGGGCCGCTGGCGCTCGGCGCGCTGTACCTCCCCGTTCCGCTCGGCGACGCGGTGGTGTCATCCGGGCTGGCGACGGTGATAGCGATCGTGGCCTTCTCGGCGCCGATCGCGATCTGGGTCCTCTACTCGCGCCGCATCGCGTCGACCGGCGGCCTCACGGCTTTCGTCGAGGAGGCGGCGGGCGCCGGCGTCGCGAGGGTCCAGGCCGCGATCTGGGCTGTGAGCTACGCGCTCTATCTGCCCTTCACGGTCACCGACGTCGTCTACGACCACCTACCCACCGTATTCCCCGGCCTGGCCGGCTGGCGCACCGAGCTGGAGCTCGCGCTGCCGGTTGCGATCACGGTGCTCGTCCTCCTGCGGGTGACAGTTGCGCTCGTGCTGCTGCTGGTCTCCGCAGTGGTCCAGCTCGGACTGCTCCTCGCGCTCGGCGTGATCGAGCTGTCGAACTCGGCTCAGCCGGCCCACTCGCTCGCACCCCACGTCGGCGCCGGCACGCTGCTCGACGGCGGCCTCGCGCTCAGCGTCCTGTTCGTGTGTGCGAGCCTGCCACTCTTCTTCGGCAGCGAGGTCCGCGGTGGCACCCGGACGGTCCGCACCGGGATCATCGCTGCGTTCTGCGTCGTGGGCGCCTACCTGCTCGTGGTGGCGGTTCCGTTCGCCCAGATGCCGCCCGAGCTGCGATCGGCGGAGTTGCCGGGAATGGCGATCGCGGACGCCTACTCGAGCCACACTCTGGCGGTCGCGATCGGCCTGACGACCGTCATCAGCATCGTCGGAATCATCGTGATCGAGTTCCTGGCCCTCGGCCGCCTCACCAACTTCGTGGTCGGCGTGCCGATCCGGACCGCGCTCGCGGTCATCGCCGTTCCGTTCATCGCCGTCGACGCGATCAGCCTGATCAACCCGGAGGGCATCTACGCGCAGCTCCTGCGCCCCTCCCTGATCGCGCTGTTCACCGCGCAGTCGATCGTCTTCCTCGTCTACCCGCTGTACCGGCGCAGGACCGACCCGCAGAAGTGGCTCCTCCCGACGGTCGTTGCACTCCTGGCGGCCGCCCTGATGATCTACGGGCTGTACCACGCGAGCTTCGACCCCTTGGCAACGTAGGGTCGCGCGTCCCGGCCACGGCACCTCGGCCGACATCGCCCCCCGGCTGATAAGAAAGGGTGCGTGAGGGTTTCAGCGAAAGCCGACTACGCGGTCAGGGCCGCCGTGGAGCTGGCGGCCGGATTCGACTCCGGGCCCATGAAGGGCGACCGGATCGCCGCGGCCCAGGACATCCCGGTGCGGTTCCTGGAGAACATCCTCGGCGACCTGCGACACCACGGCCTGATCGAGAGCCGCCGCGGCGCCGAGGGCGGCTACTGGCTGAGCAGGCCACCAGAGGAGATCACGATCGGTGAGGTGATGCGCGCCGCGGAGGGTCCCCTCGCCAACGTGCGTGGGGAGAGCCCCGACGAGCTCGAATACAAGGGCTCGGCGCAGCCGCTGCGCGACGTCTGGATGGCGCTTCGCAACAACGTGCGCGGCATCCTCGACGACGTCACGTTGGCGGACGTGATCGCCGACCGGATCCCGTCCGGCGTCAAGGAGATGGGCAAGAAGCCCGACCTGCGGGCCTACTGAGGCCCACGTGAGTATCCGCTTCGCTCAGGTCGGCGCCCCCAGATCGGCACCGGTCACCACTCACCGCCTTCCGACCCGCCAAGCGAGACCCTCTCCCCGCCCGAGCGGGCGATCTTGCACCGCATAGGTGCATTTGAGCGCGCTCGTGCCGCAGCCCCGCTCCCTGCCGGCGACGAGCCGCATGCGTACCGCTTCCGGCTGATGCCCGTCGCACGCGGCCCTCGAGTCCCGCCGACCCCGCCGCGGGAATGGGTTGACCCGACCACCCTCCACCGCGTGATTCGCCTCTCCGAGGAGCCCGGCAGCGCCTCGCTCTACTTCCATCAGAACGCCTACACCGCGGCGGGCGACAAGCTGTTGATCTCGGTGCCGGACGGCCTGGCCACGGTGGAACTGCGGACCCGCGCTGTCGAGCGCGTCGTCGAGGGGAGGGCCGGCCATGTCGTGGTTGGGCCAAAGAGCCGCCAGGTCTTCTACATGAAGGGTGATGCGGTCTTCGCGACGCACCTGGACACGAAAGCCACCCGGATGATCGTGCAGAATCCGGTTCTGCGATCCGGGTCCGGCCTCACCGTGAACGCGACGGAGACGCAGTTGGCCGGGAGCTACGTGGAGCCGGGTGCGCCGCCTTCACCGCGAGGGGGAGGGTTGGAAGAGAGATGGGCCGCGCACCTGCCGATGGTGCTCTACACCATCGATATCGCGTCTGGCGAGGTGAAGACGGTCTACCGGAGCACCGACTGGT
>JBLMXF010000020.1:0-3067 GCA_050257595.1 Acidobacteriota bacterium | reverse complement strand
CTGCGAGAGCATCGGCGCGCTCACCTTGCTGCGCTCGGCGAGCTCGCGCAGGGACAGGTCCATCCCCTCGCGCAGGCTGCGTACGCGTGAGCCGACGGCCAGATCGTCGGAGACGGCCGGCCCGGGCGCTGCCTCTGCCCTCGTCGGATTCGCCATGTCTGCGTACGCTATCACATACGGCCGTATGCTCAATCGCTGGAGCCCCGGCGCACCGAATCTTCAGTAGTTCCCCCGGATGCGGCACAGGCCGCCGCCGATAGGGTCGCTTTGCGTTCCACCACACGGAGGCTGGTCTGACGGGGTCTCGATCACCACAGCATGTAGAAGGGCTGAGCACCCGAAGAACCCCGCGGGGGCTGGCATCCCGCGCCGGCGTGTGGAGCGCGCAGCACCGGAAGATCGCGATCTGGGGATGGATCGCCTTCGTCGTGATCGCGTTCATGATTGGGGGCGCCGTCGGGACGAAGACGCTGGAGCCCAGTCAGGGGAGCGTCGGCGAATCGGGTCGAGCCGACCGGACGATCGCGGATGCCGCTCCGGAGTACGCCCAGGAGATGGTCCTGATCCAGAGTGCCCGGGCAACCGCCGCCGACCCCGCCTTCAGGGCGGCGGTGGTGGACGTACAGCGCAGACTCGCGGGCGTCCCACACACCCAGAACTTCCAGAGCCCGCTGAATCCGGCGCACGCGAACCAGATCTCCGCCGATGGACGGTCGGCGCTGCTCCGCTACCAGATCGCCGGCAAGGTCAGTCAGGTCACCGATCGGGTGAAGCCTGCAGTGGCCGCGGTCGCCGCCGCGCAGCGGGCGCATCCCGGCTTCACGCTCGGCGAGTTCGGCGACGCCAGCACCCAACAGCAGATCGACAAGGTGGTGAGCGACGACTTCGGCAAGGCGTTGAAGACGTCCCTGCCGGTCACCCTGATCATCCTGCTGGTCGCGTTCGGCGCGCTCGTCGCCGCCGGAATCCCGCTGTTGCTGGCGATCACCGCGGTGATGGCGACGATCGGCATCATGGGCCCGCTCAGCCACGTCATCGGCGGCGTCGACAACTCGATCAACGAGGTGATCCTGCTGATCGGCCTCGCGGTCGGGGTGGACTACTCGATGTTCTACCTGCGGCGCGAACGCGAGGAGCGGGAGGCGGGCCGTAGCAACGAGGCGGCGCTTGCTGCGGCAGCCGCGACCTCGGGTCGGGCCGTGATGGTCTCCGGGTTCACGGTGATGATCGCCATGGCCGGCATGTACTTCGCCGGGACTCCGACCTTCCATTCGTTCGCCACCGGCACCATCCTGGTCGTCGCGGTGGCCCTCGTCGGGTCGCTGACTGTGCTGCCCGCGGTTCTCTCCTGGCTCGGCGACCGGGTGGAGAAGGGCGGCGTGCCGATCCTCAAGAACCGTCCCTGGAATGCCGGGGAGAGCAGGATCTGGAATAAGATCCTCAACCCGGTTCTCCGCCATCCGGGAATCGCACTCGTCCTCGCCGCAGGCCTGCTCGTCTTCCTCGCATTGCCGGCGTTCCGCCTGCACACGGCGAACGAGAGTGTCCAGTCGCTCCCCCAGGACGTCCCCTCCATCCAGACCTACAACCGGATCCAGGCGGCCTTCCCTGGAGGCGGGATCCCCGCAAACGTCGTCGTCAAGTCCGACAACGGGGCCACGCCGCAGGTCCGTCAGGGCATCGCCCAAATGGTCGCCCAGGCAAAGGCCAGCCACCTCTTCAAGCCGTCGCCCATCAACGTCCAGACCTATCCCGATCCCAAGGTCGTTCAGGTGAGCATCCCGATCGCCGGCGATGGCACCGACTCGAGGTCGTATGACGCGGTCAACGAGCTGCGCGACACGATCATTCCCGCGACGATCGGCCCGGTGCCGGGCGTCACCGCGGATGTGACCGGCCTCTCGGCGGGATCGAAGGATTGGACCGACGTCACCAAGTCGCACATTCCGATCGTCTTCGCCTTCGTGCTCACGGCGGCGTTCCTGCTGCTGCTCTTCACCTTCCGCTCCATCGTGATCCCGATCAAGGCAATCATCCTCAACCTGCTGTCGGTGGGGGCGGCCTACGGGGTGATCGTCTGGATCTTCCAGGACGGCCACCTGCAGTCGTTCCTCGGCTTCCACGCCACCGGCTCGATCATCTCCTGGATGCCGCTGTTCCTGTTCGTGGTGCTCTTCGGCCTGTCGATGGACTACCACGTCTTCATCCTCACCCGGATCCGCGAGTCCTACGACCGCGGGATGGCGACCGAGGAGGCCGTCGCGCACGGGATCAAGACCACGGCCGGCGTGGTGACCAGCGCCGCTGTCGTCATGATCGCGGTCTTCCTCGTATTCGCGACGCTGTCACTGATCTTCTTCAAGGAGCTGGGCGTGGGACTCGGGGTGGCGGTGCTGATCGACGCCACCGTCGTGCGCGCTGTGCTGCTGCCCGCCTCGATGACGCTGCTGGGAGACTGGAACTGGTACCTGCCGCGCTGGCTCGAGTGGATCCCGCGGGTCGGCCCGGTCGCTGCGCCCTCGCTCCCGCCCGCAACGGAGCCTTCCGACGACCTCAAGGGAGACGTCGGCCCGAGGCCGATGCCGCGGACCTGACTCAGGCAGGCTCCAGCACCACGACCGGGATCCGACGCTCGGTGCGCCGCCGGTAGGTCTCGTAGGGCGGATAGGCCCTCGCCATCATCGCCCAGAGCCGCTCGCGCTCGGCGCCGGCCGCCTCGCGGGCTCTGACCCGGCGCTTCTCTCCCTTCCACCAGGCGATGGTCTCGGGATTCGCCTTCAGGTTGTGGAACCAGGCCGGGTGCTGGTCCGTGCCGCCCTTGGAAGCGATCAGGACGAGGTTGTCTCCGTCCTCCCCGCAGAGCAGAGGATGGGTGCGGCGCTTCCCCGACTTCCGCCCGATCGACTCGACGAGCACCACGGGCACGCCATAGGCCTTGCCGCCGATGCGGCCGTGGCTGACCTTGTACGCCCCCGTGTGAAGGTCGGTGAACCGCTCCCACAACCACCACAATGGCGAGCTCGAGCGCGGTGCCGGCGGGAGCTTCAGCCTCACGGCACCTCACCCT
>JBLMXF010000019.1:0-3823 GCA_050257595.1 Acidobacteriota bacterium | reverse complement strand
CCTCACGTACGTCGTGCCCGTCATCTACGCGTACGACGCGGACGGCCTGTACGTCGCCTCGGTGGAAGGCCAGAAGACCCGCATGCTGCGCAAGAACCCGAGGGTGTGCTTCGAGGTGGACGAGTACGACGGCGCCGGAAGCTGGCGGAGCGCGATCGTCCACGGCGACTACGAGGAGCTTTCCGGGGCGGCCGCCCGGAAAGCGCTGGAGCTGCTCGCCGAGCGGTTCCAGCGAGTAGGTGAGGAGGGGAGCTCCAGGCGTCGCCACGACGCAGACGGCACCCGGGCCGTCTGCTTCCGCATTCGCATTCGAGAGGCGACCGGACGGGCGGTTCGGAGGTAGTGGGCCGTGAAGGATTCGAACCTTCGACCTTGGGCTTGCTGTTGGGTCCCAAGATCAGCGTGACACGTCGGCGTGAGCGGTGCGGCAGTGCGTGATACGTGACGCACCTTGCGCAGCGATGACCGCGCCGTTCTCTGGACGCTGGAGCCCTGACCCTCCGTACTTCCAAGCAGCGCTCTCAGCGACGGTTCTGATGTCGCGGCCCGGCCAGAGCGCCAGCCTGAGCCGTGGAGGTGCGTATGCGCCGAGTTTTGATGCTCCTCGTTGGCGTGCTGGGTCTCGCGAGTGTCGCGGTCGCTTCAGGTGCGACACAGGCCCAATCACGGTGGGTGATCACCGATCTCGGCACGCTCGGCGCTCTCGGCCCGCTCAGCGCTAGGGAGAGCCACGCCGTCGATATCAATGATCGTGGCCAGATCGTCGGCGATGCAGACGCAAGGGCGAGGAGCGGTAATCAGATCTGGCACGCCTTCCTCTGGCAGAACGGGAAGATGCACGACCTCGGGGCGGTGCCCGGAAAGCCAAGAAGCCACGCGGTCGGGGTCAATGAACGCGGTCAGGTGCTCGTCGTCGCGCAGGCCGCGACGGAGGACAAGGACGGCTGGACGCCGAGCCGTGCCTACCTGTGGGAGAGCGGGAAGACGCGCGACCTCGGGACACCGAGCGGGAAGTCGAGCGTGGGCCTGGCGATCAACGAGCGCGGCCAGATCATCGGGTGCGTGGGCAGGGTTGGCGGCTATCCGGATAGCTGCTTCACCGGAAGGTCGTTCGCCTGGGAACGCGGCAGGACGACGTACCTCGGCACTCTCGGCGGAGCCGCTGCCGAGGCGGTGGCGATCAACGACCACGGCCAAGTGGTGGGAGCGGCCGGTCATGCCTTCCTCTGGGAAGGTGGAAGGCTGCGCGACCTGGGAACGCTCGGCGGGAAGAAGAGCGGGGCGACGGGGATCAGCGAGAGCGGCCAGATCATCGGCTGGTCGGAGACCGGGGCGATCAACCGGGTGCGAGACGACTACGACAGATATGGCGCTCCCATCTCACGCGCCTTCCTCTGGCAGCGGGGAAAGTTGCGCGATCTCGGAGCTTTCGGTGGTCCGGACAGCCAGGCAGTCGCGGTCAACCGGCTGGGTCAAGTGGTCGGCTGGGCCGAGACGCGGACGATGGCGGGGGCCGACCGGCACATCGGCGACACATGTGGCGACATGAAGTACAGCCATCCCGCCCCCCATGCCTTCCTGTGGGCGAAGGGGCAGTTGGTGAATCTCGGCAGTCTCGGAGGATTGGAGAGCGAGGCGGCAGCGGTGAACGCCAAGGGCCAGGTGGTCGGCTGGGCCGACACGAGGGCTAAGGATGCTTCCGACTGCCCCGTGGGGCACGCGTTCCTTTGGGAGAAGGGGAAGATGACCGACCTCGGCACGCTCCGAGGCGGCAAGCAGAGCGAGGCGGTTGCGATCAACGACCACGGCCAAGTCATCGGTTGGAGCGAGACGGCGAGCGGTGCGAAGCACGCCGTCCTCTGGACGCTGACGCGCTGATCTCTCGGTAGTTCCGGGGCGGGGTCAGCGGCGACGCTGATGCCGGGCCGGACCGTCGGCGTGAGCGTCAGATCCGGGCGAGACGAACACCTACCTGCTGATGATCACCTTTCGGGTGTGGTTCATCGAGATCGCGGTCTCGGGGGTCAACTACTTCGTCCTCATGAACCGGATCTACGAGCCGCGCATCGACGAACTGCGTGCGGTTACATAGGTCCGTGCGCATCCCGTCGAACGCAACAAGCAGGGTCAGGTGGTCGGCGTGAGAGCCGATGTCTGACACCCCTCGCCAAAGGCGTCCTGGCTTCCCGGTCGCCTACGGGATCGCCGCTACGGAGGAAGGGATGCTGCCGTGGGCGTGGGCCGTCGAGCGCCTCGCCGCCTCACGCACCTACTGGATCGTCACGGCGAGGCCCGACGCAACCCCGCATGCCGCTCCGGTGTGGGGCCTGTGGCTGGACGACGCCGTTGTGTTCAGCACTGCTCCCGAGTCGCGCAAGGGCAGGAACCTTGCCCACGACCCGCGTGTCGTCGTACATCTGGAGAGCGGAGACGAGGTGGTCATCATCGAGGGCGAGGCCGAGCGCATCGCGCTCGACGCAAACATCGCCGACACGTACGAGGCGAAGTACGCCTTTTGGCCCGGGGAGCCGGGTGGGATCTGGCTGAAGGCGGTGCCTCGCGTCGCGTACGCGTGGCTGGAAGCGGACTACCCACGCACGGCGACGCGGTTCGACTTTCGCTGATCGAGCCGGTCACTTCGCGAGGTCCTCGGGCGTGAGGCTCAAGAGCCACGACTCAAAGTGCGGGTTGCAGAGGACGAGAGGATGCCGCTTCTCGCGAAGCAGGCTGATCGCGTCCGCCGCCTCCATCCCGCGCAGCATGAGCGCGAGCGCAGTGACCGCCGCCGAGCGGTTGAGGCCAGCCTGGCAGTGGACAAGGACTGTTTGCCCCTGATCCACGCGGCGGTTAACCTCGCGGGCGAGTGAGCGGAAGAGCCGGGCGACGTGGTCGGTGACTTCGGCGTCGTCGACGTTCGCCTCGTTCCAGACCTCCGCGCCGTTTGGGTCGTATCGCGCCCAGGGAGCGAAGAGGTTGACCACGAAGTCGAACCCGTCCGGCAGGCGAGGCTCGGGCGCCCCGCCGAACCACAGGCCAGGCTCCACCTCGGTGAGGACAGGCACGTCGATGAAAGCGGTGTCGCCGCACATGAGCGCCCAGTACGCCTGGAAACGCTCGCGCTTGAGATGGCTCTGGTCGATGGGCTTCTCTACCACTGCCGACGCAGCCTAGAGTCGCCGCCGCGCGCCGCGCGATCACGCCGTCCCAAGCGTCCTCTGGACCCTGTGGCGCTGACGCCTCGTGGCCTACGCGTCCTTCTCCGGAGGCGCTCTCTCAGCGGTCTGATTCTGGCGGCGTGGCCCCAAAAGGGCTGCGCTGTCCTACCCCGTCCCTCTGGCTTGGCTATTTGCAGGTCTTTTCTCGATGGGCCGTGAAGGATTCGAACCTTCGACCTTGGGATTAAGAGTCCCCTGCTCTACCAGCTGAGCTAACGGCCCCGGATGGCCAGTGTAGCCCCGCTCCGACGTCCGGCAGTCGCCTTCGGCCACCGCGAACCCGGTCGGTTCCGTCCCACGACAGCCCGCGCTTTCAGTAGTCTCGGCACCTTGCGCAAGGCGCTCGTCCAAGTCGCCGCGATCGGCATCGTCGTCGGGGTGTTGGTCACGCTCGTGGCCGTCCTCCTGCAGTGGCTGCCGACGTCCGCGAGCGAGCAGTTCAACAGGATCCAGGACATCTACTGGTTCGCGACGGCCATCTCGATCGTCATCTTCGCGCTCGTCGCCGCGGTCGTCATCTACGCCGTCTGGAAGTGGCGCGTGCCGCTCGACGACGATCGCGACGGCCCCCCGATCCACGGCAACACCGGGCTCGAGATCGTGTGGAC
>JBLMXF010000018.1:0-2755 GCA_050257595.1 Acidobacteriota bacterium | reverse complement strand
GTGAGCGTCGTCGCCGTCCTGCTCGACCTGCCGTCGTTCCTCGTGCCGCCGGCCGACGCGGACGGATCCTCGCCCGCATCGGCCGGGAGCGCGGGGACGAAGGCCCCTGACGCGGAGGCATCGGGGGACGAGGCGTCCGACGAGCTCGACCAGCGCCGCGCCGAGCTCGCGGCCGTGCGGCACGCCCTCGCGGAGTACGACATTCGCACCCACGTCATCGCGGCCGGCGACGACATCGCGGAAGCCCTCGGAGCGGGGAGGCGGGTTCATGCCTGAACGACTGCGCCGCTTCCTCAGACCGCGCGAGGGGTGGGTTGCCTACTTCCTGCTGTTCGTCATGCTCCTCAGCCTCGGCTGGGCGGTCCAGCGCGCGGGCTGGATCAAGCAGGATGACTTCCTCGTGCCCGTGGCGCTCTATGCGTCCCTGCTCGGGGCGCTCCTTGGCATCTCCCGGCTCTCGCTGGTCTTCACCCTGCCGATCTCCGCGGTGGCCGGAACCGGGGTCGTCCTCTGGGCCGTGGGTGGCGAGTACTACCCGGCCGCCTCGCAGCTGAATCGGCTCCTCACACTCCGCTCCGACATTCTCGACTGGACGTACACGGTCATCCACTTCGGCTATGGGAGCGAGCTCACGCCGTACGCGATCGGCCTGGCGCTCGTGATGTGGATCACCGCCTTCATCGCCGCCTACACCCTGTATCGGCACCATCGGGCGATCGACGCGATCCTTCTCGTCGGCGCGTTCGTGGTGGCGAACCTGAGCGCCACGTTCATCGACCTCTTCTTCTACCTGCTCCTCTTCTGCCTGGCGGCGCTGCTCCTCTGGCTGCGTGTCGCGCTCCTGACCCGGGAGGACGGCTGGCGGCTGCGGCGGGTCACCGAGACGGTGGACGTGCCGGCATCGATCATGCGCGCCGGCATCGGCTTCATCGTCGTCTCGATGATCCTGTCGTGGACGCTCACCTCGGTCGCGATCGGGGCACCGCTCACCCAGGCATGGCGCAACCTCGACACGGTGTGGAGCTCGGTCCAGGACAACCTGAGCGGCCTCTTCGGCTCGCTGGAGAACAAGGGGTCGCGCTTCACCGCCTCGTTCCCGTCGAGCTTCACGGTGAGCAGCAACTGGACGAGCCAGGACCGGATCGTGCTGACGGTGGGCGAGAAGAAGGCGTACTACCTCGCCACCACGACCTACGACCACTACACCGGACGCGGCTGGGAGCAGACGAAGGAATCGAACCGCGGCGTGCCGGCGGGGCAGCCAATCTTCCCGTCGAACACGCCCGACCTGCCCACGGTGGCCGATTCGTTCAGCGTCGAGCAGGTCACCGTCCAGATCAACACCCCGAACCTCCGTCACCTCTTCACGCCGGGCGTCCCCGTCAAGGTCTTCGTCCCGGTGGTGGTGGGGGAGCCCAACGGGATCCCGACGTTCGGCTCGCTCGACGCGACCACCGGGCTGCAGGCGAACGACGGGTACCAGCTCAACGCGGTGATCTCGACACCCACGGAGGCGCAGCTCGGCGCAGCCGGGACGAACTACCCCGAGCAGATCAAGCAGCTCTACCTCGACACGAGCGACCTGAGCCGCGTGACCCAGCGAACGAAGGACCTTGCCCGCCAGATCGTGCAGGCGGCCGGAGCCACGGACCCCTATCACGAGGCGAAGGCGCTTGCCGACTACCTGCGCACGAGCTCCGCGTTCACCTACGCAACGCAGGACGTCCCGCAGCCGTCACCGGGCCAGGACCTGGTGGACTTCTTCCTCTTCGACTCCAAGGAGGGCTTCTGCCAGTACTACGCGACAGCCATGGTGATGATGGCCCGCTCGCTCGGGCTGCCGGCGCGCATGGTCGGCGGCTACGCGCCGGGCTCGCGGCTGGCCGCGGACACGTACATCTACCGCGAGAAGAACTCGCACAACTGGGCGGAGGTGTACTTCCCGGGCTACGGCTGGCAGGTCTTCGAGGCGACGCACTCGATCCCCGCAGTCATCCGACCGGCCGGCGCCCCGGCCGGGTCGCAGGCGCCCGGGACGACGACCCCCGACGAGCTCCGGCGCATCATCGAGGGCGACCCCACCCAGACGAGCACGCTTCCCTCGATCAACCCGATCCCCGGTGGCGTCAACCCCTCGACCGGGCAGTCGACGCCGGCCTCGTCGGGCGACATCCGCGGCGGGAACGTCCTTCTGCTCCTGGGCCTGCTCGTCGCGCTGGCGCTCGTGATCTGGTGGCGCTACCGGGTCCGCACGAGGCGCATGCGCTTCCTGGCACCCGGTGACCGCCAGTGGCGCCAGCTGATCCTCGCCGCGGAGCGAGCGGGGGTCACCCAGCGCCCGTCGGAGACCGACTTCGAGTACGCCGGCTGGCTCGAGGACCAGATCCCGGACCGTCGACCGGAGATTCGCACGATCGCCCAGGGAAAGGTGTGGGGCAGCTACTCGGGGCGAGGCATGGGCGCCGAGACGGTGGCGCTCATGGAGGGAGCCTGGCGGCGGCTGCGGGGGCCGCTCACCCGGCTGGCCATCCGCCGGAGGCTCCGGGCGCTCATCCCGCGGCGGTCGGCCGGCTAGCCCACGAATCCCCGGGGCCGCGAATCGGTCGCGGGCGCGATGACGATGACCGGGCCGATGCCAGGCTAGAGCGCCACCGCCTCTCCGTCGTCCTCCCCGACATGGACCGGCGCACGTCCGAGCAGGTGCCGGACGTCATTCCAGCCCGCAAGGCGCCAGCCCGAGCCCTCCGGCTCCAGC
>JBLMXF010000017.1:0-27054 GCA_050257595.1 Acidobacteriota bacterium | reverse complement strand
CCGGATGCGCATGCAGGAGATCCTCGAGCTCGTGCTCGCGGACGTGCTGCGCCAGGCGCCGTCCGACGTCAATTTCACCGGAGTCGTGCTGTCGGGCGGAGGCGCCCATCTCGAAGGTCTCGCCGCCCTCGCCGAGGAGGTGTTCGTCAAGCGTGGACGGCTTGCCGAGATGGAGGGGATGGCCGATGCCACTCACCTTCTCGACAGCTCCGAGCTGCCGTCCCGTTCGCCAGCGGTGGCCGTTGGCCTCCTTGCCTACGGCCGGCGGCTGCTGGTCCCAACCACGCTGCCCGTGGTTCGCGCCAAACGCGCAAAGAACGGGCTGATCGCGAAAATCACCCGCAGGTTTGCGGCCAAGAAGGAAAGGGAGGTGGCGCATGATCCTGTTTGATGACGACAACGAGCGCAGTGCACCGGCGATCACCATCGCCGACGAATCGGCTCCGGCCCTGATCAAGGTGGTCGGTGTCGGAGGCGGCGGGTGCAACGCCGTCAACCGCATGATCGCCGCCGGCGTCAAGGGCGTCGAGTTCATCACCATCAACACCGATGGACAGGCGCTGCGGGCCTCGCGAGCCGGGCTGCGGATCCAGCTCATCACCCCGAACTCGCGGGGGAAGGCGCTCGGGGCCGGCTGCGATCCCGAGGCGGCGCACAAGTCGGCGCTCGACAAGACCGACGAGCTTATCGAGTGCCTCGAGGGCGCCGACATGGTGTTCATCGCCGCCGGGATGGGCGGCGGCACGGGCACCGGCGCCTCGCCGGTGATCGGCAACCTCGCGCGCGATGCCGGCGCCCTCACCGTGGCGGTGGTCACCAAGCCGTTCGCCTTCGAGGGCACGCGCAAGGCGAAGATCGCCGACCGCGGCATCGAGGAGCTGCGCAAGTCTGTCGACACGCTGATCACCGTGCCGAACAACCGGCTGCTCCAGATGGTCAGCCCGACCGTCTCGGTGGAGGAGGCCTTCCAGCTCGCCGACGAGGCGCTGCGTCACGGCGTCCAGGGGATCTCCGACATCATCAACGAGACCGGCGTGATCAACCGCGACTTCGCCGACGTCGAGACCGTCATGCGCGGCGGCGGCATGGCGCTGATGGGCATCGGGCTCGGCAACGGCGAGCACCGTGCCATCGAGGCGGCGCAACAGGCGTTCTCCTCACCGTTGCTCGAGGAGACCTCGCTCGAGGGTGCCGAGCGCGTGCTCGTCAACTTCGTCGGCGGTCCCGACACGACCATCGCGGAGATCAACGAGGCCGCCGAGTACATCGCCAAGCGGTGCGCCAACGACTGCCTGTTCCTCTTCGGCTACGGACAACGCGAGGAGCTCGGCGGCCGCATACAGGTGACCGTGGTCGCCACCGGTTTCGGCAGCTCGGCGCAGGACCCGAAACCGCTCGCCCGCCCCGTCGAGCGGATCGCGATGCGGGAGGTGCCGAAGCAGGAGAAGGCCGACGCGGGCTCGGGAAACCCGTATCTTCCGTCGAATCTGCCGCCGGACTACGGTGTCAACGTGGGGAACTTCGCGGAGTTCGACACGCCGACGTATCTCAGGCGGCAGCTCGACTAGCTCTTTCTCAGCGGCCCTCGCCGCGGGTGCCCCCGCCACCTCCGGGCCTCGCGGCATCCTCCTCTCTCCTTCGCCCCGGCTCTGGCCAGCCGGGGCCTTTTCCTTGTCGGGAAGTACCCTACTCGCCTCCCAACCGCCGACCCGGGCCCTGGGGCCTGGGGCTTGGGGAGAGGCGAACGGCTGAGCGTGCGACGGAGTGGCAAATACGCCCTGCACGGACGACTCTACGGGTAGCATGAGAACGATGACCGTCCCCCCTGGCGGCGACGCCGTCCCGGTCGCAATCGGCCTCGCCTCCCGTGAGACCGCCGGCCGCGACGGTCTCACGCGCGACCACCTGCGGCGCCTGTTCGCGGACCTCGCCGAAGGTCACCACGACGCCGTTGAGCCGCTCTACCGGCCAACGGCCGACCGCATCTACGGCCTCGCCCTGTGGCGCACCCGCTCGGCCGAAGACGCCGGCGACGTGGTTCAGGAGGTCTTCCTGCGCCTCGTCGCCGGCCGCCTCCGCCTGCGGTTCGTCTTGGATCCCCGCGCGTGGCTCCTCGGCCTTGCACACCATATCGCCGCGGACCTGGCCCGATCCAGGAAGCGCAGGGCGGCAGACCCGCTCGACGAGGCCCCACTACTGGTGGCGCCGGAACGCGACGAGGCGCGCGGCATCGAAGCCGCCCGCGCATCGCGCTTGCTCGCCAGGCTGCCGCCCGCCCAACGTGAGGCGATCTATCTCAAGCACTTCGAAGACTGCACGTTCCGCGAGATCGGGAGGATCACCGGCGTACCCACGTTCACCGCCGCGAGCCTCTACCGACTCGGCATAGCCCGGCTCCGACGGATCATGGAGGAACCCTCATGAAGCACGAAGGCACCCCCGGTGACCATCCGTTCGCCGGTCTGGAGCCGCCGTACGCGCCGCCGGCGCTCGAGGCGCTGGCGCTGCGGTCGACCAGGGAAGCGCTCGCCCGGCCGGTCGCCAGCGAAGCCTGGGTCCGAGTGTGGGAGAGTCGACCCCTGCGCCTGGCGTGGGCGGCCACGGTGAGTGTGTTGGTGGTCGCCAACGTCCTCGTCGCGCCCTCCCGACCAGCCGATCCGCGCGTCCCGGCGCTGACCTCCGCCGCGCAGGCAGCCCACGGACGTACGGGCGAGCTCGGCGGCGTGCTCGGCCTGACCCCGCTCGACGGGTCGGTACTTTCGCTGATCGGAGCGGTCGGCGAGCGCCTCTCATCGCCCCCACTGCCGACGGACCCGGCGGCCAAGGCAAAGCCGAGAAAAGACGACCACACATGAGACACGACGTACTACCGTCCAGGTCGCTGCACGTGGTGGTCGCGGTCGTCGTGGTGGCCGTGCTGGGAGCCATCCTGGCCATTCGCCTGATCGCGTCGACCACCATCTCCGGACCCGCGGAGGTGTCGGCGGTTCCGGCCACGACGGTTCGTGGACCCGTGGCACCGCCAGCCACCGTTCCCGCTCCCCGGGTCGTCAGTCTCGAGGCCCTTGTCGTGCCGTGCTGGTCATGCAGCGAGAGCAGCCAGTGGCCGGTGCGATTC
Organism: Acidobacteriota bacterium; assembly: GCA_050257595.1. Classification (GTDB taxonomy): domain Bacteria; phylum Acidobacteriota; class Thermoanaerobaculia; order Thermoanaerobaculales; family Thermoanaerobaculaceae; genus JBLMXF01. The sequence goes on along the minus strand of JBLMXF010000017.1, from coordinate 23,936 downwards.
AGGACCGACCTCGATCTCCTCGCGCCTCTGGGGACCGGAACCGGCAACGCCGCCGTCTGGTTCAAGGACTTCACCAAGCCGGACGGCGCCCGATATCGGGAGGCGGTGACTGCGATGGAGCGCCGCATCGATGGCCCCGCCGACGTCGGCAAGATGCTGCCCCCCGACGACCCCCTGCTGCGCGAGGCGGAACCCTGGTGCGACCAGGCCGTCATGCGTTTCTACCCGGACTTCTACCCTCTCCAGGGGTTCGTGACCAAGGTCCCGAACTTGCTGCTCCCGCTCGCCATGGCGCGATCGTGGGTCGCCCGGGGCCGGGCGGCGGCGCAGCCCGACCAGGCGCTTGCCGATTTCCGGCGGGCGATCCGACTCGGGCGCCTGCTCCGCCAGGAAGACAACGTGGTGATCAGCGATCTCGTCGGGCTCGCCTGCATCCGCCTCGGCACCGAGGGGATCTACCGACTCGCCGTCAAACAGGGCGACTCGCGGCTCGCGCTCACGGCGGCGATCGTGCTCGGCGAGGCGGGCCCGCAAAGACTCATGACTGCCCAGCGCCTCACCCGGACCGATCTCAGGCCCTATGTCACGCCCGGAGCCGCTGGCATGCCGGTCCTGACCCTGCCCGATCGCAAGCTCGAGGAGATCGTGGAGGCGGCCACGTCCGGCTCCGACCGGCGCTTCCGGGGCGAGGCGATCGTGACGCTGAACATCGTCAGGTTCCTCGGCACACCGGCGCAGCAGGACAAGGCCCTCACGGTCCTCGGCGGCCTGGCCGCCGGGAGCGACGCAGGCCTGGCGGCCAACGCCGCATGGAGCCGCGACACCCGGCCCGGCGCGGAGTACCTCGCCGACGCGCTCCAGCCGCTTCCGTGACCAACACGGGACCGCCTTCGGGCGCAGCGGGGAACGAGGTCGCGGGGAGCTACACCATCTGGCTGCCGCCGGAGACCGGCACGTAGGCCCCGGTGAGGAAACGGGCCTCGTCGATGGCGAGCGCGAGGACCGCGCCGGCCACGTCGGCGGGCAACCCGATCCGGCGTAGCGGCGCACGTGCGGCGGCCGCGTCTCGGGCCGACTGCGGCATCCACGAGGTGGCGTCGGTCAACGTCAGCCCCGGCGCCACCACGTTGACGCGGATCCCTTTCGGCCCGAGCTCCAGGGCCAGGCTCTTGGCGAAGGCGTCGAGGCCCGACTTGGCCGTGGAGTGTGCGCAGAACCCCTCGCCGGGGTGGCGCGAGAGGCCGCTGGAGACCGCGACGATGCAGCCGCCACCGCGCTCGATCATCGAGGGAACCACCGACCGACAGGGGAAGAACGCGGCCTTCAGCTCGCCCACGAGCTTGGCCTCGAACGCCTCCCACGGGTACTCGAGGAACGGCGTGATCGGAAACTCCATGGCGGCGTTGAGGACGAGGAGATCGATGGGGCCGAACTCGCGCGTGACCGTTGCGACCATCGCCGCGACCTCGCGATCGTCGCGAACGTCGGCCCGCACGGCGAGGGCGCGTCCGCCGGCGACGCCGATCCGGCGAACCAGGTCCCGGGCGGCTGCCTCGCTGCGACGATAGTTGACCCCGACTGCAGCCCCTTCCGCGGCGAGGAGCTCGGCCGTCGCGGCCCCGATCCCGCGGCTCGCACCCGTCACGAGCGCCACCCTTCCCTCGAGCCTGGTCATGGTCATCCTCCGCTCCGGTGGTGCGAGTCTCGTCTACCTCCACGTCCACCGTGAACTCCCTCGAGACGCGGCCGGAACCCCGGCCCAGCCTCGTGGGCCGCTCCCTCGCGTGCAAGGTCTGGAACGGGCGTCGCTGGGCGCCCTCTGATCGGCGCGGCCATGCGCGGCCCGTCGGCATTCATGAGGCTCGCGTCACTTCTTCTTGAACAGCGCGTCGAACGCGGCGCGGGGATCGCTGACGGCGGCCTTGTCCTGCGCGAACTCCTGCACCGTGTTCGGCGCGAACAGCTCGCAGGCGTTGCGCTTGGCCTTGCTCGCGATCCGCGCGAGGATCGGCTTGCGACACTCGTTGGGGCGCGAGGGGTCGAAGTTCACGCAGTTCGAGCAGGTGTGGAGGTCGTTGCCGCACGAGTCGCACGTCGCCTCGAGGGGGAGCGACACGCCGGCGTTCTGCTTGGCGCCACACACCCGGCAGCGGAACACGGTGGCGGTGGGAGCGCCGAGCCCCCGCCCGCGCGGGCCCTGCTCCGGACCCGGTTTCGGACCGGGCTGCTGCCGGGCGGGCGGCTTGCGCTCTTCGTACCCGCCGCTGTCCTGATACCCGCGGTGCTTGTACTTGCGATCCGACATGGCGCGGTTATAGCACAGGGCGAGCTGGACGGGACAGTCGGGAGCGGAGCCATGCGAGGGCGACGGGGCCGCTCGCTCAGCCGGCGCGGGAATCATCGCGCACCGACGCGCGTCATCAAGGACGTCATGGTCGAGGCCGTCACCCGCGGGGTCCACGTCGAAGTGGTCTCGGAGTTCGTGCCCGAGCGCAGCGCGCCCCACGAGGGGACCTACTTCTTCGCGTACCACATCCGGATCACCAACCAGGCCGACGAGACCGTCCAGCTCCTGTCGCGGGAGTGGCTGATCACCGACGGTGACGGTCAGGTCGAGCGGATCGAGGGCGAGGGCGTGGTCGGCGAGCAGCCGGTCCTCGGTCCCGGAGAGTCGTTCGAGTACACCAGCTTCTGCCCGCTACCCACCCCGTACGGCTCGATGCACGGCAGCTACCTGATGGCGATCGAGGGCGGTGGCACCTTCCTCGTCACCATCCCGGCCTTTGCCCTCGCCGTCTCCAGCACGGTGAACTGACCGCGCTAGACTGGCAGCGATGTCCTCTCGCCCCCCGTTTCGCGGCTCGCCGACATATACGCCTCTTGGCTTCGGCTTCGGCGGCCCGCCTCCCCGCGACCTGATCGCGCTGCTCGCGGCGCTCTTCGTCACCTTCGCGATGCAGTTCTTCACCCCCACAGCTCTGCTTCCCGCGCTCCTCCGTCTCTCCCCGGCGGTGTGGCGGTCCGGCTTCGTCTGGCAACTCGCAACCTACGTCGCGGTCGGGTACGGGCCGCCGAGCCTGTGGTTCCTGCTCGAGCTCTTCATCGTCTACATGTTCGGGGTGGACGTGCGGCGCCGGCTGGGACGCCGCCGCTTCTGGTCGCTGCTCGCATGGGCGGCGGTGGGCGCGGCGGTCGTCGCGGCGACCGTGCACCTGGCCGCCGATGCTCTCGGCCTGGCCGCCGTCGCGGTTCCCTTCCAGCTCATGCAGGGCCAGCGCATCCTGCTCGTCATCCTGATCGCCGCTTTCGCCACGGTCAGCGGTGATGCGGTGATCTACCTCTTCTTCGTCCTCCCCCTGCGGGCGCGCTGGTTTCTCTGGCTGGGCGTCCTGTTCGGCTTTGTCGCCTACCTCTCGAGCAAGGACCTCGCGGGGTTCGCGGGAATCTGCGCCGCGACGGCGATCGCCTGGCTGTACCTCGGCCGCCGGCCGGTGTCGAGGCTGCCATCCGCATGGCATCGATGGCGCGCCGCGCTGGCCGAGGCCCGCTTCCGCCGCCTGGCCCGCCGGCGCGGACTTCACATCGTCAAGGACGACGACCAGCGTCCGACGGTCAACTGACCCTGTCGTTGTGCCCCGCGGCGCGCGCCGCCCGCCATCGGGCGGCCGCCTTCGGACCTCGATGGGCCACGCTGGAGCGTGCACCGAGACCCTCGCGTGACGCTCCGCACACCACCGCGGCCGGTGCGCGCTACACTCACCCGTCCGACGCCGGGCGCCCGACGCCGGTGGAGGCCCAACGGTGAGGAAGACGATGAGAACCGAGCGATCCCACAGTGGAGCACTGCGTCTCACACTCGCGCTGGCTGCCGCGGTGCTCGTGGTTTGGGCAGCCTGGGGCGCGCTGCGGCGGGGACCGGCGCCTGCGATCACGATCGACACCAGCACCCCCGCGATCGGGAAAGCGACCACCGTGAAGGTACACTTCGCCGAGCCAGTGGGCGGGCTCGGCCTGATCCGGCTCGAGCTGATCCAAGGCGACCATAGCGTCGTGCTCGCCGAACAGCGCTTCCCCCGCGCCGGGGCCTTCAGCCCATTCCACGGCCACGTGACCGGCGAGGGCACGCTCGAGGCCACCGCCGGCCGCCAGGCCCAGGAGTGGCTGCAGGAGGGCGATGTCGTGCTGCGGGCGAGCGCTGATCGCATGACGGGTCCGCTGCGCTCCGCGTCACCCGTGATCCTCGAGAAGAAGCTCACGGTCAGGCTGCGCCCACCGCGCCTCGAGGTGCTCTCGCAACAGCATTACGTTCGCCAGGGGGGCAGCGGCATGGTCCGACTCCAGGTCGGGGAGAGCGCGGTCCGCTCGGGCGTGCGCGCCGGCACCATGGAGTCTCTCTCCTACCCCCTGCCTGGCGGTGGACCAGGGGAGCGGTTCGCGCTCTACGCCATCCCCTGGGAGCTGTCCGACGGCAACCAGATCCGGGCCTTCGCCGAGGATGACGCCGGCAACCGCGTCGAGGTGCCATTCGTCACCATTTTCAAGCCGGCGCCACCGAAGTCGGACACCATCACGCTCACTGACGCATTCCTCGACAAGGTGGTCCCCGCCATCGAGTCCGAGACGCCGGGTCTCGACACCTCGGGCACTCTCCTCGACCAGTACCTACGCATCAACCGCGACCTCCGCAAGACCGACCTCGCCAAGATCGCCGAGCTCGCCCGACAGAGCGAGCCGCGCTTCCTGTGGTCGGGCGCGTTCCTGCAGATGCCCAACACCGCCAAGCGCGCCAACTTCGCGGAGGAGCGCTCGTACACCTATCAGGGCCGGGTCGTCGACCACGAGACCCACCTCGGACTCGACCTCGCCTCCCACGCCAACGCGCCCGTACCGGCGCCCAACGCGGGCAAGGTCGTGTTCGCCGGCTGGCTCGGAATCTACGGCAACGCCGTCGTGATCGACCACGGCTACGGCCTGATGAGCCTGTGCGGCCACATGTCGAGCGTGGCCGTGACGCCAGGCGAGATGGTGACCAAGGGGCAGATCGTCGGCCACTCGGGCGCCACCGGGCTGGCCGGCGGCGACCACCTTCACCTCGAGATCTTCCTCCAGGGCAAGTCGGTCGACCCCGTCGAGTGGCTCGACGCGCACTGGATCCGCGACGATCTCGGCACCAAGGTGCCGGTCCCGGAAGGGTAGCGAGCTACCTCGGCTGGCCGCCGCCGAAGGTGGCGAGGACGTAATCCGCCACCGCCGTGTACTGGTCCTGGGTCAGCCTGATCGGAGGCATCTGGGGATAGTCGGGCCGCTTCTTGCCCGGATCGCGGACCCAGGCGGCCAGGCCCGCCGGGTTGCCCTTGTAGATGCGGGCCACTTCGACCAGGGGCGGGCCGACCAGGCGGGTGGTGGGCGCGTGGCACCCCATGCAGATGGAGCGGAACACGCGCTCGCCCGGGGACATCGTGGCCTCCTCGGTCGTCCGCTGGCGACCGGTCGCGGCACGCATCTCGGCAGCCAGCACCTCGTCGGCCCAGGTCTGTGTGGCACTCGCCATCTGCGCTCGGTGCGGCGCCACGGCGCGCTCGCGGTACAGGTGACGGCCGTAACCCATGAAGATGACCGTCCCGGTGAGCAGGACGGCGGCGGTGAAGTAGCGCCGCCCGAGAGCGGCCTGCGGCACGGTCACCTCGCGCCACAGCAGCCACATCACCGCGATGGCCAGCGACACTCCGGCCGCGATGTTGAACGCCAGCGGCCACGACAGCCCACGCGAGGGCAAGGTGAAGAACAGGAGCGGGCCGAACAGGAGCTGGAGCACGGTCGCACCGAGGGCGAGCGAGGTGAATCGACGGCGCAGCTCGACACGGTCGAGACGCCCGAAGATCTCCTCGGCCGGGTAGCCGCGGCGGCCAAACCAGCCGGCCAGGAACAGACCGGTGATCGCCAGCGAGGCAGTCAGGAAGTGGAGGTAGCGCGGCAGCACGTTGGGCAGCACGAGGGCCGAGAAGAACCCGTGCACCGTGGGCCAGCGCTCCGGGAACAGCATCAGGTTGATGTTGGTCAGGAAGATGAACGGCACGGCCAGAAACAACCCCGCCGCCGCGGCGCCGATCGCGATGTGCAGCCCCTTGCGGTCGCGCAGCAGCTCCCACGAGTACTTGTGAGCGTAGGTGAGCAGGAACGCCACTGTGACCAGCGGCACGATCATGATCCACGCCGCTCCCGTGAGGGCGTTGGCCGAGTAGAAGTACATCGTGTAGAGCAGGTTCATCACCAGCAGCGGCCCCACCCCCAGGACGACCGCCATGCTCTTGTTGACCGTGACGGTTCTACCGATCTCCCTCGCCAGCGTGTCGAGCTCCCGGTCCCTGCGGCCGCGCACCTCGAAGACCAGCGTGAGCAGCGAGCCGCCGACCATCAGCGCGACGAACAGGATGTGGAGCAGGAAGAGGAAGACGATGAGGACCTCGAGGGTGAGCGGCGAGACCGGCATCGGCAGGGGGATGTCACGCGGCACCGGGATCGGAGGCATGGTCACTTCCCTCCCTGGCCCGACGTGGTGGGTGGCGGAGGCAGGGTCACGCCCGCCGACTGCGCACCGGCGAGCGGCTCCGGGAAGGTGCGGAGCGAGATCAGGTAGTCGGCGAGGGCTCCGGCCTCCACGTCGCTGCCCGGGAAGGGCGGCATATACGGCCGCACGTTGTGCATCGTCTTGAGGAACGCCTTGACCACGTCGCGGTCCCACGGACCAGGCCCGTAGAGGAGCTGGAGCTTCGTCAGCACGCTGTTGACCCCGGTGGTGGTGTGACAGCGCGTGCATGCGAGGAAGAACACTTCGCGCCCGGCCTCCACGCGGTTCGCCGCCGTGATGGTTCGCATCGGCGTGTAGGTGGCGTGAGCCAGCAGCCCGTCCTCCTGGAGGAGCGCCACCTCGGCGGCGCGAATGCCATTGGCGTACATGTAGCCGCCGATCACCCACGGCTTGCGGATGAACTCGCGCACGCGCTCGAACGTCCCGAGCAGGGCGAGCACGAGCACGAACGGGACCAGCAGCGCCACCCGAGGCAGCCGTCGCGGCGCAAGCGCTCCCCACCCCGCGATGATCGCCACCGCTCCCGCCATCGCCACCATCAGGACGAGTAGCGTCCGGTACCACCCCTGGAAGGCCTGGGTCGCGACCGCCACTGGCACATTGGCAAGCATGACGCCGGGCACCTCGGCGCGGTACCACCACGCCCCCGCGAGAGCCACCGGGAGCCATGCCAGCACCCACACCGAGAGCAGGCGCGTCGCCTCGGCGCGCAGGGGACGCGCCTTTCGGGTGAAGAAGTAGGTCAGGAAGAGCGCGGACACCCCTGCCGCCACCATCGCGATCGGCGTCCGGAAGGCAAGCTGAGGCAGGTAGATCGGGTTGAACACGCCAGACAGGAAGCTGCGCTTGGTGGCCCAGCTGCCGGGATCCATCATGAAGCCGAGGATGGCGACGATGATCGCCAAGGTCAGCCAGGAGAACACCGACAGGCCGACCCCGAGGGCGATGTGGGCGCGTTTGCGGCCGCCCCGCATCGACCTCCAGGTCAGGTAGTACGCCATGATCGCCATCACCTCGAGGCAGAAGACGATCCACTCCGTGAACCAGGCCGAAAAGAAGACCCGGATCAGGCTGCCGATCGCTCTCGGGTTGACCAGCGAGGCCGACAGCCAGATGCCCACGCCGGTAAGCGCGCCGAGGCTGGTGGTGACGATGAAGCAGACGGTCAGGATGCGGTGGGCGAGATGGTCCCAGTCCTCACGACCCCGGCGATGGCCCTGCCACTCGAGCAAGGTGACCACCGGCATGGCGCCCACGGCCAGCGCATGGTTGATGAACACATGAGTGACCGCGATGGTGGCGAAGAACAACCTGTTGCCGAAGAAATCGAGGTGAAAGACTGGGAAGTCCATGCTCCGCCGCCCCTCCCCGGGGATCCCCCGAATCCTGCGCCCCGGGCCCGTTCGCCCCCGTTGCCGGCACCTTCAGGTCCCGGCGTTCGCCGCGCCCGACCCACCGTCTCGACTCAGAAGCGCCAGCCGACCCCGATCCAGTAGTTCGGGCCGGTGGTGTCGTTGTCGGCCAGGACCTCGGGCGCCGGCGCCAGCGAGCCCTCGGCCTTGACCTTGTGGGTCAGCCGTCCCCAGTAGTAGGCACCGCCGACCTCGACGTACCACGTCCGGGCCTGACCGAGGTAGACGTCCAGCCCGATCCCGGCCGTGTAGACCGGGAACCAGCCATCGTTCTCCACCCGCAGCCCCTCGTCAAGGTACTCGTTGCGCAGCTTCAGGGTGGTGGTGTCCTTCTCGTAGCCGATGCCGAGGCCACCGAAGAGGAACGGCGTCCAGCGCTCGCAGGTCGTGCACGGGAGGAAGTGGGTCACGGCGAGGAGGTCCGCATAGACGCTGTACCTCTGCTCGAACTTCAGGCTCGCCGGCCCCGCCTCGGTAGGGACCGTCGCGTCGCCAGTGAGCGAGCCGCGGCTGTAGTCGACCTCCACGCCCACCTTCCAGCGCGGGTCGATCCTGCGGAAGTACTGCCCGCCGATCGACAGGTTGGCGACGTCGTCCCAGGTGTCGAAGTCGACTCCGAACATCCCGTTGATCTGCTTGATCTGGTCGTTGGTGCGCGTCTGCTTGGGGAAGCTCTGCTGGAGATAGATCGTGAACGACCCGTTCCCGTCGCCCGCGGCCGCCACGCGCGGGCCGCACACCATGGTGGCCGCGGCGAGTCCGATCAGACACGCGCCTGCGCGGCCGAGCGGCCGGCACATCGGTCCCGAGCGACGGTCGTCGCCGCACTCTGGAGTGGTGGTGCTCATCGTCATCGTCAGCCTCCCTCGCCACCCGCGGTGGCCAGTCCTGTCCCAATCACGAGCCCAGTCGAATCGTGGACGTCTCACGATACCTGCGGTCATTGTCCATCGCTCGAGGGTGAAGTCAAGCCGCACTCCCGGTGGTTGCCGGTCCTATCGCGCGTCCGCCGGCAGTCGCCGCTCGTATGCCCAGTCCTCGAGCCGCAGATAGCCACGCAGCGACGCGGCCACCGCCATCCGCAACGGCTCGGGCGGCCAGGGGATCACGGTCCGGTTGACGAACGGGCTCTCGAGCAGGTCGCTGGGCCGTTCGAGGAGAAGGTCGGTGAGGGTGTGGGCGTTGAGGTGGGAGAGCGAGACACCGTGGCCGATGCAGCCCACGCTGTAGACCGCCCGCCGGTCACCCAGGTAACCGAGCGCTGGCGTGAGGTTGGCGGTCACCGAGAACGGCCCGCCCCAACGGTGAGTGATCCGCACGCCCCGGAGGGACGGGAAGAGCCAGACCAGGTGGCGTTCGAGGTGCGCCCAGGCCTCCTCGTCGCTGTCGGCCGTGAGCGCGTTGGACCAGGTCAGCCCGACCGGCCCGCCGCCGATCACCACTCGGCGGTCCGGCGTGACCCGGTAGTAGTGGATGAGGTTGCGGGCGTCCTCGACCCCCTCGCGACCTGACCAGCCCAGGGGAGCCAGCCGCGACTCGGCGAGAGGCTCGGTGGCGATCATGTAGGTGAACGCCGGGATCTGCTTGCGGCGCAGCTGCGGGAACAGGTGGGAGTACGCGTTGGCCGCGAAGACGAGCTTCTCCGCCGTGACCGTACCGGCAGGGGTGGTCAACCGGAATCGCGGCCGCGAGACGATCTCGAGGACCGGCGTGCCCTCGTAGACGGCCGCACCCAACTTGAGCGCCAGGCGCTTCTCCTCCCGCACCAGCTTGGCCGGGTTGATCAGGACCAGCCGCGGTTCCCACATCCCGCCCAGGTAGCGCGGCGAGTCGACGCGCTCGCGCACCGCTCCGGCGTCGATCCAGTCGATGCCCGAGAAGCCGAGCGAGTGCATCAGCTCGATGTCGTGCTGGAGGCGGCGGATGTACCCGTCGGTGAGCGCCACCCGGAGGAAGCCGGGGCGGATCCGATCACAGTCGAGGCCCTCGTGCTGGATGAGGTCGTCGAGGGTGTCGACGGCCCGTTCCATGTAGGCGTGGGCCTCCTTGAGGAACTGCTTGCCGCGGATCAGCGCGGTGGCGCCGAAGCCGAGGCCGACCACCGTCATCCCGAACGACCCGTTGCGACCGGACGCGCCGTAGCCGACGACGTTCGCCTCCAGCACGGCAACCCGGGCCGCCGCATCGGCGCGCCGCACGGCGCAGGCGGTGGCGAGACCGGTGAATCCACCTCCGATGATCGCCACGTCCACCCTGACCTCGCCCGCCAGGGGCGGTGCCGGTTCGTAGGGACCGTACGTGTCGAGCCACACCGACGGGGGGGAGTCGGGGAATTGCATTGATGGGCGCTCCTTGCCCCCAATCGTACTCGCGTCACCCGCGACCCGTCAGGTGGCGCGCCCGGCGGTATCCTGCCGGTCACCGGCGGCATGGCCGTGCGGCTCCGGCCGGCGATCGGCTGGGCGTTCCGCCGGGAGACAGGGAGGCGCACGCCATTGAGCGAGAACCTGCAGGACCGCTGGGCACCGAACAACATCTGCTTCGGGTGCGGACCCGCCAACCCCGACGGGTTGCGGATCAAGAGCGTCGTCGAGGGCGACGAGGTGCTGTGCCGGTGGACCGCAAAGCCCCACCACCAGGCGTTCGAGGGTACCCTCAACGGCGGCATCATCGGCACGCTGTTCGACTGCCATTGCAACTGGACTGCGGCCCACCACCTGATGGTCCGCAACGGGCTCGACCGTCCGCCGTGCACGGTGACCGCCGAGTACCATGTCGTTCTCAAGCGACCGACGCCGTCAGGCGGTCCGGTCACGCTGCGCGCCCGAGTCGTGGACTCGACCGGGGACCGCGCCACCGTGGAGGCCACCCTCGAGGCCGCGGGGCGGGTCACGGCCCTCGGTCGGGGCACCTTCGTCGCGGTCAAGGAGGGTCATCCCGCCTTCCACCGCTGGTAGCGAACTGACCGAGAAACGCCGGGAGAAGGACGCCGCGGGCGACCCCGTCAGCCGCATCCGCCCTGCCCGTCACCGTGGTCACCGGGCGTGAGGCCCACGCAGTTCCGAAGCCATGCAACACGTCCAATTTTGCCGGATTGGATCAGTCCATTTGGCCACCATCGGCTCTTGTATCTTAGGACTGAGCGCTTAAGATGATGATTGGACGGGTCCATATGACCCAAAGGCCGGAGGAAGGCACGACGATGGACATCGCCATCGACCGCACCAGCTCGGTCCCCATCTACGTCCAGATCAGCCAGCAGATCCGCGCGCTGATCACCTCCGGTTCGTTGCCTGCGGGTTTCCGGCTCCCGCCCGAGCGCCGGCTCGCAAGCGCCCTCGGCGTCACCCGGGGGACCGTTCTGGCAGCGTATCGTGAGCTCCGCGCCGACGCCCTCCTCGATGCCCATGTCGGCCGCGGCACCGTCGTCCTTCCTCAGCGCTTCCAGGGCGGCCCGGCGACCCGCATCGGGATCGCCTGGAGCGAGCTCTTCCGCGCCGGTGCCGGCCGGGCGCAGGATCCCCTCGTCCGCGATCTCCTCGAGCTCACCGAGAGAAACGATGTCGTCTCCCTCGCGGTCGGCCTACCTGCCCCCGAGCTGATGCCCCTCGCAACCCTCCACCACCTGCTCGACGAGGTGATCGCCGAGACCGGAGCGGCGGCGCTCCTGCACTGCCCGACCGAGGGCCACACGCCGCTGCGTGAGGCGATTGCCGAGGTGATGGCCACTCGCGGAATCCGCGTCACGCCGGCGGAGGTCCTGGTGGTCTCCGGGGCGCAGCAGGGGCTCGATCTCGCCGCACGGGTCTTCCTCGACCCCGGGGACCTGGTGGTCGTCGAGGAGCCGTCGTACTTCGGTGCACTCCAGGCGTTCCGTACCGCCCAGGCACGGTTCCTGCCCGTCGCCGCCGACGAGGACGGGATGCGCACCGATCTCCTCGAGGCGGCGCTCCGGCGCCATCGCCCCAAGCTGATCTACACGCTGCCGACCTTCCAGAACCCGTCAGGCCACGTGATGAGCCTCGACCGTCGCCGTCACCTGCTGGAGCTGGCGACCTCGTTCCAGGTCCCGGTGCTCGAGGACGACCCCTACTCCGAGCTGCGCTACGAGGGCGAACCGCTCCCCTCCCTCAAGGCGCTCGACGACGCTGGCGTTGTCCTCCACCTGTCGACCTTCTCGAAGGCGCTCTTCCCCGGCCTGCGCCTGGGGTGGCTGCTCGCCCCCCGGCCCGCGATCCGGCAGTTTGCCCTCGTCAAGCAGGTGGCCGACCTGCACTCCTCCACGCTCGGCCAGTGCCTGATCGAGAGGTTCCTCCGCCGCGGGTACTGGGGTCCCTTCATCCGCGCGTGCCGGGCCGCCTACGCAGCCCGCCGCGACACCATGCTCTCCGCCCTCGCGGCAGAGGCTCCTGCGGGAATGACCTGGCGCCGACCCGAGGGCGGTTTCTACCTGTGGAGCCGCCTGCCCGATGGGACGGGGATGACTCGCCTGCTCACCCGCGCCGCCGAGGCGGGTGTCGCCTTCCTGCCCGGTCGCGCCTGCTTCGTCAACGAGCCGGGTGCCGACTTCATCCGGCTCAGCTTCAGCCTCTCCGACGAAGGGAGAATCCGGGACGGGATTCACCGCCTGGTGACGGCGATTCGTGAGTCGACGGGGCAGCCGCGCGCCGTCGCTCCCACCGATTACGAGTCGCGGCCCATCGTCTGAGCGTACCCGAGGAGGTGCCACCATGACCATCGCTCTCGCCCGCCGCATGGAGGTCGTCCGCGCCTCCGACATCCGCGAGCTCCTCAAGCTCACCGCTCGACCTTCGGTGATCTCCTTCGCGGGTGGGCTGCCCGCCGCAGAGCTCTTCCCGGTCGTCGAGCTCGCCGAGGTGGCGCGTCGGGTCCTGCTCGGACACGGGAGCCGCGCCCTCCAGTACTCGACCACCGAAGGCCACCCGCCGCTGCGTTCGTGGATCCAAACCCGCATGAACTCCCTGTGGGGCACGCGCTACAGCGCCGACGAGGTGCTCGTCACCACCGGCTCGCAACAGGCCCTCGACCTGGTCGGCAAGCTCCTCATCGACGACGGCGACGAGGTGTTGTGCGAGAGTCCCACGTATCTCGGCGCGATCTCGGCGTGGAACGTCTTCCGTCCTCGCTGGGTCGAGGTGCCTACCGACGACGAGGGCATGGACATCACCGCCTTGGAGAAGCTCCTCGACCGCTGCACGCGACCCAAGCTCATCTACGTCGTGCCCAACTTCCAGAATCCCTCGGGCCGCACCTGGTCACTGCGGCGCCGCCATGAGCTCGCCGAGGTGGCCCGCCGGCGCGGCGTCCCGATCGTCGAGGACAACCCCTACGGCGAGGTGCGCTTCGAGGGCGAGCACCTGCCCGCCGCCGCCTCGTTCGACAGCGAAGGCCTGGTGATCTCGCTCGGCACGTTCTCGAAGGTGCTCTGCCCGGGACTGCGCGTGGCGTGGGTGGCGGCGTCGAGGCCGCTGCACGCCGGACTCGTCACCCTCAAGCAGGGTGCCGACCTGCACACCTCGACTCTCGATCAAATGATCCTGACCGGCTATCTGGAAACCTACGACCTCGACGCCAACGTCCGCCGCGTCGTGGCAGCCTATCGCGAGCGGCGTGACGCGATGATCCGCGCCCTTGCGGGCGACATGCCAGCCGGCGTGCGCTTCTCGCGCCCTCAGGGGGGCCTCTTCCTGTGGGTCGAGCTGCCGGCGGGGATCGACACCCGGGAGCTGCTCGTCGCCAGCCTCGCGTGCGACGTGGCATTCGTCCCGGGTGAATCGTTCTTCCCCGTCAGCGGCCGGCGGAATACCATGCGGCTCAACTTCTCGGCGATGCCGCCGGAGCGCATCGGGGAAGGGATCCGCCGTCTGGCCGCCCTGGTCGGCGAGGTGCTGGCCCGCACCTCCTGCGCCCGCGAGGCAGTCGTCGCCTGACGGCTCCCGCCGCGGTATGGTGGCGCGATCGGCGTGGCGCCTCGCCGATCCGCCAAGGTCAAGGCGCAGCCGCCCGTCAATGGGCTGGGAGGAGCGATGATGCTGCGGTTCACCCAGGTCGATGCCTTCGCCAGCGAGCCTTTCACCGGCAACCCGGCGGCCGTGGTGGTCACGGGCTCGCACCTCGACGAGCGCCTGATGGCGCAGGTCGCGCGCGAGATGAACCTCTCGGAGACCGCCTTCCTGGTTCCGGAAGGCGATGGCTACTCTCTGCGCTGGTTCACGCCGGAGGTCGAGGTGGAGCTGTGCGGCCACGCGACGCTCGCCAGCGCCCACGTGCTGTGGCAGGAGGGCCACCTGTCGTCCACCGACAGCGCGCGCTTCCATACCAGGAGCGGCGTGCTCACCGGGCGGCGCCGCGGCGAGTGGATCGAGCTCGACTTCCCCGCACGGCCCGCTCACGCGGAAGACGCTCCGGGCGAGCTCCTCCGCGCCCTCGCCGTGCACCCCGTCTGGGTGGGCAAGAACGTCTACGACTACCTCGTGGAGGTCGCCGACGAGTCGTCGGTGCGTGCCCTCGATCCCGACATGCTCACCCTCAAGAAGCTCGGCGTCCGCGGCATCATGGTCACCTCCCGCTCCGCGTCGCCGGAGTTCGACTTCGTGTCGCGCTTCTTCGCCCCGGGCTCGGGGGTCGACGAGGACCCGGTCACCGGATCGGCCCACTGCTGCCTCGGACCGTACTGGCAGGCGCGTCTCGGCCGGACCGAGCTGAGCGCCTTCCAGGCCTCGGCGCGCGGCGGCGTGGTGCGCGTCCGGGTCGCCGGCGAGCGGGTCATGCTCCAGGGGCAGGCGGTCACCGTCGCCGCCGGGGAGCTGTTCCTCTAGGCCCATCCTCCACGGCCCGCGCTGCGGCCCAACAGGCGCGCAGGGCGTCCACCGCAGTGACCGTTGTGGCTGGTGCCCTCAGCGCGGTCGCCGGCGGCTGCGCAGGCCCGGGTAAGGGCGGCGCGTCCGCCACAGCAGCCAGAACGCCGCGGCCAGGATCGCGGCTCCCGCCAGGTAGAAGTCCGCATCGAGGCCGCTCAGCGGGAGGTCTGCACGACCGGCCAGCAGGCCGAGCAGGTTGTTGAGGCCGTGCCACAGCATGGCCGGGAAGATCGAGCCGGTGAGCAGGGTGACGGAGGCCAGGATGAGCCCGAGGAACGCGGTCGGTGCCAGGCGGAACAGCGCCACGTGGAAGAGGGCGAACACCGCGCCGACGACCACGACCACGGCGGCCGGCCGCAGGCGACGGTGCAGCCCGTGGAGAAGCAGGCCGCGGAAGGCGATCTCCTCGCAGATCGCGGGTAGCACCGACAGCAGGACCAGGACCTGCCAGAACGGGATGCCCGCGGGCAGCAGCGCGCGGTCGAAGCTCTCGAGCAGCTTTGCCGGGACCGGGATCACCAGGCTGGCAAGCCGGAACACCCCGACCGCCGTGAGCAGGCCGGCCGGTGCCCCGATCACCACGGCCAGCCAGGCCACCGGATGGACAGGGCGCAGCGCCAGCGCCTGTCTGGGGTCGAGCCGGTAGATTCGGATCATCAACCAGCTTCCGCCCAGGAAGATCACGATCAGGTTGACCGCCAACTGCGCGCGAATGTCGGTGAGATGGCTGGCGAGGACCAGCATGACCGCCCACATCACGGCGAACCAGGCCAGGACACGACGCTCGAACAGCGCGGGACCGCCGCGAAACTCCACGGCGTCCGTGTCGGCCGCCGTGACCAGCCGTTCGGCGGAGAGCGTGCGTACCGCCAGCCACGCCACCAGCACCGCCGCAGCACTGGTGACCAGCCAGGAGAGGGCGATCATCGGCCAGTCGAAGTGGCCGATCAGCACCTCCTTGACGGCCACCGCGATGTCGGCCACCGGGACCACGACGACGATCGAACGGAGCGAGAGGCCGGGGAGGAACGGCGCCAGCGCCGGGACCATGCCGAGGAAGAACACCGGGAAGAAGTAGAGCTGCGCCTCCTTGTAGCTCCGCGCATACCCGGAGGTCAGGAGCAGCACGCTGGAGGCCAGCGCCGCCACCGGCAGGAACAGGAGCAGCAGCAGCAAGGCCACCTGAGGAGGGACGGCGGCGGCGAAGTCGGCGGTCGCCGGGATGAGCCTGAAGCCGACGTAAACCAGCAGGTTGGCGACCTGGATGAGAGTGATCACCAGCGCGACGGCGAGGATCGCCAGTTGCTTGGCGACGACGATCTCGAGGCGGCCGACGGCCGTGGTCAGCAGGGTCTCGAGCGTACCCCGCTCCTTCTCGCCGGCGAGCGTGTCGGTGGCCACGACGGCGCCGCCGGAAAGGACGAAGACGAGGAGCATGAGCGTGATCACCCGGCCCAGGGTGAGCCCGGCGACGTGGCCCGCAGTGGCAACCTCGCGGGTGGACGTCGCCGCCAGCGACGCCGACGAGGCCGGCGAGCCGTGCTCTTTGAGGAGAAGGTCACGCCGCTCCTCACGCGCATCGCGGAGGAGGACGGCCATCTTCTCCGCCCCCGCCTGCGAGTCGTCACGGTCACCCCGGAACACCACCGCCACAACCGGCTCCCCGGGCTGCACCGTCTCGCGCCGATCCGCGCCGTCGGGCTCACGCGAGCGGTCATCGTCCCGAACGTTCTCCTCGGGCGTCGGGGCGCTGTGACCTTCGCCAGTCGATGTCTCGAGATAGAACTGGACGTCGCCCTTCGCCAGGGCCTGTGCCGGTTCGGCGACCTGCACTTCCCGATATCGGAAGGACGTCTTGCTCGTCCGGCCTTCGCGGTCGCGCCGCGCACCGACCTGTGCGATCAGGGCGCGGGCGAACTGCGCGCGGGGACCCGTGACGGCGAAGAGGTACTCGGTCCCCTCGAGGGCGCGCTGCCTGCGCTGCTCCATCCAGTGGGAGGCGAACAGCATCAGCGGCATGACCAGCAGCGGGAGAGCGATCGACGTCACCACGGTGCGGCGGTCCCGGAGGAGCATCCGCAATTCGGTGCGAAACAGTGTGGCGATCGCGCGACCGTCGGCCTTCACCGAGGCCACCTCAGGCGACCGGCCACCGATACCGCTCGTCGTCGTGCCTCCTCACGCCGGAGCACCGGCCCGCTCCACGATGTCCACGAAGATGTCCTCCAGGTAGTGGCGGCCGGTCCTCTCGCGCAGACCCGCGAGGGTGTCACAGGTGTGAATCCGCCCGCGATGGATGATCGCGATGCGGTCACACAGCTTCTCGGCCTCGCTCATGATGTGGGTCGAAAAGAGGACCGTCTTCCCCTCGTCGCGCAGCTCCCCGATGATCCGTTGCATCTCCAGGGCGTTGAGCACGTCGAGACCGACGGTGGGCTCGTCGAAGATCAAGACCGGCGGCTCGTGAACCAGGGTCCGCGCGATCGAGACCTTCTGCTTCATGCCCTGTGACAGACGGTCGACCCGTGCGCCGGCGTACTCCTGGATGCCGAAGCGCTCGACCAACGCGTTCACACGCCCGCGCACCCGCTCGGGCGGGTAGCCGTTGATGCTTGCGAAGAACTCCAGGGTCTCGCGCGCGGTCAGGCGCGGGTAGAGCGCCGTGGAGGACGAGTAGAAGCCGAGCCGGCGCCGTACCTCCTCCGGCTCGATGCCCACCTCGTGCCCCATCACGGCCGCGGTTCCGGAGCTCGGCTTCAGGATGGTCGCGAGCATGCGCAGCGTCGTGGTCTTGCCCGCACCGTTGGCGCCGAGCAGGCCGAAGATCTCGCCGGCCCGGCACTCGAAGTCGATGGCGTCGACCGCCCTGACCTCGCCGCGGCTCTCGTCGAAGAACACCTTGGTCAGGTTCCGGGCCCACACCGGTGCGTCACCGGCCGTCACGCGCGCCCCCTGCCGGCCCGGCGCCCGATCAGCCGCTCCCTGACGAACGCCGCCAGCGAGCCACCGTACGAGCCCGTGACCACGTCCTCGGAGCGCAGGATCACGCCAGCGAGGGCCAGGCAGCCCACGATCAGCGCGATGGATGCGACCGTGGTCACGACGATCTCCGCGGGCTGGAAGCTTCCCGAGATGGCCTCGCGGACCATCAGGGTGACGTTGACCACCGGGACCACCGCGAGCCCGAGGGAAAGGCGCAGCCCCGGGACCTGCAGGAACATCACCGGCACGAGGACGAGGATGTAGAACGGCGTGATCATCGACTGCCCTTCCTTGTAGGTGCGCGCGAAGGAGGCGAACAGCATCATGCCGGCGGCCACGAAGCCGGCGAGCAACACGGCCCCTGCGGCGAGCACCGGGACGGACGCCAGGGGCACCGCGAACTGCACGGTCTCGCCGGCCCTCTCGAGCAAGGGCTTGAGGACCGGCTGGATGGTCAACGTCATCGCGGCCAGGTTGAGGAGCCCGGCAAGACAACCAAACGTAGCCACGTACAGGTACTTGGCCGCCACGATGGCGGCGCGCGGTGCGGCCACGGACATGAGCGTCTCCCAGGTCGACCGCTCGCGTTCTCCGGCAGTGGCATCGACGGCCGGATAGAAGCATCCGACCGCCACCATGATCACGAAGAACAGCGGCAGCATCAGGCCCAGCAGGAAGGCTCCCATCTGCCGTCCCGACGCGACATTGCGCTCCTCGAGGGCGAACACCCGCCAGCTCGCCGGCGCGATCCCCGCCTGGCGGGCCTCGCGTTCGAGCCATTGGTGGCGGAAGCGATCGAGCACCTCGGTGATCCGCTTGCCGGCCGCGCGGCTGCGATCCTTCGAGGTGTCGAGGGTGACACAGAGGGCAAAGTTGTCCGCTGGCCCGTGGGCCTCGGGCGAGGGCGGGACCACTTCCACCAGGGCGTCTAGCGTTCCCCGCCGAATCATCTCGAGGGCACGCTCCGCGCCGCCCGCGACGTCGATCAGCTCGAGGTGCTCCCCGCGTGCGAGCGCCCTGCGCAGCCCCGAATGCGCAGGCACGCTGTCGACGAGAGCGACCCGACCGACGAACTCGTCCATCCGCCCGGCCACGAACGTCAGCCCCGTGAAGGCGGCCCACAGGAGCACCGGGTAGAGCAGGATCGGGATCAGGATCGAGTTGACCACGATGGATTTCTCGCGCAGGGCCGAGCGCAGCTCACGGCGGTACAGGATCCATGTGGCCGAGCGCAGTGTCATGGCGACAGATGCTACCGCACCACCGCCCCCGTCGCAGCCCGGCGGCGCCCTCGTCGCGCAACGACCCGCCATAATGGTTCGCGATGCCCGAGCTGCCCGACGTGGAGACGTATGTGGAGGCGATTCGGCGCCGCACTGCCGGGGAGCGGCTGGTGTGCGCCCGGCTGGCCAGCCCATTCCTCCTGCGCACTGTCGAGCCGACGCTCGCGGCCACCGAGGGCCGCCGTGTGATCCTGGTCAGACGGCTCGGCAAGAGGGTCGTGATCGGCCTCGAAGGTGGGCTATTCCTGGCCGTTCACCTGATGATCGCCGGACGGCTGCACTGGCGGGAGCCGGGGGCTGCGCTTCCCAGGCGGGCCGGCCTCGTCGCCTTCGACTTCGAGCCGGGTACGCTGACGCTCACCGAGGCCGGCTTCAAGCGGCGCGCTTCACTTCACGTCGTCGCCGGTGAGGCCGGCCTGCGCGCGCTCGACCGCGGCGGCCTCGAGGTCCTCGCGGCGGACCTGACGGCCTTCCGCTCCGCCCTTGCCCGCGAGAACCACACGCTCAAGCGCGCGCTCACCGATCCCCGCCTGTTCTCCGGCATCGGCAACGCATACTCCGACGAGATCCTCCACCGGGCGCGTCTCTCCCCCGTGACACTGACCTCCGCCCTCGGCGAGACTGCAGTCAGAAACCTGTTCGACGCGTGCCGGGGCACGCTGTCGGAGTGGACGGAACGCCTGCGGCGCGAGATGGGGGATGGTTTCCCCGAGCGGGTCACTGCCTTCCGCGACGGAATGGCTGTGCACGGCCGCTACCGCCTGCCCTGTCCCTCGTGCGGCACTCCCGTGCAGCGGATCGCCTACGCCGACAACGAGACCAACTACTGTCCGACCTGCCAGACGGGCGGCCGGCTTCTCGCCGACCGTGCGCTCTCCCGCCTGCTGCGCTCCGACTGGCCCCGCACCCTCGAGGAGCTCGAGGAGCTCAAGGCCGAGCAGCGCGGCTGACCCCCGGGGACCGCCGGCCGATACGGGATGGGAGACACAGGCCGCGAGGCGTGTTCAGCGCGCCGGCTCCACCGTCACCCGGTTGCGGCCCGCGGTCTTGCTGCGGTACATCAGGGCATCCGCCCGATCGACAAGGTGTCCGACGGTATCGGTCCGCCGCGCCAGGGTGGCGCCCACGGACACCGTGATCGGGAGGGTCACGCCGGCAGCGTTCACCCGGGAGGCCTCGACCAGCGCCCGGAAGCGCTCGGCGAGAGCCGCCAGCGCGCCGAGGTCGACGTTCGCCACCACGGCGAGGAACTCCTCTCCCCCCCACCGACCGATGAGGTCGAACGATCTCGCACTCTTGGCGAGGGTCGCGGCCACGGTCTTGAGCGCGCGGTCGCCGGCCTCGTGTCCGTGCCGGTCGTTGACCTCCTTGAAGTGGTCGATGTCGAGGAAGAGCACGCCACACGGCCACCCGTAGCGTGCCATCTCGTCCAGACGGGCGCGCAGCGTGATCTCCGTGTACGCGCGGTTGGCCAAACCGGTCAGGGTATCGACATAGGCGGCGCGCTGCAGTTCGTCGATCCGCTCCAATGCCGCCATGGTCTCGGAGTCGTCGTGGAAGACCTCGATGGCGCCGACCACCTCGCCATCCGGGTCGAGGAGCGGCGCGACGCGGACGCGGACCGGCACCCGGTGGCCGTCCCGGTGGTGGAGGAACAACCGCGAGTCCCGCGGGCACCGGTCGTCGATCGTTGCCGCAACCGGACACAGGCCGTGGCACAGCTGCCGCCCGGAGCTGTCGACATGGACCAGCAGGTCGTCGGAGCAGTGGGTTCCCATCACGGTCTCGGCCGGGTAGCCCGTGATCCGCTCCGCGCCACGGTTCCAATAGGTGATTACCCGGTCCCGATTGACGAAGTACACGCCGTCGCTGAAGCTGTCCAGGATCGACCTGAAGAAGTCGGCTGCAATCGACATCGTGGACTCCTCCCGCGCCGCGGCTCTTCTGCCCTCGCTGCGGCGGGGCGACGCAGCTTAACCCAGGCTGCGGGTGTCGTCGTGGGGCAGGCTGCCGCGGGGTGCCCGCAGGTATGCGAACGGCGTCTCGAACAGGAAGTTGGACACCCGGGAGGTGTAGATGTCGGCATACCGCTCGACCTGCCGCGCCAGGTGCGACTTGTCGTTGCCGGCCCGCATGAGCAGCCCCCAACGCGAGTTCGACAGCTCGCCGGCGGCCCGGGCGAGAGGCACGATTCTCTCGTCGAGTGCGATCAGCCGCTCGCGCAACCTCACCGGGGTCTCCCTCCGCGAGGCCGATCCCTCGGCCGTCGGCGGACCGTAGCCTGCGTCGTGACGCTGCACGACCAGCCGGAGCTGCGAGAGCTCGAACTCCAGCCGCGTCTTCTCCTCCATCAGACGTGCGAGCTCGGCCTGTCGAGGCTGGAACCCATCGAGCGCCGCGAGCTCGTCCTCGAGCTCGCGCAGGATCAGCGCGGTACGCCAGCGCATCACGTTCTTCGACACATGTACGTCGGTGAAGATGTGGTCGCCGACGTAGAGGATCTCCTCACCGGGGCAGCCCAGGTAGCTCTGCACCTGGCCGGCGTCGCCGCCGACGTACACCCCGGGTTGTCTGAGCCCGGCGGGACAGGGCTGCAACAACCCGTCCTCGCTGACCACCTGGAACAGAGGCATCGCGTGAAGGAAGAAGTCAGGCTTGCGGGCCGCCAACAGCATCACCTCGAACAGCTCCCGCCAGTCCATCCCGCCGGGCAGGAAGGGCTGAATGGCGTACGCCATCATCCGGTTGGTGTACGCCCAATCGGAGTTGGTGATCAGGAGCAGGCGCTTGCCCGCCTGCTTCTGGTCGAGGAGCGCGAGCGCAGTGTCGCCGTCACGCTCCACGTAGCTGTCCGGGTCCGCGGTGATCGTGGCCTTGAGCTCGCCCTCCAGGTGCGCCTCGTCCATCCCCCGCCGCACCATCCGGTGCAGGTCGGCGTAGCCGAGGGGCGCCGCGGTCCCGCGCTCATCGACACGGTCGACGAGCTGGGCGTACAGACAGGCCTCGGAGAGCGAGAAGAGCGTGTTGAGAAAAGTGAAGCGCTCCTCGCCGAGCTCGACGAGCGTGCGGCCGTAGGTGCGGCGCTGCACCTCGAAGTCGAGCGGCCTGGTGCCGTGGCAGGCCTTCATCACGTAGCCGAAGCGATTGGCCTTGACCAGATTGCCGAGCTCACGGTCGACGATCAGGCCGCGCGTGACCAGGACGGGGTCGAACTCCAGGCCGTCCACCGGCAGGCCGAACTCCTCCAGCTTGGGCTTGAGGTGCTCGTACGCCTGGCGCTCCCACGGCTCCACCCGGTAGTGCACCAGGGTGTAGTCCATGTCGTAGCCGATCGCCTTGATCGAGCGCAGGTTGAGGGTCCGGTTGCAGTAGATCCGCCGCGCGGAAGGCGGGAAACCGTCAGTTGAGGGGTGCTCGCTCATGCTCGTCCTCGGCTCCCCGCGTCGCAGGGATTCGCCTGGGCTCGAGCTTACCTCACCGGCCGCGACCGGGTCAGCGACCCTTGAGATGGGGGTAAAAGTCGATCTCCGCTCGTCCGGCGGCGAGTTCCTTGGTGATGTGGACGATCTGGCCGGTGTGGTAGCCCATGTGCTCGACCGCGTGGAAGATCACGCCGAAGCCGTCCCTCTCCATCCCCTGGATGGTGAGCCGCCGGACGAGATCGGCGGCGGCGGTCCGCTCGGCCACCCCCTGGGCACGTTCCACCACCTCCCCGAGCCCCGCCAGCAGGTCGTCGCGGCGGCGGCTCCGGTCGGCGGCGAACTCTGCGGCGCGGTGGCGCTCGTAGCTCGCCCCGCCGAGGCCTGCCAGCAGCCACTGCGAGAGGTTCCCGGTCAGGTGGAGGAGCAGGTTGCCAACCGAGTTGCACGCCGGGTTGGCACGCCACCACACCTCGTCCTCACTGAGGAGTGCCACGCAGCTCGCGATCTTCCGCCAGTACTCCCCGAGCTGCCGGGAGGCCTCGCGCCCCAACGCCGTCGTCGCTTCTGCCATGGCAACCCCCTGTGTGTCTCCAACGCCGTCTCCGAGCCGCTCATTTCGTGCGACCGCCGCACCAGACCCTCGCCGCTGCGTCGGCCGGCGAAGACCGCAGCCCCGCGTTGCCGCTCCCGCCCCCCACCGAGAATCCGGGCTAGAATGAGCAATGCGCAGCCACATTCGCAAGGCCGGAGACGTCACCATCGTCGACCTTACCGGCGACCTCGTCGTCGGCGACGGCGATGAGGTCTTGGGGGCGGTCTTCGAGCAGCTCCTCGCCGGCGGCCACACCAAGGTGCTCCTCAACTTTGCCCACGTCGACCGCATGGACAGCTCCGGGATCGGCGAGCTGGTCTCGGGATGGAAGCGGGCCAAGCAGCAGGGCATCCCGGTTCGACTCCTGCGCCCGGGAGACCGGGTCCGTCACGCCCTTCATCTCTCGCAGCTGCTGCCCCTGATCGAGGTCTACGAGGGAGAGAAGGAGGCCCTGGCGGCCTTCGCGACCCCCTGACCACCCGATCGCCCGGCCTTGAGGTCACTCGCAGCCAAGGCGGGTGGCGCTGCCGGGAATGCAAACCGTGCCGGCCGAGAGGGGTGGGACCTGCCGGTCACGGCAGCGGGGCGGCGATGTTGACTCCGCGGAGAAAGGCCGCCGAGGCCTCCGGCAATGCGGTGTTGATGAACATCCCCGTGCCCAGCTCGAAGCCGGCCGAGCGCGTCACGCGAGGGACCAGCGAGAGGTACCAGTGGAAGTACCGCACCGAGGCCTCGGAGGGGGACAGCGAGCGGATCACGTAGTTGAAGTCGGGGT
>JBLMXF010000016.1:0-22541 GCA_050257595.1 Acidobacteriota bacterium | reverse complement strand
GACCCGCAACTCTTGGTCGCAGCGGCAGGCCTTCGCTATTCGCGCGGCCCACGCGACGGCCTCTTCACGCGAGGGCAGTTCGAGCACTGTGAAGCCGCCGTCAAGCCGGGGCGCCCACGGGCAGCCGCCCTCGGTGACAGAGCCATCGGCCGAGACCAGCACGGGCGGAACGTCTTCGTCGATGCCGCTGCCGAACACGTAGACGCCCGCTGCCTTCGCCTCGTCGATCACGGCATGGGCGTCGCGCCCTACGGCCTCCCATTGGCCTTCGGGCACGACCATCGCCGCACTAGGAAAGGAGATCAGGTACTTGGCCATGACGTTCTTCCTTGGACTGATGCAGGTCGCAAGTCGTGTGCTGCCGCCTAACGCATTCTCGGCGGCATTGTGACGATTGGGAAAGAGTGCGTGAGCTGTCGCGTACGGCGGCGGGTGTCCGGGTCGTGGACGTACCGCACAACATAGAAGAACCTGGCGTTGCGGTGGTCGCGACGCTTTCTAGGTGGCGACAAACGATGATCGAAGTGTCGCATAGCGCCATACCTGGAACGCGACATGGACGGTGTCTGCAGCTCTGCGCAGTGGGTCTCGAGGGGGCAACGGGCACCATGTCCTCCGGAGGTGTTCAAGAGAAAGCATAGATCGGCGTGAAGGACAGCTGGCACCGCACTTGGGCGGGAGGGGAACGGGAGTGGGGTGCGCGGGTGGGAGGGGGAGAACCGCCGCGCTCGGTCCGAGCGGCTGCTGGGTCCGCAGGCCGCGGGCACCGGACGCACACAAAGAAACCGCGCTCCGCAGGAGCAGATGGGTGCTCAGGCTGCAGGCCTGTGAATGGGGCGGGAGCCCTCACCTGCCCTCGAGCAGGTGACGTCGCAACCCGCTGCGTGGCACCAGCTCGGCAGCCGCACGAGCCTGCCGGCCGAGGCTGTGGATCCGTGTTCCGGATGCTAGAATCCAGCGTTTCACGACGGTGGCGCGGGGCGGGACGTCGAGGAGGACAGGCGGTGGAACCGATCGAGATCCTGCGGGCGAACCGGCGAGCCAAGCTCGAGGAGCTGCGGCGTCGCGGGGTCGACCCGTTTCCGGCGCGCTGTGCCTCTGACGGCCGGATCAGCGAGCTGGTCACCCGCTACGCCGGACTCGACGCCGCCACCCTGGAAGCCGACCCCCACCCTGTCCGCGCGGCGGGCCGCGTCACCGCGATCCGGCTGCACGGCAAGACCGCCTTCATCGACCTGTCGGATGGCGACGGTCGGCTCCAAGCGTACCTGCGTCGCGACGCCCTGGGAGAGGAGGCGTTCTCCCTCCTCGACACCCTCGACCTCGGTGACTTCTGGGCGGTGGCGGGCGAGCTGTTCCGCACGAGGACGGGCGAGCTGACCCTGCGTGCCGCGAGCGTCGTGGTGCTCGCCAAGGCGCTCCATCCCTGGCCCGAGAAGTGGCACGGTCTGACCGACCGGGAGCTGCGCGCGCGCCAGCGCTACCTCGACCTCGCGACCAACCCGGAGTCGCGGCGGATCTTCCTGGCCCGCTCGCGGGTGATCCGGGAGCTCCGCGAGTTTCTCTCCGCGAGGGGTTTCCTGGAGGTCGAGACGCCGATGATGCACCCGATTCCGGGGGGCGCCTCGGCCCGGCCGTTCGTGACCCACCACAACACCCTGGACATGGAGCTGTACCTGCGCATCGCGCCGGAGCTCTACCTCAAGCGGCTGGTCGTGGGCGGCTTCGACCGCGTGTTCGAGATCAACCGTAACTTCCGCAACGAAGGGGTGTCGACGCAGCACAACCCCGAGTTCACCATGCTCGAGTTCTACTGGGCGTACGCGAACTACCGCGACCTCATGGACCTCAGCGAGGAGATGCTGTGCGGCATCGCCGAGCACGTCACCGGCACCACGTCGGTGCCCTTCGCGGGG
Source organism: Acidobacteriota bacterium (assembly GCA_050257595.1). Classification (GTDB taxonomy): domain Bacteria; phylum Acidobacteriota; class Thermoanaerobaculia; order Thermoanaerobaculales; family Thermoanaerobaculaceae; genus JBLMXF01. The sequence goes on along the minus strand of JBLMXF010000016.1, from coordinate 20,625 downwards.
CGCACCCTGGAGCTGGCCCGCCCGTGGCGGCGACTGTCGATGCGCGAGGCCGTGCTCGCCTACTCCGAGCTCACCGCCGAGGACCTCGGGGAGCGCGCGCGACTGGAGAATGCCGCCGTGAGGCTCGGCGTCGCGGATGTCGCCCGGCTGTCCTCCGGCAAGCTCCTCGCCGAGCTGTTCGAGGCCACCGCGGAGGCAAAACTCCAGGATCCCACCTTCATCACGGACTTCCCGGCCGACATCTCGCCTCTGGCCAAACGCAAGCCCGACGACCCCGAGCTCACCGAGCGGTTCGAGCTGTACGTGGGCGGGATGGAGCTGGCCAACGCCTTCTCCGAGCTCAACGACCCGGACGACCAGCGTGCCCGCTTCGAGGAGCAGGTCCGGCTCGGTGGCGGGGTGGTCGACGAGGACTACGTGTTCGCCCTCGAGCACGGCATGCCGCCGACCGCTGGAGAGGGGATCGGGATCGACCGCCTGGTGATGATCCTGACCAACTCGGCGTCGATTCGCGATGTCATCCTGTTCCCTCTCCTCCGGCCTAAGGAGGGGTGATGCGCTTCTTTCGGCCCGGGCCGGCTCGCCGGGCACGCTACGTTGCCGGGTCGCGAAGCCGAGCTGCAGGCGAGCTGGGGGAGGGGACCGCGACCGGTAGGGTGTCTGCCCCGTGCAGCTCGACGGCGATCGACTGGAAGGGTGGGGGAACGGGCCCCGGACCCCGGACCCCCGACCCCGTCACGACTGGCTCGGAATGTCTGTCCTGAGCCTGCTCGCGGGCCGCTACCTGCTCGGGCTGCGGCGCCGGACCCATGTCGCGGCGGTGAGCGCGGTGTCGTTCTCGGCGATGGCGCTCGGGGCCGCGGCGCTGGTCATCACCCTGGCGCTCCTCGAGGGGTTCCAGTCGACGATCCGCCGGCAGCTCGAGGAGAGCGGCGTGCACGCCGTCCTGCGGCCCCGCTCCGGGCAGACCCTCCCGCCGGGCGACTGGCTGGACCGCCTGCGCGAGCGCCACCCGGACCTCAAGGTCCGTGCCACGGTCGGCGGAGCCGTGTGGTGCATCGCCGAGGGCGGCGCGATCCCCGCCGAGATGACGGTGGAGGACGGGCTGTCCCGCGTTGAGGTCAATCGGATCCTGGCGGCGCGGCTCGCGGTCGGAGCCGGGTCGAGGCTGACTCTGGCCAGTCCGCACCTGGTTCTGACGCCCCTCGGGCCGCTCCCGCTCCGCCGTACGGTCGAGGTCGGTGCGGTCGGCGAAGTGCGGCCGGGGGAGGAGCAGGCCGAGGTGCGCGTGCCGGCCGCCGTCGGCTTCGCCCTGCTCGGCGCCAGCGGGCCCCGCACCGTCGAGCTTCAGGCCACGGATCCGGCCAAGGCGTGGCAGGTGGCATCACTTGTGCAGGGTGATGTGCCGGACGGAATCGAGATCGTGGGCTTTCGGGAGCTCAACCGACCTTTGCTTGCCGCACTCGCGCTCGAACGGGCCATGATCGGCTTCGGGGTCGCACTCGTGATGGCGGTCGCTGCCCTGAACCTGCTGTGCAATCTGGCACTGGTCGCGGCGGAGAAGCGCGCCGATGTGGCACTGCTCGCCGCCATGGGTCTCGAGCCCGGCGCGGTCCGGCGCCTCTTCCTCGCCCTCGGGCTCGGCGTCGGAGCGCTCGGGGGCGTGCTCGGGACGTTGCTCGGAGGCGCGGTCGCCACGATCCTCGAGCGGACCCGGGCGTTGCCGCTCCCGCGCGGCGTCTTCGTGGTCTCGCACGTGCCCTTCCGGGTGACCGTGACCAGCATTGTCGTCGTGCTCTCGGTGTCACTGGCGTCGGCGCTGCTCGCATCGCTGGCGCCTGCGCGCGCCGCCGCGCGCCGGGACATCCTCCAGGGGCTGCGGTATGAGTGACGCGGGCGCGCACAGGCCAGGGATCGGGGGGCCGCAGGTCGCCCGCGCCTCCACCAACGGCACTGCGGTGCGCGGCAGCGGGCTCGTCAAGGGCTATGGCGAGGGCCCCCGGCGGGTCGAGGTCCTGCGCGGACTCGACCTCGCGGTCAGCGAGGGAGAGATGCTCGCGGTCGTCGGGCCCTCCGGCGTCGGCAAGAGCACCCTGCTCCACCTCCTCGGCCTGCTCGACCGGCCCGACGCCGGCCGCCTCGAGCTCTTCGGCACCGATGTCGGCGGCCTCGACCTCGTGCAGCGCGCGCGCTGGCGCAACCGGAGGATCGGGTTCGTCTTCCAGTTCCATGCGCTGCTCCCGGAGTTCTCCCTGGAGGAGAACGTCGCGATGCCGCTCTTCATCGCCGGCGGGCCGCACCGCGACGCCCTCGCCCGCGCCTCGGTGCTACTCGAGGCGGTCGGGCTCGAGGGTCGCAGGACCCACTTCCCCGACCAGCTCTCCGGCGGCGAGCAGCAGCGCGGGGCGCTGGCGCGTGCCCTGGTCTCGGAGCCCGAGCTGCTGCTCGCGGACGAGCCGACCGGGAACCTCGACACGGCCAACGCGGAAGGCGTGTTCAAGGTGCTTCGCGAGCTCCATTTGAGCCGCCGACTCACCAGTGTTATCGTGACCCACAACGAGGCCCTGGCCAGTCGCTGCGACCGAACGTTGCGATTGACCGGGGCGGTTTCAGGCTAGGATGCTGGAGAACCTCACCGAACGCGCGCGCCGGACGCTCTTCTTCGCCCGTTACGAGGCGTCACGGGCGGGAGCGACGCAGATCGAGTCGGAGCACCTGCTGCTCGGCCTGCTCCGCGAGTCCGACGAGATCGTGGAACAGCTGCTGGCCCACTTCCAGGTCGATGTCGCCGCGTTGAAAGGCGAGCTCGCCCTGGTCGGCGGGGGCGCCGAGGCGCAGACACCCGGGGAGCTGCCGCTCTCGGACGAGAGCCGGCGGATCCTGCTGCTCGCCGCTCACGAGGCCGAGGTCCTCGGACAGATGTCGGTGGGCAACGAGCATCTCCTGCTCGGGATGCTGCGCCTGGAGAGCAGCGCGGCGTCCCGCACGCTGACCGGCCGGGGGTTGTCGCTGTTCGCGGTGCGCGAGGAGCTCGCCGAGGTCCTGCGCGAGCGCGAGGTGCGCAAGGGCAAGCGTGAGCTGTCGGCGCTCGCCGAGTTCGCCCGCGACCTCACGGAGTCCGCCGCTTCCGGGACCTTCGATCCCCTGGTGGGTCGTGAGGAAGAGGTCGACCGGATCGTGCAGATCCTCTTGCGCCGCACCAAGAACAACCCGGTGTTGCTGGGCGAGCCAGGGGTCGGTAAGACGGCCATCGTGGAGGGGCTCGCGCAGCGCATCACGGCGGGTCGGGTGCCGGTCCAGCTCGCCGAGCGGCGCATCCTGGCTCTCGACCTCTCCCTGGTGGTCGCGGGCACCAAGTACCGCGGTCAGTTCGAGGAGCGTCTCAAGGGCATCCTGAAGGAGCTCAAGGAGAACCCGGAGATCGTCGTGTTCATCGACGAGCTCCACGTCCTGATCGGTGCGGGCTCGGCCGAGGGGTCGCTCGATGCCGCCAACATCCTCAAGCCGGCGCTCTCGCGTGGCGAGATCACCTGCATCGGCGCCACCACGCTCAAGGAGTACCGCAAGTACATCGAGAAGGACCGCTCGCTCTCCCGCCGCTTCCAGCCCGTCGTGGTCCAGCCTCCCGACGAGCCCGCCACGCTGAGGATCCTCGAGGGTGTGCGTGAGCGCTACGAGCAGTTCCACCACGTCAGGTACGCCGACGACGCCCTGCGTGCCGCCGTCGAGCAGTCGGGACGCTACATCCCGGACCGCTTCTTCCCGGACAAGGCCATCGACGTGCTCGACGAGGCGGGAGCGCGCGTCAAGCTGCGCCGTGCGGCGTCGACCGAGCAGTTGCGCGCGATGCAGCAGGATGCGTCGCGGGTGGTCCGGGAGATGAAGCGGGCCGTCTCGGCGAAGGACTTCGAGGGAGCCGTCAAGTTGCGCGAGCGCGAGCTCGAGCTGCGTGGTGAGATCCGCCGGCTCACCCAGGTCCTCCCGCTCGACGAGCCGCCGGCGGATGTGACCAGGACCCACGTCGAGGAGGTCATCTCCTCGTGGACCGGGATCCCCATCGCTACCCTGCAGGAGGACGAGGCCGACCGTCTCGCCCGCATGGAGGAGATCCTCCGCCAGCGCATCGTCGGGCAGGCAGAGGCAATCTCGGCGATCGCCCGCGCGATCCGCCGCTCCCGCCTGGGTGTCACGCGGGGGCTGCGTCCGATCGGCTCGTTCCTCTTCCTCGGCCAGTCGGGCGTCGGCAAGACCGAGGTTGCGCGTCAGCTCGCCCGCTTCCTGTTCCAGTCGGAGAAGGCCCTGGTGCGCTTCGACATGTCCGAGTACATGGAGAAGCACGCAGTGTCCAAGCTGATCGGTTCGCCGCCCGGCTACGTGGGGTTCGAGGAGGGGGGACAGCTCACCGAACGGATTCGCCGGCAGCCGTACTCGGTGATCCTCCTCGACGAGATGGAGAAGGCGCACCCCGACATCGCCCATGTCCTCCTCCAGGTCCTCGAGGACGGCATCCTCACCGACGCCTACGGGGACCAGGTCGACTTCAAGAACACCCTGATCGTGATGACCTCGAACCTCGGGACCCGCGACCTGTTCGCCGGGACGATGGGCTTCGCGGGCAGCGCGGCGCGCCAGATCGGGGAGATCCGCGAGACGGTCCTGCGGGAGCTGCGGCGCCACTTCCCGCCCGAGTTTCTCAACCGGCTCGACGACATCGTGGTGTTCAACCCGCTTTCGCCGGAGAACATGCGCGAGGTGGGAGGCCTTCTCGTCGGGGATGTCGTCGACCACCTGGCGGGACGGGGGATCGCCCTCGAGGTGCCGAGGGAGGTCGTCGATTGGCTTCTGGGACACGCGGGTGACGACGCGGCGGCCGGTGCGCGGCCGCTGCGCCGCGCCGTGCAGCGCCACCTGGAGGATGCCGTTTCGGACTACCTGATCCAGCACCGCGAACGGGCCGCAGAGGCTCTCGTGGCCTGGGTGGACGGCGAGCGGTTGCGCGTCGCGGTGCGGGAGGGTGTGTGCGGCTGAGGAGCGTCGTCGTCTCTGTGCTACTGCTGGTCGCGCCGTGGCTGGCGTTCGCCGCCGATGCGGAGAAGAAGGTGATCGAGGAAGTCCAGGTGGTCGGGGGGTCGACGATCACGCCGGACACCGTCGAGTACTACCTGGGGGTCTCCAAGGGCGATCCCTACGACCCTGCCGCGATCGCCAAGAACTTCCATCGCTTCTGGGATTCCGGCCTGGTCGAGGACCTCAAGGTCGAGGCCGAGGACATCTCTCCCGGCAAGGTGAAGCTGATCGTCACCGTCAAGGAACGGCCGACGGTGACGGCCTTCGAGTTCAAGGGTAACAAGAAGCTGTCGGCGACGACCATCCGGGAGAAGCTCGACACCGCCGGGGTCACCCTCAAGCGCAACGTGCCCCTGAAGAGCTCGGATCTCCAGAAACTCAAGCAGGCGATCGAGGATGTCTACGCCAAAGAGGGCTACTCGAGTGCGGTGGTCACGCCGATCGTCGAGAATGTAGAAGTGAATGCCAAGAAGGTCGTCTTCCAGATCGACGAGGGGAGCAAGGTCCGCATCGGGAAGATCTCTTTTACCGGGAACAAGGTGTTCTCCGACGCGAGACTCCGACGCGCCATGAAGAAGATCAAGGAGAGGTCACTCTTCCACCTGTTCGGCAAGAAGCTGATCTGGAACAAGGAGGCGTGGGGCGAGGACTCGGAGAACCTCAAGAAGTTCTACATGAACCACGGCTACAAGGACGTCATCATCGGTGAGCCGACCGCCGAGCTCGTCGCCCGCAAGCCCCGGGGGAAGACGCAAGCGGAGAAGAAGTTCGCCACCAGCATCACGATTCCCGTGGAGGAGGGCCGGCAGTTCCGCCTCGGCGAGCTGAGCATCGTCGGCAACACCGTGTTCCCGACCGACAAGCTGCGCAAGCTGTACTACGAGGTCAAGCCCGGGAAGGTCTACAACTACTCGAAGATCGATGCGGGCAACGAGGCGGTGCGCACCGCCTACCAGGCGCGCGGCTACATCTACGCCTACACCAATCAGGTGACCAAGGACGTCAAAGGAAAGGCGGACGTCACCGACGTCGAAATCCAGGTCTACGAGGGCGACCGCTATCGGCTCGGGCGGCTCGAGTTCACGGGGAACACCAAGACGCAGGAGAAGGTCCTGCGGCGGGAGTTCCGCCTCCTCGAGGGCAGCTGGATGGACATGAGCACCTTCCGGAGGTCCGTGTTCAAGGTCAACCAGCTCGGGTATTTCAAGCTCACCGAGGACCCCCTCGACTTCAAGTTCGACGACGTCAACAAGCTGGTCAACGTGACGGTGAAGGGGACCGAGATCGGGCGGACGGACATCCAGTTCGGCGCCGGCTACTCGGAGCTCGACCACTTCTTCGCGCAGGTCGTCTTCAACACCAGGAACTTCCTCGGCCGGGGCGAGACACTCGGCGTGTCGCTGTCGTCGGGGGCGCGCGCCGACTCATACTCGCTGTCGTTCAGCGAGCCGTACTTCCTCGACCGCCGCATGGTCGTCGGCGCCTCGATCTACAAGCAGAGGATGGACCTCGTGGACTACATCCGCAATTCCACCGGGGGATCGCTCCTCTGGGGCCTCGGGGTCGGCGACTTCGGCCAGTTCACCCTCACCTACGGCTACGAGAACGTCAACGCCAAGTACAACGTCACCCGCTACGTGCTCGCCGGTCAGGAACCTGCCTCGCCGCACCGTCCGCCCCTGCCGCCCCCCTACTCGGGGATCTCCGTTCCGGACCTGTTCTTCGCCGACTACAAGGGAATCACCTCGTCGTTCACCCCGGCCTACGGCTACGACTCGCGCGACGATCCATTCGATCCGAGCCAGGGCCTCACCTACTTCGGGCGCCTGCGCTACGCCGGAGGCCTGCTCGGGGGCGACTTCAGCTACTGGCGACCCGAGGCCGGGATGTCGTTTTACCATCCGATCGGCCGTCGTTACATCGTCGCCTTCAACGTCGAGGGCGGCTACATCCGGCCGTTCAGCGGCACGGCGATCCCCGTCTACGACCGCTATCGCCTGGGCGGCGAGCGTTCCCTGCGCGGCTTCCCCTACTACGGCGTGCTGCCGCGGGTTCCCAACGGGGACTACTTCCGCGACCAGTACGGCACGCCGCTCGGCGGTGACCGCTACCTGCAGCTCAACATGGAGTACCAGATCAAGGTCGGCGGGCCGCTGAAGCTCATCTTCTTCAGCGACATCGGCAACACCTGGGCGGAGCAGCAGGGGTGGGACCTCGGCGTGCTGCGCTACAGCGCCGGCGCCGAGCTGCGCATCTTCCTCCCGATCTTCCAGGCGCCCCTCCGCTTCATCTACGGCATCAACCTCAAACCCTACAAGGGTGTCCCGTCGCTCGGCATCGCCGACGAGAAGCGAGCCGACTTCACCTTCAGCATCGGGACCACGTTCTGAGGCTCGGAGCTCGAGGAGGCGCGCCGGACCTCGACGCTCCGTCGACGTGTGACACGAGCCGCAGTCTTCGCTATGACTCCCCAAGGCCCACGCGTCGCGCGCGGCGCTTCATGCTCCCGGCTGCTACACTCGGCGCGTGACATCCACTCGAGCGGACCGAGGTGGCGCGGCTCTGCCGCCGCATCCCACGTTGACCGGCTACTACCAGAGTGACGAGCAACGGCCGGAGTTTGTTCGTCGTCTGTTCGACGAGGCCGCACCGAGCTACGACCGGGTCGAGCGCCTGATCGGTCTCGGCGCGGGTCCCCGGTACCGCAGGCAAGCCCTCGGCCGAGCCGGTCTCGGGCCGGGTCAGCGGATCCTCGACGTGGCGACCGGGACAGGGCTCGTCGCTCGCGAGGCGATCACTCTGCTCGGCGGCTCCGGCCATCTGGTCGCGCTTGACCCGAGCGCGGGCATGCTCGCGGAGGCGCGCAGGCAGCTCGCGATTGCAGGTCTGATGGGCCTCGGCGAGCGGATCCCGGTCCGCGATGCCAGCTTCGACTTTCTCTCCATGGGCTACGCTCTCCGGCACCTCTCGGACCTGACCGTGACCTTCCAGGAGTTCTTCCGCGTGCTGCGGCCGGGCGGGCGGGTCTGTCTCCTCGAGCTGACCCGCCCGACCGGGAGGGTCCCGTACACGCTGCTGCGCTGCTACCTCCGGTCCGTCGTTCCGGTACTCACGCGTCTCCTCACGGGCAGCCGTGACACGGCGTTGCTCATGCGCTACTACTGGGAAACCATCGAGCGGTGTGTGCCGCCCGAGGCGATCATCACGGCGCTCGAACGTGCGGGGTTCGTCAACGTACGGTGGACGCTGGTCATCGGGCTGTTCTCCGAATACACCGGGGCGCGACCGGGGCCCGGTGTCGCCGCCACCCCCGTTCCCGGCGGCGGCAACTTCTTCGAGCGCGTGATGCCGCGCTGAGCCCGGCTAGCGGACCGGCGGTGGGTTGCCGGCCAGGTTGGGCTCCGGCCCGGCGTCACCAGCAGGGGCCTCGTCGTTCGTGCCCGTCGCACCATTCCGAGGGGTCACCGCCGGTGAAGGGTGCGGCTTCTCCTTGGCCAGTGTCGCCAGTGTCGCGTCTCGTTCGGTCCACGAGGAGGTGCTGTCGGGACAGACCCGGTGAACGACGTCGGCGACGGTGATTTCCTCGGCGCTGCGGGCGAGCTGGAACCCGCCGCGGGAGCGGAGGAGGATCTCGGGGACACGCGTGAGGAGCGCGAGGATGTCGGGAGCGCGGTCGCCGAGGGCCGCATGTGCCCGCTCGCGGCTGAGGACCCCGTCGCGCTGCGTCTCGAGGAGCACCGCGATCACGGCCTCGACCTGGGGGGCCGGGATCGGCGTGGGTCGGTGCCCGACCACCCAGGACGCCTCGACTCCGAGCATCAGGGCGAACCAGAACAGGTAGAGCGAGACGAGGAAGAGGAGGAGCAGGCTGAGCGAGCCGTAGATCACGTTGAGCTTGCCGGCCGCTGCCAGGTAGGTCTGGAAGCCGAGGTGGATGGCGAGCATGGCGCCGGTGGCGACGCCGGCGCCGACCGCGGCGGCCCGCCACGGGACCTTGGTGTGGGGGACGAGGTGGTAGAGCAGGGTGAGGACGGCGACGGAGAACACCGCCGGGAGGGGGCGACCGAGCCAGGCCACGCTCGGGTACCAGGGGCGCGACGAGACCCAGTACAGCCCGGAGAACAGGACCACGAGGAGCACCGGCCCCCAGATCAGCAGGGCCACGAACGACGCGAGACGCCACCGGAGCTTGCGGCGCTGGGGCACGCCCCAGATGGCGTTGATGACCTCCTCGATCTGGTAGAAGAGGTTGATGGCCACGAGGAAGGAGACCACCACGGCGATGGAGCCGAGGTGCGCAGTGCGCTGGGCGAACTGGACGAGCGTCTTCTGGACCTGAGTGGAGGTGAACGGGAGCACGTAGCCGATCGCCCCGAGCAGCTGTTCGAACTGGGAGGGGCTGTTGCCGACCGCGCTGACGAGCAGGACGGTCAGCACCGGGACCAGGGACAGCAGCGTCGTGTAGGCGAGGGCGGCCGAGTGGACCATCAGGAGGTCGCGGTGCTGAGCCCGGGCGAGCTCTGCGAAGAACTGCGCCAGTCGGCGGAACGTCCGGCTCAAAGCTCGACCGTCTCGCCGAACTCCGGCATGTTGCACGCCCACCCCAGTCGGGCGTGGAGCCTGTCCGCCATCGCCTGGCGGGCGGCGGGCTCGCCGTGGGTCACGAACACCCGGCGGGGGGCACGCTCCGCGGAGCCGGCCCAGATCGTGAGCTCGTCGGCGTCGGCATGGGCGGACAGCGAGGAGATGCTCCTCACCTGCGCCCGCACCGGCACCATCTGCCCGAAGATCTTGACCTCCTTCTCGCCGTCGAGGATCCGGCGCCCGCGGGTGCCCTCCGCCTGGTAGCCGACGAACAGGACGGTGTTCGCCGCGTCGTGGAGGCGGTGGAGGAGGTGGTGGAGGATGCGTCCGCCGTTGGCCATCCCGGACGCCGAGACGATGATGGCCGGACCGCGCATGGCGTTGAGCGCCTGAGACTCCTGGACCTTGCCGATGACCGTGATGCCGGGAGGCGAGAGCGGGTCCACGCCCTCGCGGCGAAGCTCGCGCATCTCGGCATCGTGCTCCTGGGCACACTGCCGGTAAGCGGCGGTCGCCTCGCGCGCCATCGGCGAGTCCAGGAAGATGGGGACGCTCGGGATGGCCTCGTCCCGGATCAGCTGACTGATCAGGTAGAGCACCTCCTGCGTGCGGTCGATGGCAAACGCGGGGATGAGGAGGATTCCCCGGCGCGCTGCGTTGTCGCGGATCACCTCCGCGAGCGCGTCGGCCGGGTCCGAGCTGTCGTGAAAACGATCGCCGTAAGTGGACTCGATGACCAGGTAGTCGGAGCCCAGGTACGGCGCCGGCGGGCGCAGGATCGGGACGTCGTAGCGCCCCACGTCGCCGGAAAACTCGATGGTGAGATAGTCGCCCCCCGACGCCTTGATGCGGAACTCGATCGCCGCAGCGCCGAGGATATGGCCTTGCCGGTGGAAGGTGAACCTCACGCCCGGGAAGAGCTCGAACGCCTCGTCGAACGGTTGCGGCCGCAGGGTCGCGAGCGCAGCCTGAGCGTCCTGAACCGAGAACAGCGGGAGGGCGGGCCGGTGCCTGGTCGATCCGATCTTGTTGGCGTAGCGCGCCTCCTCTTCCTGGAGGTGGGCGGCGTCGATCAGCAGGGGGCCGAGGAGCCGCCTGGTGGGGGGCGTGACGAAGGTCTGGCCGACGAAGCCGTCGCGCACCAGCCGGGGGAGGAAGCCGGTGTGGTCGATGTGCGCGTGGGTGAGGACGATGGCGTCCAACGATGCGGGATCGACCGGGAACCTGGTCCAGTTGCGGAGGCGGAGATCCTTGGGCCCCTGGAACAACCCGGCGTCGACCAGCAGCCGCCGTCCATGGGCTTCCAGGACGTAGCGCGATCCGGTCACGGTCCCGGTTGCGCCGAGGAACGTGAGCGCTGGCATACGGCCATCTTACCCGGTCGCGCCGCCCGGCCGTTGCACAAGGTGGCGTCGGCAGCGTACAATGAAAGGCGAAAAGGTTGTGAGGGAGGTGTTTATGGTGGGCGAGAAGAAGGTCTCGACCGTCGAGGAAAAGATCGATCAGCTCGATGACCGCAGCGCGAGCGCCCTCGAAGAGGCGAAGGAGTCGATCGAGAAGGCCCAGGGCTCGATGGACAAGGCGAAGGAAGTCCTCGGGGAGGGCTACGGCAAGGTGAGGGCCCGTTCCACCGAGGCCTACGAGAAGGCCAAGGTCTACCTTGCCGACGCCCGCGCCTCCCTCGACACCGCGCGGGAGAAGATCGGCCAGCTCTACGGCCGCGCGCGCGAGATCGCCGAGGAGCTCTACGAGAAGGCGAAGACCCAGTTCGAGAGGCTCTCCGCCGAGATCAAGAAGGGGTACGCGAAGGTGAAGGCGAAGATCGAGGAGATCGACGTCAAGGAGATGCGTGACGACGTCGTCGACTACGTCCGGCGCAACCCTGGCAAGTCGATCCTGATCGCTCTCGCGGTCGGCTTCGCGGTCGGCTACATGGTGCGCAGGCGGGAGCCGTAGCCTATGGACGAGCCGCGGGACCAGGACGTGGACGAGAAAGAGGTCGCCGATCCGGCCTTGTACGACCTCGACAACGACGAGGGGGAGAGCGGCGCCTCGGCCAAGCACCGCCTCGACGCCGATTTTCTCCTCGACAAGGTGATCCCGGACGAGATCGACTGGCGGGACCTCGTGAGACGGCACCCCATGCTGTCGATCGGTCTCGCGGCGGGGCTCGGCTTCCTGCTCGGGCGTTCCAAGGGCGCCGCCATCGTCGCCGGGGCATCGGCCGCGGTGACCGCCGGGGTCATGCGCCAGCTCTCGGACGTCCTCGACGGCGAGCTGTTCGAGTTCTAACTGCCTGCGGCCGACTCTGGGGGGTGGCCATGCCGTGGTGCCCGACGTGCGGGACCGAGTACCGGGAAGGCTTCACGACGTGCTCGGAGTGTGGCAGCGCCTTGAGCGACACCCCTCCCGAGGCTTCAGGACCAGACGAGCCGGGTCCGCCGTGGGTGCCCCTGGTCGCGTTCACCACCGCGGAGGAAGCCCAGCTCGCGCGCGGGTTGCTTCAGGCTGAAGGCATCCCGGCCGAGATCGTCGACAAGCAGACGCACCCCTACCCGTACGGTGTCGGCGTCCTGGAGGAGGTCACGCTCCTCGTCCCGCCCGATCAGGTGGAACGGGCCGAGGCCGTGCTCGATCGCGCCGACGCGGGGACCGACACCGTGACCGAGGAGGATGTCGAGCCGTCCCCCGGTGATCACGAAGCAGGGAACCCGTGACCCCTCCCCCGTCCCTGGGTCGCTACCGGATCAACGGAGAGATCGGGCGGGGGGCGATGGGAGTGGTGTACCGGGGCCTCGACCCGGCGCTCGACCGCCCGGTCGCGATCAAGGTCATCTCCGCGCGCCATGCCTCCACGACCCTCTCGATCGAAGAGCTCGAGAGGCGTTTCATGCGCGAGGCCAAGGTCTCGGCCCGGATCAATCACCCGGGGGTGGTGACCGTCTTCGACGCCGGCCGTGAGGGTGACTCGCTCTATCTGGTCATGGAGCTGGTCGACGGCGAGTCGCTGGCGCAGAGGATGTCGCGCGGCGAGGGGCTCGCCGCCCCGGATGCCTTCGAGCTGTGTGCCCGGGTGGCCGAGGCGTTGGGCGCGGCCCATGCGCTCGGCGTCATCCATCGGGACGTCAAGCCGGCCAACATCATGATGTGTCGCGACGGGCGGGTGAAGGTGGCCGACTTCGGGGTCGCCAAGGCGATCGGCGAGGGGACGGACCTCACGCGCACCGGGACCGTCCTCGGCAGCCCGGCGTACATGGCGCCGGAGCAGGTCCGCGGGGAGCCGGTCGACGGCAGGGCCGACCTCTTCTCGCTCGGGGTCGTGCTCTACGAGCTGCTGCTGCACCGGCGCCCGTTCCCGGCCGAGACCTTCACGACCCTGATCTATCAGATCCTCCACGAGGACCCCTTCACGAACGAGGACGTCTTCCGATCGCTGGGCGAGCCGACGGCGAGGTTCCTGCGCTCCTGCCTGGCCAAGTCTCTCGACGAGCGGGTCCCTGACGGTGCCTCGTTCGCGGTGCATGCGCGTGCCCTGGCGGCCCAGGCGACCCTCGCGGTCGCGCCGACGTCGCTCGTGGAGACCACTCCGACCCGCCCCGTCGCGGGGGCGCAGTCGGCGTCACTCACGGCCACGGCGCCGACCTCGGCCATGGCCGCCGCCCAGCCCGGTGAACGGCCGCCAGCGCCGGCGCGGGAGCCGGTGTCGGAGAGGCGTCTTCCGCTGCTGCCGCTGGCGATCCTGGGTGGTGGCGCGCTGGTCCTCGTGATCGCGCTGATCGTCCTCAGGCGCCCACCGGCTCCGGCAGGCGAGGTGCTCGGTGGCACGGCTCCGCCGGCCGTGGCGACGATGCCGCCAAGCCAGGAGCCGCCGCCGATAGCCACCAGCGTCGTGGCGGTGGCCACGGCGGCACCTCTCCCGACGGCCTCGCCGGCTGCGGTGCCGACCGCGGTGATGCAGGCGGTTCGGCCCCCGGACACGCCGACCCCGGCACCGACGCCGACCCCTCGCTTGCTCGGCGTGTTCGCCTGTAGCCACAGCGCCGAGTTCAACGTCTCGCCGGACGATGCCGAGCTGGCCATCAACGGCACCTCCCTCGGGCTTGTAAGCAGCCTGGACGAAAAGACCTACGTGTTCCCGCACCCGGGCGTCTACTACGCCAGGATGACGCTTGCAGGGTACCGAACCGCATGGGTGAAGATCGTGGTTGCCGCCGACGCGCACACCGAGAAGGCCGAGATCGAGCTCGAGCTCGAGAAGCGCGACTAGGCCTCGTCGGGTTCCCCGTGCTGGGCCATAAACATTCTGTTGTCAATACCTTGCAATGGCTTTACACAATCGTGGCGAGGGGAGCGCCGGAGGGGGGATTCCCCCGAGCATGGAATGGCGTATTATGACCTCCCCCGGAGCGAACCGAGGTCTGATGTGGACCCAGGTCCGCCCCGGATTCCGTTCCCGTGTCACCCGGGTCACGGGAGAGGAGGTCACCATGCTGCCTTTCAATCAGGGTGCCCTCGATTCGCTGTGCGGCATCTACAGCGTGGTCAATGCTGACCGCATCCTCAACATGACCCCCAAGGAAGGATCGAAGGAGCTGTTCAGCGAGATCATCCACTTCCTCTCCCGCAAGAGATGGCTGTCCAGCATCCTTACCGAGGGGATGATGCTCAAGCACGTCTCAGCCATCCTCGAGCAGGTCATGGGGTCGCGGATTCCCCTGCAGGAGATGCCGTTCCGCGGGGTGGCGACGCCCGACCTCGATGCCTTCTGGGCGGCGCTCTCGACCTTTCTTGACGGGCAGAACCGCCGGGTCGTGCTCCTTGCCACCAACGGGCTCTACGATCACTGGACCGTGATCCAGTCGCTCACGGACAACCAGATCAACTTGTTCGACTCGTATCGGCTGCGCAAGCTCCCGCGTGCGTACTGCACCACCTCGGGCGTCAAGGGACGCCGTCAGCATCACCTCTTGCCCGCGCAGACCTTCTTCCTCTCGGCCGGTGCCTGACGGTCAGCCGCCGGCCTGGCGGAGGCGCTCCAGGGCCCGCCGCACCGGTTCCGGGACCAGGCCCGAAACGTCGCCACCGAGGCTCCAGATCTCCTTGATCACCCGTGAGGAGAGGTAAACGAACTCCTCATTGGGCGTGAGCATCACGGTGTCGACCACGCCCCACAGCCGCCGGTTCATCAGGGCGAGCTGGAACTCATACTCGAAGTCCGAGACGGCACGCATTCCCCGGACGATGATTCGCGCTCCGGAGTGCTTCATGAAGTCGACGAGCAGTCCGTGGAACGAGGTCACCGTGAGTCCGGGGTATTCCGAGAGGGCCTCGTTGGCGAGTTGGACGCGCTCGCCGGCCGACAGCAGCGGCTTCTTCTCCGTATTCTCCAGCACCGCGACGACGACGCGCGGGAACATCCCGGTCGCCCGCCGCACGATGTCGACGTGCCCGAGATGGAGGGGGTCGAAGCTGCCCGGATAGACCGCGGTGATCGGCTGCCCGCTCATGGCTTCTCCTCGACGGACGCGACGGCCCGGTTGTGGTGGTCGTCGATCGCGCGCACGGCGAGGACGTGGGGTCCGGTCTTCACCGGGATGCGTGCGACCGCCGTCTTACCTCCCAGGGCGCCGTCGGCGGGCACCAGCGGGTGCCAGCTGTCGGCGTCCCGGTTCCACTCCACGATCGAGATCGTGGAAAGTGCGTCCTCGACCCTGACCAGCCACTCCTTGCCGTCCCGCGTGATGGTCACGTGCGGCGGCGTGTTGTCGACGGTCACGTAGCTGGAGAGTGCCTGCGCCGTCGCCGGCGCGTCGGGGTTGCCGGGCTCGTCCGAGGCGGTCAGGCGGAAGCGGTAGAGCCCGTCGGGCAGCGCCTGGGTGTCGAGGGCGATTACCGTGGTATCAAGATCGGTTCGAACCGTCCACCACTCGCCGCTGCCGGCCGGCTGCACCTCGAGAGTGAAGCGCAGCGGGTCGTTGTTGGGATCCCCGACCTTCCACGACAGGCTCTGGTACCCGACCCGATAGTAGCGCTTGCCCAACGTGGCCTGGCGCTCCGAGGCGTTGTCGTCGAGCGTGGTGAAGATCCCCGACAGATCCGGGTGCTGGACCTCGACGATCCGGTCCGAGGGCGGGGGGGTCTTGAGGAAGACCTCGCCGGGCTCGTACACGGTGAACTCGCCGATCTCCGGAGCCAGGTTCACCTGGCGGTACGCAACCTCCACGCGCTCGACGCGGGCGCCAGCGCCGGCCAGCTCGATCCTCCACTGCAGGAAGCGCGCCGGCGGTGCCTCGACCCGCGCGCCGTCGCAGGCCTGCGCCGTGGTCCACTGACTCCAGGTATCCCCCGGTTCGGCGGTGGCGCCGGAGCGGAACTGCAGCGTGCAGGTCCCCCCGGGCGGCAGCTCGCGCCGGACCGCCACCTCGCCCCATTCGGCAGGCAGGGCGGCGTCGAGCACCGGTGAGGCGAAGGTCCCGCGCATGACGCTCGAGCGGTGCACGAGCTTGACCGGTCCCTGCGTCAACGCCCACTTCCCCCCGCCGGCGAGGCGGACGACCTGCGCCGCGTCCACCGCATCGAGCTGGGCCGCGTCGCCGTCGACCAGCTGCCAGATCTCGCCGTCGAGACCGGTCCCGACCACGAGGCCGTGGTCGCCCCACGCCACCGCGTCGGCCAACTGCTTCGCGAAGCGGTAGGCGGTGGTCGTGGCGCCCGAAGGCAGGATGCGCAGGATCTCCGACGTGGCGGGCCCCTTCTCGGACTTCGGTGTCGGCGTCGGAGTGTTCTCCTCGGTCACGCTGACGGTCGGCTCCCCGCCGGAGTTCTTCGCCGGCTTGCCCATGGTCGGATCACCGGTGAGGGCCGCCGCCCACACGGTCCCGTCCGGCGAGACCGCGAGCGAGGCGATCTCGGTGAACGAGGAGTCGGCAAGGACGCCGAGCGGCCCCCGGCCGTCCCAGCGCATCACCAGGCCTTTTCCGGAGGTCCCGATGTACAGGAGGTTGCCCGACACCGCGAGGCAGCGGGCGTGCGTGTCGGGGATGTCGGCGATCTTCTCGAAGCCCGGTCCAGCGAGGCGGAGGAGCCGGCCGGGGTTGCCGGCCGCCCCGATCAGATGGCCCTGAAACCACGCCAGGTCCCAGAGGTTGCCCTCGGCGAGCCGGGTCACGACCTCGAAGCGGGCGGCGCCGGCCGGGAGCCGGACGAGAAGCGCCGGAACGGCCGTGGAGGCGTACAGCGTGCCCTTGGGATCCAGGACCAGCGCCGTGATCTGGTCCGCCTCCAGCTCGCCGACGAGCTCCTTCTTGCCCGCGCGGACGCGCCACACCCGCGCCGGGTGGCCGGTGCCGACGTACACGGTGCCGTCCGCGGCGACGGCGAGCGCGAGGCCGAGGGGCTCGTCGAAGCTGGCCACGGTCGCGAGCGCGCCCACGGGCCGGAGGGAGCCGTCGGGGAAGACGGCGATCCCGCGCCCCTCGCTTCCCGCGAGGTTGCGGGTGGTGTCGAGTGCGAAGCGCCGGACCTGGGCGGCCTCGGCCGGTCCGACGAGCGCCAGCACGGCCAGCGCGGCGAGCAGTTTCCTCATGGTGTCTCCGCGAGCGGTGGCCGGATCGTGAGAGCGATCCGGAACGCACCTTCCAGTGGGTAGGGCGCGGTCCAGCGCGTGGTCGCCACGAACGCCCTGGAAAGCCGGGTCACGGCGCCGTCGCCGAGCCCGATCGCGAGCGTCGCGGCCCACGACGGGGGCAACCTGGGTTGTGAGCCTCCCGGCACCGCCACGCCCGGCTCCTTGCTCTCCAGGGCCGCCACCAGGGTGGCGTTGGGCTCGAAGCCGGCGAGCTGGGCGAGCTGGCCCGTGAAGTCGACGGGCTCCTCGCCGGCGGCCTTGAGCCGGTACTCGGTCCACGCGGCGCCGTCGGCGACGATCAGATCGAGGCGTCCGGGCCGGGTGTCAGGGGGCACCGTGATGCGCAGGGGAACGGTCCGTTCCGCCTCGCGGTACGGGGCGAGCCGGACCCGGATGTCGAGAGTCTCGCCCGGCCGGAGCGTGGTCCGATCGGGGAGCACCTCGGTGACGGTCGCGCTCTCCGCCTGCTCGAGCCGGCAAAGATCCACCGTGACGGCAGTCAGCGCGGGCTTCGCGAACGGCGAGGCCTCGAGGAGCCCGACCGTGGCGCCGGTGAACGCGGCCGCCCGGGCCAGCGCGTCGAGGCTGCGTACCGTCTGCTCGACGGCGACCTGGCGGCCGTCGGCGAACGACAAGGAGAGCCGGACCCGGACCGTCGCCTCCCCGCTCGCCGCGCCGCGCGCGGTCAGGCAGGCGTTGGTGAGATAGGTGACGAGGAGCGGCTCGAGGAGCGGCACCTCGGCGATCCTGAAGTGCCAACCCGAATCACCCAGCGGCTCGTGGACGGTGACGTCGACCGGGATGCCCGCGGGCGGGCTCCCTGCCACCGCGAGCATTCCGGCCGTGCGGTCGGCCACGAAGGTGCCGAACGGCTGCCCCACGGTGAAGATCTTGAACGAGTTCTGGTACGAGTTCTGCACCGCGATCACACGGGCGCGGGCCGCCGGCAGCCGGACGCCGCCGAGGGCCAGGAACTGATGGCCGAACGCCCACACCTTGTCGCCCTCGACAGCGGTCGCGGTGCCGCCTGCCGCGATGTTGGCGTCGCCCCACACCAGGATGGCCGCGATCATGTCGCCGGCCGCAGGAATGCCGGCGAGGGCCGAGACGCCGCCGGTAGGCACCGGCTGGAGGCCCATCGACTCGAGCACCTGCCGCCCGAACCCCGACGGTGGTGCAAAGCCACCCACCGCGACCGGGATCGGGACGACGGGAGAGCCGGGCCGGACCGGCAACAACGCGGCCGGCTCGAGCTTGCCCGCGACGAGGGAGGAGAGCTGGGCGAGGGTGGGCGCGGCGCCGAGGGGGGTGGCGGGACCGCCAGCGAGCCGGTGCATCGTCGCGAACGGCGTCACCCCGGCGAGGGGCTCCTTGGCGAACGCCCACCCGAACGCCAGGGCGCCCAGCAGCGTGCCATTGACGTACACCGGCGATCCGCTCATCCCGGCCGCGACGCCACCGCCCGCGAAACGCGGGTCGTCGAGGCGGATCAGCACGGCCGTACGATCGGGAGCGGTCGCGTCCAGGACGCCGAGCACCTCGACGGGGATCTCGAGACGCTGGCCGTCGGTCCACTCCGTCACGCACACGCCGCGTTGGGGCGGCGTGAGGGCAGCCGGGTCGAGCCAGGTGAGCGCAGTGGAGAGGAGGAGGGGGACGGCGGCGTTCGCGAGCATCGCTCTCCCGCCTCAGGCTCGTGCCGCGGCCGGTGCGGTGAGATGGCGGCCGGTGAGCGGGAGCAGCGCCGGCAGTTGCATCATAAGCTGCGCGAGCTCCTCGGGCACGACGGCCTGCGAGCCGTCGGAGAGCGCTGTCGGCGGGTCGTGGTGGACCTCGATCATGAGGCCGTCGGCGCCCGCGGCCGCGGCGGCGCGGGCCATGGGGATCACCTTGTGCCGCTTGCCGGTGCCGTGCGAGGGGTCGACGATGATCGGGAGGTGCGAGAGGCGCTGGACCGCGACCACGGCGGCGAGGTCGAGGGTGTTGCGGGTGTGGTCGGCGAACGTCCGGATGCCGCGCTCGCACAGGACGACGTGATAGTTCCCCTCCGACAGGACGTACTCGGCGGCCATCAGCAGCTCCTCGATGGTCGCCGCCATGCCCCGCTTGAGGAGGACCGGCTTGCGCGCCCGCCCGCAGGTGCGCAGCAGCGAGAAGTTCTGCATGTTGCGCGCGCCGATCTGGATCATGTCGCAGTACTCCGCGACGAGGTCGAGAGACTCCTCGTCGAGCGCCTCGGACACGATCGGCATGCCCACCTCGCGCCCGACCGCGCGCAGGATCTCGAGGCCGGGCTTGCCGAGTCCCTGGAACGAGTACGGCGAGGTGCGCGGCTTGAACGCGCCGCCGCGCAGGATGTGGGCTCCGGCTGCCCGTACGGCCCGCGCGGTGGTCAGCATCTGCTCGTCCGTCTCGACCGAGCAGGGACCGGCAACCACGGCGAAGTTGCCCCCGCCGACCCTTACCCCGCCGACCTCGATCACGCTGTCCTCGCGCATCATCTCGCGGCTGACCAACTTGTAGGGGTGCGAGACGGGGATCACCTCGAGGACGCCGGGGAGGCTCTCGAACAGGGCAGGGTTGACCTCGGCGCGGTTGCCCGTGATCCCGATCGCCACCCGCTGGGCGCCCGGGATGGTGTGGGCTCGAAGCCCGGCGGCCTCGATCCTCCCCGTGACCCGCTCGACATCCTCGCGGGTCGCGCCCACCGTCATCACGATCAGCATCGCGCACCCCCCCGTAGGCGGCTATACTAATCCCGACGAGGAGGTTGTCAACGTGAAAAGGTCGCAATTGCTGGTCGCGGCGCTGATGCTGGTGGCGGCCTGGGCCCAGGCGACGTACGTGGTGATCCTCCGCAACGGTGCCCGCGTGGTCGCCCGGGACAAGTACGAGGTCAAGGGTCCGAACGCCCTGGTCACCCTGAAGAACGGCACGTTGACGGCGATCCCGCTCAACCAGATCGATGTCCAGGCAACGGAGAAGTTCAACACGCAGCACCTGGGCGACGCCGTGCCGCTCGATTAGGTCGATGCCGGGATCGTCCAGCCGACCCCGACCCCGACGCCATCGGTGGCCTCGCTCGGCAAGATCCGCGCCGACGAGGTCCGCCCGGTGGAGGACGCCACCCGGCCCACGCCGACCCCCGGCATCACCTTCCACGACAAGGCCTATCGCGACGTCCAGGTGGACAAGGCGTTCCAGGAAGGTCTGGAGGCGTACCACCTCTACCTGTACCGCACCAGCCAGGGCACCGACCCGACGTATCTCTTCCTCGAGATCCAGGTCAACGGCCAGCCCGAGGTGCTCAAGGCCCTGCAGGCGGTCACCGCCACCTACAACGTGCT
>JBLMXF010000015.1:0-4817 GCA_050257595.1 Acidobacteriota bacterium | reverse complement strand
GCGGCGGCTCGTGCGCCACTGCCGGCAGGTCCAGGGTCGCGGCGTGCGCCGCGATCTCGCCGGCGGTGGCGATCCACAGGCCGTCGATCGCCTGCGCGTGATTGATGAGTGATTCCAGCGCCGCCGCGCGGGACGAGCGGCCGGAGACGAACGGGTGGTTTGTCAGCACGAAGAGGCCTCCCTCCGCGACAAGCGCGTCGAGCTCGGCGGTCCACCGCTCGAAGACCTCGGACGGTCGGGCGATGACGCCAGACCCGGTGATGCCCGGCAGGTAGTTGTAGGCCTCCCAGTCATCGAGCGCCCACTGCACCGGCAGCTCGATGATGCTCGGCGCCCCGGGCTCCGGGCCGACCGCCAGGCGGTACGGGTGGTCCGCGTCCATGAGCCCGGAGTCATAGGTGAACCCGTGCCGAGCGAGGAGCGCCGGGAGGCGGTAGCTCAGCTCCCACATCGGCGCCCGGTAGCCGAGCGGGCGCACGCCGGCCACCCGGTCGAGCGCCTCGAGCCCGCGCAGCAGGTTGGCCTCCTCGGTCGCCGTATCGGGTGCGGAGCGCGCCCCCTCGTGGAGGTAGCCGTGGTGGCCGATCTCGTGGCCGGCGTCGCGGATCGCGCGGACCGCATCGGGCCAGCGCTCTGCCGTGAAGCCCGGGACGAAGAACGTGGCCCGCACGCCACGCCGCTCGAGGAGGCGGAGCAGGCGCGGCAGGCCCGTGCGCGGGCCGTAAGCCTGGTGGCTCATGACGTCCAGCCAGCCGGCCGCGGCCGGCTGCTCAAAGAGGACCGGGCTCTCCGCGTCCACGTCGAACGTGAAGCAGGCGGCCGCCCGCACGCCATCGGGCCAGCGGAAGCCGGGCGGCAGCGGGCGGCGCCAGTCCGGCGGCGCCTCGCTCATCGGGCCAGGCGGCGGAGCGCGCTGAGCGACAGCATCTCGTAGGCGATGTTGCAGGCGAGGGTCGCGGTCTGGCCCGCCGGGTCGTACGCCGGGATCACCTCGACCACATCGAAGCCCACGAAGTCGATCCCGGTGAGCCCGCGGAGCACCGCGAGCAGGTCGTGGGCAGACGGGCCCCCGGCCTCCGGCGTGCCGGTCCCGGGCGCGAAGGCCGGGTCGACGACGTCGATGTCGAAGCTGATGAAGGCGGGGCCGTCCCCGACGCGTCGGCGGATGGTGTCGGCCACCTCGGCCGGGCCCAGCCGGAGGACGTCCTCGGTGGTGAGGTACTCCAGGCCGAGCTCGGTGCGGAGGCCGGTCCAGTCACCCGCGTCGTACAGGGAGCCCCGCAGGCCCACCTCGATGGAGCGGCCGACGTCCACCAGCCCCTCCTCGATCGCGCGGCGCATCCAGGTCCCGTGGTTGTACTTCTCGCCGAAGTAGCTGTCCCAGGCGTCGGTGTGCGAGTCGAAGTCGATCACCGCCACGGGGCCGCGAGATCGGGTGGCCCGCAGGTGCGGGAGGGTGCAGGCGTGATCGCCGCCGATGAGGATCGGGATGATCCCCGCCTCGACGATCGGCGCGACGGTCGCTTCGATCGCCTTGTAGCTGCGTTCGGTGTACCCCGGGACGATCGCCACGTCACCGTAGTCGATGCAGGAGAGGACCTCGAACGGCTTCACGTCCAGGTTGGTGTTGTACGGGCGGAGCATGACGCTCGCCGCGCGGACGGCATTCGGCCCGAACCTGCCGCCGACGCGGTAGGTGACCCCGGTGTCGAAGGGGACCCCGACCACGGCGAGGTCGACATCGGCGAGGTCGCGGACGTACGGGAGGCGTGCGAACGTGGAGGGCCCGGTGAAGCGCGGGCTCGCCATGGAGTCTTCGGGAACGTACCTCGGCGCCACGCGCGCAGTGTAGCCGCGCGGGGCGGTCGGTCAGTGGGCCGCCTCGGCGTCCATGAGACGGAGGCGCCGCCCCACCTCCTCGAGGATCGTCGCCTTCACCTCCGGAGCCTCGTCGAGGAGCTGCCAGAAGCGCTGGTGGGTCATGACCAGGAGGCGACAGGGCGACTCCGTTGTCGCCGTCGCCGTCCTCGGTCCGCCGTCCAGGAGGGAGATCTCCCCCAGGAAGTCGCCGTCACGGAGCACGTTGATCGTCTGGCCACCACGATCGACGCGCACGGTCCCGCTGATGACGAGGTAGAAGTAGCCTTCGTGCCGGCCTTCGTGGGTCAGGACGTGTCCCGCCGGGAAGTCCCGGTCCTCGGTGATCGCGGCGACCGCCGCGAGGCCCCCCGGGTCGAGGCCCGCGAAGAGCGGGACCTTGCCCAGCAGCTCAAGCCTGGGATCCATCGCTCTGCCCTCCTTGCCGAACAGCGTAGAACCTGGCGCAAGCGCCACCGTCGCGCGAACTGGCGCAGCTCGGCACCCGGACGCGGCGGGTGAGCAGGGCGAGGGCACCGCGAGGTACGTGTACCCGAGCCATCGGCTGGCAGAGCAGGAACGGATCACGGTGAGGGCGACGCGGCCACCAGCGTGGCCTCGATGCACGGGAAAGGTGGGTTCTCGCTCGGCTGGTCGGGGATGTCGTCGATGCGCCGAACCTCGGAGGTGAACCGGTACACCTGGGCCCGGTAGTGGAGCACTTCCGGTGAGCCGATCAGCCAGACCGGGATCCGTATGGTGAGGCGCGGCCCGACCGGGCTGTAGGTGAGCGGGATGGGCACAGCCGTCCAGCCGTACTGGCTGGTCGAGTCGGGGACGCTGAGGCCTGGCGCGGAGTCCATCCGCCCGAGGGCGGGCATCTGGATCAGGTACTCGGTGAAGTACCCGTTACAGCCCACCTCCGGAGCGTCCGCTCCATGGGGATCATGAGCGACAGGACTGCCTGGGCAGGGTCGAAGTCGCTGGCGAACTCGAAGTCGAAGGCCACCTCGCCATCGACCAGCGAGGTGGTGACGGCGACGAAGTCCGGGGTGCCGTCGCCGATCGGGTCGCTGACTTGCTCACCGCCAATGGCCGATACGTCTCCCGGAAGAGTGGCCGAGGGTGACGCGGCCAGAAGCGCGACGTTGACGCAAGGGGTGGGCCGATTGGGCCAGAGAAGCGGATCCCAGTCGGGCAGACGGTCCAGCCCCTCGATCCCGGACTCGATGTTGTAGACGTCTGCCGAGAAGTGGAGCACCTCCGGGTTGCCGATGAGGCCCAGGGGGACCCGGATGGTCAGCTGCCCACCGGCCAGCGTGTAGTCCAGAGGAGTCGCTTCGGACCAGCCGCCCTCGCGGCCAGGGTCGGGGACGCTGAGGCCTGGCGCGGAGTCCATGCGCCCGAGGGCGGGCATCTGGATCAGGTACTCGGTGGTGTACGCCGAGCAGTCGGTCTGGTCGAGAACGTCGAGGCTGGGGATGAAGATCGTCAGGAACGAGTCGCCGAGCCCGTGGTCGCTCGCGAACTCGAAGTCGAACACGACCTCGTCGTTGACCAACGAGGTGGTGACGGCGACGAAGTCGGGGGTGCCGTCACCGATCGGATCGCTGACCCGCTCACCGCTAGAGGCCGATATGCTTGTGGGGGGCGTCGGCGGCGTGGGCGACGCCGTCGGGGTGGGTGAGGCAACGGGCGCGGCGCTTGGCCGCGTCTCGAACAGCACCGCCAGGCCGACCACGAGTGCGACCACCACGGCGGCAGTCACCGCCCAGCCCAGGGAAAAGGACGTCAGCCGCAAGCGCCACGGCGTGGACTCCTGTGGCATGGTCCTCACCTCCGTCATCACCCGACGCAGCAGCCCGTCGGGGGCAACCCGACCCTGGCGCTCCATCCACGGGCGAAGGACGGACTCGGTGTCCTGGCGGCTCATGCCAGACCTCCCTGGGTCGCCGGGCGAGCGTCGGCGTCGAGCGCCGCCCGCAGCGCGTTGAGCGCACCGTGCAACCGCGACTTGGCAGTGCCGACGGGGACCCCGCTGGCCGCGGCCACCTCCGGAACCGAGAGGCCGACGAAGTAGCGCAGGATGAGCACGCCGCGCTGGCGCGGGGTCAAGCGAGCCAGGCATCGGGCGATTGCGTCGCGTCGCTCGATCTCCAGCTCAAACCGGCCGTCCGCCTCGACCCACTCGAGGGTCTGCGCGGTGATCCCACCGCTTCGCGCCTGCCTGGCAGTGTCGGCGCAGGCGTTGAGCAAGATGCGGTACAGCCAGGGTCGCACTCGCCCGGGGTCACGCAGTCGCGGCAGACCGCGCCAGGCCCGGACCAACGCCTCCTGCGCGGCGTCCTCAGCCAGTGCCGGGTCGTGGACCATGAGCACGGCCGCGCTGTAGAGGTCGTCGAGGACGCTCGACGCGAATGCCTCGAAGGCGTCCCGATCGCCGTGCTGGGCCTGTTCCACGAGTCCGGTGACCACCATCTCAGTGCTCCGGTTCCACGGATTAGGCTGGGCTACGAGTGGAACCGTTCACTCTTCGCGGTGCCAAGCACACAGCAACCGCTGGCCGCCGCCAAGAGCCAAACGCCCCTCTCCCAGCATCGCCGCCGTCGGACCGAATGGCCTGGTCCTCATCGGCACCCGGACGACCGCGGCAGGCGAGAATCCCATCTTCTGGCACCTGCGCTCGGACGGCGTGTGGGTCAGCGAGCCTGACCCGATCATCGAGCTGGTACCGGACCCGAGTGCCGACCAGTGCGGCCGTTGCCATCCACCGCGCTGGAGTTTGTCCTCCTCCCGCGGGCGTGGGGCCCCGCGTGCTTCGGCGCACAGGAGATGGTGTTCACCGCCTGGGTCGCGCCGTGCGACGGGTGCGATGCGTCGACGGAGGAAGAAATGCCCGGCACGCCGGGGTGGCTGATGCAGCCCGATATGGTGCTCCTCCCCGCCTCGGGCGACAGTTG
>JBLMXF010000014.1:0-4080 GCA_050257595.1 Acidobacteriota bacterium | reverse complement strand
GGCGGCTCACGAGCGCGCTCCGGGGAGGAGAACCGGCTTGCCCCGCGGCGCCGGCTGGGTCGGGTCGAGAGCGCGTTCCAGCGCCTCGAAGGCCAGGTGGTCCGACACGAGGTCGTCGACCGCCACGCGACCACGCTCGATGAGGGTGAGCGCAATCTGGTGGGTGAACGGGTTGATGTTCGATCCGCGGATGGTGACCTCCCGGTCGTTGACCCGGAACGGTGGCACCGCCACCCGGTCGTGCTCCGGGCACGCCCCGAACCACACGATCGTGCCGCCCGCCTGCACGAGGTCGAGGGTCAGTTCCGCGACGCTCGTCCGCCCCGAGGCCTCGATGACCACATCGGCCCCGAGTCCGTCGGTCAGGTCGAGCACCGCCGCCCGCACGACGGCGGTGTCGGCGCCGTCGATGGTCACGTCCGCGGCCAGGCGCTGGGCGATCGCCCGGCGCTCCGGGGAAGGCTCGACGCAGATGACTCGACCCGCGCCGCGGAGCCGCGCCAGCTGGGCGAGCAGCAACCCGATCGGGCCAGCGCCGAGCACGACCACCGTCGCGGCAAGCCGCACGTTCGCCTGGTCGATGCCGCGCACGCAGCAGGCGAGCGGCTCGACGAGCGCCGCCTGGTCGAAGGACATGAGGTCCGGGATCCGGTAGGCGTTGGGCTCGGGGACCAGCGAGTACTCGGCGAATCCGCCTGGCCGGGAGATACCCAGCGGCGTGATGTTCACGCACAGCTGCACCATCCCGCGTCGGCAGAACGCGCAGGTGCCGCACATGATGTTCGGGTCGATCACCACCCGGTCGCCCGCGCGCAGCTGCCGGACCTCCGGACCGGTCGCCTCGATGACCCCCGCGTATTCGTGGCCAAGGACAACCGGCGGCTTGAGCGGGTGGTGCCCGGCGAAGATCGCCCGGTCGCTGCCGCAGATGCCGCATGCCTCGACGCGCACGAGGACCTCGCGATCGGAAGGTGCCGGGACGGGCGCCTCCTCGATCGTCAGCTGCCCCGGCCCGGTGAACAGCGCCTGCCGCATGGCGACCTCCTCTCTATGGGATTGAGGCCGGGTCGCGACCTCACCGCGCCCGGCCACGAGGGCCGTCCCCGATCAGGGGACGAACAGGTACTTCTGGACGTCTGGCGTGTCGATGTTGTCCTTGGTGCCGACCACGTACGGCACCAGTGTCTCCTGCGGGATGGAGTGGTCGCCGTTGAGGTAGCGCACCGCGTCGTCGACCGCCATGGCGCCGATATCCGCCGAGCGCTGGATCATCAGCGCGCTGATCGTGCCGTCCTTGAGTGCCGCCACCAGATCGGGGCCCGCGTCGAAGGAGACGAGCTTGACGGTGCCGGCCTTGCCGGCGCCCTTGATGGCCGTTGCGGCGCCCAGACCTGCGAACCCGTCACAGGCCACCACGCCGTTGAGGTCCGGGGTCCCGGCCAGGATGGCGTTCATGACCCGGGTGGCGTCGGTCGTGTCCGAACCGTTGTAGATCTGGGATCCCACGTAGGTGATCCCAGAGACGGTCTTGATCTCCGCCTCGAATCCGGCCTTGCGATCGGCGCCGGTGGTGATCCCCGGCGGAACGCACAGGAGCGCCACCTTGCCCGTGTTGTTGAGGATCTTGGCCAGCTCCTGGGCCGCCAGCTTGCCGCCGATCTTGTTGTCCGAGGTGATGAGCCCGAGGCGGACGCTGGTATCCGACACGTCGGTGTCGACGTTCAGCACCGGGATGCCGGCGTCGCCGAACTGCTTGAGCGGCGCCACGAGCGCGTTCGCGTCGGTCGGCGAGACGATGAGGAACTGCGGCTTGGCCGAGAGGACCGAGCTGAGGATGGGGATCTGCAGGGTCGGATCGTAGTTCGTCGGGCCCTGCCAGTCGAAGGTGATACCCAGCTTCTTCGCCTCGGCCGCCGCGCCACTGGCCATGGTGACGAAGAATGGGTCGTTGTTCTGGCCGACCACCAGGGTCACCTTGTAGTTGGCGTTGGGGGTCAGCGTCGCGGCGCCGGAGGGCCCGGCGCTGGCGGGTGCGCTGCCGGACGGAGCCGCGCTGCTCGTGGCCGATGGCGACGTGCCCGCGTTCGAGCACGCCGCGAGGACCAGCCCCGCCAACGCGACTGCCAGCACCGCGCGGTGCTGAACGAGTCGTTGCATGTTCCAGACCTCCAAGCTGCTTGCCCGGGAGGTGCCCTTCACCGCCTGGGCGATCGCGAGGTTCACCGGGACGAACTGTCCAGAGGCGCTACTCACCCTCCCGTCCGAGGAACCTCGTCCAGAAGCCGCGAAGTCCGCCTCGCCGAACCTGGTCGACGTAGACCGCCATAACGAGGAAGGCTCCGACGACGACGTTCTGCCAGAAGGGCTGAATGGCCAGGATGATGAAACCGTTGCGCAGCACCGCAGGGATGAAGGCGCCGATGACCGTTCCCGACATGTGCCCTCGGCCACCGAACAGGCTCGTGCCGCCGATGACGACCGCCGCGATCGCGTTGAGGTTGTCCAGCTGGTGCGCCGAGAGCGAGGCCGTGGAGAAGCGCGCGACGTCCATGAGCCCCACAACGCCGCAGACGAAGCCCATGACCGCGTAGACCAGGATCGTATGGCGGTCGACCGCCACTCCGGCCCGGCGCAGGGCCTCGCGGTTGGCGCCGAGCGCGTAGGTACGCATCCCGAAGCGGGTGCGAGCCAGCAGGATCCAGAGCACGCCGACGCCCGCGGCGGCAATGACCACCGGCCAGGGCACGACCCCGAACAGGCCACCGAAGACGAACACGTTCTGGAGCTGGCGCGGAACGCTGGCCACGTTGTAGCCACCGCTGATGACCTGCGCCAGGCCAAGGGCCATCCACAGCGTGCCGAGCGTCACGATGAACGGCGGGACCTTCCACTTCACGGTGATCCACCCGTTCACCACGCCCCACAGCGTGCCCGCCACGAGCGACGCGGGAACGGCGACCGCCAGACCGGCGAGCACGTACGGGTAGTCCTCCGCGGCGGGACCGGCAAACTCCCCCAGGGCCCTGGCGGTGATGACCGCGCAGAAGATGACGAGCGACCCGATGGACAGGTCGATGCCGGCCGCGATGAGCACGATCGTCTGGCCGGCCGCGAGCAGCAGCACCTCGGAGGTGTCGACGGCAATGGCGCGGAAGTTGCTCAGGGTCAGGAACGTGCCGCTCGGCGCCAGGATCCCGAAGATGGCGACAAGCGCGAGGAGGATGAGGACGATCCACAGGTCGGCGAGGCTCGTCGCCCGGACCGCGCCCTCTCCCGACAGCGCCGGCCAGAACCGCCGCCGGGTCGGCTTGGCGGCGGTCACGCGACGGCCCCTTCCTCGAGGCTGGCCACCGCGCCGGTCATCGCGCCCACCAGGATGCTCGCCGAAGTCTCCGCCGCCGCCACGGTGCCCACGCGGTGGCCGAGGCGCAGCACGGTGACCCGGTCGGCGACCCGCAGCACCTCGGGGAGGTTGTGCGAGATGAGGATCACCGACAGCCCCTTCTCGTCGCGGGCACGTTGCATGAGATCGACGACATGGGTCGTCTGCTGCACCCCGAGCGCCGCCACCGGCTCGTCCATGATCAGCAGGCGCTGCCCCCAGACCGCCGCCCGCGCCACCGCCACCGCCTGGCGCTGGCCGCCGGAGAAGGTCTCGACCGGGACGGCGATCGACGGGAGGGTCACCGCGAGGTCCTCGAGGTGCTCGCGGGTGCGGGTGCGCATGGCCGCCCGATCCACGAATCCAAGCCGACCCAGCAGGCCGGGATAGCACACCTCGCGACCGAGGAACACGTTCTCGGCGGCGTCGAGGGGATCGCACAGGGCGAGATCCTGGTAGACCGTCTCGATGCCGGCGTCGCGGGCGTCGCGTGGCGAGTTGAAGACGACCGGCCGCCCGTCGATCTCGATCGACCCCGCGTCGGGGCGCAGGGCCCCCGCGAAGATCTTGATGAGGGTCGACTTGCCGGCCCCGTTGTCGCCAACGATCGCGTGAATCTCGCGGGGACGCAGCTCGAAGTCGACGCCGTCGAGCGCACGCACGTGACCGAAGCTCTTGCGGATCCCCCAGGCCCGCAG
>JBLMXF010000013.1:0-21811 GCA_050257595.1 Acidobacteriota bacterium | reverse complement strand
GGAGAACGAGTAGTTGGCCCACCCGCTCGGGATTGCCGGCGGGGTCACGCCGTCGAAGTTCTGCGCCACATCGGGCGGCGGCAGTTCCGGCGGCACGTAGCCCGGGACCGTGCAGTCGGGCACGACGGGCGAGAGGACGAAGTTCTGCGACTGGTCGATGCCGGTGACGCTGACCGGGCGCACCTGACCCACATAACCCGGGGTCACGGCATTGACCGTGAACGTGTAGTTGTAGCCGTTGTCGAGCTGGATCGAGTAGTAGCCGGTGAATGGGTCGGTGTAGATCGTGGTCGAGAAGCTCGGCGGGGCCGTGATCGCGATCGAGGCGTACAGCGGCCATCCGTGGCCGAAGTCGGTCACGTAGCCGTCCACCCACGAGTTTCCGGTGGGCGTCAGCGCGAAGTCCTGCACCGTCGTCTCACCCTCGGTGACGGGGACGCCGGTTGCGCTGCCCGGCTCGAAGCCGAACTTGGAGGCGGTCATGTCGTAGGTGCCCACGGGCAGGGTCATCGTGTAGACGCCGCTGCCGTTGGTGAGCGTGGACGATGCGCCGGCCGTGACCAGGACGCCCGGAACCGGGTCGCTGGTGTAGGCGTTGATCACGGTCCCGGTGAGGGTGCCGGTCGGTCCGATCGAGCAGCTGTCGAACTTGAACGAGCCGATCCGGGTGTTCCACATCCAGCCGGGGTACGGACCCGTATTGTCGTCCGCCCGGTCGTACATCTGGGTGTACCAGAAGGTGCAGTCGTCCGTGGGATCGACCTGCATCGCCGAGTAGTCACCCCACCGGTTGTACCCGGTGTTGGTTACGCCGTCACCAGCCACCAGCTCCCCTTCCGCCTGCGGCAGGGTGCCGAGCGGGTCGCCGGGGAGACGGCCGGCGTAGCGCACCGAGGTGTAGACGCTGGAGGACGACACGCTGTACCCCAGGGCGATGTCACCCGTGTGGTCCATCGCGATGCTGCCCATCCAACGATGAAGGCTGTCCGGCGAGTAGGTGCCCTGCTGGTACATGCTCCAGTTGTTCCACCCGCCGCTGCTGCGCAGCTCGTACCAGCGCACGCCGGCGATGCCGCCGCCCGCGTCCACGGTGTGGTTGATCACCAGGCTCAGGTGGTCGACCATGTCGCGCCCCTGCGCCCGGTACATGATGCGGTCGCTGATCGAGTCGAGACCTTCACCGCCCGGAGGCTGCGGGATGCAGTTGCGGCTGCCACCGCACAACGGCGCGGTGAACGTCGCCACCGGCACGATCTCGTTGGGCGCGCCGGTGCACGACGCGCCGAGGCAGGAGTTGGCCGGGTTGGTGAAGTCCGGCGTGAGGTACCAGATGAGCAGGGAGTCCGAGGTCAGGCCAGGGATCCATGCCTGCTTGTCGACCTCGGCGAAGATCCCCGGGGTTCCGGCTCCGGGAGCCGTCCCGTCGAAGTCCACCGGCAGGTCGTTGCCGTAAGGGGCGCCGAGGTTGAAGTAGATCAGCGCGGCGGTCGGGTCGCCCGCGAGCATCTTGGCGCGCTCGAGGGCCATGAACCCGGCCCCACTGCCGCCGTTGAACTGGTTGACCGTGCCGTAGTAGGCGTCGGCCCACACGCTGAACTTCGGGTAGTCCGGGAAGATGCCGCCGGTGTTGACCGCGTAGCGGTAGTACGTGCCCAGGGGATCCGGGCTCGTCGACACCGCGACGCACTCGTAGTACGGCGACGAGTCGACCGCGAACTGGGCGACGAACCAGCGGTCGGCGAGCTTGTCGTAGAGGATGATCGGGTCGCCGTTGTTGCTGTTCTCGCACGAGCCCCCGAACCCGGACCAGAAGAGGTTGCCCGGGAACGGCCCGGCGGTCTGCGCGCCGGTGGTCTTGTCGTACACCGCCCACACGAGGTTGACCCACTGGATGTACACGTTGCTCGCGGGCGAGTTGCCACCGACCGCGCCCTCGGTGTCGGCCGGGGTCAGATACCCGCCGACCACCGCGCCGTTGTCGGCGTCGGCCAGCCCGTCGAAGCTCACGAACGGTGCCGGCATGTTACCCGTCCCCATGACGTGCTGCAGGACCGGGTCGAGCGTGGGCGCCATCGGCGGAATCGTCTTCTCGCCCGGCTGCACGCGCTCGCGGGGCGGAAGCGGCCGCAGCGGTGGGATCGGCATGTTCCGCAGCGGTGCGGACACGTCGACCTTTTCTGGATAGAAGACCTGCGGTGTGATGCGGTTTCCGACGGCCCCCGCCGGCGGCGCCACCAGGGCGACCGCCAAAGCGACGAAAGCCATGAGCCACAAACTCTTACGCCAACTCATGTTCACTCCTCCTCTCCTTGGTTCACGGTTTGCGCTGACGTTAACGTCCGAATCCTCTCGCGGAGGGCGGGCGGAGCCCGGCCCTTGTGACGTCCCGCGACCCAGCCGCGGGACCGGGAAATGCGCGCGTGCGCGGGTACCAGGAGTTGCAGGGTTCGCTCGGATCCGGGGAGGTTTCCGACTCGGCGCCCACCGGTGACCGGCCCCCAAAGAAGGGAAAGCCCCCCGGGTTGGCACAGTCCCGTGCAGTGGTTCAAGTTGATCGGCCCCCCCCCACCTGACTCTCCACCGGTTCCACGATCACCCACCCAGGCGATTTCCTCGGGTTTTGGCCTTTGTAGCGGGCCGAGGATCTTGCGCCCCTCTGTTCATTCAGTTGCTGTCCAATTGTGGCGAGGCCGACCCGGCTTGTCAAGGGGTGTGACCCGGGAAAAAGCCGCGCCTCGCGTATAGAAATCCCGCTCCTACCTAAGACGACCTCAACGGCAACGGATCGCTCGCCGCTCCCGGCTGCAGGACGAGTCTTCACTCCGATGTGGCCCCGGGAGTGCCAACACGGAGGTAGATCGCGTGGAGCGCCTCGCGAAGCTTCTGGAACGCCTCCTGCGCAGGTCGGTTGGTGTCCGGCGTCATGCCGGCGAATGCGCGCGCCTGGATCGTCCTCCGCTGGTCGAGCACGCTCAGCGACAGGTCCGTGTACTCAGGTGCGTAGACGTTCAGCGGGATCGCGGCGACCCCGTTGCTCGCGAGGTCTCTGGCCAGGGCCGCGAACTCCGCTTCGGAAAGGCGGCCACGGCGTCTTTCACCGTACCCGGCGCCCTGCTGGTGGCTCACAGCCGTGACATCGCGGCCGTGGATCTGAACCAGCCAGCCGCTCTCCGGGCTGCCCCGTTCGGGCGCGTTGAGCGAGACGCTCAGCACCTGCGGAGCGAGGGTGCCATCGAGCAGCTTGCTCAGGGCGTCCTGCAGGCTGGACACGGCCACGCCGCCCTCGCCGGCCTTCGCGCAGGTGTCCAGGAGGCGTGTCACCAAGGCATCGAGCTGGCGCGAGTTGCCCTGCCGCTCCATCTGGTTGACGCTCTTGGTCAGGTCGCCGAGGGCGAGCGAGATGCCGCGCATGACGCGAAGGGCGTCACCTTCCTCCTCGGACCCCCCACTCTCCATCGTGCAGAACTTGGCGCGCTCGAGCATCTTGAGCATCTTCTTGACAACTCTGGGCTTCACCTCGAACTGCCGCGCCCCCTTCCAGATCCCAACCCCGTCGCCGTACACCGTCATGGACCGCCAGCCCCTCTCCTGCCGGTCCGACACTCCGAGCCGCACCTGATCCAGCGGCAGCTTGCCCTCGATGGTCCGATCCAGCGCCTGGCAGAACCGGGCCTCCCCGGCCTTGTCCGCCTCGCTCTCGCCGGCCCTCGCGAGCCGCTGACCCGCTGGCCCGACCAGCAAAACCAGCGCCACACTGCCGATCGCCACTGCCCGTCTCGCCATGTCGACCCTCCTGTCCACACGGGCCCCGAGTCTCGCGGAGCCGCGTGCTTCGCCTCAGGGCACGCACGCCCCGGGCCGCTCAACCACACGCCGGCCCGCGGCTCCCCACCCGCTGAACCGGCCGCCAGCAGTGCCAGTGCAGGCTCCCCGCATCCAGCGCTCAAACGCCGTCCTTCCGGCGGCCTCCGAACAGCGGCTCGAGCTCCTCGGGTTTCGGCGGCGGCGTCATCAGGCTGACCACGATCAGCAACCCGATCGACACGAGCGCCGCAGGGTAGATGCTCGGGATCCCCCACGGATCCCCCCCCCGCATCACCTGCGGGAAAACGTTGGGCACGACGAGCTCGAGCAGGAGTGCCATGACCGCGCCCGAGACGATCGATGTCAACCCCCCTGCCCGCGTCGCGCGCTTCCACGCCAGCGCCGCGAGCAGCGCCGGGGTGATCGCGACCCCGTACATGGTGTACGCGAAGTATGAGTAGCGCAGCACCGAGATGCGGGCGTGCATCACCGTGGGCACGAAGATCATCAGGAAGGCGCACAACCCGAGCACGACCACGAACACCTTCTGGAGGGCCACCATCCTCCCCTGGTCGGCGTCCGGCCGGATGAAGCGCTGGTAGACATCGCGCATGATGTTGGTGGTCGGCGAGAGAAGGTAGTTCATGCCGGTGGAGATCACCACCGCGCAGGCGGCGCCGAGCAGGAGCAGGCCGACGATCAGCCCGACGCCCCCCTTCGAGGTGATGTCCTCGGCGGCCTGGAGCACGACCGACGCGGGGTCGATGCCGACCCGGGCCGCGTCGACGGCGGCGGCGTCGCGGGCGTTGCCGAAGGCGTCGGCGAGTCGGCGCTGCAACGGCCCGAGCTGGTCCGCCTTGACGCCCCCGGTCTCGGCCAAGCCTTGCGCCATCGCCGCCGCCCGGTTGGCGGCCTGGTCGGCGGGCAGGGTGCCGGCGGCCACCTCGCTCTTCACCGTTCCCGCGATCTCGAACGCCTTGATGTCGGCCCAGTGGGCGGCGGCGGCATAAATCGCGATCGCCACAACCAGGGTCTCGACCACGATGGTGCCGACGATCCACAGGGCGACGGCGCGCTTCGCCTCGGAGGGCGACCTGGCGGAGTAGAACTTCTGGTACATCGACTGGATGCCCATGAGGAGCAGGAGGGTGGCGAGGAAGTAGCCGCCCCCCTTGAGCGCCGGGTACTGGCCGAAGTCGGCCGAAAACACGGCAAAGTGCTGCGCCGGGAGCGCCGCGGCAGCGGCAGCGGTGCCGCCCGCGAAGGCGACCGTGAACGGCAGCGCGGCGCAGCACGCGAGCAGGATGATGATGCCGTTGGGCAGGTCGGTGTGGGCGACCGCGACCATCCCGCCCACCGCGGTGAACAGGATGACGAAGCCGGCGGCGATCGCCTGCCCGGTCTCGACCGAGATCGCGCCCCGCGTCGCCACGTTGATGATGTAGCCGCCGGCGCGGAACTGGTACGAGACGATGGTCGTGAACGCGATGATCAGGGCGATGGCCCCGAACAGGCGGGCGAACTTGCCATAGCGGACCTCGAGGATGTCACCCACCGTGTACTGGCCGAAGCTGCGGATCTTGGCGGCCAGGAAGTAGATCACGGCGATCCCGAACCACGCCCCGGCGGGCAGCCAGAGTGCGGACCATCCCGCCTTGGCCGCGTACTCCGCGCCGGCGATGAAGGTCCCAGATCCGATCCACGTGCACACCAGCGTGAAGACCATCACGGTGAGGGACAGCTTGCGTCCCGCCACCATGAAGTCGTCCTGGGACTTGACCTGCCTCGACCGGTAGAAGTTGAACCCGGCGAGGACCAGCAGGTACGCCAGCACGACGTACAGGTAGTAGCCCACGGGGACCTCCAGTGCGGGGGATTATGACACCCCCTTTCCACGCTCTCAGCCCCGCCCACCCAACCACCCGCCCAGCGAGACCTGACCACCCACCCGGCCAGGGGTTGAGGGATGAAGGGACGACGAGGCCGGCAGGATACGCCCTGCGGGCGCGGCAGCATGGTGCTGCGTGGTCTCCTCGCCCTAGGGGTGTGGAGACCCGCCGGGGCGAGGGGCTCGAGAGAGAAAGGCAAGAAGCCATTGCGTTCACCCTCCATCCCTGCCGTCTTTCGTATGCGCGAGAGGGGGGGTTAGCCGCTTCGGGTGCCTCGGGATTCCCCGACGCCCCGCGGATGGCGACCCTCTTCGGAGCGTGTCTCCGAGGGATGGCGGCGGGCGGCTGCACGCACGCCCCTCCCTTTCACCGCTCTCGCGTGGTCCAGCGATCGCCGGTCCGGGTCATGGGGCGGCACGAGGCTCCGGAGCACTCCGGACCCGCGCCGTTCTCCTCTGGCGGCACGTCCGACCGAACGTCGCACGCTCGGGGGAACCTGGAATACCACGGTGACCTGGTACTATTCGCGTCAACAGAGCGGGCCGGGCTTCTCGCCGGACGCAGGCAGGACCGCCGCGATCGGGGATGTGGGCCCGCCGAACCGGGCACTGTGGCGACCGGTTCCACATGCGTCCGGTGGTCGCGGGGCGACTCGAGGAGAGCCGGCCAGAGCGGAGGATGCGATGAGATCGCCTATTTGTGTCACTGTCGTGATCGGAGCGGTGATGTTCACGGGCGCGGTGTGTCAGGCAGTCGAGCCGGCCAAGGCCTCACCCGGCGGCGCCTGCTCCCTCCTCACGCCGCAGGATCTGGCCAAGGTGGTCGAAGGGCCGGCCAGCCAACCTCGGAGCATCAACATCCCCTACACGAAGGGCACGGAGCATGATCACGACGGCATGATGCACACGTGCGGCTTCTCCGTGGGCACGCACCAGGTGACGGTGTCGTTCACGACGCACGAGGTCACCGAGGAAGGCCGGAAGGCCTACGAGACCAAGACCGCGAGGTGGGAACAACAGATTCGGGAACGCGGCGCGCGTGTCGACGTGAAGCAGGACGGCGGCACGAGGTGTGTCCTGATCGTGGCGACCAAGGGGGAGAAGGGTGCCGGTGAGCAGCAGACCAGCTGCACCTCCACCAAGGGTGAGTATCTTGTCACCGTTGCCGTCGCGACGCCAGGCGCCGAGGCCGGGGTTCCGATCTCGGCGGTCAAGGCGCTGGTCGATCAGGCCGCCTCGCGCCTCCCCTGACCAGATGAGCAGCCGTCGCTGAGCGGAGAACGCGACCGCTACCCTTGCAGCGGCAGCGGGAGACGAGCGAGCCTGGCTCCGATCTGTCGGCGACGCCCCGGCCTAGTCGGGGTCGCTGTCAGGACGCGGCGGGAGCTCCGGCGTCTGGGCATCCTCGTCCCCGAGGGTGAGGTCGCCAGCAGCACCGGCGGCGAGCAGCCCACGGGCCGCCTCGGCGTGCTCGGCAGGGACGAGGATCGCGACCTCGCCGAGGCCGTCCAGGGTCAACCCGTACACCGAGCCGAGCGCCTCGCCCCGCAGCCGCGCCGGAATCCCGCTCGCCCGCAGGGCGGCGAGCACCGGCTCCGCGTTGATCGTGCCTTGGAGCCGCGCGACCTCGACCTCACCCTCGGTGGCGTGGACGCGCCGGATATCGTCAGGCATCGATGAGCACGAGGTCGCGTTGGATCGGGCCGGCGACCTCCACCTTGCCGGCGTGCGTGATGAAGACGTTGATCTCGGCCCGGGCCGCCATCTCGCCGGGCAGGTAGATCCCCGGCTCGATGGAGAAGCACACGCCGGGGACGATCTGGCGCTCGTCCTTGGTCTCGAGGTTGTCGATGTTGCCGCCGTTGCCGTGCACGTCCTCGCCGATCGAGTGCCCGGTGCGGTGGACGAAGTTGGGACCGTAGCCGGCTTTGACCACGACGGCCCGGCAGGCGTCGTCGACCTCCCAGCCGTGGACCGGCACGCCGGCCGCGAAGCGCTCGCGGATGAAGCCAAGCGCGGCGTCGCGCGCGTTGCGCACGGTGTTCCAGATCTCCACGTACCTGGCCGGCGGGTTCGAACCCACGAAGCCGCACCAGGTGATGTCGTAGAAGACCGAGCCGGGCCGGGCCAGCTTCGCCCACAGGTCGATGAGCACGGTGTCGCCCCTGCGGATCGGGCGCGCGTTCTCTGGCGTGGGCTGGAAGTGGGGGTCGGCGGGCTGCTCGTTGGTCCCCACGATGGGGAACTCGTTCATGCAGTCGAGTCCCTCCTCGCC
This sequence comes from Acidobacteriota bacterium, assembly GCA_050257595.1. Taxonomy (GTDB): domain Bacteria; phylum Acidobacteriota; class Thermoanaerobaculia; order Thermoanaerobaculales; family Thermoanaerobaculaceae; genus JBLMXF01. The sequence goes on along the minus strand of JBLMXF010000013.1, from coordinate 13,844 downwards.
GAAGCGCCGGACGATGAACTGCTGCACGTCGTAGGGCGTGATCGTCCGACCGGCCTTCAACTCGCTGCCGATCCGGGCGAATGCCTCGTCCTTGATCGGCTGCACCTTCTTCCCCGCCTCGACGTGCGAGCGCAGGCCGTCCTCGTCGAGCACCGCCTGGAACGTCTGCACCAGTCCCGCCGACGATACCGGCTCGTACCCCCACGAGCGCAGCAGCTCGATCGTCCCGGCATCGACGATCGACACGTAGGGAACGTTGCCCTCCGGCGAGTACTGCATGGCCACCCGACGCGACGCGCCCAACGATTCCTTGAGGATCTGGTGCAGCTCCCGCCACGACATGTACACCCGCTTGGCGCCGGGCAGCGAGTCGAGCTTGGTCGACTCCACGGCGGAGACCACGCGGACCGGCTCACCCTGGGTCGGGATCCAGTAGAACCACCGCCGGGTGACGAAGCCGCCGAAGTCGAGCCCGAGCACCTGGTACGCGATGGCGTCGCGGTTGCGGAAGTCGTAGAACAGCCAGCCGTCGACCTTGGCGGCGGCGAGCTCCTGCTGGATACGTCGGATGTCGGCCATCGAAGCCTCCCCTGTCGGACCGCCACGGTGTCACAGGGGGCCGCGGGACGTCAACCCGGTCTTCGACATTGCCCGCCGCCGACCCGCCAGTCCGTCACTCTGAGCTAGAAGACGTAGCTCGGCTCGACGTTGATGCCGACCTTGGACACCGTCGGGAACCGCTCCGCCATCCGCTCCTTGACCTCGCGGAGTGCGGCTTCCTCGTCCGGCGCGTTGGCCTGGAGGTCGAAGATCACGAAGGGGCGGGACTCGCTGCCGACGATGCGGAGGTCGTGGAAGCCCCGCACACCCGCCACCCGCGGGAGCATCTCGGCGAGGAACGCCTGCACCTCGGCGTAGAGCGGATGCGCGCGGTTGACCGGATCGATATGGACCACCGACCAACCGCCGAGCAGCGTATTCAAACCACTCTCCACGTCCTCGGCGATCTCGTGGCCGCGCTCGATGTCGAGGCTCGCCGAGACCTCGACGTGGAGCGAGGCGACGGTCAGGGAGCCGTAGCGGTGCACGATGAGGTCGTGGACGCCCTCCACGCCGGGCACCGCCAGCGCGACCGAACGCATCTGCTCGAGGAGGTGGGGCGAGGGAGCCTCACCGATCAGAGGATCGACGGACTCCTTGAGAATGCCCACCCCGGCCCAGGCGATGATGCCCGAGACCAGGATTCCCCCCAGCCCGTCGACCCACAGCCATCCCGCCTTGCTGGCGAGCAGGGCGAGGATCACCAGACCGGTCGCGATGACGTCGCTGCGGTGGTGCCAGAAGTCGCCGATCAGGGCGCTCGACGAGATCTTCGTGCCGAGGGCGCGGGAGAAGCGCGACAGCCACTCCTTGAGCACCATCGTGCCGGCCAGCAGGGCGAGAAGCCCCCACGAGACTGCCATGATCCGCGGGTGGAGGAGGCGGTCCAGCGAGGCCTTGCCGAACTCCCAGGCAGTGAGCAGGAGGAGGAGCGAGACGACGAAGGATGTCACGCTCTCGACCCGACCATGGCCGAACGGGTGCTCCCGATCGGAGGGCTTGGACGCGAGCCGGAAACCGACCACGATGACGACGGAACTCGCCACGTCGCCGAGCGAATGAAAGGCATCGGCGATCAGGCTCACCGATCCGATGAGCAGGCCGGGGACAAGCTTGACCGCGAAGACCGCCAGGTTGACGACGATGCTCGCCACCCCCTCGAGAAAGCCGTACGCCTTCCTCACCTGCGGGTCCGCGATCTCGTCGGGTCTTGAGACGAAGGTCCGAACGAGCCACTCGTTCAGCACCGGGGGAGGCTAGCACACACCCACCCGGAGAGCGGTCTACAGTTGACATTCGTGTGCGAGAGAGCGCGAGGAGGGGCGGGGGACGCGAGGGGGACGAGCGGGCGGGTGGCTCTCCGCCCCTGGGGTGGAGCCGCGCTCGCGCCGGAGCGTGCGGGGCACCGAGCGGCCGGACCGGCGGGTGGAGACGCGGGCCATTCACACCTACGCGTCCCCATGCGCAGGCTGCTGATAGGCCAGGGCGATGGGGGGTGGCCGGTGGTGAGACGCGCGAGCGCGAATTCACTGCGCGCGGGCGCGGGGGCTCGGGGGTCAAGGCGACGGAGGAGTGGGCGGGTGGTCGCCGGACCCCCGCGGAAATTGCCGTGGAACCGCGAGGGTCCGCACGCCGGGCCGGCCTGCTCGGTCGCACGCGCAGGCGCCTGCGATGCCGGCACGCGGGGGCGTGCCGGCGAGCACCGCGGCGCAACCCCGGGGGCAAGGAAAAACAGCTCACAGCTGACCGTTGACAGCCTTCCCCCACTCCCCCACCCGGCAAAGAAACGTGCCCACCCACCCGACTCAACGTCGAAAGTCGAAGGTGAACAGTGTCCACTCGAGAGAACAACGGATCAGCGCGCTTCTCCCGCTGGGGGGATCTTGCTGCAGGCGTACTCCGCGAGCGCCGTGATGGTCAGCGACGGGTTGGCGCCCAGGTTCGCACCGATCACGGTGGCATCCATGACGTACAGCCCGGGGTAGCCGAACACCTCGAAGCTGCCGTCGATGACGCCCTGGTCGGGCGAGCCGGCGATCGCACAGCCGCCCAGGATGTGCGCCGTGGTGGACTGGTCGAGAACGACCTCGTTGAGCGTGCTCTGCGGCACCGCGTCGAGCTCTCTCCCGAGCGCCCGCGCCACCTCGTTGGCGACCGGGATGTAGGAGGGAATGCGCTTCTGGCCGTCCGGCGGCTGCGACGCCAGGGTCGGTGTGAACGGCCACAGGAGACGCCGCTTCTTGACCAGCCGGGTGTGGTTGTCGTTGGTCTGCATGACGAGCAGCACCTCGGAGTGCTCCGCCTTCCCCCACGGCTTGTGGGCGAAGATCGTCTCCAGGGGATGGGCCAGGGCGTTGCCGAGCCAGCGCAGCTGGCGAGGCGTCCGGGTGCCGCCGTCGGTGAGGATGGTGCCGAGCAGCATCATGACATCCGAGCCCTTGGGAAAGTGCACCATCTCCATCCGCGTGCGGTCGTCGACGTGGACCTCCGCCTGGATGGCGACGCCCTGCCAGAGGTCGGTCCGGCTCCGCGAGGTGATCCCGAGGAGCGCCTCCGAGTTCGTCCGCACGAAGTTGCCGAGCTGGGGCGAGAGGTGCGGCAGCGCGCCCCTGCGCTGGCACTCGAGGAGCAGCGGGACCGTCCCCAGCACACCGCCCGACAGGACCACCTTGCGGGCGGTAAAGGCGCCGCGCGCCCGCGCGATCCGGCGGGTCGAGCGGCGCCAGCGGACCCGGTAGCCGTCGCCCGGAAGCGGTTCGACGAGCTCCACCTCGGTCTCCGCGAGGACGCGGGCGCCCCGCTTCTCAGCGAGCCACAGGTAGTTCCGGTCGAGCGTGTTCTTGGCGCCGACGCGGCACCCGACCATGCACGCGCCGCACCAGGTGCACCCCCTCCGGCGCGGCCCGTCGCCGCCGAAGTAGGGATCGTCCACCTCGACGTCGGGCTCGCCGAAGAACACGCCGACGCTGGTGGGGTGGAAGGTGTGGCCGAACCCCTTGCTCTCGGCGACCCGGCGCAGTGCCTCGTCGCCCGGTCCGACCCGCGGACTGGTCACCGACCCGAGCATACGGCGGGCGGTCGCGTAGTGCGGCGGCATCACCCGCCGCCACTCCTCGACCTCCTTCCACAGCGGGTCGTCCCACACGGTGTCGTCGGGTGCCAGGTGGGTGTTGGCGTAGAGCAGGCTCCCGCCGCCCACCCCGACGCCATGGAGGACCAGCACGTCACGGAAAAGGCGGAGCGCCCAGGTCCCGTAGCAGCCCAGCCACGGCAGCCAGAACGAGCGGCGGATGTTCCAGTTGGTGGTCGGAAAGTCCTCGGGCTGCCAGCGCTTCCCCTTTTCCATCACCCACACGCGGTAGCCACGCTCGGCGAAGCGCAGGGCGGCGACCGACCCCCCGAATCCTGACCCGATGACGATCACGTCGGTGTCGAAGTCCGCCGTCTGCCGCGTCGCGGCACTCCCTGAGCGAGCGTTCATCACCGCCACGATAGCGCCCTCCCAACCCATCGTCAACGGGATCAGGGGCAGCTCTCGGGGGGTCCCGGCCGCTTCGTCTCGCCGCGGCGCGTCATAAGGGGATCACGGCGACACGCGACCGGCCGGGGCCGCTCCGCCTCACTCCTGCGCGGGGAGAGGGAGCGGCGTCAGACGGGGCTCGTCGCCGGCGGTCCGGCGACGGACATCGGCGTAGAGGAGGGTCAGGGAGAAGCCGACGTGGAGCATCACGGCCACCTCGACCAGGCTGCCGAGGATCACGGCCGGGAGCTGCATCCACAGCAGGCCCGCGCGCAGAGCGGCGGCATTCGTGCCGGCGCCCTGCTCGACGTTGCGCCAGATGATGACCTGCTGCGCGAGGATGAACGGCAACTGGGTCAGCACGTTGGCCGCGTAGGCGACGAGTCCTCCGACGACGGCGATGAGAAACGCCCGCACGGTCGAGCGCTGGAGAACGCGACCCGCCCGGTGGGACCGGACCAGATCCGCGCTCCGCCGCAGTGCCTCCATGCCGGCGCGGCCCTCGAGGAGCACGACCGGGATCAGGAAGGCGAGCAGCGTCGCGGCGTAGAGGGCAGGGAGCACGAGGAGCAGGGTGGCGAGCGCCATGACCACGACGCCGAGAAGGAGCGTCCCGCTCACCCGCGAAGGCACGAGCCGGCGCCAGCTCGTCCAGCCACCGGCCTCGGCCCCGAAGCGGGCTGCCACGCACCCCGCCATCAGTGCCGCGTAGCCGACGGCGCGGATCAGGACGGTGAGCACGACGACCAGGAGCAGGGCCAGCAACCCGCGGATGAGCGGGCCTGCAGGCGCGAGCGGCCCGGCCGTCAACGCCCCGCCGAGCCACGTCGCCTGGAGGATCGCGAGCACGGCCGTCGCCCCGGCCACGGGGACGGCGACGGCGGGGAACAACGAGCGGAAGTGGAGGCGGGCGAGGCGGGCGCCCTCGCGGATCAGCGCGGCCAGGGGTGTCGGGTCCACCCTTTCCTGTCCGCTCGCGACCCTCGCGCCGTTCACCGCGCGACTCCGTGGACCATCATGTCGGGAAGAGTACCTGCATCGGCCGGCCGGGAAAAGCCAGGCGCCCGCCGGGAGGCGGGCGCCGTGTACGGGCTCTCGTAAGGGCGGACCGGGCCGGCCGCGGCTCAGCTCGATCGCACCACCGAACCGACGTCCTCGCCCATCACCACCCGGCGGATGTTGCCGCTCACCCGGATGTTGAAGATCCGGATCGGGATCTTCGCGTTCTGGCACAGCGAGACCGCCGCCGCGTCCATGATCTTGAGCCCGTGCTCGAGCAGGTAGCGGTAGTCGGCCTCCTTCATCAATCTCGCGCCCGCGTCGCGGACGGGGTCGGCGGTGTACAGCCCGTCGACCTTGGTGCCCTTGAGCAACGCCTCGGCGTGCAGCTCGGAAGCGCGCAGCGCCGCCGCCGAGTCGGTCGTGAAGAAGGGGTTCCCGGTCCCGGCCGCAAAGATCACCACCCGCCCCTTCTCGAGGTGCCGGATCGCGCGACGGCGGATGAACGGCTCCGCCATCTGGCGGATCTCCACCGCGGTCTGCACCCTGGTCTGCACGCCCCGCTTCTCGAGGGCGTCCTGGAGGGCCAGAGCGTTGATGATGGTGGCGAGCATGCCCATGAGGTCGCCGGTGACCCGGTCCAGGCCCTGCTCGACCGCCGCGATGCCGCGCACGATGTTGCCGCCGCCGATCACGATGGCGACCTCGACGCCGAGGCCGTGGACCTCGGCGATCTCGGCCGCCAGGGCGGGCAGCACCTCCGACGCGATGCCGAAGGGCTGGTTGCCCATCAGGACTTCGCCCGACAGCTTGAGGACGATGCGCCGGTAGACCGGATCGGTGCTCACGCGTCCGGCACTCCCTCGCCGAGCTTGAAGCGGAAGAAGTGCCTGACTACCACGTCTCCCCGCGACTTCAGGAGGTCGGCGACCTTCTGGTCGGGGTTCTTGACGAACGGCTGCTCGACCAGGCAGACCTGCTCGAAGAACTTGCCGAGCTTGCCCTCGGCGATCTTGTCGAGCACCTGGGCGGGCTTGCCGGTGGCCGCGGCCTGTGCCTTGGCGATCTCCCGCTCCTCGTCGACGACGGCGGCGGGGACGGTGTCGCGCGACACGAAGCGCGGCTCGGCGGCCGCCACGTGCATGGCGATGTCCTTGACAGTCTCCTCGTCGGCCGACGCGGAGAGCTCGACAATGACGCCGATCTTCCCGCCCATGTGAGTGTAGGAGCCGACCTGCATCCCGGCGCCGGCCTTCAGGGCGGCCGCCCGGGACAGCAGGATGTTCTCTCCGATCGTCGCGATCTGGGTACCGATCGCCTCGGAGACGGTGTGGAGCGGGTCCGCGATGTAGCGCGTCGCCTTGATCTTCTCCACCTCGGCGACACCGTCCTGCATCACCTGGTCGGCGAGCGCCTGGGCGAACGCCTGGTACTGCTCGGTGCGCGCCACGAAGTCGGTCTCGCAGTTCAGCTCGACCATGCCCGCCCGGTCCTTCTCGGCCGACAGAGCGATCGCCACGAGGCCGTCCTTGGCCGCCCGCCCCGCCTTCTTGGCGGCCGCCGAGAGGCCCTTCTTGCGCAGGATCTTCACCGCCTCCTCGAGGTCGCCGCCGGCCTCGGCGAGGGCGCGCTGGCAGTCCATCATGCCGGCTCCGGTCTTCTCTCTCAGCTCCTTCACCTGTGCCGCGGAAATCGCCATTGCCATCCTCCAGGAAAAAGGCCAGGAAGCTCGTCGCCCCTGGCCGTCTCACGTCGGGTCACGAGGGCGGGGGCTCGGCTTGGAAACCCGAGCCCCGGGGCCCGGCCCCCGGCTCGCTCACCGCTCGCTATACAGCTCTGCCTCGTCGTACTCGTCGAACGTCTCGTCGAGCGAGGGCAGGGCTCCCTCCTCGCCCTCTGCGGCCGCGGCCTCGTCCGTGCCGCCCGTCCGCCCGGCCATCGCCCCCTCACGCCCCTCGATCATCGCCAGCCCCTCCATCACGGAGTCGGCGATCCGGGAGGTGAACAGCTTGATGGCCCTGATGGCGTCGTCGTTGCCCGGGATCGGGTAGTCGACCACGTCGGGGTCGCAGTTGGTGTCGACCACCGCGACCACCGGGATACCGAGGCGGTTCGCCTCGTGCACGGCGTTGTGCTCGTGGTTGGTGTCGATCACGAAGAGCGCTTCAGGCAGCGACTCCATGTCGCGGATGCCGCCGAGGTTCTTCTCCATCTTGACGCGCTGGCGCTCGAGGGCGATCCGCTCCTTCTTGGTCAACTGGGCTTCCTGGTTGCCGAGCTGGCGCTCGATCTCCTTGAAGCGCTCCACCGACCTGCGCAACGTAACGAAGTTGGTGAGGGTCCCGCCGAGCCAACGGTTGGCCACGTAGAACATCTGGGAGCGGGTCGCCTCCTCCTTGATGACGTCCTGGGCCTGTCGCTTGGTGCCGACGAACAGGACGCTTCCGCCTGAGGTCACGACGTCGCGGACGAACGTCGAGGCTTCTTCGAAGAGCTGCAGCGTCTTCTGGAGGTCAACGATGTAGATCCCATTGCGCTTGCCGAAGATGTAGGGGCGCATCTTCGGGTTCCAGCGCCGGGTCTGGTGACCGAAGTGGACGCCAGCCTCAAGCAGCTCCTTCATCGAGATTTGAGCCAAGAGCTTGTCTCCTTCCGTGTCGGATCAGCGCTTCGAGAACTGGAACCGGCGGCGGGCCTTGCGCTGGCCGTACTTCTTCCGCTCCACCTCGCGGGCGTCGCGGGTCAGGAAGCCGGCCGTCTTCAGCCGCTTGCGCAGCTCCGGGTTGAACTCCAGCAAGGCACGGGCGATGCCGTGCCGGATCGCTCCGGCCTGGCCGGCGCTGCCGCCGCCCGCGACGTTGATGAGGATGTCGAACTTCTCGTTGGTCTCGGTGATCAGCAGCGGCTGCCGGATGATCATCTTGAGCACGCGGTTGGGGAAGTAAGTGTCGAACTCGCGCCGGTTGACGGTGATCTTGCCTTCCCCCGGCCGCAGGTAAACACGCGCGATCGCCGTCTTGCGCCGTCCCGTTCCGTAGTACTGAATCGTCGCCACGACCGTGCCTCCTTAACCCTTCACCTTGATCGGCTGCGGCTGCTGGGCCTGGTGGGGATGCTCCGGCCCCGCATACACCTTTAGCTTCTTGAACAGCTGACGTCCGAGGCGGTTCTTCGGCAGCATGCCCCATACCGAGTACTTGACCAGGCGCTCGGGGCGCGTGTCGCGCAGCACCTTGGCCGTCTCGTGCTTGAGGTGGCCGGGGTCGCCCGAGTGACGGTAGTAGGTCTTGACCTCCCACTTGGTCCCGGTCAGCTTGATGCGCGAGGCGTTGACCACGATCACGAAGTCCCCGGTGTCGAGACCGGGCGTGAAGCTCGGCTTGTGCTTGCCCCGCAGGATCGTCGCCACCTTGGTCGACAGCCTCCCGAGCACCAGGTCGGAGGCGTCGATCACGTACCAGTCACGCCTGATCTCTTTCTGCTTCGGCACGTACGTCTTCATCGTTCTCTCCACTTTCGCGTCGCAGCCATGGGCGGGCGGACGCCGAGTGCGCACCCTTCCCGCACAGGGGCGAAAAGCCTACCAGAGGGTCTAAGGCCTGTCAAGCGCGGTGTTTTCGACCTCTCAGGGCCTCCCGGCCCGGGCCATCCCGACGGCGCGCCAGCGGCTCCGGCGCGGGGCGGGATCGGTTTGCTACCATCGCCCGCGTCGCTCTCGGGAGGGCACCGTGAAGACCGCACACATGCTGGCTTCGGCGATCCTGGCAGCAGGTCTGAGTACAACGGCAACCGCCGCACAGAAGGCCCCCACACCCAGGGCCGTGCGGCCGGCCGCCGAGGCGAGCACGCCGGCGCCGGTCCGCGCCGAGGAGCTGCGCACCCTGCACTGGCGGCCGATCGGGCCGGCGAACATGGGCGGCCGCATCGCGGACATCACCGGCGTTCCCGGCGACCCCGCGACCTTCTACGTGGCCCTCGCCACCGGTGGCCTGATGAAGACGATCAACCACGGCACCACCTGGACGTTCGTCTTCGAGAACCAGCCGGTCGCCTCGGTCGGCGCCGTGGCGGTCGCACCCGCGAAGCCCGACGTCGTGTGGGTGGGGACCGGCGAAGGGAACAACCGCAACTCGTCGTCGTGGGGCGACGGTGTGTACCGCTCCACCGACGCCGGCAAGAGCTGGACCCACCTCGGCCTCGAGGCGACCCACAACATCCCGCGCCTGGTCGTCGACCCGAAGGATCCCGACACCGCCTACGTGTGCGCCCTCGGCCACCTGTGGGGCGACAATCCCGAGCGGGGCGTGTTCAAGACCTCGGACGGCGGCAAGACGTGGCGGCACGCGCTCGCCCTCGACAGCCGCACCGGCTGCGTCGACCTCGTGATGGACCCGGAGAACCCGGCCATCCTCTACGCCGCCGCCTACGCCCGCCTGCGCCACCCCTGGGGCTACGAGTCGGGCGGGCCGCTCGGCGGGATCTACCGGACGACCGATGCCGGCGCCACCTGGACGAGGCTGAAGGGCGGCCTCCCCGATCAGACCGGCCGCATCGGCCTCGACGTGGCGCGTTCCAAGCCCGGAGTGGTCTACGCCGTGGTCGAGTCCGACGAGGGCGGCAACGTCTCGCCGTTCGATCCGGCCTCGCGGGCCGGCGGCGTGTTCCGCTCCGATGACCGCGGCGACAGCTGGACGCGGGTCTCGCGCCTGGCCCCGCGGGGGTTCTACTTCTCCCGCATCCGGGTCGACCCCAAGGACGAGCGGCACCTCTGGGTGCTCGCGTTCGACCTCCACGTCTCTCACGACGGCGGCGCCACCTGGAGCCGCATGGGCGCCGACAAGGTGCACGTCGACCACCACGCGATGTGGATCGACCCGGTCAACCCGAAGCACGCCTTGCTCGGCAACGACGGCGGCCTGTACGCCACCTGGGACGCCGGCGACACCTGGGGCTTCATCAACAACACCGCGATCGGCGAGTTCTACAACCTGGCCGTGGACATGAAGACGCCCTACACGGTGTGCGGGGGGTTGCAGGACAACGGGACCTGGTGCGGGCCCTCGGCCACCGACTTCGGCACCAACGTCCAGGAGGACGACTCCGCCGAGGCGTTCGGCATCACCAACCTCGACTGGCGCTTCCTTACCGGTGGTGACGGCTTCCACGTCGCCATCGACCCGACCAACCCCGCCGTCGTCTACTCGGAGAGCCAGGAGGGTCATCTGAGCCGGCTCGACCTCGCCACCGGGGTGCGCAAGTCGCTCCGCCCGGAGGCGCGCGAGGGCCAGCCGGCGTACCGCTTCAACTGGAACACGCCGTTCGTGATCTCGCACCACGACCCGTCGGTGCTCTACCTCGGCGGCAACGTGCTGTTCCGCCTCACCGACCGCGGCGACGACTGGCAGGCGATCAGCCCCGACCTGACGACGCGTGACCCCGTCAAGATGGCGGCGGCGGGCTCCGGCGCGGAGAACTACTGCACCATCGTCACGATCTCCGAGTCCCCCAAGGACGCCAAGGTGATCTGGGTCGGCACCGACGACGGCAACCTCCAGCTCACCCGCGACGGGGGGGCCACGTGGACCAACCTCGCCGACCGTCTGCCCAGGGATGTCCGCGGGCTCTACGTGTCGCGGGTTGAGGCGTCGCACGCCGATCCCGCCCGCGTCTACGTCGCCATCGACGGCCACCGCTCCGATGTCTTCGCGCCGTTCCTGTTCGTGAGCGACGACTTCGGCCGCAGCTTCCGCCCGCTCGCCGCCGGTCTGCCCGCGGGCGGTCCGGTCCAGGTCATCCGCGAGGACCTCGTCAACCCCGATCTCCTGTTCTGCGGCACCGAGTTCGGCGCGTTCGCGTCGTTCGACCGCGGCCGGCACTGGGTGCCGTTGCGGCGCGGCCTGCCGACGGTGGCGGTGGACGACCTCCTCATCCACCCCCGCGACCGCGACCTCATCGCCGCCACCCACGGCCGGTCCATCCTGATCCTCGACGACATCACCCCGCTCGAGCAGACCACCGGGGAGGTGCTCGCCGAACCGGCGCACCTGTTCCAGCCGCGACCGGCACGCGAGTTCTACGACCTGCCGTACGGTGGCATCTGGGGTGACGGCTTCTTCACCGCCAAGAACCCGCCGTTCGGCGCCGGGCTCAACTACTGGCTGAAGGACTCGTTGCCGGACGAGGCTCGCCTGGAGATCGCCGACAGCCGGGGGAACATCGTCCGCACCCTCAAGGGACCGGCCGAGGCCGGCTACAACCGGGTGATCTGGGACCTCCAACCCGACAAGGACGAACGCATCGCGGGCCGAGGATGGGGCGTACAGCCCCAGCTGGTGTCTGCCGGGACCTACACCGTCACCCTCAAGGTCAAGGGCCAGCCCGACGAGAAGGCGGCGTTGGTCGTCACCGCGCCGGCAGGCGTCGGCAAGTACCCGCTCGCGCCGTGAGGACCGGGGTCCGGGGTCCGGGGTCCGGGGTCCGGGAGGAAGAAGCGCCTCTGCCCTCATCCTCATTCCGCGCCTCGGGCCCAGGGGGGTGGGCGGGGAACTGTCGAAGGTGAGCTTTCAACCGCCGACGGCTCGCCGCCGGCTGTCCACTGTGAGCCCTCTCTTCCGCCTCTCGGCCTTCGACGTGCAGCCAGTCTCACGGGCGCATGGGCTACACTTCCCGAGCTGGTTCGGCCCGTGGGCGGTTCGGTCTCCTTCCGGCCCGGGCACGCGGAAGGAGCATGCATGAAGATCAGCAAGGATGCCGCGGTCAGCTTCCACTACACCCTGACCGACCAGTCCGGCGAGGTGCTCGACACATCCAGCGGACGCGAGCCACTCACCTATCTCCACGGCCACGACCAGATCATCCCCGGCCTCGAGCGCCAGCTCGAAGGGTTGCAGCCGGGCGACAGGGCCACCCTCGCGGTCCCGGCGGCCGAGGGGTACGGCGAGGTCGATCGGTCGGCGGTCTTCGAGGTGTCGCGCGACAAGTTCCCCGCCGATGAGGAGCTGATCCCCGGCACCCAGGTGATGTCGCAGGGCGGCGGCGAGCCTCGGGTCTTCACGATCCGCGAGGCGCGCGATGACAAGGTCGTCCTCGACGCCAACCATCCGATGGCCGGAAAGGACCTCAACTTCGCCGTCGAGGTGACCGAGGTGCGCCCCGCCACCCCCGAGGAGATCGAGCACGGGCACGTCCACGACGGCTCGCATCATCACTGAGAGACAGCCGACAGCTCCCCGCTGACAGCCTCCCCCACCCTCCCGTCCACGAAGCCCGCCAGCTCGGGACCTCAAGGTCGGAAGTCTCAGGAGGGCATCCGGGACCTGGAAATTGCCGGCTCCGGAGTGCGGTTGGACAGGGCCGAGACACGCTGCCTCACGGCGTGCTCGCGGCGCATCGGAGTCCTCCGCGGGCCGGGCCGGACGCAGCGGCGGCCGTGGGGTGCGACGACCAGGAAGGAGTGGAGATGGCGAGCGCTGCATTCCCGTTCCTCGCGTCACCGACCGGCGGGCCTCGGAGCGCGGTCCTTGTCCGTCTCGCCGTCGGCCTGGTCTTCTTCACCCAGGGAATCCTCAAGTTCACCGACCCTCACATGGGTGTCCTCCGCTTCGCGCGGATCGGATTTCCGTGGCCCGCGTTCACCGCCCGATTCGTTGGGGCGTTCGAGATCGTGTGCGGGCTGCTCGTGCTCATCGGCTTGCTCACTCGCCTGGCGACCATTCCCCTCCTGATCGTCATCACGACGGCCATCGTCAGCACCAAGCTCCCCGAGCTGGTCCACCCCGGGCAGGGCTTCTGGTTCATGGTCAGCGACGCGAGGACGGACTTCTCGATGCTCTGCGGCCTGCTCTTCCTGCTCGTAGCCGGACCGGGGGGCCTCTCGCTCGACGCGGCCCGGGCGTCCTCGCGGCCGCTTGCGTGAGCCGAGACCCGTTGCCAGCCGGCCTCCCCTACCGCGCACCCCGGAACCTGCCCCGGCGAGCGGCCGCGTGGCGAGGGCTCGCCGGCGCCGGCGCGATGCTGCTCGCGACCGTCGCGCTCGCGGGGCCTCCCTTTCTGACCGACGATCCCGAGCCGGTCGATCTCCACCACTGGGAGGCCTACGTCTTCTCCACCTACGACCGTTCGACCGACGCGACCGCCGTTCAGGGACCGGCGCTCGAGTTCAACCTCGGCGCGGCGCCCGAGCTCCAGCTTCACCTCGTCGTGCCGTGGGCGTGGAGCACACCATCCGGTGGTGAGACCCACTCGGGGTGGGGCGACGTCGAGGCGGGTTTCAAGTTACGGCTGCTCGACGAATCCGCGTCATGCCCGCAGGTCGGGGTCTTCCCGATGGTCGAGCTGCCCACCGGGGACGCGTCGCGGGGCTTGGGCAACGGCCACGTCTGGTTCAGGCTCCCGCTGTGGCTCCAGAAGAGCTGGGGACCGTGGACGACCTACGGCGGCGGGGGCGTGGTCGTCAACCGGGGCACCGGCCAGCGCGACCACGCCTTCGCGGGCTGGCTGCTGCAGCGCGACCTCGGCAGCCGGCTGACGTTGGGCGGCGAGCTCTTCACGCAGGGCGCGGACACCGCTGACGGGCGCGGCTCGACGTTCGCCAACCTGGGAGGGTATGTCAACTTCACGCCCGCCTTCAGCCTTCTCTTCAGCGCCGGGCACACCCTCGCCGGCGAACGCCACACCATCGCCTACCTCGGTCTCTACTGGACCTGGGGACCTTCGCCGCCCTGAG
>JBLMXF010000012.1:0-56065 GCA_050257595.1 Acidobacteriota bacterium | reverse complement strand
GCGAGAACCCCAGATCGGTGAGCCGCTCCGCGATCTGCCGGAGGCCGACCGCCGTGCCGAGCCGGACCATCGGAACGTTGAGCGAGTGGACCCCGGCAAACAGTGACGGACGATATCGCGGGAGCGTGACGGTCAGGGAGGCCCTGGTCCACTCGCTCAACGTTCCGATGGTCCGGCTCGGCATGGCGGTGGGCCTCCCGCCGATCGCGGAGCGGCTCACCGATCTGGGGTTCTCGCTCCCGAAGCCGGCGCCGTCCGTGCTCCTCGGGGCTCTCGAGGCTGCACCGCTCGAGGTGGCTCGAGCCTATGCGGCACTGGCGTCGGGAGGGGTCCTCCCGGTTCCCACGTCGGAACCCGTTCCGGCGGCGGGGGCGCGCCGTGTCTTCACCGGACCGGCGGCCACCGACGTGCTCGTGGCGCTCCGGGAAGTCGTGCGAACCGGCACCGCGGCCTCCCTGCGGGGTCGAGTCGAGGGTCCCCTGGGGGGCAAGACCGGCACGACGGACGGTCGTCGCGACTCGTGGTTCGTCGCCCTGCGGCCCCGGCTCGTGACCGTCGTGTGGCTGGGGACCGACGGCAACCACGAGACCGAGCTGTTCGGTGCGACCGGGGCGCTTGAGGTGTGGCAGCAGATCGACAGCAGGCTTCCCGCGGTGTTCAGGGGCGATACCGGCGAGCAGCTCCGACCTTCTAGAATGGACCGGTGACTCGGCGACGCCTCCGGCGAGCTGTGACCGCGGCAGCGGCGCTAGCTCTCGTCGTGTTCTGCATTGCCGCCGTCTGGTGGTGGCGTGTACCGGTGGAACTCGGGGCGTGGCGATCCGGTCCGCCCCCTCACCCCTGGGCCGCGTGGCAGCGCCAGGAGGCGGTGTGGCGGGCCGAGGGGGTGCGCCGACGGATCAGCCACGCCTACGTGCCCCTCGACCACATCTCGGTCGAGGTCCCGCTCGCGGTCCTGGTCAGCGAGGACATCTCGTTCTTCGCCCACGGCGCGATCGACCTCGAGGCGGTCAAGGAGGCGGTGAGGCAGTGGCAGGAGGGGCATCGCCTGAGGGGCGCCTCGACCATCAGCCAGCAGCTGGCCAAGAACCTGTTCCTGTCGGGCGAGCGCACCCTCTGGCGCAAGCTCGAGGAGGCCAGACTCGCCAACGCGATGGAGCGCTCGCTGGGTAAGCGCCGCATCCTCGAGCTCTACCTCAACGTGGTCGAGTTCGGCCCCGGCCTCCTCGGTGTCGAGGCCGCGGCGCAGCACGACTACGGCAGCTCCGCCGCAGCGCTCGATGCGGCGCAGGCGGCCGGCCTTGCCGCAGCCATCCCGTCTCCGGGACGCGACACGCCAATCACGGCCAGCCAGCGCTGGGAGGTTCGCAGGGGGATCATCCTCGCCCGCATGGCCCGCGCCAGCTGGCTCCGGGAGCGCCTCGAGCGCCTGCGGCTCGAACCCGCAGCTGCCCCCACAAGTGGCGGCGGCTTGACCGCCATCGCGCCAAGGCCGCACGCCGCACTTGCCAACCCTGCGGGAGATCACTAGAGTCACGGCGCATGGGTGGCTCGCCAGTCCCGCCGTTCCTGGCTCCTCTCGAGGAGCTGCGTCACCGGCTCGCCGAGGCCGAGCGGGCGGGCGAGAGCCGAACGGAACTGGCGCGCTTGAAGGACAGGCTGGACGAGGAGGCGCGCCGGATCACCGGCTCGCTCTCGGCGTGGCAGCGCTGCCTGCTGGCTCGCCATCCCGATCGGCCCTACACCCTGGACTACATTCGGGGGTTGTTCACGGACTGGGTCGAGCTCCATGGCGATCGTGCCTTCGCTGACGACCCTGCGGTGGTCGCCGGGCTCGCCCGACTCGACGGCGAGGCCGTGGCGATCGTCGGCCACCAGAAGGGTCGTGATACCAGGGAGCGGCTCTACCGGAACTTCGGTCAGCCGCGGCCCGACGGCTACCGCAAGGCGCTGCGCGTCATGCACCTGGCCGAGAAGTTCGGGCGCCCGGTGATCAGCTTCGTGGACACCCAGGGAGCGTCTCCCGGCCTCGACGCGGAGGAGAGAGGCCAGGCCGAGGCAATCGCCAGGAACCTCCGCGAAATGGCCGCTCTCGAGGTCCCTATTGTCGTGGTCGTCACGGGAGAGGGAGGCTCCGGAGGGGCCCTGGCAATCGGCGTCGGCGACCGAGTCCTGATGATGGAGCATGCGATCTACTCGGTCATCTCGCCCGAAGGATGCGCCGCGATCCTCTGGAAGGACCAGTCGCAGGTCCAGCAGGCTGCCAGTGCGCTTCGCCTGACCGCCCGGGACCTGCTCCGGTTGGGCGTGATCGACGAGATCATCCCGGAACCGCTGGGCGGGGCCCAGCTGGACCCTCCCCTGGCGATCAGGACAGTTGGCGGCACGCTGCGCAAGGCGCTCGTCGAGCTGCGACGCGTCAAGCGCTCCGACCTGCCCCGGCGCCGTTTCGCCAAGTTCCGTGCCATGGGTCAGTTCACCGAGCGGTGACGACTCGGGGCCGTCTCGTCCGCCGCCTCTCAGCGCTCGTGCTGGTCGCGTGGGTGGCTGCGCTGGCGGCAATCCTCGTGCACCGGCAGCTGCGTCGCGTCTCGCCCGCCGGATCTCTGGACTTCCCCGAGCAGGCGGAGAAGGGGGGGGAGAAACCCGTCCGTGTTCACCGCGGCTTCGTCTACAGCGATACGCTGGGCGTGGAGCCCAATTTCAGAATCTCCGCCAGTGAGACTGTGGAGTACGCCTCAGGCTGGGTCGAGCTCCACAACGTCGAGATCTCGCTGTACGAGGGGGGGAGGGTGGTCTACGGCCTGGTCGGGGAGACCAGCCGCTTCAACCAGTCGAGGAGGGAGGCGGAGATCTCGGGTGGAGCTCAACTTTCGCTCAAGGCCGGCGTCGCCGTTCGTGCCGGAGCGTTCCACCTCCACGGTGCGGACCGGATCCTGGAAAGCGTCGGGCCGGTGACCTTTGCCGGGCCAGGGTGGGGAGGGGTGGCGGGTGGCTCGCGCGTGTCGCTCGCCAACGACATCGTCGAACTGGTCGACGGGGTCAGCATGACCGCTCGCGGCAGTGACACCGGACAACCGTCCGTGGTGCTGCTGGCGCCACGGGTGACCTACGAGCGGCGGCAGGCGGTGGTTCGCTTCCCCGGCGGTCTGACCGTCCTGCAGGGCGGGCTCAGGCTGCGGTCCCCCGGTGCCCGCCTGCTGCTCACCCAGCCTGACGGAGCACTCGACGGGGCGGTGTTCGAGGATCCGGTCATGCTCGATGGGGTGACGCCGCAGGGTGCCGCGCTCGAGGGCGAGGCGGGCCAGACCAGGGTGCACACCCTGGCGGACGGGCGGTGGCACGTCACGGCCGACGCGGCCTCGGCTCTGGGGTGGGTACGCGGCTGGTGGCAGGAGCCCGATCGTTCATGGCGGGAGATGACGGCGTGGCGGCTGGAGGGCGAGGGGACTCGCCAGGCAATTGAATGGCTCGAGGGCCAGGGCCTCGCCTGTGCGTATGACTACTCGGTCGGCGTGGAACCGAGGTCGATCGAGGGCGAGAAGGTGCGTCTGGGGTTCGTCAGCGGCCAACCCGAGACCGGCGAGGCGCAGGGGGCGGTCACGGTCAGCTCAGGCGAGAACTCGGCGGAGGGTGGCGATCTCGACTTCTCCCTGCGATCGCGACGGTTCTCGCTCATGCCGCAACCGGGGGGAAGGGTCACCGCGACGTCTCCGGACGGTGTGACCCGTGCGGACCGGATGGACGGCGACGAGCAGGGGAGCGTCGTCGCCAGCGGGCAGGTGAGCGGGATCGTAGAACGAGGGCAGCTGTGGGCCGGGGCCGGCGTTCCGGTTCACTTTGCCGCCGGTCGCGCGACTGTCGCGCGCGGCCAGACCAGACTTACCCTGGAAGGCGACGCCCGCCTCTGGCAAGGCGAGCGTCTCGTGCGGGCCGACACGATCGACTACGACACCACCACCGAACAGGTCAGAGGGAACGGGAGCGTCCTGACCACGACCGACGAGAGGTCGATCGACGGAAAGGTGCAGTCCTTGCGGGTCAACGCGCGCGCATTCCAGTACGATCGTGCCGCCTCAACGGCGACCTACGAGGGAGACGTGGTGCTCGACGAGCCGCGCGCCGTGTCGCGGTGTCAGCGCCTCGTGGTCAGCCTGAGCCCGGGCGGCGAGGTTCTCCTCGCGACCATGGCGGGTGGTGTGACCGTGACTGAGAAAGGGACCAGTCGCGTCCTGCGCGGCGAGCGCGCACGGCTCATGCCCCCGGAGGACCTCTTCGAGATGTGGGGCAGCCCGGTCATCGCCGAAGAACCCGGCGGCAACCAGATCAAGGCCGATCATCTCCTGTGGCGCCGCGCGAGCGACACCCTGCTGGTCCTGGGAGGCGCGGACAATCCGAGCGAAACGCTATACCATCCCGCCCAGCCGCTGCCCGACCTGCGGCCCGCAGGGACCCCGGGGCCGACAGCCACGCGGCGACCGCGGCCGGGCGGCCCGGGGAGGACGCCATAAGCGCCAACGGAATCAGGCTCGAGGCCGAGGGGCTGGTCAAGCGGTATCGCCGCCGCACTGTGGTCGACGGGGTCTCCCTCGACCTCAACGGCGGAGAGGTCGTCGGCCTGCTCGGACCCAACGGTGCCGGCAAGACGACCATCTTCTACATGGTGGTCGGCCTGGTCCGTCCTGACGGCGGGCGGGTGCTGATCGGCGATGCCGACGTGACCGGCCTGCCGATGTACCGGCGTGCCCGTCTCGGCGTCTCCTACCTCCCCCAGGAGGCCTCGATCTTTCGGCGCCTGTCGGTGGAGGAGAACCTGTTCGCCGTGCTCGAGCTTCTCGGTGTCCCCTGGGCGGAAGCCAACGCCCGCGTGTGTCGGCTACTCGAGGAGTTCGGCCTCGACCACCTGCGGCGCCAACGTGCCGACACGCTCTCGGGGGGGGAGCGCCGACGGCTGGAGATCGCGCGAGCACTGGTCACGGAGCCGAGTTTCCTGCTCCTCGACGAGCCGTTTGCGGGGATTGATCCGATTACCGTGCTGGAGATCCAGAAGATCATCCGCCATCTCAGGGACACGGGCTACGGCATCCTGATCACCGACCACAACGTACGCGACACCTTGAAAATCACCGACCGTGCCTCTATCATCAAGGACGGCAAGGTTCTTGCAACGGGTGACCCCGAAGTCCTTGCCAGAGACCCGGTGGTCCGTCAGGTATACCTGGGAGAGGAGTTCCAACTCTAGGCCATGGCCCTGGAGCAAAAACTTCACCTCAAGCTGGCGCAGAGGCTGGTGATGACGCCAACGCTCCAGCAGGCGATCAAGCTCCTGCAGCTCTCCCGGCTCGAGCTCGAGCAGGCGCTCGCGCAGGAACTCCAGGTCAACCCTCTGCTCGAGATCGCCGAGGAAGTGCCTGCCGAGGACGAGCCCGCCAGCACAGAGGAAGCCGCCGGCACCGACGATTCCGCGGGGAGCGAGGAAGCGAGCGGCCCCGCACTCGCCGCCGACACGGCCGCGGAGACCCAACCGACCGACGAGGCCAGCTCGACCGCGGATGACTCGTTCTCCGAAGTCGAGGTCGAGGCGCTGTTCGCCAACTACCTGCAGGACACCTCACGGGTGCCTGCCACCTGGGAGGACGAGGAGGAGCCACCGCTCGAGAACTCTCCGGCGCCGGAAGCGAGCATGTTCGACGCCCTCTGCGCACAGCTGCGCCTGCTCCCGGTTCCGCCCGAGCTCTTTCCCGTGTGTGAGTTCGTGATCGGCAACCTCGACCCCGACGGGTACCTCCGCACTCCCGACGACGATCTCGCGGCGCAACTCGGACTGGCGCCTGAGGTCGTCGCTGACGCCGTGCGGACCGTGCAAGAGCTCGAACCTCCCGGGATCGCGGCACGCTCGCTCCAGGAATGCCTTTCGATCCAGCTGGAGCGCTACAGCGGGGATGGCGGCCGTGCCGACGTCGCGGTCGCCGCGAGGATCGTCGACCAGGGTTACGACGATTTCCTTCACCAGCGTTGGGATCGCCTGACCCAGTCGCTCAACCTCGCTCGCGAGGAGCTCAGGCCCGCGCTGGAGGTGATCAGGGGGCTCGATTCCAAGCCGGGCTTGCGGCTCGGCCCGAGCAACAACTCCGTGGTCGAGCCGGATGTGGTGGTCACCAAGCTCGAGGGCGCGTGGCGTGTCACGCTCAACGATGAGGGATTTCCCCGCCTGAGGGTCTCGCCCCAGTATCAGCGTCTCCTGCAGAGCAGAATGACGGACAGCGAAACCAGCGGCTACCTGCGCGAGCGGATGCGCGCGGCGCTCTGGTTTCTGCGCTCGGTGGAGCAGAGGCAGAACACCGTCCTGCGGGTCGCCGAGGCGATCGTGACGCGGCAGTCCGAGTTCCTCGACCGCGGCCTGGCGCACCTCCGTCCCCTGGTTCTCCGGGACATCGCGGATGACATCGGCATGCACGAATCGACGGTCAGCCGTGTCGTCTCCAACAAATACATGTCGACCCCCCGCGGTGTCTTCCCCCTCAAGTTCTTCTTCCACTCGGCCATCTCTCACGCGGTCCAGGGGGACATCTCCTCGGTTGTGGTCAAGGACAGGATCAGACAGCTGATCGCCGAGGAGGACGCCCGGAAGCCGCTCTCGGATGCCCGGGTGGCGAGACAGCTCAACCGGCTCGGGATCCGGATCGCCCGTCGGACGGTGGCCAAATACAGGGAGGAGCTGGCCATCCCGTCGTCCGAACAACGCCGGCGGGCACTTCGCTGAGCATCGCCGGGACCGGTACAATGACAGCTGCCGAGGGTGGGTCAGGCTGAGAGGCTCAGAAAGGGACAACTCATGGAGCTAGAGTTCATCGCGCGAAACACCGAGGTCTCGGAGCAGCAGCGCGCGCTGGCGCGCAAGAAGTTCAACCGCCTGGCGAAGTACTTCAATGCCGTGCTCGAGAGTCGCCTGACCGTGGCCCAGGAAAAACACCGGGTGGCCGTCGAGGCCTTCATCCGCGGAAAAGACTTCGAGGTCGCCGCAAAGGCCGAGACCGGCGAGTGGACGACCTCGCTCCAGGAGGTCGTCGAGAAGCTCGAGCAACAGGCGCGGCGCTCCAAGCAGAAGTTGACCAGGCCAAAGCGCGTGAAAGGCGAGTCGCAGACCTGGGAGGTGTCGGTCGTCGAACGGGAGTCGGTGCGCCGCGGCTCGCCACAAGTCGTCGAGACGCGACACGTGCCGGTGATCCCGATGACCGTCGAAGAGGCGGCGCTCCAGCTCGAGAGCTCCAGCGAGGACTTCATCGTCTTCCGGGAAGCGGCCTCGGATCGGATCAACGTCCTTTACCGGCGTCGCGACCACACCTACGGCCTCGTCACCCCCGACTTCTGATCCTCAGGAGGGCGACGGACGCCGTGAAACTCAGCCTTCTCCTCAAGCCCGAGAACATCCTCCTCGATCTCCCCGCGCGAACGCGGGAAGAGGTGCTGGTCTCGGTGTCGGACCGCCTCGCCGAGAGCGGAGCGGTGAAGAGTTCGCAGGACCTGGTCGACCTGCTCCTCGATCGCGAGCGGCTGGGCGCGACAGTGGTCGGCGACGAGGTCGCGATCCCACACTGCAAGGTCCCCGGGCTCAAGCACATCGTCGCCGCCTTCGCACGTGTAGGCGAGGCCGTCCCGTTCGGCACCAACGAGAGCGAGAGAGCGCGGTTGTTCTTCTTCGTCCTGTCGCCTCGCGAGCAGCCCGCCGCTCACCTGCAGATTCTCGCCAACATCGCGCGCCTCTTGCGCAACCCGCAGGCGCGCAAGGCGTTCAGCGAAGCCGAGACGGGCGAGCAGCTGCTCGGGTTGCTGGCCAAGCTGGAGGCTGCGGCATGACGATGAAACGCGACGACGTGACACCGGAGCAGCTGCTCGACGATCCGCGTCTGGCGACACTCGGGCTCACCCTGGTGGCGGGGGAGTCCGGGCTCGGAAGCCACGTACTCAACCCCAGATTGCAGAAGCCCGGTCTGGCCTTGGCGGGCTACTTCGACTACGTGAAGCCGGGGCGCGTCCAGGTGATCGGGTCGAGCGAGGTGGAGTTCCTCGCGACTCTCGACGCCGAGACCGTCAGGCGACGGGTATCCCAGCTGGTCGCTCGGCATCCTCCGATGATCGTCGTGGCCAAAGGGCTGAGCGCGGCCATCGAGCTGTTCCTAGGCCCCTGCCGTGAGTTCGGTGTGCCGCTGGTCGTGACCGAGACGACGACCTCGACCGTGATCGAGCGCCTGTCAGCGGTGCTCGAGTTCCTGCTCGCGACCAGGGAGGTTCGCCACGGCGACCTGCTCGACATCTTCGCGATCGGGGTCCTGCTGCTCGGCGAGTCGGGCTCGGGCAAGAGCGAGTGCGCGCTGGAGCTCGTCCACCGGGGCCATCGCCTGGTCGCGGACGACGTCGTGGAGATTTACCAGGTCCGCGGCGAGTACCTCGTCGGACAGTCCCCGGAGGACGTGCGCGGCTTCATGGAGGTGCGCGGCCTCGGCCTGATCTCGATCGAGCAGCTCTTCGGCGTCGTCTCGGTACGCGACAGCAAACCGATCGACCTGGTGATCAAGCTGGTCCCCGAGCACACCCTCCATCTCGAGCGTTTGGGCCTCGCCGAGTCGAGTGAGGAAATCCTCGGCATCAGACGCCCCTGCCTCACCGTGCCGGTGGCACCGGGGCGCAGCTTGGCCCTCCTGATCGAGTGTGCAGCCCGCAAGTACCTGCTGGGTCAGCGCGGGGTCCCGGACGCCGCCCGGGAATTCCTGCTCCGACACGACCGCAAGCTCGAGCCCCAGTGAACGCGCCCAATCCGCCTGCGACGCTGGCAAAGCTCCCGCGCGCCATCGTGGTGACCGGTCTCTCGGGCTCGGGCAAGTCTATCGTCACGAGGTGCTTCGAGGACCTGGGCTTCGCCTGCGTCGACAACCTTCCCCTCCATCTCATCGAGTCGCTCTTCGAGCACGCATGGCGAACCGGCGGTCCGCCGATGGTCGTCGTGGTGGACGTCCGCACCCCGGGCTTCGCGGGCGAGTTTCCCGGCCTGGTCGCGAGGCTCCGTCAGCGCTTCTCCGGGCTGCGGGTGCTCTTCGTGGAGGCCAGCACGCAAGCGTTGGCTCGCCGCTTCTCGGAGACGCGCCGGCCGCACCCCTATCGTGACAAGCCGCTCGCTGAGGCGGTCCGTCAGGAACGGGAGGAGATGACTCCCATCCGTTCGCTCGCAGACGAGGTGCTCGACACGACAGGGCTGACGCCGCACGAACTGCGGGCGGAGGTGGCCTCACGCTTCGGCACTACCGACCATGCTCTCCCCATGGTGGTCCGCTGCGAGAGCTTCGGCTTCCGCTACGGGATCCCGCCAGACGCCAACCTGGTCTTCGACGTGCGCTTCCTGCCCAACCCGCACTTCGTTCCCGAACTCCGGCCTCTACCGGGCGATGACCCGGCCGTACGGAGCTGGCTCGAGGCGCACCCCGAGGTCGAGGAGGCGTTCGAGAGGTTCCGCGGCCTGGTGGACGCTCTTCTGCCCCTCTATCGCCAGGAGCAGAAGAGTTACCTGGTCGTCGCGTTCGGCTGCACGGGTGGGAGACACAGATCGGTCTATCTCGCGGAGCGGCTCGCCCGTCACCTGACTGAGCAGGCCTGGGCCGTGACGGTTCACCACCGCGATCGCGACCGGGAAGGGTGAAGTGCCAACTGCGGTCGGCGCCCTTGCGGGACGCGGCTCGGCTTGAAATAATCACGCCATGATCGGCATCCTCGTGATCTCGCACGGTCGCCTCGCGAACGAACTGCTCGCCGCAGCGCGAACCATCGAGCCGGCCCTCGCCGAGCAGTCGAGGGCCATCACGCTCGAGTGGAACGTCGAGCCAGAGGCGGCCCGCGCGGAGATCGCCCGCTCGCTGCGAGAGCTGGACTCGGGGGATGGGGTCGTGGTGCTGACCGACATGTTCGGCGGTACACCGACGAACCTGTCCCTGGGCTTTCTCGATCCCAGCCGCTCGGAGGTGGTGACCGGCGTGAACCTCCCAATGCTGATCAAGCTCGCCGGAGTTCGCCGCCAGGACGGAGGAAACCTCCGCCAGGTCGCGAAGGTGGTGGCCGAGAAGGGCCAGAAGAGCATCTACGTGGTGAGCGAGATCCTCGAGCGACGGCCGGGGAGCGGGGCACATGGCCCAACGCACGGTTGAGCTCGTCAACCGGCTCGGGCTCCACGCCAGGGCCGCCGCCAAACTCGTCCACGTGACCTCAAGCTTCACCGCCCACATCGCGGTTCGGCACGACGACGAGGAGGTCAACGGCAAGTCGATCCTCGGTCTGCTCCTGCTCGCTGCCCCATGCGGCACGGCGCTGACCATCACCGCCGATGGCGTGGACGAGACCGAGGCGCTGGACGCCGTCGAGGCGCTCGTGCGGGACCGTTTCGGGGAGCCCGAGTGACCCCGTCCAAGACCCTGGCCGGCCTCGGCGTGTCGCCTGGGATCGCGATCGGTTCACCGGTCGTCGTGGAGAACCGGCCGCTGCCGGTGGTCCGTCGCTCGCTCAAGCCGGGCAAGCCGGTCGACTTGGAGATCGCGCGTCTACGCGCGGCCTCGGCCAGGGCCGCCCAGCACCTGTCGCAGCTGGCCAAGGAGGCACGCGCCAGAGTGGGCGAGGAGTACGCCTCGATCTTCGAGGCCCACCGCCTCATGATGGAGGACCCGACGCTGCTCAACGAGGTGGAGCACCTGATCCGCGAGGAGGCCGTCAACTCCGAGTGGGCGCTCGAGCAGGTGATCCAGAGGCTGCTGGGACAGTTCCAACGGCTCGCCGATGTCTACTTGAGGGAGCGTCAGGCCGACCTCCTGGATATCGCGGCGCAGCTCCAGAGGGAGCTGCAAGGACGGGCCGGCCCCACCCTTCGGGCTGACGGCCGCGACGGCATCCTGATCGCAGACGACATTCCGCCGTCGCAGGCGATTCAGCTCTCTGCCGGGATGGTCGCGGGGTTTGCCTCGGAGACCGGGGGCACCACCTCACACACCACGATCATCGCCAAGTCTCTCGGCATCCCGGCGGTCGTCGGCGTACCCGGACTGGTGGCGGCTGCCTCGCGCGCGCCGCTGGTCATCGTCGACGGGTTCGAGGGGCACGTCCTGGTCGACCCTGACCCGGCCCTGGTCCAGGTCTATCGGCTGCGGGCGGAGGAGCATCGGCGCCGGCAGAGGGAGCTCCTCGGCGTCGTGCAGCTCCCCGCCGTCACACTCGACAACCACAGCGTCCGACTGCTCGCCAACATCGACCTTCTTCACGAGATCCCTGCCGCCAGGGCCGGCGGCGCCGAGGGGGTCGGCCTCTTCAGGAGCGAGTTCCTCTTCCTCGAGGCCAGCCCCAATCTGCCGGACGAGGAACAGCAGAAGGCCGTCTACTCGCAGCTCCTCGCGGCCTTCCCGGATCAGCCCGTCACCGTGCGTACCTTCGACCTGGGCGGCAAGAAGCTGGCTCGGGAGCTGCTCGGCAGTCCGGAAGCCAACCCTGTCCTCGGCCTGCGGGGAGTGCGGCTGTGCCTGCAGAAGCCGGAGTTCTTCCGCACCCAGCTGCGCGCCCTACTGCGGGCGGCTACGGAGCATCCGGGTCGGCTCAGGATCATGGTCCCCCTGGTCAGCCACGTCGAGGAGATCCGCACGGTGAAGGTGCTCATCTCCCGGCTGACGGCAGAGCTCGCGGCGGAGGGCTTCGAGGTTCCGGAGCAGGTCGACATCGGTGCCATGATCGAGGTGCCGGCCGCCGCGCTGATCGCCGAGCACCTGGCCAAGGAGGTGGACTTCTTCTCCATCGGGACCAACGACTTGACGCAGTACACGCTGGCGGTCGATCGCGCCAACGAGCAGGTCTCGGACCTCTACCGCCCCTTCCATCCCGCCGTCCTCAGGCTGGTCGAACGCGTCATCTCGGTATCGCGGCGCGCCGGAATCCCGGTCGAGCTTTGCGGCGAAATGGCGGCAGACCCACTGGCCGTCCCGGTGCTGGTGGGACTGGGCCTCGAAGAGTTCTCCATGCACCCACCGGCGCTCCCGGTCGCGCGCAGCCTGATCCGGGCGCTCTCCTACCGCGAGGCCCATCGCATCGCCCTGCGGGCACTGTCGCTCGCCACTGCCAAGGAGGTCGAGGAGTTCCTGCTCGAGCAGCTTTCCGGGCTCCTCGCCCATCTCAAGGTGAGGATCCGCCTATGACCCGGACCGTCGACAAGCCATGGGGAGCGGAGGAGATCTTCGCCG
The DNA here is from genome assembly GCA_050257595.1 of Acidobacteriota bacterium. Taxonomy (GTDB): domain Bacteria; phylum Acidobacteriota; class Thermoanaerobaculia; order Thermoanaerobaculales; family Thermoanaerobaculaceae; genus JBLMXF01. The sequence continues at coordinate 43,805 of JBLMXF010000012.1, read as the reverse complement.
AGACGGATCGCTACGTCGGCAAGATCCTGACCGTTCGTGCGGGCCATTGCCTCTCCCTCCAGTACCATGAGACGAAGGACGAGACGATGCGCGTGCTGGAAGGGCGGTGTGAGCTGCATATCGGCAAGAGACCGCACGGCCGGGAATGCGACATCCGCGTCCTCGGTGCCGGCGATGCGGTTCGGATCACGCCGGGCATGATCCACCGCATCAAGGCGTTGACGGATGTGCGGATCGTCGAGGTCTCGACGCCCGAGCTCGACGACGTGGTACGCCTCGAGGACCGCTATGGGCGCGGCGGAACGTGTACGCCCTGAGAGGGGAGGGACCGTGCTAAGCTGGTTGTTGATCGTGATGGCAGTTCCCCAGGCGGCGACGCCGGTGCCCACACCCGCGCCTGCATTCCCGATCACTATCCTGAAGGCCCAGCAGGGGGACGAGCGCCCCGCCGGGTCGCAGTCCCTCGCTGATGTTGCCAAGCGGATCAAACTCAACATCCCAAGCGGCCAGAAGGCCATCCTCAACAACGAGACGGTCAAGACCTGGTCGCAGGGCGTCGAGCTCACCACGGCGGCATCCGCTGCGCTGCCGCCCGCCCGCGGCGCGGTCGTCCCGATCGGGCGTGAGGCCGGAACCAAAGCCGCATGGCAGCAACGCTACCAGGCCTCACGGGGCAAGATCCTGTACCTGGAGAGCGAGGTGAGCCGCCTGCGGTCGGAGTCGGCCCGGCTCGAGAACGAGTTCTACGCCCGCGACGATCCCGCCTACCGGGATGGCGTGATCAAGCCGGCATGGGACAAGGCACGGGCGGACCTCGAGCAGGCCCAGCGCGAGCTGGAGAAGGCCAGACAGGGGCCGGACAACGTGTTGTCCGAGGCGCAGAAGGAAGGCGCTCAGCCCGGTTGGTTCAGAGGACTCCCCGAGCCTTCCGCTGCCTCGGGCGCCCCTCCGACTCCGACACCGAAGGGGGCCAAGAAGCCCCGGTTGATCAGGGTTGAGCCACGCCACTGAGCGCGGTTCCGGCAGAATTGCGCCCGGCGGGAAAATCCGTTACAAGGTTCGCTGCCGCTCCACCGGGGGAGAGTGTCGGTGGCGGCTCGGGGGCGTCGGTTGAAGCTGCGGACGTATTTCGTCGAGACCTGGGGCTGCCAGATGAACGTTCTGGACAGCCAGTACCTGCAAGGCCTCCTGGAGGCGCGCGGGTTGCGCCCGGCGGCGAACGCGACAGAGGCGGACGTTGCCTTGCTCAACACCTGTTCGGTGCGAGAGAAGGCCGTGCAGAAGGTGCTGACGCGACTCGGTGAGCTGCGGCAGGCGCGTGAGTCGGGAGGACAGCCGAGAATCGTGGGGCTGTGCGGATGTGTGGCGGAGCAGGAGGGTACAACACTGCTCGCGCGCGGCAACGTGCTCGACTTCGTCATGGGCCCCGGTCGGATCGGGGAGCTCGGCAGGACCCTCGATGCGGTCGAGGCGGGCCGCCGCGTGACGGCCACCGGATTCCAGGCCATCCGTGACTACGACTCACACCTGATCGCCCGGGGGAGCTCGGCGCGCCAGTACGTCACTGCCATCCACGGCTGTAACCAGCACTGCACCTTCTGCGTCGTCCCCTATACCCGTGGGCACGAACTGAGCCGCCCCCTCGAGGACATCGTCGCGGAGGTCCGTGCGCTCGGAGCGGCCGGAACGCGTGAGATCACACTCCTCGGCCAGACGGTGAACGCATATCGTTGCCCGCGGACGGGCGCCGACTTCGGCGAGCTCGTCTCCGCCGTCTGCGCGGTCGGGGGGCCGTGGCGGGTCCAGTTCGTCACATCCCACCCTAAGTATTTCACTGAAAAGATGATAGAGACGCTCTCCCGGGTCGATGGGCTCGGCACGTACCTGCACGTGCCGTTCCAATCGGGTTCGGACGCGGTGCTCAGGCGAATGCACCGGGGCTACTCCCGAGAGGGATACCTCGAACTGATCGCCAGGCTCCGCGATGCAATGCCCGCCTTGACCATATCCTCCGATGTCATCGTCGGGTTCCCAGGGGAGACCGAAGGGGACTTCCAGCAGACGCTCGACCTGGTCCGCGAGGTCGAGTTCGGACAGCTCTACGGCTTCGCCTACTCACCCCGGCCCAGGACCCCGGCGGCCCGGTACCCCGATCAGGTCCTCCGTGCGCAGTCCACCGCACGGCTCCAACGCCTGTTCGAGTTGCAGGGCGCGATCCAGCTGAAGCTCAACCAAGGTCTGATCGGCCGTCAGGTCGAGGTCCTCGTGGACGGTCCCGCAAAGCGCGGCGAGTCGATGTGGCAGGGCAGGGGAGACGACAACCGGGTGGTCAACTTCCCGGCCTGGGCAGGGGTCAAGGAAGGCGATGTGGTGATCATGACGATCACTGGCGCGACGGCTCACGCGCTGCACGGGGAGCGGCTATTCCTACCCACGCCCTCGTCGCCGGCGAGCGCTTGACAGCCCTGGGAGAGTGGCTGAGATTGGAGAGGAGATGAGCGACGCGACGTCCCAGGGACGACCCCTGGAGGTGGAGATTCGCGGGCTGATCCTTGACCCAGTCTCCAACACTCCCATCATCATCCTCAAGAAGCCGGACGAGAATCTGTTTCTGCCAATCTGGATCGGTGTCTTCGAGGCCAACGCCATCGCCCTCCAGCTGGAGGGCGTGCAGACGCCCAGGCCCATGACGCACGACCTCCTGCGCGCCATCGTCGAACGGCTGGGAGCACGGGTCGAGGGAATCCTCGTCCATTCGTTGGTCGAGAGCACCTTCCATGCAACGGTCACCATTCGCGACGCGGCCGGCCGGAGCCTGGAGATCGACGCCAGACCGTCTGACGCCATCGCGCTAGCTCTCCGATGCGGCGCGACCCTTCGGGTGACGGAGAACGTCTTCCGGGAGGCCCATGCCCTCGACTTTCGGGAAGGGGTCGACCAGGAGGAGCAGCTCCGTGAATGGCTCGAGTCGCTCACCCCCGAACAGCTCGGCAAGTACAAGATGTAAGGGTGTTCCCGGGTGCGGGTCGTCGCACCGGAGCTCGGTCCGACGAGCGCTCGTCCAAACGGAGAGTTCGTTCCGGGCGCTGTGACGCCTCCATCGTGTCAGCGGTACTCGGTGTGACCACGCTCAACTGCGAGAGGTTGACGCCTTGACGCCGCCCCGATAGAGTTGCACGGGTCCGCGAGACGAGACGGGGTGCCATGATCATCACCATCGCCAACCAGAAGGGCGGGGTCGGAAAGACCACCACCGCGATCAACCTGGCGGCAGCTTTGGCCCACAAGGGCATCCGAACGCTGCTCGTGGACCTCGATCCGCAGGCCAACACAACACTGTCGTTCGTCGATCCCAGAGAGCTCGGCCCGTCGATCTATGACGTCCTGGTGGACGGCGTGCCGTTTCGCGACATCGTCCTACCGACGACCGTCGAGAACCTGACCCTCGCACCGGCCAGGATCTCGCTGGCCAAGCTCGAGGCGGCCCTGTTGGGCCAGTTCGACGCGCACTTTCGCCTCAAGGACCGGATGGGGGAGGTGGTCGGCGACTACGACTACGTCGTCGTGGATACGCCGCCAACGCTCGGACTGATCACCGTCAATGCCATGGTCGCCGCTACCCACCTCTTGATTCCGATCCAGTCGTCGTACTTCGCTCTCGAGGGGACCGACGATCTGCTCGAGACCATGGAGAAGATCAAGACGCGGGCCAACCCCGACCTGCAGCTTCTCGGGGTCGTGGTGACCCTCCACGATAAGCGGACCATCCTTGCGCGTGACATTCTCGACCAGATCACCAACGTCTTCGGTGAGAAGGTTTTCGCCACCGTGGTGACCCGCTCTGTGCGACTCGAGGAGAGTCCCGCCTATCGATCGTCGATCTTCGAGCACGCGCCGGAATCCTCCGGGGCGGTCGAGTACTACTCCCTTTGTGAGGAGGTCATCGCTCGTGTCTAGTCGCCGGGGGCTGCCAGATTTCCGCAGAATGCGGCACGACCGCCACTTCGTCGAGGAGCTGGCGGAGCAGGCCGTGACCGCGGTCGGCTTGATGATACCGATCGATCGCATCGAGACCAACCGCGAGCAGCCCCGTACGGCCCTCGGCGATCTCACCGAGCTCACCAGCTCGGTGAGAGCTCGTGGCGTCCTCGAGCCGCTCATCGTTCGCAAGCTCACCGACGGCGGGAAGTACCAGCTCATCGCCGGCGAGCGCCGCTTGCACGCCGCCATCGAAGCCGGCCTCGCCGAGGTGCCGTGTATCGAGCTCGCGGTCAGCGACCAGGAGGCCCTCGAGCTCGCGCTCGTCGAGAACCTCCAGCGCAAGGACCTCACCCCGTTCGAAGAGGCCGAGGGCTTTCGCACTCTCGTCGAGAAGTACGGCTATACCCATGACAAGGTCGCCACAGCGGTAGGGAAGTCGCGTCCCACGATCAGCGAATCCCTCAAGCTCCTTTCCATCCCGCCCGCCATCCGCGACCTCTGTCGGCATGCCGACATCAGCGCAAAGAGCGTGCTCCTGCTCATCGCTCGCGCCGCCTCCATCGACGAGATGGAGCGCCTTGTGCAGGAGATTGCCGAACGCGGCCTCGACCGTTACGCAGCCCGCACCATTGCCCAGCAAGCGCCGGAGGCAGCAGATCCCGGCGGCACCGACTCCGAGGCCAGCGAGCGCCCCCCCGGAGCGACAGCCTTCCGCCCAATTCAGATCCGCTTCCGCCCGTCAGCCGACGCGCCGGTCCACCTCGCTCTCTCCATCCGCCGCCCGGACGTCTCACGCGACGATCTCATTGCGACCATAGAGGACCTTCTCGATCGCCTTCGCAACGGCGAACTCGACGAACGCCTCACGCCGCGGCCAACGACCCCATAGACGCGAGCCGCTGCCGCCGCCGAGCTCGATCTCGTAACCCGTCGGAGCAGAGAAGCACCCCTGTCGAGCACGCCGGAGCGCGACAGGCTGCGCGCAAGAAAGCCGATCCTCCTGGGCGGCCTCGTTGGCATGGATCGTATTTAACATAATATTTCTTATCGGACATTCGATCCATCACACCATCTGCGGAAACCGTTCCCCCTGTGGAAACGGCTGTGCAATTCCCCACCTGGTTGTCGGCAGGAGCCTTCTCGGGAGGTACTTCCTCGTGGCGCGGCGTCGTCGTAGTATGTCGCGGTGTGGTTGTGGCCCCGCTTCGTCCTCGCTCGCGCGCTCGTCCGGGAGATGGTCCCAAGCCTTCTGATGGCGACTGGGGTGACAACCTTTCTCCTCGTCATCAGAGCGATTTTCGGGCTGGCAGATCTGTTTGTCTCCCATAGCGTGGCTCCGCTCGAGGCCCTGCGCATCCTCGGGCTGAGCCTGCCTCACATCGTCGTGCTGACCATCCCGATCGGTACGCTCTTCGCGGTGCTCATGACGAGCGGGAGGCTCTCCGCGGACGCGGAGTTGACCGCTCTTCAGGCGAGCGGGATTCCCCTGTCGCGAGCCGCGCGACCGCTCTTCGCGGCCGGTGCGGTTCTCTTCGTGGTCGACGCGTGGCTGATGATCAGCGTGATGCCTGCGGCCAACCGGGCTCTCGAGCAGACTCGAATGCGCCTGGCGCTGTCCGGTGCCAAGGCCGCGGTCGAGCCGAAAGTGTTCATCGAGGACTTCCCCGGGCGGTTGCTCTACGTCGAGCGGATCGATCGGGCAACCGGGAGGTGGCAGAAGGTCCTCCTCTTCGACCAGACCTCACCAAACGAGGACCGTCTCGTTGTCGCGGATTCCGGCGAACTGGTCACGGATCCGAGAGACGGAACAGCATGGCTCAACCTGCACGACACCGTCACCCACCTGCTTCAGCCCGACCACCCGGAGAAGTACCAGCGCAACTCCAACCAGGAGCTCTCGATCAACCTCACGCCACCAAGCATCTCACCGGACCAGATCAGAGTTGGCGTGCGCAGCACCGACACCGCAACCCTCCTCGATCGCATCCGGCATGGCAAGTCCGCTGATGCCCGACTCGATGCGCTCGTCGAGCTGCACAAGCGGGCCGCGATTCCGGCCGCGGCACTCGCCTTCGCCGTGGTCGGCTTCCCGCTTGGCCTCCGTAACCGACGAGGGGGGAAGAGCTTCGGGCTGACGATTTCGGTCGGCCTGGTGGTCCTCTACTATGTGCTCCTCAACAACGGCGAGCTCCTCGCTCGCGCTGGCGACCTGCCGGTGGCTCTCGGGGTCTGGCTGCCGAATCTGACCCTGGTTGTCGTGGGGGCCGTCCTTTTCAAGTTGGCCTCGCGTTCAGCGGCGCCCTCGGGCGCAGGTGCCTGGTGGTGGTGGCAGCGCGCACTTTCCAGGGTCGGGGCGCTGAGCGGTCGGGTTCCGACTCTAAGCTCGGGCACGGGTGCGCCGACATCGGGTCGCTCGCTCGCGCGCTGCGGCGAAGACGGCAACGCCGGGTACGCGCCCCCGCTCCTCAGCACCGTCGACGGCTATCTCCTCCGGCAATGCGCTGGGTTCTTCGTCCTCGTGGTGGTTGCGGTTTCGGCCATTTATGTCGTCGTCAACCTCTCAGAGGACATCGAGGACATCCAGAAGCACGCCGTCCCCCTCACAGTTGTGGCGTCTCACTACTTCTTCATGCTTCCGCAGATCCTCCACGACATTCTCCCGGTCTCCTACTTGATCGCTTTCCTGGGCACCGCCGCCGTCCTCGAACGCCATAACGAGACGACCGCACTGAAGGCGGCGGGCGTGTCTCTCGGCCGAGTCGGCCTGCCCATGCTGCTCCTGGCTGTGGCGCTCGGTGCTGGCCTCTTCGCCATGGACGAGTCGATGGTCCAGCGGGCCAACCGGGCAGCCCAGCGAACCGAGGACATCATCCGAGGGCGACCCGCTCCCCGCTCCTACCGTGCCACGGATCGGCCCTGGCTGTTTCTTCCCGATGGGCGCACGCTGGTCAACTTCCTCCAGTTCGACCCCGACACCCAGACGCTCCTGCGGCCGTCCGTCTATGTCTTCGATGACCGGCTGAACCTGCGCGCACGATACTCGGCCGATCACGCGACCTATCGTGATGGGCACTGGCAGGCGCAGGGTGCCTGGTCGCGGACCATGCCGATGGTCGAGGGGCGGGAAGGCGGCGACTTCACCCGGCACCCGGGAACCTTCGACCTGCCCATACCGGTCGCGCCGTCCTATTTCGGGCAGGAGTACCTCAGGCCCTCGCAGATGAGCTTCGGCGAGCTGCGACAGTACATCCGGACGCTGCGTTCCGCGGGCTATCGCGTGGATCGCCAGCGGGTCCAGCTCCAGCAGAAGATCGCCTATCCGCTTAGCGTCTTCGTGCTGAGCTGGCTAGCCCTCCCCTTCGCGTTTCGGATGGGTCGCCGAGGGACCGTAGTCGGAATCGGGATTGCCCTGGTGTTCGGGATCGCGTATTTCGCACTCACCGCCCTGATCACAAAACTCGGCGAGGCATCGCTTCTCCCCCCCGCGCTGGCGGCGTGGAGCCCCACGGTGCTGTTCACCTTGCTCGCGATCAATCGCCACACGACGTTGCGCACCTGATCACTTCGCGTGTCCTGCGGGATGGGGGCGGGAGTTCACCTTGGCCGAGTGCACCACTGTGAGCCTTTCCTAGCCAATCGCGATCCACGCAAACACGCGGTCCTTCGGAAGGCAGCCATGCGTCCTCCCGTCGGGGCGGGGATCATCCGCGACGGTGCCTACCGGCGCACCCCGGGTCCGAGGCACGACTTCGCCCCATCGGGCAGAGGACTGCGAGAGACCCGGTGCGCCTGGCGCTCGCATGGCGACGATATCGCCGCGCGCGGGCCTACGTCAGCACCTTGCCGATCCGTTCCAGCGCCCAGTCCAGCTCCTCGCGGGTGATCACGAGGGGCGGCGCGAAACGGATCGTATCGACGTGAGTCTCCTTGCACAGCAAGCCCTGTTCCTTGAGAGCTTCGCAGAACGCCCGAGCGCCGCCCGCTTCCGGAGTGAGTTGCACGCCGATCCATAGGCCTTTCCCGCGTACTTCCTTGATATGACGAGAGTTGAGACTTCTCAGCTGATCCAGGAAGTAGTCCCCCAGGCGCGCGGAGTTGTCCACCATCTGCTCCTCGATGAGAACCGCGAGCGCCGTGCGGGCGACAGCGCATGCCAGGGGGTTGCCGCCGAAGGTGGACCCGTGGTCGCCGGGCTTGAACACACCCATGACCTCGTCGTCGGCGAGGATCGCCGAGATCGGGATGCATCCTCCCCCGAGGGCCTTGCCGATGATCACGACGTCGGGCCGAACTCCCTCGTGTTCGTACGCGAACAGCTTCCCGGTCCGCCCGAGTCCGGATTGGATCTCGTCTACCATCAATAACATACGCCCTGAGGTGGCAAGTTCCCGCAACTTCCGGAGGAATCCACCAGGGGGCACCACGATGCCGCTCTCGCCCTGGATAGGCTCCACGAGGATCGCGACCGTGTCGGGGGTGATCGCCGCGGCCGCAGCCTCGGCATCGCCGTAAGGAACCACTTTGAAGCCGGGCGTGAACGGCCCGAACCCGTCGCGGTACTGCTCGTCGGTGGAGAAGCTCACAATGGTCGTGGTGCGGCCGTGGAAGTTGCCCGCGAAGGCGATGATTTCCGCCCTGCCCTGCGGTACCCCCTTGACCTGGTACCCCCACTTGCGGGCCGCCTTGATCGCGGTCTCGACGGCCTCCGCGCCGCTGTTCATGGGCAGAACGCGAGAGAATCCCGTCAGCCTGGTGATCTGCTCGCAGAAGAGACCGAGCTGGTCATTGCGGAATGCCCGCGAGGTCAGCGTCACCTTGTCCGCCTGTTCCTTCAGCGCCGCCACGATTCGGGGATGGCAGTGCCCCTGGTTTACCGCCGAGTATGCTGCCAGGAAGTCCAGGTACTTCCTTCCCTCGACGTCCCACACCCAGACGCCGCTGGCGCGCGCGATGACGACGTCCAGCGGATGGTAGTTGTGAGCTCCGTACCGCTCCTCGAGCGCGATGAGCTCCGCGACGGAACGCACCCCATTCTCAGTTGTGGCCACTGTCGCCTCCGAGGTCCCGCGGGAGTGCCACGGGGGTCACAGCCTAGTGCATGACATGAGCGCTGACAAGGCCGAACCCCGACCGGCGCGGTTCCGGTCGCCAAGCCCGAGGATGAACCCGGACGCCCCCTAGACACCCCCGTTGAAGATGAACTCGACATGGCCCGGGCCGAGCAACGAGGTGACTGACGCAGCCGCCTGTCTGGCGTCGACGCCCAGCACGCGGGTGGGAGCGAGGTCGGCCCGCCAGCCGGGACCGAGGAGGCGGAGTCTGACCGGTAGCCTGCCCTCATGACGAAGCAGGAGATCGTGGAGCTTCGCGAGCGTCTCACCGTCGCCGTGGCGTTCGATATCGATCAGCACGCGCAACGCGGAGGCGCGACGCGCTTCGATCCCTTCCAGGGGAGTCGCCTCCTCGACCGTGAGTTCGACGTGCTCGGCGTCAGTCGAACGCAAGGCCGCCGTGACCAGCAGCGCGGCTCCGTCGACAAGCAGTCGCTCGAGTCGCTGGTAGGCGTCCGGGAAGGCCACGGCGCGGACGGCACCGGTCTGATCCTCCAGTGTGAATGCCGCCATCCGCTTGCCCTGATTCCGGCCGTCCTTGATCGGCCGAACCTTGAGCCCCGTCACGACCCCGGCCACGGATGCACCCTCCCCCCCGGCGGTCAGGAGCTCGGTGAGGTCGGCCAGCGGGGTCGCGCGCAGCTCCCTGAGCACGCTGGCCCAGCGATCGAGCGGGTGGCCGGAAAGGTAGAACCCGAGGGTCTCCCGCTCGCCGCGCAGGGTCTCTTCGTCGCCCCGGAGGGAGCCAGCAGCAGCGTTTGCCAAGGCGGTCGGGGCTTCCTCCTCGAGGCCGAAGAGAAACTGCTGGCCGCTGGCCAGCGCCTGTCGTTGTCTGGTCGCCTCCTCGACGATCGCGTCGAGGCCGACGAGGAGATCGCGCCGGTCGGCGTGGAGAGAGTCAAATGCTCCGGCCTTGACGAGACACTCGATCACCTTGCGGTTGAGCGAACGGTCGGACCCGGTGCGCACGAAATGGGCCAGCGACGTGAATCGCCTTCCCGTCGAGCGCGCCTCGACGATCGCCTCGCTGGCGCCCTCCCCCACCCCCTTGACCGCCCCAAGGCCGACGCGGATCGCATCGCCCTCGACGGTGAAACGAACCTGCGAGGAGTTGACGTCGGGCCCGAGGATCTTCACGCCGCCGGCGCCGAGCTGGGCGACATAGCCCGCCAGCTTCTCGGTGTTGGACGCCTCACTGGACAACATCGCGGCCCAGAAGTGGAGCGGGAAGTGCGCCTTCAGAAAGGCCGTCTGGTAGGCAACATAGGCGTAGGCGACGGAGTGCGACTTGTTGAATCCATACTGAGCGAAGGGAACGATCTGGCGCCACAGCGCCTCGACCTTGGGCCTGGGGTACCCCTTGGCCACGGCACCGGCGATGAAGTGCTCGCCCTGCTCGTCGATCAACTCCTTGATCTTCTTACCCATGGCCTTGCGTAGGGTGTCGGCGCGGCCCATCGTGAAACCCGCGATCACGACGGCGATCCGCATGACCTGCTCCTGGTAGACGATCACCCCATAGGTTTCGGCGAGAACCTCCTCCAGCTCAGGGAGGATGTACGTGATCGGCTGGCGCCCGTGCTTGCGGTCGGCGTACTCGGACGTCCACTGCATCGGACCAGGTCGGTAAAGGGCGTTCAAGGCAACGAGCTCCTCGAAGCGGTCGGGCTGAACGCTGCGTAGCAGGTCCCGCATCCCCGAGGACTCGAACTGGAAGATTCCGTCGGTGTCACCGGCCTTGAAGAGGCTGTAGACCAGCGGGTCATCGAGGGTGGTGCGCGCGAAGTCGGGCGGGTCGACGCCGGCCTCCCGGATGCTCGCCAGGCAATCGTCGATCACGGTCAGCGTCTTCAAGCCGAGGAAGTCCATCTTGAGCAGGCCGAGCTTCTCGATGACGTCCTTGTCGAACTGGGTGACCACCTCCTCCCGCGAGGTTCGGTAGAGGGGCACGATTTCGCGTACGGGCCGAGGTGCGATGACGACTCCCGCCGCGTGGACCCCGCAGTGGCGGGCGAGCCCCTCGAGCTTCTGGCCGATCTCGATGAGGCGCGCCACGTCCGGGTCCCGCTCGCTGGCCTCGACCAGCCGCGGCGAGTCCTTGAGAGCGCCCGCCAAGGTGACGCCGATCCCCTCGGGTACCAGTTTGGCGATCCGGTCGGTCTCGGCAAACGACATCCCCATCACGCGCCCGACATCCCGGATCGCGGAACGAGCCTGGAGAATGTTGAAGGTCGCGATCTGGCACACGTTGTCACGACCGTAGAGCTGCCGGACATGCTCGATGACCTCATCGCGGCGCCGCTGGCAGAAGTCGATGTCGATGTCCGGCATCGAGATACGGTCGGGGTTGAGGAAGCGCTCGAAGAGCAGGTCGTACTCGAGCGGATCGATGTCGGTGATCCGCAGCGCGTAGGCGACCAGCGATCCGGCCGCGCTACCTCTCCCCGGCCCGACCGGGATCCTGTGTTCGCGGGCGTAGCGGATGAAATCCCACACCACCAGGAAGTACCCCTGGAAGCCCACGGTGTGGATCACGCCCAGCTCCTGCTCGAGACGGGTCCTGTACTCGCCCTCGGGGTGACGTCGCGGCCGGACGTCAGCCAGCCGCTCGTCGAGGCCTCGCCGGGCCAGGGTCTCGAGGAAATCCTCTGGCGAGGCGCCCTCGGGCACGGGGTAGCGGGGCAGGTAGAACTCGCCTTCCGGGAAGCTCACGTGGCAGCGAGCGGCAATCTCCTCGGTCCGCGCCAGGGCACCGGGCACGTCCGCGAACAGGCGGCCCATCTCTGCCGGCGACTTGACGTAGAACTCGTCGTTGTAGGCGTAGTCCCGGGTGAGGTCGGCCAGCGTCTTGTTCTGCCCGATGCCGATCAGCACCCGGTGCGCCTCGACGTCCTCGCGGCGATGGAAGTGTGCGTCGTTGGTGGCGACCACCGGGATGCCCGTCGCGGTCGAGATGGCAAGCACCCCTTCTCTGGCCACCCGCTCGTCGCCGAGCCCGTGGTCCTGGATCTCGAGAAAGAAGTCGTCGGCTCCCAGGATCTCGCGCAGTTCCTCGGCGGCGCGTTGCGCGCCGTCACCGTCGCCGGCCAGGATCTTGGCCTGGACCTCGCCGGTGAGGCAGGCGGACAGGCCGATCAGCCCGTCGGCGTGGGCCGCGAGGAGTTCCTTGTCGATCCGGGGCCGGTGGTAGAAGCCATCCAGGTACGCCTGGGTGACCAGCTGGGTCAGGTTCTCCCACCCGGTCTGGTTTTCGGCGAGCAGGACGATGTGGTGGTAGGGCTTGCGGGAGCCGAACGGGTTGCCGCTGCGGTCGGTGCGGCGGCCAGGTGCGATGTAGGCCTCGCAGCCGAGCACTCCCCTCACCCCCGCCTTCCTGGTTGCGCTGTAGAACTCATAGGCACCGAAGAGATTGCCGTGATCCGTGAGCGCCACGGCCGGCATCCCGAGCTCCGAAACCTGGCGGACCAACTCGTCGATCTTGATGGCCGAATCGAGGAGCGAGTTGTGGGTGTGGAGGTGGAGATGAACGAACGGCTCCGGCATGCCGGCATTCTATCCCGCCGGCGGCAGGGTCGCGACCCAGAAGAAGGCGCCCCGGATGGAGGCGATCGTCGTGCTCCACCCGGGGCGCCACGCGTGACTGCTGGCTCAGGTTCGCGTCAGTGATCGAGCTTCTGTCGAACCTGATCGCCGGAACCGACCGTGACGGTGGCCGTGGCGCTGTTCACCGAGCCACATGCGTTCCTCACTCGAACCCAATAGCTCGTGGTCCTCGTCAGCTGTGGCGTGCGGTAGGAGCTCGACGTCGCGCCGCTGATCGGATGCTCGGTCGAGCCGCTGCTGCCGCGATACCACTGGTAGGTGAGCTGTCCGGAACCGGAAGCGACGACAGTGAGCGAGGCTCGGCCGCCCCGCGGGATGGTGACGTTGGCCGGCTGCGTGGTGATCGTCGGTGCGCTGCAACCGCTCGTCACGGCGATGCTTCCCGACACGTTCGCCGACGTGGTCCCCACCGAGACCGTAAGCTGCCATGTGAAGGTGCCGCTGGTCGAGTAGGTGTGAGTGATCGTGGCCTGCGCAGAATGAGCGGAGCCATCGCCGAAGTTCCAGTCGAACGTCGGGTTCCCGCTGCAGCCCGAGGTCGTCGCCGAACCCTGGAAGGTCACCGCCTGCCCGACCGTCGCGCTCGACGGTACCGTGGCGGCCGGCGTGATGGTGCAGGTCGAGCCCCCCGAGACGGAGATCGATACCGTCCCGAGGTTGGAGTCCGTCGACCCGTCCCAGGCGGCGAAGGTGAAGGAGTCGTTCCCGGCGAACCCCTCGTCCGGGTAGTAGGTGGCGACTGTGCCGGAAAGCCCCGCGGTGCCGTGCTCGGGCTGCGAGACGACGCGGAGCGTCAGCGCGTTGCCGTCGGCGTCGGTGGCGACGAGCTGGATGTTTGCCGGGACACCGGCCGACGTCGAGGCCGTCGCATCGGCGACCTGGGCCGGATGGTTGCCGCTCGCATCATCGCTCGAGGGCCCGTTGTGGCAGGTGTAGCAGCCGATCTGGAACCCCTGCCAGAACTGCTTGGTTCCGAAAGCGGTGACGGTCCTCGGGCCCTTGGCCCGCGAGAGCACGGTACCCCGGTAGTCGGTCCCGTGGCAGGTCTGGCACTGCGCGGGGTTGTGCTCGGCGACGTCGTGGTGCTGGCTGACCCAGTCCTGCCCCAACGGGTGCATCCCGTGGGGCCCTCCGGTGACCGTCTGCGGCTGGGTGACGTGACAGGTCACGCACTCGACGAGCATCCCCTTGTGGCCCTGGAGCTCGATGCTCTGGACGTTGTCGTTGAGATGGGTGGACGGAAACACCGCATGCGTGGAGCCGTGGCAGGCCTCGCACTGGAGACCACCGTGGCCGGAGGAATAGCGGTACAGCGAGTAGCCCGCGGCCGGCGCGTTCGGCGTCGTGGCGAAGGTCTGGTCCACCGCCACTCGAGGTTGGCCGGACGAATCGAACACGGTGGTGTAGCGGATCTGCCCGTTGTTGTGGGTCGCGGTACCGGTGTGGCAGCTTTGGCAGACCGGCTCCGAGAGCCAACCCTGCCTTGCCGGGTCGCCCACCGCGCTCATCGGGCCGTGACAGCTCTGACACTGCATCGCGAGCGAGCCGTCGGCTGCGACGGCGGCGCCCATAGCGCCGCGCAGGCACTTGGTCGTGGACCCCGGGTGGCAGCGGTAGCACGCGGACCGGTTGTTGCTGTCGTTCATCGTCATCCCGGTCGCCGGGTCGATCACGGTAGCGTGAAGCGAGTGGATTGACGACGTCAGAGGCGGAATCGAGCCCCAGCCGGCGGTCGCCAACGCGTTGGAGGAGTGGCAGGTCGCGCACAGGATCGGCTTGCCGTCGACCGACACCGTCGGGTAGAGACCGGCCGTGTTGTACCCGAAGGCCGCGAGGGCCTGCTGGTACGACGGGCTATTGCCGCGCCGGTCGTCGTGGATCCTGAGGATGTTGAGGCGGTAGTCGCGCTCCGGGTTCGGGTCGTTGACCCAGCCGTCGACCGGCTGCGCGGCCGGATCGCTCCCCGAGGTGTGGCAGAGCTTGCAGTTCATTTCGTCGGAGACGGGCAGGACGATGTCGGTGGTGGCCAGGACATTCCCCGCGGCGTCGCGAGCCACAAGGCGCATCATCGGATAGGTGTTCTTCGCCCCGCTGTCGTCGTACGGCGTGATCGGAATGCCCTCAGCCTCGAACCAGCTGTGAGCCGGGACGTAGGTCATCGGCTGAGGTTGGTTCGAGTTCCCGGGCATCTTCACGCCCGTGAGCCCGGTGTCGGCGGGAAGAGGCTGGCCGAGCCCGAACAGCGCCTGGGCATACTGCCAGAAGTTGCTCTTGCCGACAGACGTGGTGTTGACGGAGCCTGCCGGGTCCGCGATCGCCTCGTACGTCACAGTGATGCCGGTCGGGTCGGCGACCACCTGACCGGTGGGATCGATCAGCTGGGCATCGATGGTGTTGTAGGGCGGCAGGGTCGAGAAGACCGAGAAGTCGGCATCGTCACAATGCATACCGAGGTTGTTCCACCCGACCAGCCGCCATCCTGTAGCGGCATCGACCGAGGGTGGGACACCCACCCCGAGCCCCAGGACCACAATCAGTGAAAGCCACACGAGATGTCTCTTCATCGTTCCCCCCTTTCATCTCAAGCCATCTCGCTGATAACGATATGACCGAAGATCGATATATCCGGTGAGGATCGTCACGATTCACCACCAACAGAGACCGCTCACGCAAGAAAGTGTGACGCTCGGTACACCGGTGCATCAGAAGGGCTCGCGTTCGTCTCGGGCTCCCGGATGGGAGGCTCAACTGCTACGATGCCCCGATGAGGCGGCCCTTCCCGACCTTTCCCGCCTGTCCCGTCTGCGGGGACCCGACGGTCAATTCCGGGACTCTAGGCGTCCGCTGGGAGTGGGACGGCGAGCACCACCGGGTCGAGGGCAGCTTCGTCGCGGGCGCTTGCCACATGGGGTACGAGGGGCGTCTCCACGGTGGCCTGCTCTCTGCCCTGGTCGACGAGGGCATGGCCTGGGCGTGCGCGGTCGAGCGCCACAGCTACTGCGTCACGGGCGACCTCGCAGTCCGCTTCCGGGTGATCGCGCCCCTCGGAGTGCCACTGGCCGTCCTGGCGTGGGTGGCTGGCGAGACCTGGGGACCCTATTTGCGGGCAAAGGGAGCGGTGCTGGCGCCCGACGGGCGGGAGGTCGCCACCGCGTCCGCGACCTTCTCCGCGCTCCCGCGCGACGAGTCATGTCGGATGCGCCAGGCGCTGCACTTCCAGCCCGGTGACCTCGACGTTCTCGACGAAGGGCTCCCCGACCTGACGTCCCCTCCCCTTCCTTCGCCCCCGCGCACTCGCTAGACTGACGACCTTGTGAAGGGTCGGACAAGAATCGGAGGAACCGCATGACCAAGAGTGACATCCTGAGCCAGCTCGGCGTTCGTACGAGCAACCCCGGCGCCTGCGCCCGTGGGTGGATCGGGCCGCAGGCGGGGGAACCCCTCGTTTCCCTCAACCCAGCCGACGGGACGCCGATCGCGACTGTGGACCAGGCCGACGCCGCGACGTACGCGCGCGTTTCGGCCGTGGCTTATGAGGCGTTCCTGTCGTGGCGCATGGTGCCGGCCCCGAAGCGCGGCGAGATGGTCCGGGCGCTCGGCGACGAGTTGCGTGCCCACAAGGACGCCCTTGGGCGCCTGGTGTCTCTCGAGATGGGGAAGATCCTCGCCGAGGGTCTTGGCGAGGTCCAGGAAATGATCGACATGTGCGACTTCGCCGTCGGTCTCTCCCGTCAGCTCTACGGACTCGCAATGCACTCGGAGAGGCCCCGGCACCGGATGTACGAGCAGTGGCATCCGCTCGGAGCCGTGGGCGTGGTGACGGCGTTCAACTTCCCGGTCGCGGTATGGTCGTGGAACGCCGCCATCGCCGCGGTATGCGGCGACACCGTCATCTGGAAGCCCTCGTCGCTCACCCCGCTGACGGCCGTGGCCGTCCAGAACATCGCCAATCGGGTGATGGATCGCTTCGGTTGTCAGGGTGTGTTCAACCTCGTGATCGGGAAGGGGTCGGTGGTCGGCCAGCGCCTCGTCGACGATCCGCGGGTGCCCCTCATCTCGTTCACCGGCTCCACGGCGCAGGGCCGCAAGGTCGCCACGACGGTAGCCGGACGGTTCGGGCGCTCGATCCTCGAGCTCGGCGGCAACAACGCCATCATCGTGATGGACGATGCCAACCTCGACCTAGCCCTGCGCGCCATCCTGTTCGCCGCCGTAGGCACCGCGGGCCAGCGTTGCACCACGCTGCGGCGGCTGATCGTCCAGCGAGGAGCGCATGACGCGCTGCTCGGACGCCTGGTCAAGGCATATCGGTCAGTATCCATCGGCGACCCCCTCGACTCCGCCACGTTGATGGGGCCGCTCGTGGACGAGGCGGCGGTCCACGACATGTTGGCGGCGCTCGACAAGGTACGCGACCAGGGTGGCGAGGTCGTCGCCGGGGGCAGCCGTGTGGATCGCCCCGGGTACTTCGTCGAGCCGACCATCGTCAAGGCGCACCGCGGGATGACGATCGCCGAGGAGGAGACGTTCGCGCCCATCCTCTACGTCTACGAGGTCGACGACCTCGGCGAGGCCGTCGCGCTTCACAACAGCGTCCCTCAGGGCCTGTCGTCCGCGATCTTCACCACCAATCTGCTCTCTGCTGAGAGCTTCCTTTCCCACGAGGGCTCGGATTGCGGAATCGCGAATGTCAACATCGGCACCTCGGGCGCCGAGATCGGCGGCGCGTTCGGAGGAGAGAAGGAGACGGGTGGCGGGCGGGAAGCCGGGTCCGACGCGTGGAAACAGTACATGCGGAGGCAGACCAACACCATCAACTGGTCGTCGGACCTGCCCCTCGCCCAGGGCGTGCGCTTCGATCTCGGGTAGTTCGTCAGGCCTTCGGATCGTCCGGCTTGGTGCGGGCGCGAGCCCGCCCGGGAGCGGTGCCTCTTGGGGCCCGTCCGGCGCGCGACTCGGCGAGTTGGCGCACAGTCCTCGCGAGCTCCCGCGCGGCGCCATCGGGAGTGAGATCGCCGACCAGCTTCTTGTAGCGCTCCCACAGCTCGACGGCCTCGATCCGATAGATCTTGCGCCGCCCCCCTTCGGACGCCGCGGCCTCGATGGCGGCAGGAGCGATCCGCCCCCAGAGCTGCCGGAACCACGCCGCCGGCGCCTCCTGGTAGGCGGTCGCGGCCGCCAGCAACCAGCCCTCGACGGCGCGGAGGTACGCGCGCAGCTCCTCGCGTGTTCCCGTCGGTCCTTTTGCGTCGCCCCCGAGGAGGCGCGCCATGGAGGTCTCCTGACCGGGCAGGAGAAACACCTTCGTGGTGTCGCCTTCGGCGGTCAGACCGTTGGCCATGGCGACGACAAAGCGCTCCACGGTCATCGCGAAGGCGACCACCTCGCGCAGACTTTCGACCGCATTCGTCTCTGCGGGCCCGAGCGAGGCTGCGGCGTCACCTCCCTCGCGGTCGAGGACTACCCTCAGCAAAGGTGACTGGCCCACCGCCGCAGAGCCCCGCCAGGTCGCACCGGCGCCGCTCGTCGTCGCGCCGCCGTCGGCGCGGGCGCGCGGCCGCCGCGGAGCTGCGGCAGCTCCCCTCGCCTCCGCGATCACTCGTTCGACGCTGACACCCGCGCGGCCGAGGTACTCTCGAATCCGCGTCGAGGACGGCCCGAGCAGGCCAAGCAGGAGTTCGGTTGGGCGCACCGTCTCGCTGCCCGCCGCCCCGGCTTCGTGCTCCGCCGCCGCCAGCACGCGGAGCGCCCGCGGCGTGAGCGTGAGGTCGGCTGGGAAGACGGCCCGGTCCGCCCACCGCACCAAGCGCAGGTGGCGCTCGATCCATGCCTTGGAACCGGTCCAATATTCGTCCGCAAGCACGGCTCCGCCCAGCACCGCGGCGCCCAGAGATCCCTTGCCGCTGTCGATGGCCGGCAGCTCGGGGTGCGTGGCGGCAAGGCCGAGGAGCAGGTGACGCTCGCTGAGATACCCCCGCCTCTCGCCGACCGCGAGCGCGGCACCGGCGGTATACGCGGCCATCGCCGCCGGATCGAGCCGCCCGACCAGACGCGCGCCTTCCTCCGCCAGCCGGGCAGGTGCCGGGGCGAAGTCCTCCGGACCTGCAGCCGCGACGATCCGCACGACCGCATTACCGACGATGAACTCGTCGCCGGGCGCCACCGCCGTCGCGGCAGTGATCCGGCTGCCCGCGACCCAGGTTCCGTTGGTCGAGCGCAAGTCTTCGACCTGGTACGCGTCGCGTTCCGGCACGATGGTGAGGACCGCATGGCGGTGAGAGACCGAGCGATCGCCCGCCAGGCACATTTCGTTCTCGTTGCCACGCCCGATCCGGACCGCAGCGCCGTCGACTCTGACCCGCAGGCCGTCCATCGGGCCATCGACCGCCTCGAGCCAGAACCCGCCTGTCGGTGTCTGGGACGCCTCGGCACCCTCCATCGCCGCGGTTTTCCCCTTCCCTCCCCGAGGCTCCGCTCCCGCTTGCGCGACTGACTCGGCGTCGTGCCGACGGCTCGTTTCCATGGCGGCTCCGTTGCTGCGTCTGTCGTGAACTGTCGTCGGGCGAAGCGCCGGCTTTCCCGGCCTGCGCGCTCTCCGCCCGCCGCGAGCTCAACAATAGCAGAGCCCACGGGACCACGCCGGGGCTCGTGAGCGCCGGCGGGTCACCCGTTTTCACCGTCGTGGAGTGCGGCCGCGACCCTCTCTCTCAGCTCCGAGAGGCGCCCTGCCCGGCCGAACAGCTTCTCGGCGACTCCGAGAGCGCGTTCCGCACCGCGGCTGTCCCCGGCGGCGAGGAGGGCCTCGACAGCCGCCTCCGCTTGCCGCCGTTCCAGCTCCGCGAGTGCCTGCTTGAGGGGCTCGTTGTCGGGATCGAGCGCGGCCGCCGACCTCAGCTCCGCGACGCCCTGATCGAGCCGACCCGTCTCGGCGAGGCGTCGGGCAGAGGCGATGGCGGACTCACCCCTGGCCTTCGCCTGCGCGTGGCGCAGTCTGGTCAACCGTCCGCGCAGCGAAACCAGGGACGCCTCCTGACCGTAGAGCCGCTCGGCCAGAGCCATCTCGCGCTCCGCCTCCGCCAGATCGCCACGCGCCAGACAGCGCCCGATGCTGTCGACGGCGTGCGCGATCTTCTGCTCGTGGTGCTGCTGCTCCGCCTGGCTCTCGACCCGCGCGCGGGCCGAGTCCACCTCGTCCTGTTCCGCCTTCTCGACCGCCACGGCACGTGCCCGGCGGAGCAGGTCGAGGGCGTCCTCGAAGCCGCCGCTGTCGGCGAGGGCGCGCGCCCCTTCCTGGAGTGCGGCCAGCTCGGCCCGTCGTCTCCGTCTCTGGAGCTCCTCAAGACGGCGCCGTTCGGTGATGAAGACCTCGGCCTCGCCGAGCCGTTCGGTCTCCTCCTCGATTCGCTCGAGCGCCAGCGCGAAGTCTCCGGTCGCGGCCACGGCCTCGATCTCGCGGATCGCGACCACGATGGCGGCCTGCCGCGCCAGCTCGGCCTGATGCCGCCCCTGCGCCTCGCGGACGTCGTTCCGAACCCTCTCGATCCTGGGGTCGGCTGGAGCCACGACACCCGCCTCGTCCAGCGTCGCCATCGCTTGATCGAACGCCTCGCGACCCGCCAGCTCGCGGGCCTGGCCGAGGAGGTCCGTGACCCTGGCATGAACGAGCTTCTCCCGCGCGCCGTCGAGCCGGCCCTGCTGGGCCACCAACGGCTTGGCCTCGCCCAGCTCCGCGCGGGCGGTCCGCAGCATCGCCTCGGCCTCGTCGAGGCGGCCACCGTCGATCAGCTCGCCAACCTCTCGTGTTACCGACTTGATCGACTCGGCCCGGCGCGCGGCCTCACCAGCCTCCGCTAGGAGGGCTTGCGCCCGGGAGTGGCTCGGATCGATGCCGAGGGCCTGCTCGAGCTTCGCCAGGGCTACCTGGTGGCGCCCCTGCTCCAGACAGGCAGTCGCTTCCGCGAGGAGTTCCTCGACCCGGGCGCTGCGCTCCTCGGCCTGCGCCAGCGTCAGCCTCTCCCCCAGCTCGACGAAAGCGGGGACGTCGCCCCACTTCTTGCTCGACCTGGCGAGCTGCTGCGCGGCCCTCACCAGGTTGCGCGAGTCCAGCAGGGCGGACACCTCGGCCGCGGCCCGCGCGATCGCGTCGTCCCGCCGCCTGGCCTCGTCGGCGGCCCGCACCGCGTCCTCTGCAGCGGCCTGGAGACCGGCAAGCGACTCGTCCTCCAGCGTCAGGGAGCTGGCCTCGAGCACGGCCGCCAGTGCCTCGGCCGCGAGGCCGCGCCGCAGCAGGTCGCCGGCCTCGTCGGCCAGCACGCGGGCGCGTCGGGTCCGCTCCCGCGCGGCAAACAGCTCGCCGAGCCTCGCGCGCAGCTCCTCGAACTCCGGCACCGTTCCGTGGATGCGCTCGCCGTCGTCGAGCCGCGAGGCAGCCTCGTCGAGCGCGCCTTGCTCCAGCTCGCCCGCCACTGCCGCAGCCAGGGCACGAATCGCGGTGGTCTCCCGGCCGGGGATCGTGGAACCCCTGTCGAGTGCCGCCTCGACATCAGCCAGGAGCCGCCGGGCCTGCTGGTTTCCCGGCTCGATCTCGAGGGCAGCCTGGAGCTGAAGCCTCGCCTCGTCGAAGTGGCGCAGGCTTGCGAGCTTCTCCGCGCCCAGCAGGAGCGCCCGGGCCTGTCCTCCGAGCGCCTCGGTGGGTGGGCTTGCGGGCCCCGGCGGCGCCGGCGTGCCGGGCACCCGGGGGAGGCCCGTCAGCGAGGAATCGGGAGCGGGGGTGCTCATCATCTTGAACTGCCGGTCCAGCCGATCCTGCGTTGAGCCCGGAGCGGGCACCTGGATCTTCTGGGTCGGCATTGCCGGCATGGTCATCGCCCGCTCGAAGTCGTCGGCCGTGACGATGAAACGCGCCTGGATCTCGGCCAGCGCCCGGGCGAACTCCGCCGCGGTGGAGAAGCGCCCCTCCGGCAGCTTGGCCAGCGAACGCATGACCGCCGCACGCAGGTCGTCGGGAACCCGCCCCTCCGGGTCGGTCGTGGCAAAGTCGGTCGGGGGGTGGAGGAGGTGGCCCGCGATCAGCGTCGGAGGCGTGCTCCCCGCGATCGGGTGCTTGCCGGTCAGCAGCTCGTAGAGGACGAGGCCGAAAGAGTAGAGGTCGCTTCGCTGGTCGAGGGGCGCCGTCTCGCGGGCCTGGAACTGCTCCGGGGACGCATAGCGGAGCTTGCCGAGGAACATGCCGGTGCCGGTCAGGCCCATCTCGCCCTCGAGCCATTTCGCGATGCCGAGGTCGATGAGCTTGACCTGGGGCTCGCCCTCCTCATCGCGCGTGACCATGATGTTGTCGGGCGCAATGTCCCGGTGGACGATCCCCTTCTTGTGCAGGTATCCGACCGCCTTGAGCGACTGGATCGCGAGCCCGAGGCTGAGGCCGATCGCGGGAGGCCCGGTGCGCTCGAGCAGCTCCTGTAGCGTGATGCCGTCGATGAACTCCATGACGATGAAGGCGTTGCCGTGCTCGTCGACGGCGAAGTCATACATCTGCGCGATGTTGGGATGGCGCATCTTGACCGCCAGCCGGGCCTCGCGAAGGAATCGCGCCCGCAGACTCTCGTCCTGCTCGTGCTGCGGATGCATCACCTTGATGACCCGAATGGCGTCCAGCAGCCGGTGCCGGACCTTGTAGATCGCACCCATCCCGCCTTCTGAGAGCTTCTCGAGGATCTCGTACTTGCCCTCGATATAGGCGAGCGGAATGGCCATTACCTCGTCTCCGGATCCCGTGCTACGAGGCTACCCGTCGGCGGTGAGGGTGTCAACCGTTGTCAGGCAATGACTTGCCACCGGCCCGCCGCGTCCGGTCAGGAAACGGCTGGGCTCAGAACAGCCAGCGCTTCCGCTTGAGCCTGATCGGCGCGTCCTTGGTCCCGAGCATCGTCGCGTGGCCCGAGACATCGCTGGCGACGACGTAGAACTCGACCGTCTCGTTGCGGTGGAAGCTGGGCGCCACCTCGATGCCGTACCTCGATCCGCCCGCGCCCACCACTGGGAGCGGCACGTATGCCCCCTCGCCCTCGACCCGGCCGTAGGCCGCAACGCTCTTCACCTCGAAGTCGTCGGTGACCTTGACCGGCACCGTGACCGGCTTGCCCTTCTCGTACTCGAACTTGAAGTCACGCGGGATTTCGACGACGGGTGGCTGCTTGTCCAGCTCGGCGAGCTCCGCCTGCAGTTTCCGTCTCGCCGCGGCGAAGCTCTCCTCCCACGTGCCCGTCGGAGAAACACCGTTGAGGATCACCAGACCGCGGTCCGGCCGGCCCGTCTGGCCGGCTTTCGCGGCCTCCGCCAGTGCCGCGCTGAACTGCTGTTCGGCAGCATGCGCGGACCGCACGTTGGCGATCTTCTCGCTCAGACCGGGGCGCTCGGGCCAGACGCCGCGTAGTGCCTCCAGGCTGGCGCCCGCGGCAGCGTACTGACCTCCCTTGATCAACGCCTCGGCCTCGGCTTCGATCGTGGCGGCCGCCTGTTCACGGATCGCTGCGGCACGGTTGGCCCGCGGCATCAGGCCGAGAAGCACCGTCGCCTCCTGGACGACCCTGAGCGGGTCGTTCTCGCGAACGCCCTTGGCCAAGGCCTGGTTGGACTCCACGACCTTCCGGGCGGTCGTGATCTCGTCCTGGAGCTTCGGCGTCCTCGCGATCTCCCGCACCTCCGCATCGGAGACCCCGGAGAGAGCGCGCTGGAGCAGGTCGGGGTTCGCGGCCGCCAGTCCGCGCTCGAGGTCCCGCACGAAGAGCCCTCGCCGGGCCCCCGCCAGCCGCTGACGGAGAGACGCAAACAGCGCGGCCTGCTCCGGCGTCAACGCCGCGGCGCCGGCGGCGCCGACGGTGTCCAGGCTGGCCGCAGCGGCGGCGAGGTCACCGGCCTCGAGTGCCGCCTGTGCGGCCTGCAGGGACATGGCGACCTGTCCCACCGGGGTTGCCGTCGGGGCGACGGCCGCAGTAGCCGTCGGAGCCGGTTGGACTGCCGCCTGGCGTCCGGACGACCGTGTCTTCACCGCCAGCACAGCCAGCCAGGTCACGAGCAGCGCGCCGAGCACGATACCCGCGACGAGGAGATACCGGTGCGGGCGTTTCGCCGCGGCGGGCCGCGGGGGTGCAGTGGCTGGCCGGCCCTGTGGTCTCGGGGCCGCCTCGGCAACCGCCGGACCCGGCGGGACGACCGGTGGGGTCACGGCCAACGCGGGCGCGGTCGGAGGGCCCGCCGCATTGACCGTTGCTTCGAGCTCGGCCAGAAGTGCCGCCGCCTCGCGGTTCCCCGGTGCCTCGCCCACGGCGCGCCGCAGCCGCAGCAGGGCCTCGTGATGGCGACCTGCAGCGGCGAGGCTGCGGCCCTCAGTCACCAGCAGCGCGACCTCCGCCTCCCGTCGCTGGAGCCTCGCCTCCTCGATCTGGTCGCGCAGCTCGGCGAGCCCATCCTCTCCCCCCCAACGGGCGATCGCAGCTTTGAGACGCTGTGCGGCCACGTCCAGACGACCGGCGGCGACCTCGCGACGCACCTCGCCGGCGGCGGCGACGCGCGCCGCCTGCGCGTCAGCCTCCACACTCGCCGCGGACCCACCGGCGACGGCCGATCCCGGCACCGCCGGCGGCGGGGCCGGCGGCGGCGTCAGCGATGGCGGGGCTGGAGTGGGCACCATTCTGAACTGCTCGTCGAGCCGTTCCTGGGTCGATCCCGGCCTCGGGATCACGATGCGCTGAGTCGGCATCACGGGCAGATCGAGGGCCCGGTCGAACTCCCCTGCCGGAATCGGGAAGCGGGCGCGGACGACGCCCAGGGCGCGGGCGAACTCGTCGGCCGACACGAAGCGGTCCTCCTGGCGCTTGGCCATCGACTTGAGCACGGCGGCACGCAGGTCGTCGGGCACCCGTGCGGTGGGGTCGGTGGACGAGAAGTCGGCGGGCGGGTGGATGAGGTGGCCGGCGATCAAGGCCTGCGGGCTGGTGCCCTTGATCGGGTGCCTTCCCGTGAGAAGCTCGTACAGAACCACGCCGAACGAGTAGATGTCGCTG
This sequence comes from Acidobacteriota bacterium, assembly GCA_050257595.1. Lineage (GTDB taxonomy): Bacteria > Acidobacteriota > Thermoanaerobaculia > Thermoanaerobaculales > Thermoanaerobaculaceae > JBLMXF01. The sequence continues at coordinate 19,048 of JBLMXF010000012.1, read as the reverse complement.
CGCTCGTCGAGCGTGATGCCCGGCTCCGTGCGGAACTGCTCGGGCGAGGAGTAGCGCAGCTTCCCGACAAACATGCCGGTTATGGTCAGCCCCGATTCACCTTTCAGGACCTTGGCGATCCCCAGGTCGATCAGCTTGGCGTGCGGCCGACCGAGGTCGTCCCGTCCCACCATGACGTTGTCCGGCGCGATATCGCGGTGAATGATCCCCTTGCGATGCAGGTACCCCAGCGCCGACAGCGCCTGGCACGCCACCTCGAGGGTGAGTCCCACGGAGGGGGGGCCGATCCGCTCGAGCAACTCCTGGAGCGTGATACCGTCGATGAACTCCATCACGATGAAGGCGTTGCCGCTGTCATCGACGGCGAAGTCGTACATCTGGGCGATCCCCGGGTGGCGGAGCTTGACCGCCATCCGGGCTTCGCGGAGGAACCGCGTCCGCAGCCCCTCGTCCTGTTCGTGCTGCGGCTGCATGACCTTGATGACGCGGACCTCGTCGAGGAGGCGGTGGCGTACCTTGTAGATCGCGCCCATCCCGCCCTCGGAGAGCTTCTCGAGGATCTCGTACTTGCCCTCGATATACGCCAGGGGTGTGGCCACCCGGATTCCTCGCCTTCCGTCGCCGTGAGCAAGCCCAGCCTACGCGCGAGCCATTACCCTGTCAACGACGAACTCGCTCGTCGCCAGCGATCGTTCCGGCTTCTCCGGACCACCAATACGAGGGCGTCAGAACAGCCAGCGCTTCTTCTTGAGCTTGAGCGGCGCGTCCTTGGTGCCGAGCGAGGTGGTATGTCCGGACAGGTCACTTGCGACCACGTAGAACTCCACGGTGTCGTTGTTGTGGAACGATGCCGGCACCTCCACGCCGTACTCCCCGTTGCCGAGCGGCTTGACCGCCAGCGGCGAATACTGCGCAGTATCCTCACGCCTGCCCATCGCCGTCACAGCTTTGACGCCGTGGTCGTCGGTGACCCGCACCAGGATGTTGGCGGGCTTGTTCTTCTCGAACTCGAGCTTGTAGCCCGGCTTGAGCTGGACGACCGGCGGCTGCTTGTCGAGCTCGGCAAGCTGGCGCTCCAGCCGCTCCTTGGCCTGTTCGAACTTCGCTGCCCAGCGGGCGGTCGGCTGGGCGCCGCGGAGCAGCTCCAGACCCTTCTCGGGATGCTTGGCTTCCCCGGCGGCGTTGATCTCCGCGAGCGTCGCCGACATCTCGGCGTCGGCCTTCTGCTCGGCCTGGGCTCGCTCGAGGCGGGCCTGGAGCCCGCTGCGGTCCGGCCAGGCCGCGAGCAGGTTCTCGTACTGCTTGATCCCGCCGGCGAAGTCGCCGGTCTTGACGGCGGCATCGGCTTCAGCTTCCAGCACGGTGGCGGAACGCTCCCTGACATCCTGCGCCTGGCTGGCCTTCGGCACGATCGCCAGCAGGGCGGTGGCTTCCGTCACCGCGTCGAGGTAGCGGCGGTCCTGGAACGACTTCTGCACGGTGGCGTTGAGCTCGATCGCCTGTCGAGCCGTCTTCAGCTGTGCCTCGCCCTGGCGTGAGCTGGTCAGCTCGCTGACGTCCGCGGGCGAGAGGCTGGCCACGGTACGGCGCAGGAGCTCGACGTTTCCCGTCGTGAGACCGCGCCGGATGTTGGCGGCGAGTCGAGCGCGCTGCTGCTCGCCGAGAGACGCGCGGACAGCCGCGAGCCGCTCCGCCTCCGCGGCGGTCAGGAGATTCTCGTCCGCCGCCGTGATGGCGTCGACCGCGGCCCGGGCGGCACGGACGTCGTTAGCGGTGAGAGCCTGCTCGGCGTCCATGAGTTGGCGTACGGCCCGCGGCACCGGCGTCGGGCCAGCCGTGGCAGCGGGCCTGGCTGTCGGGAACGGAGTAGGCATCGCGGCGACCGCTCGCGGAGCGCCGCGGCGCATCACGACGACGATGCCCGCGACGGCGGCCAGCAGACCGAGGGCTATCACGACGATCACGACCAGAAGCCAGGGGCGCCCACCCTGCCTCGCTGGGGCGGGAGCCCTGCGGGCGGCTGGAGTCGCGGCCGTCGGTGCCGGCGCCGCGGCCACCGGAGGGGGCGCAACCACGGGCGGCAAGGCAACATCCTCTACGGGTCGGGAAACGGGTGGGCGCGGTGGCGTGGCGGTCGGCACAGCGACGTCGGGGTGCGAAGTCCCGGCCGGTGTCTCGGTGCCACTCGGCGGCGACGGAAGCGGCGCCGAGACCGGTATCGCGGGGGTTGGAGGGAGCACGGGCACGGCCACGGTCTCGCTGGCGATCGGCACCCCTCCACCGGCCGCGGACTGAGGGCCCAACGCTCCGATCGCGGCCGGCTCCACTGCCGGCGGCAATGTCGGCGGAGGCGGGAGGAGCTGGGGAATGGCGATCGTCTCGCTGGGGATCGGGATGTCGGCCGTGGACGGCCGCCCACCGGTGGGCGAGGTGCCGGCTGCGTCCCTGGCCTCCGGCGGCGGGGGCGTGGCTCCTGGACCGGAAGCCGCAGCGTCTGCGACGATCTCGGCAACCTCGAGACGCATCGTTCTCTTCTCGTCGGGAGGAGAAACGGGCGCACCCGGCTTTCCCGGCTCCGGTGGCGCGCCGATCGGGACCATGACGGTCTCCTGCGCGGCACCGATCGATCCCGCGCCGGCGCCGGCCTGGCCGGACACACCCTGGTCTCCACTCGCACCGACGCCGGCCGGAGCCGGTGGAACTGCCGGGGACGCTCTCAGCTCGCGGGCTGACATGGCAACGGTCTGCGCCACCCGCTCCTGCGAAACGCTCTGGGTCGCGAACGCGGCGTCGTCGGGGGAATTGCCCGTTTCCGGCGGCGGAGGCGGCCCGAACGCCGGTGGCGGTTCACTGAGCGCCGGCGGGAGCGTGATGGTCTCCCTCGGCAGCGGGATGGCGCGGGTCTCGTCGGAGATCGATGCTGCACTGGCCGGCCGGGCGAGGCCGGCCGCCAGGGCGTGCTGCACCACCTCAAAGGAAGTTGGGCGCACTGCCGGGTCGATCTGCAGGCACTTCTCGAGCGTCGCCCGCAACAGCTCCGGGTCGTCCATGGCGGCCGAAAGGTCCGCCGCGAACGCCACCGATTGCTCGCCGCCCGCGCCGACAACGACCTGGGCCCCCAGGATCTGGCAGGCCACGAGGCTGAACGAGTAGAGGTCAGCCCGCCAGTCCGCGCCGGCATCGTTCGGCCCGCCGACCAGCTCCGGTGCAGCGAAGGCCAGGCTCGCCGACCCCGCCTGATGGGACAGCTCGAGTCCTTCGGGGCGGAACGCGGCGCTCCCGAATCCGACCACGCGAAGCGTCTCGGCGCTCGTCCCGCTGGTCAGCAGCACATTCTCAGGGCTCAGGTTGTGGTGGACCACGCCGGCTCGCGCGAGGACCGCAAACGACGCTGCGACCTCGGCGAGCAGCGGGAGGACCCGCGCGGGAGGAGCCCCGCCGAGGGCCTCGAGGCCGCCGGCCACCTGCACGTGCTCCATGACCAGAAACGCGGTGCCGTCCGGCGTGATGCCGCAATCGAGGACGGCCGGGAAGGCCGGCGGCGCGAGCTCCTTCAGTCGCCGGGCCGCTGCCAGGAACCTTCTCCGGCAGGCCTCCTGATCGGCGGCGCTGCCGCGGTTGATCAGTTTGATGGCGACCTTTGTCCCGGTCTGCGGGTCGGTGGCGCGGAACACGACACCGGAAAGCGACGACTTCAGCACCTTCTCGAGCCGGAACAGCTCGGTGATCTCCCGTGGCTCATCCATGTGAGCACCTCATGATCGGCTCACTCGTTTCGCCCGTGCGAGCGCGGTGGCGGCGAACACTCCAGACCCGAAATCGCGCCACGGACATTGCAGTGCCGATCATACAAACAATGTTACCAGAGCACCCCACCCACGGTGGTGAGCGCCGGCACCCGCCTCAGCGCAGGCGCGAGCGCAGCCCGCTGAGGATCTCCTTCAGACGGGCGCACTGCTCGCAGTCGGAGGCCGGCGAGGTGCAGGGTGCCCCATCGGCCTGCAACTCCGCGCAGTGAGGGTCGCGGACAAACTCCACCAGCCGTTCCAGCACCTCGTCGAGCAGCTCTCGCGGCTGACCCGCCGGCAGGTCCCGCAACGCCGAGATGATCCGCCGCTCCTTCGCGCTCAGCGCGATCGTCACACGCTCCTCGTCCATGCTCCCTCCACGAATCTCCCGTTCGTCGACACCCGCTCGACGGCGTCGCCGGCGAGCGGATCCTCCGCCTCGAGAACAGCGGCAAGGATGGCACGCGCCGCCGCCAGTCGAATCCCGGCCAGGGCCACGGCCTGGCCACGAACGGCTGCCAGCTCCTCGAAGGCTGCCATCCGTGCGAGCGCCCGCGCCACCTCCGGCTTCGGTCGGATGACGTAGAGCGCTGCGAGCAGGCCGTCGAGCTCGGCCTCGACGCGCACGGGGTCCGCCGGCCAGGTCGGGGCGCGCAGTTCCGTCGGCCCGCTGGTCGGGCCGAGCCGGCGAATGTCGCGCAACGCAGCGGCGGCGGCGCGGCGGCCGAAGATCCAGGCCTCGAGCAGCCCGGTGCCCATCGTCCGGCTCTCGCCCTGAACTCCCCCGGCGGCCTCACCGCACGCGTAGAGTCCCGGCGTCGAGGTCCTGCCCCACTCGTCGATGGCGACCCCACCGACACCGTGATGCATGGCGAGCGCCAGACGGAGACGCCCACCCGCCTCCGCTTTCGCCTGGGCGAGGACCCGGGAGGGCAGCCCACTGTCCGCGTCCGGCAGCAGAGCGACCGCTCTTCCCGCGCGCAACGCCTGTGCGATTGTCAGGGTCAGAGTGGCCAGGTCGCCGGACGGCGCGACCGTGCGCCCGTCCACCGTCACGCCGCCGCCCAGAAGCACGGCGGTCGTCGGGAAATAGGGTGGTGGCTCCGCCGTCACCGGCAGGGCCTGGGTGAGGCCGGGGCGGTGAAGCAGGACGCCTCCGGCGGCAGCCAGCGCGATCCCCGTCCCGCGGCACCAGCGCGGCACCGTGCTGACCGGGAAGACCGCACCGATGCCGCCGCAGGCCAGGATGACGAGGTCGGCCGGCAGTTCCTCCACGGCCCCGGTTGCCCGTCCGAGCGTGAGCACACCGGCGACCCGGTCATGAGCGAAGCCGAGGCCGATTGTCAGCGTCCGCTCGCGCCACCGGATGCCCGCAGCCGTGCCCTGCGCCACGAGCGGCGCCAGGAGCGGTCCCGAGCGCGGGGCCAGGCAGCGAAGGCCGCGGGGGTAGCTGTCGCCCGGCAGGTGGACGGGTGTATCGGAGAGCGGGCTGAGGGCGAGGGTCTCGCGCAGCTCCTCGGCGCTGTCGTGCGCGTTGGCGGCCAGGATGTCAACCAGGCCCGGCCGGCCGAGCCCCGCGCCGCGCCGCTGCAGGTCCGCGAGGAACGCCGACGGGCTGTCGCCGCTCACCCAGGGAGCGCTGAGCAGGATCCAGGGGGCCAGGGCGTGGACGCGGTGGGTCGCACCGTCGCGGCCCGCCCCGGCCGGAGTCACCACGGTGACATGCAGCCCGGCCCGGGCGAGGTCGCGGGCGCATGCGAGACCGGCCAGACCGCTGCCGACCACGACGACGCGCAAACCCCGGGGCGGCTCCATGACGAGAGTTTGCCACACCCGTGCCGGCCCGCGAACGGTTGCACCTCGAGCGGTGGTCCGTCCCCCGCCCCCATTGCCGTGACGTCCCGAGGCCTGGAGCCACGCCAGGGGGAAGCGCGGTCAATCCACCGAGCTCGCTAGGCTGAGCGCTCGCGGTCGTCGAGGACCAGGCCATCGCGCAGGCGGACGACGCGGCGCGCGTGAGCGGCGATGTCCTCCTCGTGGGTGACCAGCACGATGGTGTTGCCCTGACGGTTCAACTCGTCGAACAGCCCCATGATCTCCTCGCCGGTCTTGGAATCGAGGTTTCCCGTCGGTTCGTCCGCGAGGAGGATGGACGGATCGTTGACCAGGGCGCGCGCGACGGCGACGCGCTGCCGCTGGCCGCCGGACAGCTCGCTGGGCTGGTGATGCATGCGGTCCGAGAGGCCCACCATCTCGAGCAGTCGGCGGGCACGGGCGTGCCGCTCATGTCGCGGAACTCCCCCGTAGATCAGCGGTACCTCGACGTTCTCGAGCGCCGAGGTCCGCGGGAGCAGGTTGAAGGTCTGGAAGACGAACCCGATCTCCTTGTTCCGGATGCGCGCGAGAGCGTTGTCGTCGAGCTCGTTGACCACCTGCCCGTTGAGCCTGTAGAGCCCGGAGCTGGCCGTGTCCAGACACCCGATCAGGTTCATCAGCGTGGACTTTCCCGAGCCCGAGGGACCCATGATCGCGAGGTACTCGCCGCGCTCGACGGCGAGGCTCACACCATCCAGCGCTCGCACTGTCGTGCTGCCCATCTGGTACACCTTTACGAGGTCCCTGATCTCGATCAGCACGGCTCGTCTCCTCCCGCCCGGTCCCACGCCGACTGGCGCTTCTCAGGCCCGGTTCAACCGCTACCCGCCCATGCCGCTCTCGCTGCCGCGGCCTCGCCGCGCCACTCAGAAGAACGACGAGATGGCCGCCCGACCGGCCACCCAGATCCCCCACAGAACCGCGACCACCAGCGCCGAGCGTGACCGGCTCACCTTGCCCACGATGGCGAGGCCGACGGTGAGCAGGATCCATTGCCAGAGGTTGAAGATGTCCAGCGAGTTGGCGACCGTCAGCAGGGCCTTCGGCGTGGCCGGGTCCAGCCAGGCGCCGACGCTGGTCTTGAGCAGGCGTTCCATCTCTTGCGCGGGGAAGCTGTCCCGTTGCGACGCCATCACGACCATCAGCGCGCCGGACACCAGCGATGCCGGCAGCGTGGCGTGGACGACTGCCGAGAAGACCGGGGTGTACTCGACCTCCGAGCCGGCCGCCTTGAGGCCGAGGAAGTAGGCGCCGCCGAGCAGCAGGAACACGAGCGAGACCGTGGCCGGGCTCGCATAGCGCATCACCGACGCGACCTTTCGCTGGGTCTCGGCGATCCGCGAGATCTGCTCGTCGGTGAGTTGCTGGGCCTGGGAGCCGCGGTCCTCGATTCCCTTCCTGATCGTCGCCTCGAAGTCGATCTTCGGGGCGATCAGCATGCTCAGGCCGAAGGAGACCAGGATCAGGAGCAGCAACGCCCACGCCCACGTCGGCGATGTCGAGAGCTCCCGGAACACCTCTGCCGGCTCCCCGAACACGCGGAAGGCACGGGACAGCGCAGTGGCGCTGAACTGGCCGACCGGCCCCGGGGGGGAGTCGAGCGCCCCGCCTTCCTGCGCTCCGGTCCCGACGGGCGTCCCGTCACTCATCGCTCACTCCGTCCCCGACGTTGCCGGCCCGGCCGGTTTCGTCTCGGACGGCGGCTCGGAAACGGTCCCAGCGTCCTTGGCCCAGCGGCCGTACTTCATCCAGCCGACGTCCTTCCAGTAGGTGTGCGGCTCTTTCGGCGGCGGCGCGACGTCGAGCTCGACGCCCTTGCTCTTTAGCAAGTTGCCCACCGCCACCTGGTAGGCAACGGCGGCCTGCCGGTAGGACACGCGAGCAGCGAGCTCGTTGACCAGGGCGACCGCGAGGTCGGCCTGGATCTGGAGAACCTGGTAGTTGGTCGACATGCCGTTGGCGAACTTCTTCTGCTCGGCGTCGAGGTTCCGCTCGGCGAGCACGCGGGCCTTCTCGGAAGCCGCAATCGCCTTGGCGCTGTCCGCCAGGCCGCGAACCGCGGCACGGGTGGCGTTGATCACCGCTTGCCTCTGCGCGGCAATGTTCTGCTCGGCGATCCCAACGGCGAAACGGCTCGTCGCGCGCTGCGCCTTGGCCTGGTTGTTGCCGAAGGTGTAGGACAAGTTCAAGCCCGCGGACCACTGGGGGTAGTCGACGTTGGTGATCTGTCGGAGGGCATCGTTCCAGCCGCCCGGCACCTGTCTGATGATCGCCCCGGTGTTCGGGTCGCGCTCGGTCAGCGTGCCGCCGACGCCCGAGTAACCGTAGCCGACGACGAGGTCGAGGCCCGGCTTCACGGCGTTGTCTGCGGCGACAAGGTTGAGCTCGCCGATCTGCTTCTGGAGTTCCTGCTGTTTGAGCTCGATGCGGGTCTTGAGGGCCTGCTCGATCGCCTGGTCGAGATCCACGGTGACCGGCGTGACCCCCAGAGAGTCAACCGGGATGATCTCGCTCTTCCAGTCCTCCGGGTTCTCGAAGCCGAGCAGCTGCTTGAGGGCGTCGGCCGCTCCCTGGACCGCGTTCTCGGCCACGATGATGTCCTGCTCGCGGGCTGCCACGGTCGCCTCAGACTGGATGATGTCGATCGGCGCCGAGGTCCCGATGCGCACCCGCGTGCGGGTCTGGTCGAGGAGGTCTTGAGCCAGCTTGAGCGACTCCTGCTTGACCTTCAGGTTCTCCTTCGCGTAAACGAGATTCCAGTACGAGCTCTCGACCTGCTGCACGGTCGCGATGACGATCTGCTCGAACTGGATGGTGGAGATGTCGCGGTTGCGCCGCGCCACCTCGATCGCCCGGCGGGTCACGTCGGTCCCGAACCCCCGCAGGAGCGGCTGGTCGAGAGAGAGGTTGAGGCCGGCGGTGTAGCTCGGGTTGAGGTAGTAGAACGACGAGTTGGTCTCCGACCGTGTGTTGTCCCAGCCGACCGAGACGTTGGCTCCGGTCGGCAGGAACTGACCGAACCCGACGTTGAACGTCCGCCGCTTCTGGTCGTTCACCTGCGCGCCGACGAGCTGGTTGGTGGCCGGCGACTTCGAGGACGCCTCGGTGAGGCTCACCGTGGCGTAGGGGTCGAAGATCCCGGTTGCCGCCAGCACCCCCTGGCCGCTCTGGGCCAGCCCCAGCCGGGAGATCTCCAGGTCGATGTTGTGACCGAGTGCGATCGCGACCGCGTCCTGCAGGGAGAGGCGCATCTCGGGCGCTCCCAGCCGAGCTCCCCGGGTCTGCTGGCCCGGTGTCGTGGTGACCGTGAAACTGGAGGTCTGGCCCGATGCGGTGGCGGCCGCCGTGATGGCGACCGCGGTCAGCAGCAGGGTGCGACACGAGGCAACACGAAACTCCATGACGTCCTCCTCAGCCTTCAGGCCGTAAATACGCAATCGCTGCCAACAGGGTTTCGCCCGACGCCCGGGACAGCCGGCAGCGCAGCGAGCAGCTCGCGGGTGACCGCGTGCGCCGGATCCCTGATGATCGTTTCCGTGACGCCGCTCTCCACGATCCGGCCCTCCGCGAGAACGGCGATGCGCCCGCACACGCTCGCCACCAGCCGCAGGTCGTGGGCGACCAGCACCAAGGTGAGATCCAGCTCGCGGCGAAGGTCGAGGAGCAGGTTGAGGACCTGACCCTGAACGGACACGTCGAGGGCCGAGACCGGCTCGTCGAGCAGCAGAACCCTCGGCTCGCAGGCGAGTGCCCGCGCGATTGCCACGCGTTGCCGCTCTCCGCCCGAAAGCTCCCGGGGCCTCTTGCTGGAGAAGGAGGCCGAGGCGGGCAGTCCGACCGATCGCAACAGTGCCGCCACCCGCGCTTCCCGTCCTTGCGGCGGCACCAGCCCGTGCACCGCCAGCGGCTCGGCGAGCGCCGCTCCCACCCTTTGCAGCGGATCGAGGGAGGCGGCGGGATCCTGGAGGACGAGCTGCACGGCGCGATGGCGCTCGCGGGAGACTTCCCCCGGGGTACCGAGCGGGCCGACGACGGTACCGGTATCCGGCTCCTCGAGGCCGGCGAGCAGGCGCAGCAACGTGCTCTTGCCCGAGCCCGAGCGTCCGACGATCCCGAAGACCTCCCCGGCCATGACCTCCAGCGACACCCCGTCGACGGCGACCTGCCAGCCGCCCCGTCTCAGCCACGCTCCCCCCCTGGGTGGAAAGCGCTTCCCGACGGCCCGGGCGGCCAGGACGACCTCTCCGGCGCGATCACTCACGGCCGGCCTCGGCGTCCGAGTGGAGAAAGCACCGGACTCTGCGGCCGCCACCGACATCGACCAGAGCCGGACGGGCGGCGCGGCAACGCTCTGCAGCCTCGGGGCAGCGGGCCACGAACCGGCACCCGGTCCCCCATTCCTCGGGCGTCGGAACCGCCCCCGGGATCGTGGGGAGGGCCGCACCCGCACTGCGCGCGGGCGGCGTCATCATCCCGACCAGCAGGCGCGTGTAGGGGTGCAGGGGAGCACGGAAGAGCTCGTCCGTCGGCGCTTCTTCGACGGTTTCACCCGCGTACACGACGGTCGTCCGTCCGCCCAACCGCGCCACCAGGGCGAGCTGGTGACTGACGAACAGCAGGGTCATGCCCCGCGTCTCCCTGACCCGGCTCAGCAGGGCGAGGAAATCGGCCTGGGCCGTGGTGTCGAGCGCCGAGGTCGGCTCGTCGGCGATCAGCACGCGCGGCCGTGCGGACAGGGCCGCGGCGAGCATCACGCGCTGGCGTTGCCCACCGGAGAGCTGGTGGGGGTAGGCGTCCAACATGGGTCCCGCCGGCGCCAGCCCCACCTCGCCGAGCAGCTCCGCGCCCAGCCGGCGGGAGTCGCGGCCCGAGATGACCCCGTGCAGGCGGGCGGCCTCGGTAATCTGGAAATGGACGGTTCGGACCGGGTTGAGCGCGAGCGCCGGCTCCTGGAACACGTAGCCGAGAACGCCGCCGCGCAGGGCCGCCATCGCCGCCCGATCCGCCGAGGCGACGTCCACGCCCGTGACCGCGACCTTCCCTCCAACCACCCGGCCGGGCTCGGGGAGCAACCCGCCGAGCGCGAGCATCGTCAGGCTCTTCCCGCTCCCCGACTCGCCGACCACCCCCATGACCTCGCCCTCGTTGACGTGGAGCTCCACGCCGTCGATGACCCGCCGCCATCCCCGCGTGCGGTCGGGAAACGCCACCGCGAGCGCGGTCACCTCGACTGCGGGCGTCATGGCGGGCATTCTACCGCGGCGTCGCCGCTCGCCCGTCGTGGCACCTGGCGGCCGGCCCGGGACGCGATCCGCCTCACGGAGGTCGGTCAGGGCTGGCGGCGGGCGACCATGCGCACCACCCACTTCTCGCCCCGGTGCCGCGGGTTGTCGTCGCCGACCACCAGCCGGTCCTCGTACCAGACAACCCGGAGCCCGGCCGCCAGCTCGAGCAACTCGTTGGCGTGCCACAGGTGGGCGGGGTCAGAGGGACCACCGGACGAGCGGCCGAGCTGCTCGCCCGCGAAACCCTCGACGAGCAGCGCGCCATTCGGCCGGAGCCAGCCGCCAGCCGCGCCGACCACGTCCCGATCGTGGTAGTTGACCACAAGCACCAGGTCCAGGCTCGATGGCGCGATCGCGAGCGGCAGTGCCGCGGTGTCGCCCACCGCCATGGCGACCGGCACGCCGCGCTGGCGGGCGGCGGCGCGCGCTCGAGCCACGCCCGCGGCGGCCACATCGACCATGGTCACGTGCCAGCCGCGGGAGGCCAGGAACACCGCGTTGCGCCCCTCGCCGCCCCCGATGTCGAGGCACCGTCCCGGGCCGGGCAAGAGCTCGAGCGAGCGCACCAGGAAGGCCGAGGGCTCGCGCCCGTAGAAGAACTCCCTCGATTGCTGGTAACGGTTCTCCCACTTCGCGCGTTCGTCCATCCCCTTCTCTCCCGTGCCCGGCCCCGGTAGCATACCTGCCCTGGAGGTGCCCGGTGGCGCTCTCTTCCAAGCAGGTTCACGAGCGGGCCAGCAAGGTACGGGCCATCGTCCTCGACGTCGACGGCGTGCTCACCGACGCGAGCCTGTACTACGGGCCACGCGGGGAGGCGATCAAGCGCTTCTCCGCCCGCGACGGCTTTGCCATCAAGACCGCGCAGAGCGAGGGGGTCGCGGTGGCCGTCCTGTCCGGGCGACTGGCACCGCCGCTGCGGGCAAGGCTCGCCGATCTCGGCATCCCCACCGAGCTGGTGATCCAGGGCAGCCGCGACAAGGCCCGGGATCTCCGCCGGCTGGCGGCGCGCCTGCGCTGCGGGGTCGACGAGATCTGCTTCCTCGGGGACGACCTCCCGGACCTGCCCGCACTCGCGCTCGCCGGGCTGGCCGCGTGCCCGGCGGACGCGGTCGTCGAGGTCCGCTCCCGCTGCCACTACCTGTGCGCCGCGCCCGGCGGTGCCGGCGCGGTCCGCGAGGTCGTGCAGCTTCTCCTCGAGGTGCGGGGGCGATGGCGTGAGCTGGTCGGCGAGTGGGAGCGCGGCGAGAAGAGCCTGATCCTCGACGCCGCGGCGCGGAAGGAGGAAGGGCATGGACAGGAGTGAGTTCTCCGGCATGGTGGCGGTGGTCACCGGGGCGTCGAGCGGCATCGGCCGCGCGAGCGCCGTCCGTTTCGCGGCCGGTGGGGCGAGAGTGGCGCTGGTTGCTCGCGACCGGACCCGGCTCGAGGCCGTCGCGGCCGAGTTGGGGCGGGAGGTGGCGCTGGTGGTCCCGGCGGACCTGCGCGTACCGGCGCAGCGCGCCGCGGTGGTCCCGGCGACGGTGGCGAGCCTCGGCCGGATCGACATCCTCGTCAACGCCGCCGGCGTCATCGGGGCGGGGACGCTCGCCACCACCGAGCGGACGTCCTGGGACGACATGCTTGAGATCAACCTTCACGCCACCGTCGAGCTCATGCGTGCGGCCCTTCCCTACCTCGAGGCGTCGAACGGCGTGGTGATCAACCTGTCGTCGGTGGCCGGTCTGCGCGCGTTCCCCGGCATCCTCGCCTACGCGGTCTCCAAGGCCGCGGTCGACCAGCTCACCCGCTGCACGGCGCTCGAGCTGGGGCCCAGGGGCGTGCGCGTCAACTCCGTCGACCCCGGTGTGGTGATCACCGAGCTGCATCGCCGGGCCTACATGGACGAGCAGGCCTACACCGCCTTCCTCGAGCACTCCAGGACCACTCACCCGCTGGGCCGCGTGGGTCAGCCCGAGGAGGTCGCCGAGGCGATCGCCTTTCTCGCCTCGCCCCGTTCGGGCTGGATCACCGGCGTGAACCTTCCGGTCGACGGCGGCCGTTCGCAGACCTGCTTCCGCTGACGGCAGGGCACCGGAGCACCTTCTGCCGCCACACCGGCCAGGCCAGGCGCCGCGGCACTATATTGCCGATATGGGGAGCGACCTCGAACGGGTGAGCGCCGGAATCTGGCAGGTCCGGCCCAGCGGCGGGATGCGGGTCCCGGCGCGGATCATCGCCAGCGACGCGTTGCTCGAGGCGATCGGCAAGGACGAGTCCGTCGCCCAGGCGTGCAACGTCGCCCACCTACCCGGCATCGTCCGTGCTTCGCTGGCCATGCCCGACATGCACGAGGGTTACGGCTTCCCGATCGGCGGCGTCGCGGCGTTCGACGCCCGCGACGGCATCGTCTCCCCCGGGGGCGTCGGCTACGATATCAACTGTGGCGTCCGCCTGATGCGGACCGAGCTGCGCGCCGACGAGATCGGGGAGCGACTGGCACGCCTCGTCCACCAGCTGCAGCGCGACATCCCGGCCGGGGTGGGCAGCGAGGGCGCGATCGCCACGCTCTCCGGCCGCGACCTCGACCGCGCCTTGCACGAGGGATCGGCCTGGGCCGTCGAGCGGGGCTTCGGCGAAGGCGAGGACCTCCTCTACACCGAGGCGGGCGGATGCCTGACCGGCGCCGATGCGGGCACACTCTCCCGTCGCGCCCGGGAGCGGGGCGCTCCGCAGATGGGCACGCTCGGCTCCGGCAACCACTTCGTCGAGGTCGGCGTCGTCGACGAGGTCCTCGATCCGGCGGCAGCCGCCGCTTTCGGCCTCGCGCCCGGGCTGCTCACGGTGATGATCCACTCCGGCTCCCGGGGCCTCGGCTTCCAGGTGTGCGACGACGCCCTCGACGCCATGCATGAGGGTGCCCGTCGCTACCGGATCGCCTTGCCGGACCCCCAGCTCGCCGCGGTACCGATCGCCTCCCCGGAGGGCGCCCGCTACCTCGCCGCCATGCGCGCGGCGGCCAACTTCGCGTGGGCAAACCGGCAGGTCATGATGGTCCTGGCGGAGCGGGCCCTCGTGCGCATCTTCGGCGGCGACCGGCGAACCCTCGGTCTCCGGCTGGTCTACGACGTGGCGCACAACATCGCCAAGCTCGAGGATCACCGCGTCGGCAACGAGAGCGTGCGCGTGCTCGTGCACCGCAAGGGCGCCACGCGCGCGTTCCCGGCCGGCCACCCGGAGGTGCCTGCCGCCTACCGGGCCGTCGGGCAGCCGGTGCTCATCCCCGGCGACATGGGGCGGCCGTCGTTCGTCTGTGTCGGCACGCCCCGCGCCATGGACGAGACATTCGGGTCGGCCGCGCACGGGGCGGGCAGGATGCTGTCGCGGACCGCGGCGCGGCGTCGAGGCGAGGGGCGCGACATCGCGGGTGAGCTCGGCCAGCGCGGGATCACGGTGGCGGCGCGCTCGCGCAAGACCCTGGCCGAGGAGATGTCCGACGCCTACAAGGACGCGGCCCAGGTCGTCGCGGCCCTCGAGCTCGCCGGGATCGCCACGGCCGTCGCCCGCGTGCGCCCCCTCGGTGTCGTCAAGGGGTGAGGACCATCCGCCCGCCGGTTCGAGTGTCGAAGGTCCAGTGTCGGGGACCCAAATGCTGAGGTGGCAATCACTCCGGGTGGGGTGACGCCGGGTTGACGCCATGCCGCGACTTCGACCGCGACGTCCCCGGAAGGCTCGGCCTGCCTCGCTCCCCCGCCGACCGGTTGCCGCGGCGCTCGCTGCCAGTGGGCGGTCCTCGCCAGTCCGCCGCCCAGTCGCGGTCGGACAGCCCGCCGCGAACCAATCGCCGGCTCTAACGTATTCTCCTGGGACGAGGCAGGCGTGCGTCAGGGCGATCGGCGTTCGCGCCGGCTAGTGCGGCGGCGCGGGAGACCTTCGGTGCCCTGGCGGCGTCCGGCCGAACGACGGGCAGTTCGCGGTGAGGAACGGCTGCGAGAAGGGGAAAGTGACCATGCGGCGCAGGCGAGTCTGGCTGATTCTCGGTGGGTTGACCGTGGCCCTCGGTGCGGGCGGCTACTACTTCGGGTACCAGAAGAAGCACACGCCCACCGAGGTGTCGGTGGCCAAGGTCGCGCTCGACGACGTGGTCGCCAAGGTCACGGCCAACGGCAAGATCCAGGCGGAGAAGAAGGTCGACCTCGCCGCCCTGGTCATGGGCCAGGTCGTCAACCTGGCCGTGCGCGAGGGAGACCCGGTCAAGGCCGGCGACTTCCTCCTCCAGATCGACAAGACCCACGCGGCGGCCGAGGAGGCCGGCTCGGCGGCGGCGCTCTCCGCCAGCCACAGTGAGCTGGACTCGGCCCGGGCCGCCCTCGAGCAGGCCCAGGGCGACTTCACGCGCGCCAGCGACAACTACCACGCCGGCATCATCCCGGTGGCCGACTTCCAGCACGCGCAGGCCGCGCTCGACACGGCGCGCGCGGCCTACCAGACCGCCACGCACCACATCGAGCAGAGCCGCGCCCTGCTCAACGCCTCCCGCGACGACCTCTCCAAGACCACCGTCCGCTCGCCGATCGACGGCATCATCACGGCGCTGCGGATCAAGGCCGGGGAGGTCACCGTGGTCGGCACGATGAACAACCCCGGCACCCAGCTCATGACGATCTCCGACATGACCACGGTGCAGGCGGTGCTGATGGTCGACGAGACCGACACCCCGAGCATCGCCCTCGGCCAGAAGGCCGTCCTGACCCTGGACTCCTACGCCGACCGCCACTTCGACGGGGTGGTGACCGAAGTCGGCAGCTCGCCGATCGCCAAGGACGACGTCGAGCTCGCCGGGTTGACCACGACCTCCGACGCGATCAACTTCAAGGTGAGGGTCAAGCTCCTCGACCCGCCGCCGAGCATCCGCCCGGGCTTCTCGGTCACCGCCGACATCATCACCGGGACCCGGTCGAAGGTGCCGGCCATCCCCTTGGCGGCGGTGGTCATCCGCGACTCACCCAAGGGCGAGCGGGACCCCACCGGCCGCCTGAAGACGGAGCAAGGCGTCTACACGGTGGTCGACGGCAAGGTGCATTTCGTCCCGGTCGCGACCGGCCTCAGCGGCGAGCTGCAGATCGAGATCACCGACGGTCTCAAGCCCGGGGACCAGGTGGTGACCGGCCCGTTCAAGACCTTGAGGACGATCAAGGACGGCGACCGGGTCAAGGCGATGAGCGAGGACAAGCGCAAGGCGTTGGAGGCGAATGATGCGTCTCCCACCTAGGCGCCCTTCTGGAGACCTCTAGCTCATGTCCCTCGGCGAGCTGCTCCGCGTCGCGCTCCATGCCCTCGGGCGCCACAAGCTGCGCTCGGGCCTGACGCTGCTCGGCGTCATCATCGGCGTGATGACCGTGGTCGCCGTGGTGTCGATCATCGCCGGCCTCAACACGTACGTCGAGACCAAGCTGACCAATCTGAACCCCGATGTCCTGGTCTTCACCAAGTACGGCATCATCCGCAGCCGCGCCGAGTTCATCCTCGCCACCCGGCGCAAGGCCCTGACCATGCGCGAGACTCGTCTGGTGGCCGAGGAGTGCCGCAGCTGCGCCGCGGTCGGGGCACAGACAGGGCAGACCGCCACCGTCCGCGCCGGCAACCGCAAGCTTGCGGGCGTCCAGGTCACCGGCTACACCGCCAACGTCGACACCATGCTCAACCTGGACATTGCCGCCGGGCGTTTCTTCAACCCGACCGAGGAGCTCCACGCCGCGCCGGTGGCGGTGATCGGCGCCGACGTCAAGGACCAGCTCTTTCCCACGCTCGACCCCATCGGCCGGACCATCCTGGTGCGCGGCTATCCACTCCGGGTCATCGGCCTGCAGACCAAGCTCGGGCAGTTCCTCGGCCAGTCGCGCGACAGCGTCATCTTCGTGCCGATCACCCTCCTGCAGAAGGTGCTCACGAGCGACGACGGCGTGGCCATCATGGTCCGCCCGTCGGGCGGCATGGCTCAAGTCGACGCGACGCAGGACGAGGTTCGAACCATCCTGCGGTCGGTGCGCAAAACCGGCTTCCGGGACCCCGACCCGTTCGGCATCGTCGGCTCCGAGGCGATCAAGAGCCTGTGGGCCTCGATCAGTCAGGGGGCCTTCGCCGTCATGATCCTGGTGTCGGGCATCTCGCTGGTGGTCGGCGCCATCGTCATCGCCAACATCATGTTCGTGTCCGTGGTCGAGCGCACGCGGGAGATCGGCCTGAGAAAGGCCCTGGGCGCCCGGTCCCGCGACATCCGCAACCAGTTCCTGCTCGAGTCGGCGATGCTGGCCGCCTCTGGCGGCCTGGTCGGGGTACTGGCCGGAGCGCTGGTCGCGATGGCGGTCAACGTCTACTTCCCGGCCGAGGTCAAGTTCGAGTTCGTTGTCCTGGGGCTCGCCGTGGCCACGGTCACCGGCGCCGTCGCCGGCCTGGCGCCGGCGGCGGCCGCGGCGAGGAAGGAACCGATCGAGGCGCTGCGCTATGAGTAAGGTGGGGTCATGTCTCCGCTCCTGAACAGGTTTCGCCGCGGGTTCGGCGAGAATGCGCGGTTTGCCATCGCCGCCGTCCGCGCCCACAAGCTGCGGGCTGCCCTCACCACCCTGGGCATCGTCGTCGGCGTGATGACGGTCATCGCCATGGTCGCCATCATCTCCGGCTTCAACAACAACGTCATTGGCAACCTCCAGGCCTTCGGCGCCAGCCGCATCGAGTTCCAGAAGTACGAGGACCGCTTCGGGCCAGGCGGACCGGACTTCGACGAGATGAGACGCCGGAAGAACCTCACCGTAGCCGACGCCGATGCGATACGCGAGCTCGTCCCCGAGGCGGGGACCGTCCTGTCCCGCATCAGCTACGACGGCGGCGTGGTCCACGTCAAGCACGGGAACCTGGAGGCCAACCTGCCCTACGTCATGGGGACCGACGAGAACTATCCCGTGGGCATGGCCTACCCGGTGGCGCGAGGCAGGTTCTACACCGCGACGGAGGTCGCCCACAGCGCCCCGGTCGTGGTCCTGGGCGCCGACGTCCGGGAAGCCATCTTTCCCCACGAGGATCCGATCGGCAAGGACATCACGGTCAACGGCGTGCGCTACCGCGTGGTCGGCGTCCTCTACAAGAAGGGCGAGCAGTTCGGCTACTCGCCCGACAACAAGGTGCTGCTTCCCTTCGGCACCTTCGAGCGCCAGTTCTCCGCCTTCGTCCGCGACAACGGCATCATCATCGGCGTGCTGCCGCGGGACCCCAAGGACCTGCAGCTGGTGATCGACAAGGCCACCGAGGTGCTGCGCCACCGGCGCAAGGTGCCGTTCAACAAGCCCAACGACTTCGCCATCAACACGCCCGACCAGCTGATCGGCCAGTTCAGGGCGATCACGGGCGGGGTCACCGGGGCGATGGTGTTCATCGCCCTCATCTCGCTGGTCATCGGCGGCGTCGGAGTGATGAACATCATGCTCGCCTCGGTCACCGAGCGCACCCGGGAGATCGGGGTGAGGAGGGCGGTGGGGGCTTTCCGCAGCGACATCGTCGGCCAGTTCCTGACCGAGGCGGTGACCCTGTCGTCACTGGGCGGCGTGATCGGGGTCGCTCTCGGGCTCGCCATCGCCGCCACCGTCAAGGCGACCGTGCCGTCGCTGCCCACCGACGTGCCCCTCTGGTCGCCGCTGGTCGGCCTGGGGGTGTCAATGGGTGTTGGGATCTTCTTCGGCCTCTGGCCGGCGGTCAAGGCCTCGCGCCTCGACCCGGTCGAGGCCCTGCGCTACGAGTGACTCCTCCCTCGTTGCACACGGCACAGTGGTGCCCCCGTGACCCGTCTCGCAGCTGCCAGCGCTCCCCCGCTCCTGCCGGCGCCGAGAGGGTTGACGAGCTCGCCCGGGTCAGGCCGCGAGGCCTTCACGTCGCCTCGCATGAGGTGATTGCAGTTCGGAACCGCGGGCCAGACCGCCGCGGGTCGCATGAGCCCGGCACTGAGAACGCAAGACCTCGCTTCCGCGAGGCTGAACCGACCGATCTGTGGTGGTGCCCAGGGGCGGAATTGAACCGTCGACACCGGCATTTTCCTCTCCGCTCCCGCGGATCGCCTCGCGCACCGCGCTCGTC
>JBLMXF010000011.1:0-101751 GCA_050257595.1 Acidobacteriota bacterium | reverse complement strand
CGGGGCGGGATGGCGACGACCTACCGGGCTCGCCGCTCGCGCGACGGCGCCACCGTGGCGATCAAGCTCCCGCACGAGAGCTGCCTGGAGGACCCCAGCTTCGTGACCCGTTTCCTGCGCGAGGGCAGCCTCGGCGAGCAGCTCCACCACCCCAACATCGTGCGCATCCTCGACACCGGGCAGGACGGGGAGAGGCCGTTCCTGGCGATGGAGATCCTGGCGGGGCGCACCCTCAAGCAGGCGCTCCGCGAGAGCGGCCCGCTGCCTGTCCGGCGCGCCCTCGAGGTCGCGCGCGACGTTGCCGAGGCCCTCGACTATGCCCACGCCAAGGGCGTCATCCATCGCGACCTCAAGCCCGAGAACATCATGCTCCTGCCCGACGGCCAGGTCAGGGTGATGGACTTCGGCATCGCTCGCATGAGCGGCGCCGAGGGGCTGACGGGGACCAACGTGTTCCTCGGCACGCCGCTGTACGCCGCGCCCGAGATGGTCGACCCCAAGAGCGTCGACCACCGCATCGATCTCTACGCGCTCGGCATCATCCTGTTCGAGATGCTCGAAGGCACGGTGCCGTTCACCGCCGACTCTCCTTACCGCGTCCTCGAGATGCACCTCCACACACCGCTCCCCCGCCCGGCGGAGCTGGCCCGCCCGCTGCCGGCGCCGGTGTGGGAGGTCGTCACTGGTCTGTGCGAGAAGGACCGCGAGCAGCGCACCCCCTCGGCGCAGAGGCTGCTGGTGGAATTGCACCGCCTCCTGCGCGACTTTCCCAAACTGGAGGGTCAGACGTGACGCCGCTGATGCGCGAGGCGATGGTGGTCGGCACCGACGTGGTCGTGGTCTGGCAGGACGGCCACGAGTCGTACTTCCCCGGCGAGGCGCTCCGCAAGGCGTGCACCTGTGCGGGGTGCAAGGGCGAGCAGCACCTGTTCGGCCGTGCCACGTTGCCGACCTTGAAGGCGATGTCGTCCGAGGCGTTCGTCCCGGTGGCCGTCCAACAGATCGGGAACTACGGGCTCAAGGTGGTGTGGGGAGACGGGCACGACCACGGCATCTACCACCTCGACCAGCTGCGCGCGGCGTGTCCCTGCGACGAGTGCACGGCAGGGCGAACAGCCAGGGCATGAGGAGGGCGGCGTTGTGCTCGGCCAGCTCACCGATCCAGCTTCCGCGCCGCCGCCTGCCCTCGGGTTGCCCTCTGACACGTGACCTTCGACCTCGGACGTTCGACTGTTCTCGAAGGAGTCCCCATGCACCCCTGGCACGATGTCTACATCGATGACCACGTGATGGACAAGGCCTTCCCGGTTGTCATCGAGGTCCCCAAGGGCAGCAAGAACAAGTACGAACTGGACAAGGAGTCGGGCCTGCTGCGTCTCGACAGGGTGCTGTACAACGCCGTCCACTACCCGGCGGACTACGGCTTCATCCCGCGAACCTACTGCGACGACGGCGATCCTCTCGACGCCCTCGTGCTCAGTCAGGAGCCCGTCGCACCCCTCACCGTCGTCGAGGCACGTGCCATCGGCGCCATGCGGATGCGCGACGAGAAGGGGCTCGACGACAAGATCATCGCGGTCTCTGTCCGCGACCCCGCCTTCGCCGACTACACCGATCACGGCCAGTTGCCCGCCCATACCCTGCGCGAGATCAAGCGGTTCTTCGAGGACTACAAGGCGCTCGAGCACAAGCAGGTCGTGGTCGAGGACTTCATGGGCCCGGAGGAAGCGATCCGGATCCTGCGCGAGGCGCTCGAGCTCTACCGCAGACTCCGGCGCGGCGAGCTCAAGGGCGGCTAGGGTCGCCCGGCCTACAACGGTCGCGCCGGCTCGGGGTGGACCACCACGTCGGCCCCCTCGAGGACTCCTTTGACGGCCCGCTCCACGGCGTCCGAGGTGTCGTGGGCGCCGCGCAGGGAGCTGTTCGGGTCGAGACCGATGGTGAGATCGACGAAGTGCTTGTTGCCGGCGTGGCGGACCCGAACCTCGTAGACCGCGAACACGCCCGGCACCTTGAGCGCCGCCCGGCGGGCGGTCTCCGGATGGTCCTCGGGAACCCGGTCGAGGAGTGCATCGACCGCCTTCTTGCCGAGCCTGACCGACACCCAGACGATGAAGGCGGAGACGCCGATCGCCCCGAGGGCATCGGCCTGCGGGTAGCCGAGCCGGGTGACGACGAGGCCGAAGAGCACGATGAGCGAGCTCCCGATATCGCTGGAGAAGTGCAGGGCGTCGGCCTCCAACGCGGCGCTGCCGGTCCGGCGAGCGACCCGCGAGAGGGCGCGGCTGCGGCTGAAGTCGACGACGATGGCCAGGATGACCACCGCGTAGCTCCAGAAGGTGACCTCGATCGTCACCGTCTTGAAGAACAGCCGCTCGATCGCCTCCGCGATGATCCAGCCGCAGGTCAGGAGCAGGAGCACGGTCTCGAAGAGCGCCGACATGTTGTCGATCTTCTGGTGCCCGTACGGGTGATCACGGTCCGGCGGCTTGTCGCTCGTGCTCACCGCGAACCAGGTCATCAGCGCCGCCAGCAGATCGAGCCCCGAGTGCGCCGCCTCCGAGAGGATCCCGAGGCTGCCGGTGAGCAGGCCGACCGCCAGCTTGGCGCCGGTGAGAACGAAGGCGGCCACCGCCGATGTGGCCGCCACCCGCCGCTTCGCCCTCTGCTCGCGCACCCTCGACTCTCCGCTGACGAGTGTATCAAAATCTCATGAGAATTTGCGACATACCTTATACTATCGAATGAGCTGCAGTCTCGACGAACCCGGCCCGCCCTCACTGAAGAGAGGGTGCTGGCGCGACCCATGCACCTCTCCCGCACCGGGAGCCTAGCGACGGATGGTGGGAGGGACGGATGAGCTCAACGCGGGCACCCCGCGATGAAGGCCTCCAGCGCTTCCCGGCCGCCCGTGGCGAAGCCGGTGAAGCGGACCGCGAAACCGGTCACCCGTTCGCGCTCCGCGTCGGTGTGGCGGATCACCTCGCCGACGCCCCGGATGGGCTCGTCGTGGCCGGGAACCGTGAGCTCAAAGGTGAGGGTGGTGCCGATCGGGAGCTGGCGTTCGTTGCGCACGAGCATCCCGGAGACCGA
The DNA here is from genome assembly GCA_050257595.1 of Acidobacteriota bacterium. GTDB lineage: Bacteria > Acidobacteriota > Thermoanaerobaculia > Thermoanaerobaculales > Thermoanaerobaculaceae > JBLMXF01. Next base: position 98,658 of record JBLMXF010000011.1, on the reverse strand, counting down.
CACGTTCTCGGTCTGGAAGAGCGACAGCTCGCGCTCCTTGCCCGCGCGGACCTCGAGCTGCACGACGGAGCGCAGCGAGATCCGCGGGGACTCCCCGATCAAGTCGGCGACCGCGAGCAACAGTCGGTGCGCGGCCCACTTCTCGCGGACCACGCGGTTGACACCACGGCCCAGGAACCCTTCGGCCTCCTCGAAAGCGAGCTCCTCGGCCACCACCAGCAGCCCCGCGTTGCGGCACGGCGCGCCCTTGGCGCGGACCGCCTCGAGCAGCGACCGGAACGGGATGTTGCGCAGGGGGTAGCCGGCAATCAGCAGGTGGAACGTCTCGGAGCGGACGCGGTCGATGGCCTCGAGCCGGTCGGCCTGCAGGCTGACATCGAAGTGGGCCCGTTGGAGCAGTGGGATCACCGTGGTGAGCGCGGGCGCCTCGCTGCCGATCACGAGCACCCGCCGGGGGGTGGTTTCTTCGGGTGTCATCACCGAGATGATATCGCCGAATGCAGCACGATGGGACCCGGCAGCGCGGCGGTTCCCTCAGTAGCGGCGCATGAGCCGCAGGGCGGTGCCCTCGCGAACCACGTGGAAGCGCGCGGCCAGCGCCTCGCGGAACGGGCTGCTCGCCGCGGGCTGCCCGTTGATCGCCTCGACGTCGACCGCCTTGACCGGCCGCACCTGCCTGGTCAGCCGCACGACGAGGAACATGAGGTAGCTGGCCAGGGCCGGGTGGTCGGGGGCGACCGAGATGGCGAGCCTGCGGCCGCCCCGCTCGCTGACCACGACCGGGCGGGAGCCGCGGAACACGACGTGGTTCGACGGGTGGCGGCGAGGCAGCCCGGTGGGGAGGCCGGCGACGCCGAGACCACAGGGCGTGATCGGGTCCGCACCGCTCGTCCACCACACCAGCTCCTCGTCCAGACCCTCCCGCAGAAACCGCACCGCCGGCTGGGCGGCGAACTGCACACCGGCCACGCCGGCAAAGAACTGGCCCGTGACCACCTCGCCCGACAGCTCCATCAGCCGGAGGGTGCGGAACAGCCGCGCCCACCGCAATGCCGGCAGCTCCCGCTCGAGCACCTCCCTGAACAACACGCCGTAGCGGTCGAGGAGGATGCGGACCCGGTCCTTGTCGAGCTCGAGGGCGTCGAGGGAGTCGCCCACTCCCTCCGGCTCGGGAAGCGGGAACCAGTGACCGTCGAACGGTCGGGACCCGCGCCATCGCTCGAACCGCAGCCGCCGCCCTGCCGCAGCGCGCCGGAGCGGCTCCGCGGTGGCTGGTTCGAAGCCGCCCTCCAGCCCACGGCGAAGCGCGGCCAGGGAGTCGTTGCTGACCCGACCGCCCCACGCCAGCGCCCACAGACGGCGCGTCAGCTCGGCCGAGGTGAGCCCCGAGGAGGCGAGCAGCTCGTCGAGCGTGAAGCGACCGGTGCCGGCCGGAAACAGTCGGGCGGACGACTCGGCCGCTTCGGTGCCCGCCGCCGCCCGGAGTGCGGCCCCGGTCGGGAACAGCTCCCGGTCGGCCGCCAGGGTGAACAGCAGGCGCTGCTCGCCGCAGCCGACCCAGAGCAGCCCCGCCGACACGAGCAGCTCGTCGAGCCAGCCGGGGAAGTAAGGGTCGAGACGAGCGGGAAGGATCTCCGTCTCCCAGGCTTCGGCGGACGCCGGTACGCCGAACAGACGCTCGAGGGCGCCGCGCAGCCCGTCGATGCCCTCGAGCCGTCCCCCGAGGCCGTGCCACGAGGCCAGGAAGAGCGGCAGCGCCGACGCCGGCAGCGGCGCCATCTCCGACCGGGCACGGGCGCGCACGATGCGAAGCAGGCGCTCGAGGTTGTCCGTGTCGCACAGTTGCGCGCCGACGGCGGCGTCGGTGACCTCGTCGACGACGATCCTCCCGGCGTCGGCCAGCGCCTCGACGACCTCGAGGGCCCGCTCTGGAGCGAGACCGAGAACCCGCGCCGGCAACCCCTCATCCACCGGACCCTCGAAACGGAGCAGCTCGGCCGCCAGCTCGACCAGGGGGTCGCCGGCATCCTCGCCGAGGCGCGTCGTTGGACGGACCGCGAGGCGCTCCAGGGCGGCCGCCGCCGAGGCGGCCGGCGAGCCGTCCAGTGCGGCGCCGACCAGGCTCAGTGCCGTGCGCGCCCACCCGAGCGCGGCGAGCACCCTGGGCAACTCCTGGGTCGCCACCACGAACAGCGGCCCGACCGCCTGCGAAGGTCCCACCGCCGCGAGTCGAGCGTCGGCCTGTCCGAGCCAGGCGCGCGGGTCGACCCCATGGTCGCGCGCGATCGCCGCGAGCAGCTCCCGCCACTCCGCGACCGGGATCACGCCCCGTTCGACCACCCAGTCGACCAGCTCGGCGGGCGAGGACGGGGTGTAGCCCGGAAAAGAGCGCTGGAGCTTCCGCCGGAACGTCTCGGCCACCGATGCGGGGATGCGCGGCCGCAGCTGATGGGCGAGAGCGACCTCGCGCAGCAGATCCCCGCGTATCCGCGCTCCCCTCCCGGTCGGCGTGTCGTCCTCGTACATGAGCTCGTTGGTCCGCAGCCAGAGCACGCCTGCGGCGAACGGCGAGGGGTGGTCGCTGCGCACCTCCATCACGTCGATGGTGCCGGCCCGGATCTCCTCCAGGACGCCACGGAGGGCGTCGAGGTCGAAGGCGTCCACCAGGCAGCTTCGCCACGCCTCGAGGACGAGGGGGAAGTCGTCGAAACGGGAGACCGCCTCGAGGAGTTCCTTGGCGCGCTGCCGCGACAGCCATAGCGGCGTCCGCCGGCGGAACCCCTCGCGCGGGAGCAGGAGCGCGCAGCCTGCCGCTTCCCGGAACCGGGCCCCGAATAAGCCGGAACGCGCGAGCCGCTCGCGCAGGAGGTCGAGGAGCGCGTCCGGGGGCACGAGGGCGAGCAGCTCCCGCGCGCTGAGGGCGTCGCCGCCGCTCACGATCAGACAGTCGTCGTCATGGGAGACCTCGAGCGACACGCCGTGCTCCCGTTGCCACGCCGATTGGAGGGCGAGGGCGAGGGGTAGGTTGACCCTGCCGCCCCACAGCGTGTGGATGACGAGCTGGCCCGGCTCGCCCCTCCCCTGCGGATCGCTGACGTGCTCCGCGACCACCAGGTGCCGGTGGGGCAGGCGCCCGCCGCACGCGGCCTTCTGACGCTCGAGGAAGTCGACTAGGGCGGCGGAAGCTGGGCGGTCGAGGGCGTGCGCGCTCTCCAGCTCCGCGCGGAAGCCGGGGTCGGCGAGCCGGTCCTCCGCGCCCTCGAGGAAGCGGCCGACCCGCTCGGCGAGCTCGAAGGGGCGTTCGCGTCGCTCCGCCCGCCAGAACGGCGCCATTGCCGCTCCGCGGGTCGGGGTCACCATGACGTCGTTGTGTGTGATGCGCTGGATGCGCCAGCTCTGCACGCCGAGCGTGAAAGTGTCGCCGACGCTGCGCTCCCAGACGAACTCCTCGTCGAGTTCTCCGAGCGGCGAGCCGCCGTCTTCCCGGCGGAGGTGGTAGTAGCCGCGGTCCGGGATGGTTCCCCCCGAGAGGTAGACAAGACGATCGAGACCGGGCCGCCCCCGCACGGTGCCGTCGATGCGGTCGATGCTCACGAGCGGACGCAGCGCGCGGATCCGGACCGAGGCGTAGCGCCCGGCCAGCATGTCGAGGACGAGGTCGAACTGCCGCCGGGTGAGATCGCGGTACGGGTCGGTCCGACGCACGAGGGCGAACAGTTCCTCCACCGGCCACGACTCGGTGGCGACCGCGGAGGCGATCACCTGGGCGAGCACGTCGAGGGCGCCGCCCACCGGCGTGATCGGCTCGATCGCGCCCTCCCGCACCGCACTCGTGATCACGGCGGCGTCGAGGAGGTCGCGGGGCGCGAGCGGCACGAAGCGCGCCCGGCTGGTCTCCCCGACCGTGTGCCCGGCGCGGCCGATCCGCTGGACGGTCGAGGCCACCGAGGGCGGCGTCTGCACCAGGACGACCTCGTCGAGGGAGCCGATGTCGATGCCCAGCTCGAGGGAGTGGGTCGCCACGATACCGCGCAGCTCGCCGGCCTTGAGGCGCTCCTCGACCACGGTGCGGACCTCGCGGGCCAGGGAGCCGTGATGCGAGTAGACGAGCTCCTCCCCCTCCGCGTCGTTGACCAGGCGGGTGAGCTTCTCGACCATCCTGCGGCTGTTGGCGAACACCAGGGTCGAGCGGTTGCGACGGAGCGGCCGGCGCACCTCGCCGACCACCTCCTTCCACAGCTCCTCGGCGGAGCCGGGCTCGAGGCCCGGCGCCGGCCCGGCGCCCGGGAAGTGCACGGCGAGCTCGTACTCCTTGGCCGCCGCCGCCGCGAGGATCGCGACCCGCCGCGGTCTCGGGCCGCCGGGCGCCGGCTCCGCGCCGCCCAGCCAGCGGGCGACGCGGTCGAGCGGGCGGACGGTGGCGGAGAGTCCGATCCGTTGGACCTCGCCGGCAAGGCGGGCGACGCGCTCGACGGCGGTGATCAGGTGAACACCGCGCTTGCTGCCTACCACCGCGTGGACCTCGTCCAGGATCACGGCCGCGACCCCGCCGAGCAGCGCCCGGCCGCGCCGCGAGGTGAGCAGGATGTTGAGGGTCTCCGGCGTGGTGATCAGGATCTCGGGCGGTCGCCTTGTCATCCGCCGTCGCTCCTCGGCCGGGGTGTCGCCGGTCCGGGTTTCGACCCGGATCTCCGGCATCGCCTCACCGCCGGCGGCGAACGAGGCGCGCAGTTCGTCGAGCGGCGCCAGGAGGTTGCGCCGGACATCGCTGCCCAGCGCCTTGAGCGGCGAGACGTAGAGCACCCGCACACACCCGGCCGGCCAGGCGCCGGTGACGAGCCGGTCGAGCGCCGCCAGGAACGCGGCCAGCGTCTTGCCCGAGCCGGTGGCGGCCGAGAGCAGCACGTGCCCGCCGGCCGCAATCGCGGGCCAGGCCAGGCGCTGTGCCTCGGTGGGCGCGCCGAAGCGGCCGGAGAACCAGCTCCGGATCAGCGGATGGAAGGCGTCGAGGGGGCCGTGGGGCGTGGCCATGACAGGCGACGACGGTACGCGCCGGATCGCCGGCCGGTCAAGCGTTCCGGATGGGTCGGGCCCGACGTGTGGCCGGAGCCCACCAGGAGAGGGCGGCGGGAGCTCCGCCGTCGCAACGCTCGCGGCCGCACTTCACTCCCGCTCTCGCTCCCGCCTCGTCATCTCGACCGCGACGCGGCGCGTGAGCTCCTCGGGGGGCACGTCCTCGACTCGGGTCGCGATCCACCATGTGACGCCGAACGGATCCTCGACACCGCCCTCCCGGTTGCCGTAGAACTTCGTCGTCACGGGGGAGAGCTCCCGGGCGCCGGCGGCGACCGCCCGCCGGTGCAGCTCGTCGGCGTCCTCGACGTGGAGGTAGAGCGAAAGCGCGGGGAGAGGCGTGGGGGCCGGCGCGTTCACGCCGGGGTGCTCGCCGAGCATCAGCATGGAGTCGCCGATTCTCAGCTCGGCGTGCATGACATGCCCGTCCGGGGCGGCCTCACGCGAGATCTCGGTCGCACCGAGCCCGCGGACGTAGAACTCGATGGCACCTGGGCCGTCGCTCACGATCAGGTACGGGGTCGCCGTGTGATAGCCCGATGGGATCGGCGTGACCGGCATGGAGTGGGGCCCTCCTCGACCCGACAACCGGAGATCCAGGGTCGCCTCTTCCCGCGGGTCGCCTACGACCTCCGCCAGCTCGAGCGCGCCCGCGCGATCTCCTTCCCGTCGGAGGGCCGGACGATCCGGTGGAGGAAGGCATCTTCGGCAGTGCGCCCCACCTCCGCCACGATTTCGTCGCCGAGCATGGCCTCGGCGCGGAACTCGACCTCGAGCTCGGCCAGCGCGCCGCCGCGCAGGAGCTCCGGCGGGCACGCCTCGAGCAGCCAGGCGATCACGGCGACATTGTTGACGTGGTGGTTGAGGTCGATGTCGAAGAAGCGCGTCTCGAAGCCGTGCCGATGGTCCACCCTGTCGAGCTCGGGAAGCTTGGCGAAGTGATCGTCGAGCAGCCGGCCGGGCGTGTTTGCGGCGATGTCGGAGATCTCTCGCGGCGGACGGACCGGTCGCCGGTTGGCGAGTCCAAGCAGAAGCCAGCCGGAGGTTGCGAGGACGCACGCGCGGCCGTCCTCGCCGGTCACGCGGAACTCGCGCAGCGCATAGAGGCGGTCGATCCCGGCCGGCCACGTCTCGACGGTCACGGTTTCCCGCCAGATCGGGAACGAGGCCACGTTCAGGTGGAGTCTGGCCAACACCCAGGTCAGGCCCCGCTGGGCAAGTTGGTCGACCGCCCACCCGAGGGACGTGGCGTGGTTGCCGGCCGCCTCCTGGAACCAGTCGGCGAGGGCCAGCGGCGTGGCCGCGGCACCCCCGCCCACCTCGTACGACCGGACCTGCAGCGATCCGCTCCACACGGGTCGCGCCTCCGTCTTGCCAGCCATGGCAGGCCTCCCGTCGTCGACACACGCTAGCAGACCCGCCGTTCGCATCCCCACCGGCCCGCTCATGACGATCACGAACAATCTCGTGACACATGCACATGTTGTGTCATGTTTCGGTAGAATCGGAGCGATGCCCTTGTGACGGAGCACAGCTCAGGGAGGTTGCCATGGCCGATGAACATGACCCGACCTGCCGACACGGCGTCAGCCGCCGCGGGTTTCTGGGCTCGGTGGGCGCGGGAGCGATCGCCGCATCCCTGGTGAGGCCCGGCAGCGCCGGCGGTGCGCCGGTGGCCCGGGCCGCGGCGCGGGTCGAGTGCGCGCTGGAGGTCAACGGGCGCACCCACAAGGTCCTCGTCGAGCCGCGCTGGACGCTGCTCTACGTCGTCCGCGACGTGCTCGGCCTGACCGGCAGCAAGCCCGGCTGCGAGCGCGGCGAGTGCGGCTGCTGCACCATGCTGTTCGACGGCGTGCCGCGCTACGCCTGCCTCACCCTCGCGCTCGAGGCCGAGGGCCACCGGATCACCACCGTCGAGGGGCTGATGGACGGCGAGAAGCTCGGCACCGTGCAGCAGGCGTTCCTCGAGGAGGACGCCCTGCAGTGCGGCTACTGCACCCCCGGCCAGATCGTCGCCGCCGAGGGGCTGCTGCGCGCCAACCCCACGCCCAGCCTCGAGGAGATCCGCCTGGGGATGAGCGGCAACCTCTGTCGCTGCGGCGCCTACCCGCACATCCTCAAGGCCGTCACGCGCGCCGCGCAGCTCAAGGGAGGTGCGTCATGACCGGGCGTGGCGTGTTCTTCGCGGCCGACGGCGGCACCGGCGGTGGCCTGACGCCGTGGGGCGACACCACGGTGGTCGGCAAGCCGCTGCCGCGCATCGACGCGTACGAGCGCGTCTCCGGCACCGCCGTCTACACGATGGACGTCAACCTGCCGGGCATGCTGCACGCCGCGATCGTCCGCTGCCCCCACCCGCACGCGCGGGTGAAGCGGGTGGACACCGCGACGGCGGCCGCGATGCCGGGCGTCCGTGGCGTGCTCACGGCCTCGTCGACGGGCGCGGACCTGCCCTGGTACGTCACCGACAGGGGCGCACTCTCGAAGCTGTTCGATCCCCACTGCCGGAACGAGGGCGAGGAGGTCGCGGCGGTCGCCGCCGAGACGCCGCAGCAAGCGCGCGACGCGGCGCGGGCGGTGGTCGTCGACTACGAGGTGCTGCCGTTCGTGATCGACGCCGAGCGCGCCCTCGAGGCTGGCGCACCCGCCGTCCACGAAGGCGGCAACCGCCTCGGCGAGCCGCGAGTCTACGAGCGGGGCGAGGTCGCCAAAGGCTTCGCCGAGGCCGCTGCGATGGTCGAGCTGACGTTCCGCACGCCGGTGCAGATCCACACGCCCACCGAGGTGCACGGCTCGATCGCCTCGTGGGACGGCGACCGCCTGACGGTGTGGGACTCCAGCCAGGGCGTCTACGCGGTCCGCGCCGATCTGGCGAGGCTCTTCAAGCTGCCGCTCTCCGGCGTCCGCGTCATCGGACGGTACATGGGCGGCGGCTTCGGCAGCAAGCTCGAGACCGGCAAGTACACGGCGATCGCGGCACTGCTGGCGCGCGCGACCGCGCGCCCGGTGAAGGCGATGTTGACGCGGGAGGAGACGTTCCTGGTCGCCGGCAACCGGCCGAGCAACGTGATCACGATCAAGGCGGCGGCGCGGCGCGACGGCACCCTCACCGCCTTTGACGCCACCTTGATGGGACCGGTCGGCGCATATCCGTACAGCGCGGTGTCCGCCTACCAGATTGCCGATCTCTACCGCTGTGCGAACGTCCGCACCGTGTCGACCAACGTCTACATCAACGCCGGCAAGGGCCGGCCGTTCCGAGCGCCCGGATTCCCCTCCTGCTCGTGGGCGCTCGAGCAGGCGCTCGACGCCCTCGCCGCGAAGCTCGGCCTCGATCCCGTCGAGCTGCGCCTTCGCAATGTGACGGCGGTCAGCCAGCTCCGCAAGGACATGCCCTACACCTCGACCGGCCTCGCCGAGTGCCTTCGCCAGGGAGCCAGGACATTCGGCTGGACGGAGGCACGCACGCGGCCGAAGGGCACGGGACCGCTGCGCCGCGGCGTCGGCATCGCGGCCGGCATGTGGGGGTACCCCGGCGAGCCGAACGCCACGGCGATCGTCAAGCTGTTCGCGGACGGCAGCGCCAACCTCAACACCGGCGCGGCCGACCTCGGCACCGGCACCAAGACGGTGATGGCCCAGGTCGTCGCCGAGGAGCTGACGGTGCCCCTCGCCCGCATCGAGGTGGAGAACGCCGACACGGCGACCACCCAGTACGCGCCGCCCTCGGGCGGCAGCCAGACCGTACTGGTCAACGCGCCCGCCGTGCGCGCCGCCGCCGCCGACGTCAAGCGACAGCTGCTCGAGCTTGCGGCCGCGGAGCTGAAGAAGCCGCTCGCCGAGCTCTCACTCACCGGCGGTGCCGTCGCGGCCGTGGGAGCGAAGCCGGTGCCGTTTGCCGAGCTGAAGGCTCTCCAAGAGCGCGAGGTGCTCGTCGGCATCGGTCGGCGGGAGCCGCTGCCCGCCGACCAGGTGGCGCTCCCGTTCGCCGCCCAATTCGCCGAGGTCGAGGTCGACACCCGCACCGGTGCGGTGCGGGTCGTGCGTGTGCTCGCGGCGCAGGACAGCGGGCGGGTGATGAACCGCCTGACCTTCGAGAACCAGGTGATGGGCGGCGTCACCCAGGGGATCGGCTTCGCGCTCTCCGAGGAGCGTGTGCTCGACCGCCAGACCGGAAAGATGGTCAACGCCAACTGGCACGACTACAAGCTGCCGACCGCGATGGACGCCCCGGCTGATCTCTCCTGTCTCCCCGTCGACCCCCACGATACCGCGTGCAACACGGTCGGCGCCAAGGGGCTCGGGGAGCCCGCGCACATCCCGTCGGCGGCGGCGGTCGCCAACGCGATCCACGACGCCGTCGGCGTGCGCCCCACCGAGGCGCCGGTGACCCCGGCGCGCCTCCTGGCCCTGCTCGCCGCAGCGGAAAGGAACGGCTAGCCATGTTGCCCGGCTTCTCGTACGTCCGTCCGTCAACGCTGCGCGAGGCCGCCGAGCGGCTCGCCGCCGCCGGCGCAGCCGCGCACGCCGGCGGCACCGACCTGCTCGGCTGCCTACGCGACGGCGTGTTCGGCGCCGACACCGTGGTCTCGCTCTCGGCCCTCACCGAGCTCAGGGGCATCTCGCGCACGACTGCCGGCGGCCTGCGGATCGGCGCGCTGACCACCGTCGCCGAGGTCGCCGCGCACCCCGACGTGTGCCGGGATTACCCGGCGCTCGCCGCGGCGGCCCTGGCCGTCGCCAGCCCGCAGCTGCGCGCTCAGGGCACCCTCGGCGGCAACCTCTGCCAGAAGCCGCGTTGCTGGTACTACCGCGGCGACTTCCACTGCGCCCGCAAGGGGGGCGACATGTGTTTCGCCGCCGCCGGGGAGAACCAGTACCACTGCATCTTCGGCGGCAACGTGTGCTTCTACGTCCACCCCTCCGACACCGCGCCGGCGCTGGTCGCCCACGAGGCGCTTCTGCGCTTGGTGGGACCCGGCGGCTCACGTGTGGTGCCGGTGGAGAACTTCTTCGTCCCCCCGGCGCAGGACTTCACCCGCGAGACCGTGCTCGAACGCGGCGAGATCCTCACCGAGGTCGTGCTGCCGCCACCGCCTTCGGGCGGCCGGGGCCGCTACTCCAAGGTGCGCGCCCGCGGGGCGTGGGACTTCGCGCTGGCCGGCGCCGCGGTCGTGCTGGGCCTGCGGGAGCGGCGGGTCGTGCACGCCCGTATCGTGCTCTCGGGAGTCGCCCCCGTACCCTGGCGCGTCCCCGCCGCGGAGCAGGCCGTAACCGACCGCTCACTCGATGCGGCCAGCGCCCGGCGGGCCGCCGCCGAAGCCGTCAAGGGCGCCCAGCCCCTGGAGCTCAACGGCTACAAGGTGAAGCTCGTGGCCGGGGTGATCGAGGAGACACTGCTCGCGCTCGCCTGAACCCCCGCCGAGCCGCCCGGCCTGAGGCCTGGGTCCCCGGGGCTCGAGGGCGACGCGCGAGACGACAGCCGACCGATGACAGTCGACGGCTTCTCTCGTGCTCCCGCCCAGCACAGGGAAGAGTCCACCCAACCTCCCTTGAAACGGGATCTCGCGTCGGCCGGGGGGAGGCTTCTTGCCGGGCGGCGGGTGGCGGTAACTGTCGGCGGTCGGCGGTCCGCCCTGCTAGTACGCGTGGCGATGGCGCCAGAAGCGCAGCGCGGTCAGCCACAGAATCTTGATGTCGAGGCCGAGTGACCAGTTGTCGATGTAATAGAGGTCGTACGCGATCCGCTTGCGGATCGAGCTCTGCCCGCGCAGGTCGTGGACCTGTGCCCACCCCGTCATCCCCGCCCGCACCCGGTGGCGGGACATGTACTCCGGGTAGCGCTGGCGGAACCTGGCCACGAACTCGGGCCGCTCCGGACGAGGACCGACCAGCGACATGTCACCCATGACCACGTTGAGGAGCTGAGGCAGCTCGTCGAGGGAGTAGCGCCGCAGCCAGGCCCCGACCCGCGTGGCCCGGGGGTCGTTGCGGACCGCGAAAGTAGGCCCCGTGGCCGCCTCCGCCTCCGGGACCATGGTGCGGAACTTCCAGATCAGGAACGGCGTGCCATCCAGGCCCATGCGCAGCTGTCGGTAGAAGACCGGGCGACCGTCTTGTTTCCACACCAGGACACCAAGCAGGGCGAGGAGCGGGGAGAGGCCGACGAGAAGCAGGCTACCGCCGACGAGATCGAAGGCACGCTTGAGCAGGGTGCTCCACCCCGCCAGCGGGATCTGTGTGAGGTTGATCACCGGGATGCCGTCGAGGTCCTCGACGCCGGCGCGCAGGGCGTAGTACTGGAGGAGGTCGGGCACGACCCGGACCTCGAGGAGAAGCGGCTCGGCCCGCTGGAGCAGCTTCACGGTCTTGTGCTGGGTCGCGATCGGAAGGGCCACGTACAGCAGGTCGATGTCGTGCGCCCGGACCACGTCCTCGAGGCGGTCGAGTGAGTCGAGGACCGGCAACCCTGCGACGCCCTCCGGCGCCTTGCCGGCTTCGTCGTCGAGGAAGCCCACCACGTCGAGCCCGAACTCCCGGTGCTCGGCGAGACGCTCCGCCACCATGCGGCCGAGCTCGCCCGCTCCCGCGATGACGGCCCGCTGGCGGTGCTTCGAGGAGCTCCACACCCTGGCCATCACGCTCCAGAACGTGGCCCGCCCCAGGAACACGAGGGTAACGTCGAGAATGGCGAACAGGCCCAGCGTGAGCCGGGAGTAGGTGAACTCCCGGTAGAAGGCGAGGCCGGCGTTGAGCACGAGCACTGACAGGGCAACGGAGAGCCCGACGGCGACGAGCTCTTCGACCCGGGAGCGCAGCGGACGTCCCTGGAGCAGGCCGCGAAAGTAGAACACCACGGGCCAGATCAGCGTGATGATGGGGAACAGCGCGAGGTAGGGTCCGAACGGCGGAACCCCCTTGGTCACGGGCCAGATCTCGGCGGAGAAGCGGAGGTGGTAGGCCAGAAGCAGCGAGACGTAGGTCGCGACCAGGTCGATGGCGACCAGGGCCGAGCGGTTGAAGCGGATCTTCTGGCCGATCACGCTGCCGGTCCTCTCACGGCCCCAGGCCACCCGGCAGCACCCGCTCCAGGAGGTAAGTGAAGCGTCGCCGGAAGCGCTGGCGGGAGAAGCTCTCGGCACGGGTGCGCAGGGTCCGTTCCTCCCACCCGCCGTCGAGGACGCTCCGGCACGCCTGGACCAACGCCTCAACGCCGCCCGACTGGGCGAGCACCCCGTGTTCGCCGCTGATCACCACGTCGGCCGTTCCGCTGCCCTGCAGGCCGACCACCGGGGTCCCGCAGGCGAGCGCTTCGACCGTCACCATGCCGAAGTCCTCGACGTTCGGCACCAGCAGGAGCGAGGCGCCCCGGTATTCGTCGCGCAGCCGTTCGCGGCTGACCCGACCGAGGAACTCGACGTTCTTCGGCGCGCGGAACGACAGCGATCGGTCCAGGGGCCCCTCCCCCACGATGTGGAGGGGCAACCCCAGTCGCGATGCCACGGCGATCCCCACGTCCACCCTCTTGTACGGGACCAGGGCCGCGACCATCAGCAGGTGGCCGGACCGCTGGCTTCCCGGCGTGAAGAAGGCGGTGTCCACCGGCGGCGGGATGACCTCCGCCTCGCGCCGCCAGTACCGCTCGATCCGTCGCGCCACCAGCCGCGAGTTGGCGACGAAGTGGTCGACGCGGGCCGCCGAGACCACGTCCCACGTCCGGAGCCGCTCCAGGCTCATCCTCACCAGCGGTCGCAGTGGCCCGGCGATCCGGTTGAGATAGTCCTCCCGCTGGTCCCACAAGTAGCGCATCGGCGTGTGGCAGTAGCAGACGTGCACCGCTCCCGGAGGCGGGATGATGCCCTTGGCCACGCAGTGGGACGAGGAGATGATCAGGTCGTATCCGGCAAGGTCGAAGCAGGACACGGCCTGAGGCATGAAGGGAAGCAGCCAGCGGTACCTCCGCCCCCGCATGGCTGCGACCTGGAGGTACGAGGTGTGGATCGGGTGGCTGGCGAGATCGCCCGTCACCACGTCCGGGCGGGTGAACAGTGTGTAGATCGGTGCCGCGGGGAAGAAGCTCGCGATCTCGTTCAGCACCGCCTCCCCGCCCCGCATCCCGGTCAGCCAGTCGTGGACCAACGCGACCCGCATCACGCCTCCGCCGCCACCGCCCGGTAGATATCGAGCGTCGACTCCGCCGCCTGCCGCCACGAGAACGACTGTGCGCGCTTCCGGCCCTTGTCGACCAGCTGCTGCCGTAGCTCGGCGTGCTCCAGGAGCCGCCTCGTCTCCCCCGCAAGGTCCATCACGTCGCGCGGGTTGACCCGGATCACCGCATCTCCGGCCACTTCCCTCACGGCCATGATGTCGCCCGCCACGACCGGCACGCCACAGGCCATCGCCTCCAGCACCGGCAAGCCGAAGCCCTCGTAGAGGGTGGGGTACAGGAACAGCGTCGCCCCGTGGAAAAGGGCAACGAGCTCGGGCCGGGTCACGTGACCGAGACAGCGGACACGGCCGCCCAGTCCCATCGCCACGGAGCGCTGGGCCAGCTCACCGTCGGGCTTGAACCCGCCCACCATGACCAGTGGGGGAACCTCGCCGCGACCGTCGTGGACCAGCGCCTGGTACGCCTTCAGCAGCCCTTCGGCGTTCTTGTGGGGTTTGTGGTTCCCGACGTGGAGCAGGTACGGGTGCGCGACGCCGAACCGGGCGCGGGCTTGTTCGTCGACGCGCTCGTCGGCCGGCGCCAGGAAGATCTCGTCGACACCGTGTGGAACCACGCGTAGATGCTCGGCGGGGGCCCGGAACAGCCGGCGCAGGTCGCGGGCGGTGGTCTCGGAGACCGTGATCACCCAGCGGGCCCGGCGGACCGCCGCCTGGATGAAGAAACGCGCGTAGGCGAACCCTATGTTCGAGGGCAGGAACTCGGGGAAGAGGACGTGGATGATGTCGTGGATCGTGACCACAAGCCGGCCGGGAAAGAGCATCGGCACCACATAGTGGGGAACGTGGAGGACCCTCACACCGGCACGCAGCGCCGCCAGCGGCAGGGCGGCCTGCTCCTTGAGGCTGTACCCGGGGGCATCGACCTCAACGATCCGCCACCCCGGCGGGAGCTCGGGCAGGAGCGATCGGCTCTCCGGCGCCACGAAGACCACCGTGTCGCCTGGCATGTCGCAGGTCGCGAGCTCTCCGAGCAAGCCGCGCAGGTACGAGCCGATGCCGAAGTCTGCGAGCTTGCGGGCGTCAATTCCGAGACGAACCATCGCCGGCCATTCTAAGCCGTGCCAGCACCTCCCGCCACGCCGCGATGGCGCGCTCCCAACTCAACTCGCTCACACGCATGCGGGCGGCGGTGCGCAGCGCGACGCGGCGCGCCGGTTCGGTCGCCGCCTCCAGGGCAGCGGCCAGGGCCTTCTCGTCCGCGCGGGAAAAATGCAGGGCCGCACCGGCGGCCACCTCGCGCAGCGCGGCGGCGTCCGAGGCGACGCACGCGGCACCACAGGCCAGCGCCTCCACGAGCGGCAACCCGAACCCCTCCTCCTCCGAGGCGAGCACGACGACCTCGGCGTGTCGCAACAGGGCACGGGCGCCGTCCCGGTCAACGTACCCGGTCAGGTGAACACGGTCGCGCTGCGGATGATGTGCGAGTGCCCGCTCGAGCCACCCCCCGCCCCATCCCTGCTTCCCCGCCAGCACCAGGTCGACAGAGACGTCGCTGCGGGCGAGCAGGCGCGCGTGCGCCGCCAGCAGCGTCACGATCCCCTTGCGGGGCTCGAGGGTTCCCAACTGGACGACGAAGGGCCGGCCGCCGGCGAAGCGCGCCCGGGTCGCCTCGGGTCCCTCGTCATCGGGCGGCGGCGAGAAGAAACGGTCGACGGCCAGCGGGATCACACGCGCACGGCGTGCCGGCTGCGGCAGGACGACCGCCAGCGAGGCCCGGGTCGCCTCCGAGCTGCACACCAGCTCGTCGGCGCGCAGCACCGACTCTTCGAGGTAGGCGTTGAAGCAGAAGCGGTTCGCCAGCGTATGGTGGCCCGGTCGGGTGCGCGGCGTGAGGTCGTGGAGCGCCAGCGCTGCAGGCGGCTGCAGGCGTCTGGGCAGGATCCCAAGCGTGCCGACGAAGACATCGGCGCCGTCGGCGAGCAGCGGGCCGGCCAGCGTGGTCAACCACAGCGTCCCGCTCACCGCGACCGGCGGGGCCGCCACCGTGCAGCGGCCTTGGAGGTCCTCGAGGCCGAGACCCGATACGGGTCGCGGCAGGCACAGCACGAACTCCCAGTCCGTGGCGGCCGCCAGACCGCGGATCAGACCCTCGAGCCAGGTGCCGACGCCCGTGCGGGGGCCTAGCAGGGGGCGGGCGTCACACGCGATACGCATCGGGGAACTTCTCCTCCCGGCCGGCCGCCCGCCTGAGCACAGCCGCGGTGGCACGGGCGGCCTCCCGCCAGTCGAATTCGGCGGCACGGCGGCGGCCACGCTCGATCAGGCCCTTCCTCAGCTCGCAGTCGTCGGCGAGGCGGCAGATCGCCGCCGCGATCGCCCGCGGGTCCCCGGGGTCGACATAGAGGGCGGCGTCGCCGGCCACCTCGGGCAGCGCACTGCGATCCGAGGTGATCACCGGGACACCACACGCCATCGCCTCGACGATCGGCAAGCCGAAACCTTCCAGCCATGACGGGTACACCAGAGCCTCGGCGCGGCGCAGCACGGCCGTCAGCGACTCGCGACCGAGGTAGTCGAGATGATGGATGCGCTCGCGCACCGGGGAGGCCGCAAGTGTCGCCTGCGCGGCCGCGGTCTGCCACCCCCACCGCCCGACGAGCACGAGCTGGCCCGGATAGCCAGCGGCAGCCGCGTGGGCGAATCCCTGGAGCACGCCGGTCACGTTTTTGCGCGGCTCGAGCGTGGAGACGAAGAGCAGGAAGCGGTCCGGAAGCCGGGCCGGGGGCGTGCCGCCGGCGCTCAGGATCGCCGGGTCGACGCCCTCGTGAATGACGTGAACCCGGCGCGGCGAGACCCCGAGCAGCTCGCGGAGGTCGTCGGCCGTTGCCTGGGAGACGGCGATCAGGGCGTCTGCCGCCAGCAGCCCCCCGGGCAGGTGGCGGCGGAGGTCGGCCCGCGTCTTCTCCTGGACGCTCCACGGCAGGCGCAGAAAGGCGAGGTCGTGCACGGTGGCGACCAGCCGGCGCACGGCCGGGAGGTGACGACGGGGGACGAAGAAGTTGGGGGCAAAGAAGACGTCGGCGCCGTCAAGGAAGAGTAGCAGTGGCTCCACCGTCGCTCGCAGCACCGCAAGGGTCGCCCCGGCCGGGAGCAGGAACCCCGCCGGCAGGTGGTGGAAGCGGAAGCGGGTGCGCACGGCGCTCGGGAGCTGCGGCGGCGAGGGATCCTCGGGAGCGCCGAAGGTGTGCGCGTAGAGGAGAAGTTCGATCTCCGGGTCGACCTCGGTGAGGTGCGCCAGCAGGTTCCATTCGTACCAACCGACCCCGGTCATCCGCTCGAAGAACGGGAAGATGTCGACCCCGACGACGAGAGAGTCGTCCCCTTGGGCCGCCCGCCGCCACTGCCGGCCCAGTCGTGCGGCCAGGGTCCCCACGAGGTCGCGCAGCAGGTGGACGAAGAACAGCGCGGTGACGGCGAGGCGACGACCCATGCGCGGCCAAGCGTACACCACGGTCGAGGTCGCGAGGTGACCGCGACAGGAGGTGCTTGGTCTCCTGCCCTCCCGGCCTCACTGACGAGTGGTAGCATCCGGGCATGCACGCGGTGGCGACACGACACGAGGGACCGCTGGCGATCCTCGAGCTGGCCCGGCCCGACAGGGGAAACGCCCTCGATGCGACTCTCGTCGCGGAGCTCACCGCGGCCCTGGCGGACGCTCGCTCCGGTGGGGCCCGCGCGGCCATCCTTCTCGGCCGGGGCCAGCACTTCTGCACCGGGGCCGACCTCGGCGAGCTGGCTCGTCTGGCGGACGCTCCGGCCGACGAGCGGCTGGCCGACGCACTCCGGTTGGCGGCTCTCTACGCGGCCGTACTGCGCGCGCCCCTGCTCACCGCCGCCGCAGTCTCCGGAGCCGCCTTCGGCGGCGGGCTGGGCCTCGCCGCCGCGTGCGACCTGGTGGTGGCAGCACCCTCGGCGCGGCTGCAGTTCTCCGAGGTCCGGCTCGGCTTCGTGCCGGCCCTGATCTCGGTTTTCCTTCCCCGCCGCGTGGCACCAGCGCAGCTCGCCGCCCTCTTCCTCGACCCCGCGCCGATGGACGGCGCTGCCGGCCGCGACTGCGGCCTGGTCGACGAGGTCGCGGCCGAGCCCTTCGACCACGCCCGCACCCGACTGCTCGAGATCGCCCGCAAGGCCTCGCCCGAGGCAGTCGCCCGGACCAAGCGGCTGCTGCTCGCCGGCACCCTGCCGCGGCTCGACGAACAGCTTGCCGAGGCGGCACGCGTCAACGCCGAGCAGCGCGCCCATCCGGAGTGCCGCCGTGGCGTCGCGCACTTCCTCGCGCACAAGAGTTTCCCCGACTGGCTCGACGGGATGTGACGTTCCCCTTCCCGAGGCCGCGCGCCGTGCCGCCT
Organism: Acidobacteriota bacterium; assembly: GCA_050257595.1. Taxonomy (GTDB): domain Bacteria; phylum Acidobacteriota; class Thermoanaerobaculia; order Thermoanaerobaculales; family Thermoanaerobaculaceae; genus JBLMXF01. The sequence goes on along the minus strand of JBLMXF010000011.1, from coordinate 81,007 downwards.
GGCTGTCTCCGGTCGGGGCTCAGGCCACCTCGCTGGGCGCACGGGCCGGCCGACGGCTCCGCGGCACGGGGCCTCGCCGAAACTACGCTGCTAGCATGACCGGATGGTGCGATGGCGACTTGTCGCGGCTCTTGTCGCGGTTTGGGTGACGATCGCCGTCGGCGCGTGGGATGCGCTGCAGCGACCCCGAGAGCGCGCGCCTCGGTGGAGCCCGGCGCTGCACCCCCTGGTTACGGCCCCGATCCCCGCCGGTGAGGCCGTCGCTCTCGCATTGCCTTCCGACTTGAACCCGACGCAGCGCGATCACCTGCTATTCGAGGCCACGTGGCAACGTCCCGACCTGCGCTGGAGCCTGCTCGCTCGCTGGCCCCCCGAGGCCCCGCTGCGGCGGGTCGTCGCGCTGCCGGGTGCCGACGTGCCCCCGGGGTGGCGCGACATCTGGCAGTCCGGAGACGTCCGGGTGATGACCCGGGAGAGCCCATGATCCAACTGGTCTCCCTCCTGGGCGCTCTGCTGGTCGGAACCGGGCTGCAGGTGTGGCTGCCGCGCCGACCCGGCGCTCCCGCGAGGCTCCTCGCGACCTGCCTGTGGGGCATTCTCGGCACGGGTCTCTGGCTCATGACGCTCACGCTGAGCGGGCTTCGCTGGTCCCCCGCCCTGCTCGCCGTTCCCCCGGCCATGGGGGCGCTGCTGCTCGCTGCCGCAAGGGCCCGCCGGGTGTCACTCCGCACGCTCCACGACGGACAGGGGTGGGACCGTCGTCGCTGGGCGCTCGTCGCCGCCGGAGCGGCGCTGTCCCATGCCGTCGTCATCGCGGCGCTTCCCGCCTTCGGCTGGGACTTCCGCTACATCTGGGGACTCAAGGCCCGCGTGACCGCCGCGACCGGCGGCCACGTCGCCGCATGGCTGGCCTGGCCCGGTCACGCCTTCGCCCATCCCGACTACCCACCTTTGTGGCCCGACCTCATCGCGGGGGCAGTGACACTCGGCGCGGACGCGGCACGGTCCGCTTCCCTCTGGCAGGGGGTGTTGGCCCTCGCTCTCGCCGCGGCCTGCTGGTACGCCGCGGCCGGCGCTCCCCCGCGTCGACGAGCTCTAGCCGCGATCGCCGGGGCCTGGAGTCCTGTGATCTTCCTGCCCTGCTACTCCGGGTACGCCGAGCCGCTGCTCGCGCTGGCCGTCGCGATCACCTTCGGCGGTCTGGTCCGGCTCGCCGAGGGCCAGGAGGGCGCCCTCCTTGTCACGGCCGCCGGCCTGGCAACCATGTCGCTGACCAAGAACGAAGGTCTCGTCCTCGCGCTGGCAGCCTTGGTCGGGGCGTCGCTTACCCTGCCCCGGAGGTGGTCCCGCTGGCTCGCCATCGCTCTCGTGCCGGCCCTGCTCTGGTGGGTCTTCCTCCTCGTGCACGGGATCGGCGGTGAGACCTTCGATATTCGGCCCGCCTTCGTCGCGACCCGCGTGATCGAGCTGCCGGCGGCGCTCGGCGGTGCCATGGCCGGCGACCTGCCCCTCGTCGCCCTCGTCTGGCTGCTGGTGCTGCCCGCGCTGGTCGGGTCCGAACTCCGCGCTACGCGGATCACGCTGACCCTGTGGGGTCTCGCCGTCCTCGCAACTTACCTCGTCGGAGTCAGCCCGATCGCGTGGCGAATGGCCAACTCGCTCGACCGCGTCCTGGCCACACCGCTGGCCGCTACTCTGGCTCTTGCTCTTCGGGGCTGCGCTTCTCGGCGCCCTCGTGGAGGTGGACCACCATCACCGGCGGTGATGCCTGGGCCAGCACCTTCCGGGTGACCGACCCGACCAGGGCGTGGCGCAGCGCGGAGGTGCGGTGCGTCGCCATGATGACGAGGTCGCAGGCCTCCTCCTCCGCGAAGCGCAAGATCATCTTCGCCGGGTTGCCATGGACGATGCACACCTCGACCTCGTCGCCGGTCGCCCCGATCTGGCCAGTGAGCGCGCCGAGCCGCTTCTGAGCTTCGTCGCGCAGGTGCGAGTAGTAGTTCGCCCACGGGGCCTGGAACGAGAGGATGTCCGGGTTGGGGAACGAGTCGTCGATGACCGCGAGCAGGACGACCTTCCCTCGCCCCGCGCGTGCGAGTTCCAGCCCGTACTCGAGCGGTCGCCGGGCGACGTCCTCGAAATCCATCGGCACTAGGATCTTGCGAAACATATGGCTCCTCGCGGTGAACTGGTGTACTCGACCGCAATGATAGCGGTCGGACACGCTTGACACCAGCCCTGCCGGCCCTTAGCATGCCACTCCCCGGACGTCACGTCTCGGGAGGTTAGCTCAGCGGGAGAGCACCTGCCTTACACGCAGGGGGTCGCGGGTTCAAATCCCACACCTCCCACCACTGCTGGGCCGGCTCCGATCGGTTGGCATGGAGCGGGGTGGTAGTTCAGTTGGTTAGAACGCCGGCCTGTCACGCCGGAGGTCGCGAGTTCGAGTCTCGTCCACCCCGCCAATCCGCTCACTCGCAACGCCCGGCAGCCGCCGGGCGATCGTTTCTCTGGGCGAAAGTGTGGGCAACACCAGGCACCAAGACGGAACACCACGAGCCTGGCGTGCGCGTCTTGTCGCCAGTCCAAGCGGGAAGGCCCGAGGGCCCGGGTGGGACAGCTGCAGCGACAATCGGCGACCGAGGGGCGGGCAGGACGTTGCCGGCTCGCGGCTCGTGAGCCGGGCGGGCGGCTCGTCCCGAAGCCGGACTTCGGCGGTCGCGAGGCGTGCCTCCGTGCTCAGCGCATCGATGAGCACGAGCAGGCCAGCGGCGGTGCGATCCCTCAACAAGATCCGCTGGATCCTTATCGTGGCACCAGCGTCGCTGTCGCGGAGGGACTTGAGTCCATCCAGCGCCTGGAGCTCGTCCAGGGAGACCACCCAGCAGAGGCGGATCACGCGCCCAGTCGAGTCGTCAGTCAGCGACGTCATTCCACCTGGTCAGCGGCTTCCCGATCCCGCATGGCGGGCAGAGGCCGCGAGGAAGACGTTCGCCGTACCGGCGCTCGAGCCCCCACGTGGGATCGAACTCCGATCTACACTCGCCACACCCGAGCCAGAAGATGCAGCCATCCGGCAGCCCCGTCATCAGCGGACGTCTGGGCACCGCCTCCGCGACGGTCATTTCGCAGCTTTCCTCCACTCCCCCACCCAGCACAGAGGCTCTCGAACGCCTCCACAGCCCCGACACGTGCCGCTGGGCTCCGGTCGCGCGCCCGGCGTGACACGGCGACCTTGTGACGACGGTCCGGGAAGCTCGGAAGACGGGAGTTGACGTTGAGACCAGCGGCCGAGTCGACTATTCTCTGATCTGGAGAGATCCCGCACCCGAAGGGGCCACGCTTCACGACCGGGCGTCGCAGGCAATCGGAGTTCCAGGCACATGCTGTCCGGAGAGGAATGGCCGGGCGATGAGACTGCGCAGGGCCAAGGCAACGGAACCACCGGCGGCTCACGGGGGGAGCCGACCGTCCGCTTTTCCGGCAGCCCTCGCGGGGCTTCTCGTCGTGGTCGTGGCGCTGGCCGCCGTGTGGATCCGGACCGTGGTCGACCGCGACCGCCGCGAGGTGGTCGCCTCGTGGCAGGGCCAGCTTCAGGCCCTGAGCCAGGGATACCGTTTTGCCATCGAGGAGTGGGTGCAGATGCGTTGGCGAGACGCCACGGTCCTCGCTTCCTTTCCGACCACCCAGATCCTCCTCGGCAGCCGGACGTCCGCGCCCTCCGCCCCTCCCGACCCGAGAGCGGCCGAGCATGAAGCCGAGATCCTCGACGACCTGGCCACCGGCCAGCTTCTCCGCTTTGTCCAGATCGTCGACGTTCGGGGTACGGTCGTAGCGCGGACGGGTTCCGGCGACGAGGGTATCTCGGTTGCGGCCGTCGTTCGCGCATGCATCGAGCGCGAGGAGCCGGCGAGCGATTTCGTCCTGCCCGGAGAGAACGAGGTCGTGCTCTTCGCCGTCCCGGTCTTCGCCAAACCCACCGCTGCCCCCACCGGACGGCGGGTCATCGGGGCGGTAGTCCTGGGCGAGAACGCCGACGCCTGGCTGCTTCGCTTCCTCCAGCAGGCCAGGAATTTCGGCCACTCGGCAGAGGCCTTCCTGATCCGCCGCGAGGACACCGAGGTCGTCTTCCTGACACCGCTGCGGTTCGCCGGCCGGGAAGGGGCGTTCACCAGGCGACCGATCGACCTTCCCGACCTCCCGGCCGCGCTCGCCCTCCGGCAACGACCGCTTCCCACCTTGGGCCGGGACTACCGCGGGGCGCGCGTGCTCGCGTCGTACGAACCGGTGCCCGGCACCGGCTGGGTCCTGCTCACCAAGGTCGACGAGGCCGAGGCACTGGCTCCATGGCGGGAGCAGACGCGCGGAACAGTGGCGACAGGGGTCGCGATCGTGGCGTTCTTCGCGGCCGCCTTCTACGCGATCTGGCGCGATCGCCAACGACGCTACGAACGGCTCGTCGAGGCGAGCCTGCTCCGCGCCGGTGCCCTGCTCAAAGGAGCCTTCGACCCGATCTTCCTGCTCGACCGGGAAGGGCGTGTCATCGACTGCAACGAGCAGGCGGAGAAGCTGTACGGATACAGCACCGCCGAGTTCAGGAACATGAGCTTCTCCGATCTCGGGGTGCCGGGATCCTCTGATGGCTGGGCCGCGGCGACACACACGCTGGACGCCGAGGGAGCGGTCGTCACGCAGGGCGAACATCTCTCCCGCAACGGGTCCGTGATCCCCGTCGAGGTCGGCAGCCGTCTGCTCCGCTATCAGGCCGAGGAGCTGATCATCGCGGTCGTCCGCGACGTCACGGAGCGGAAGGCCGCCGGGGACCGGATCACCTTCCTCAACCGCCTGCTCCGCACCATCTCGGAGATCAACCAGCTCCTGATCCGGGAGCACCGGAGCAGCGTCCTCCTCGGCGAGGCTTGCCGGATCGCCGTGCAACACGGTGGGTTCCTCATGGCCTGGGTTGGACTGACCGACTCCGGCAGCGGGCGCCTCGAGCCCTGTGTCTCCTCCGGGCATGACGACGGCTTCCTCTCGACCGTCGAGTTCTCGGTCGCCGAAACAGACCGGCAGCCGACCCCTGCGGAACGCGCGGCCCGCAGCGGCCGTCTGGCCGTGCTGCAGGACATTGCCGCCGAGCCGAGCCCAGCCGCCTGGCGGGCGGCCGCGCTCGATCGTGGTTATCACGCCACCGCTGCGGCGCCGATCAAGGTCGACGGCAGGACGATTGGGGTGTTCGTCGTCTACGCCACCGAGGCTGGGGTCTTTGTGCCCGAGGTGACGGCCCTGCTCGAGGAGCTGGCCAACGATCTCGGGTTTGCCCTCGGGAACCTCGAGCGGGACGAGCAGCTCCGCCAGGCGCAGAAGATGGAGGCGATCGGTCGGCTCGCGGGCGGCGTGGCTCACGACTTCAACAACCTGCTGCAGGCGATGCTGGCGACGTCGCAGGTCCTGCGCGGCCACCTGCGCGAGCCGGAGCGGCTCGAGAGGGGGCTGCGCGAGCTCGAGGAGCACGCCCGACGGGGAGCCGCGCTCACCCGCCAGTTGCTGCTCTTCTCGCGCCGCGAGAGTGCCAAGCTCGAGCACGTCGCGCTCAACGCCATCGTCGAGGACTCGGTCACCCTGCTCCGTCGCCTGATCCGGGAGAACATCGCCATCGAGGTCACGCTCGTCGACGGCGAGACGACCCTGAAGGCCGACCGGGGCCAGCTCGAACAAGTGCTCATGAACCTCGCGCTCAACGCCTCCGACGTGATGACCAACGGAGGGACGGTCGAGATCGCGACCTCGCTGCCCGCACCGGGACGGGTCAGCGTGACGGTCCGCGACACCGGGCCGGGGATTGCACGGGAGATCAGGGAGAAGGTGTTCGACCCCTTCTTCACGACCAAGCCTCCCGGCCACGGCACGGGGCTCGGCCTCTCGGTGGTACACGGCATCGTGGCGCGTCACGCCGGCGAGATCAGGGTCGAGGACGCTCCGGGAGGGGGGGCTCTGTTCCGCATCACATTTCCCCTCTCCTCCTCGGGCGAGCAGCCGGTGCTGCTCGAGGGAGCCGATGACTGGCCCTCCCGGCCGATCCGGGCGGGCAAACCGCGGATCCTGGTGGTCGAGGACGAGGCGCCCGCCAGGGAGGCGTTGGCCGAGATCCTCGTCGCTCTCGGCTACGACGCGACCCTGGTCGGCACCGCCGCTGAGGCGCTCACCACGCCCGACATGCCTCCCTTCGACCTGCTGCTGACCGACTATCTCCTCCCCGACACCATGGGCGATCAGCTCGCGGAGATTCTCCGCCGGCGCTGGCCCGAGGTCACCGTGATCCTGATGTCGGGATACACCGACGACGAGATCGTCCGTCGGGCGGTTGCCGGTGGTGCAATGCGGTTCCTGCAGAAACCGTTCGATATCGGCACGCTGGATCGCGAAATCGTGGCCGCCCTTGCCGCCCGCGACTCCGGCTGACCTCGGCCCCCGGGCTAGACCAGACCGCGGGTTTCCGCCAACCTCCGCAAGGCGCCCACATGTTGCCGGTCGGCCCGCCCGAGGCTGTCCATCAACCTCGCCATGTCGGGGCTCGACTGGCGGAGCGCTGCCCGCAAGTGGTAGTTGGCCGCGCTCGCCTCGAGCTCGAGGGCGAATCGTATGGCCGCGGGAAGGTCGGGAGAGGGGCTGGCAGAGCGCACGGCGTCGATGCGCGCGATGCCGGCCTCCACCTTGTCGAGGCTCACCTCCACGTCCCCGAACACCCCGGGGTTGCCGCGCGCAAGGCGACGCTGGTAGTCGATGAGGTTCACATGCGCCCGCTCCTCGAGGAACATCTGGTGGAAGACGAACGCCGCCTCCGCGTCGTCGGCGAAAAGCTCGCCGAACCAGGCGTAGAGGTCAGCGAGTCTGCGCTCGAGCTGCTCGAGCGGTCTGAGCACCTGCACGTACTCCATGGCTCCCCCCCAACGACCCGGGACGTCGCCTGCGCTCGCCGACATCCCCTCGGCGCTCATGATACCGAAGCCCGCCCGAGGCCTCCCTGCGACGCGCGGCCGGCGGACCGTGGAGACGGTGCGAGACACGGGGAGGTAGGGATGTCGAGGGTACAGACGCGGACCGCTCGGGCAGCGCCGAGCGGTGAGGAGGACCCCCACCGGCCGTCGGCACGAACGTCCTCCCCGCCCTTGGAACAGCCCGCCGACCGGTCGGATCGGCGCTCGCCCCTCGCCCAGGCTCCGGCTAGGGCGACACCCGGTTCCGTCCGGCTTCCTTGGCCCGGTACAGCGCCGTGTCGGCGGCTCTCAGAACCTGTTCGGGCTTGTCGGTCGACGTCGTGCTCTCGGCCAGGCCGATGCTGACCGTGAGCGACAGGCGCTTGGTGTCTGCTCTCCTCGGCTGGGCCTGCTTGGGCCGCTTCTTCGGCCGATCTGTCCCCCGCAGGGTGAAGTCGGTCCCGGCGATGCCCTGCCGCAGCCTCTCGAGGTGCGGCCGGGCCCAGTTCACTCCCCGGCCGGTGAACAGCACGGCGAACTCCTCTCCGCCGAAGCGGTAGGCTCTCCCGCCACCCCCGACCCCACGCAGCTTGGCCGCCACCATCCGCAGGACCTGGTCGCCCACGTCGTGCCCGTGGGCGTCGTTGAACTGCTTGAAGTGATCGACATCGACCATCGCGATGGTGTAGCGCCCCCGCAAAGCCTCGAGCGCCTCGTCGAGCGCTCGCCGCGCCGGCAACCCGGTCAAGCCATCGCGATAGGCCGTCGCGGCCGACGCCTCGGTGATGCCGACAACCACGATGAGCGTCGCGGCGGCGAGCAGGAGCGTGGTGCGGGGCTCGAGGCGCCCCTCGACGAGCGCGAAGAAGCTGCCGATCACCGCCCACACCATGCCGGCTTCGAACGGGCCGGGAGTCCTGACGACGCGCACGACGACGGCCACGGCGGCCAGACCGAACGCGAGCAGGGCCGGCTGCGAGAGAGCGGTGGCGGGGAGCCACGAGGACGCGACGAAGGATCGGCCGATCGCGGCGATCAGCCATGGCAGGTAGGCCAGCCAGACCAGAGCCACTGCGAAGGGCTGCGCAGCCACGGCAAGGGTGCCCACCACTCCGGCAGGAGTGAGGAGCGACCTCTCCCGCACGAGCGCGACGACCGCCAGATTGACAGGCAAGAGCAGCGTGACCGAGTTCCAGATGAAGGTGCCGACGCCCGTTCCGTCATCGATGGCAGCACCGGAGCGGCGCAGCGTGACGTCGGCCAGCGCCAGCACGAGTAGCGCGAGCGCGCCGCGGCCCCGCCGGAACGTGATGGCGATGAGGATACCGCCGGCGGGCACGAGGTACGGGTAGGCCTGAAAGAAGGCGGCTATCCCGCCTCCGGCTCCCGGCACCACGGCAGCCAGTGCGCCGGCGAGAAGAAGGACGGCACCAGGCGCGAACCACCGGAGGGCGTCGGCGCCCGTCACGAGCTGCCCACCTCGACCTCTCTCAGCTGAGAGCTCCCGTCAGTGGCCACCTCGGCTCACGTTGCCGGAGAACCCAGGTGACGCACGGCCACACCGCCGAGGAGCTCTGCGGTGGCCGTCGCCTGGTCCCGCGCAGCTGCCTCGACCATGATTCGCAGGAGAGGCTCGGTCCCCGAGTAGCGGACGAAGACCCGTCCGGACCGTCCCAGCTTCCCCTCGGCTTCGCTGATCGCGGCCCTCAGCTCGGGCACCTGATCGAGCGGCGTCCGACGCGCCACCCGCACGTTGAGGAGCACCTGGGGGAGACGCTGCAGGTCTGAGAGGTCGGCCAGGGGCAGGCCCAGGCGGCAGGCCACGGCGAGCACGTGGGCCGCGGTCAGGAGGCCGTCCCCGGTGACCGAGAGCAGCGAGCAGATCACGTGACCCGACTGCTCACCTCCGAGCACCGCTCCTTCCCTCCGCATCGCGTCCCACACCTCGCGGTCGCCGACCGGGCACCGGATGAGCTTGATGCCCTCGTTCTCCAGGGTCAGCTCGAGGCCGAGGTTCGACATCACGGTGGCGATGACGACCCGCTTCGCCAACGCCCCGCGGCGGGCCAGCTCACGAGCCCAGAGCAGGAGGACATCGTCGCCATCCAACACGCGCCCGTCCGCGGCCACCAGCACAGCGCGGTCGGCGTCACCGTCAAATGCGACCCCCGCGTTGGCGCCGGTGGCGAGCACGCTGGCCGCGAGCACCTCGGGGTGGAGAGCACCGCACCCGGCGTTGATGTTCACCCCATCCGGCCGCGCGTGGATGACCGTGGTGACCGCACCGAGCGAGGCGAAGAATTCCTCGACGACGGGGGATGCCGCGCCGTTGGCCGCGTCCACGACCAGCTTGAGCCCGGAGAGCGGGCGCTCGGGCAGGCTGGCGCCGAGCCATCCCAGGTAGCGCCGCGCGAACCGCGGCTCGGCCGAGGGCAGCGACGCGACCCGCTGCTCGCCGGCGAGGCCGAGGAGCCGCGCCTCGAGGCACGCCTCCTCGGTGATCGGCCACTTGGCGCCGTCGGGCCCGACGAGCTTGATCCCGTTGTCGGGCGCGGGATTGTGCGAGGCGGAGACGACCACGCCTGCCCCGTACCCGCCCTCCTCGCGGAGCAGGTGCGAGACGGCGGGCGTGGGCAGAACGCCGGCCCAGGCTACCTCTCCGCCGGCGGCGATGAGGGAACCGCCGACCCACTCGGCAAGCGGCGGGGTCGATGCGCGCGTGTCACCGGCGAGCAACACCCTGGGTGGTCGCCCCTGGTCCCGCAGGTGGGTTGCGAGAGCCGCCCCCAGTCGGGTGACGGTGACACGGTCGAGCGGCGGCGTGAACGCCACGCCACGCATGCCGTCGGTCCCGAACAGGCGTTGACTCACCGACGCTTCCCCCCTCTCGGTTCGCCTCGCTTAGGCGTCATCTGGATCACCACGCGGACCGCCAGCGGTTCTTCGACTCTGACCAGCGGGTACGGTGACCGCACCGCCACCACCGCCTCCACCGGACCCTCCGCACCGTCCACGCTGACCGGCTCGGTCACGACAGCCTGCAACGATTCGAGCTGGAGGCGGGGGCCGGAGACCCGGACCGTGGCGGGCTCGACGTTGATCGATCCGACAGCAAAACCGCTGGCGGGCTGTCCGACGACGCGTGGCTTGACCGGAAGTCGGCGGCGTACCACCCGCTCCAGCCGAACCGGGACCTGGGACGGCGAGACCGCGATGACCTCGACGCCGGCGGGCACGACGACGTTTCGGCCCTCGACAGCGTAGTCGCGTTGACCCTCCCCCGCCCCCCGAAGATCGATCACGACGCCGGTCTGGGACGGCTCCAGCTGCCGGAGCTTGGAGAGTGGGCCGCGAACCCGCAGGAGAAGGGTGCGCGGGGCATCGGACGAGATGATCATGTCGGGTGGGACGTTCACGAAGGTGACCGAGGTGTCGAGCTGCTTCTCGGAGATCCGCTCGCGCCGTTCGAGAGCCTGCGTGTACCAGACCAGACACGCCAGTGCTATGGCCAGCACCATCATGCCGGGATGCCTCGGCAGCAACCTCATGCCCCGCTCCTCCCCCGCCCCAGCACGAGGAGCTCGAGCAGGAGGTCCCGCAGGCCAGTGCGGTCGAGCCCCGAGTGAAGCCGTCCACCCTCCGCCACGCCGACGGCCCCGCGCTCCTCCGACACCACCACCGCGACCGCGTCGGCCTCCTCGCTGATCCCGAGGGCGGCGCGGTGCCGCGACCCGTACTCAGTCGACAGGTCGGAGCGCGACGACAACGGGAGGAAGCAGCTCGCCGCGGCGATGCGGCCGCTCTGCACGATCGCGGCACCGTCGTGAAGTGGGGTCCCGGGAGTGAAGATGTTGACCAGCAGGTCGTACGAGAGTCGTGCCTCGAGCGGCACGCCGGTCTCGATGTAGGTGCGCAGCCCTTCGTCCCGCTCGATCACGATGAGCGCACCGTAGCGCCTGGCCACCAACGTCTCGCACGCGAGCACGATGTCGTTGATCAGCACCTGCCTGGGCGAGAGCTGCGAGGCCCAGCGGAGCAGGGGGGTTCGCCCCACGGCCGCCAGGATCCTGCGGATTTCCTGCTGGAAGACCACGATGACCGCGAAGGGGAGGTAGAACAGCATCTCGCGCAACACCGTGGTGAGGGTGATCAGATCCAGGGTGCTGGCGGCCACGTAGCTGGCCACCAGGACCAGGATCCCCCACAGCATCGAGATTCCCCGGGTGCCCTTCATCACGACGAGGAGGAAGTAGAAGACAATGGCGACCAGCGCGATGTCCGCGAGATCGCGAACCCCCACCTCGAGCTGTGTGAGCGTGCGGAGGAGGCCGACCAGACCGCTCACGCCGCCCCCCGCACCGCCGCCAGGACGGTCAGGAACTGGACCGTGGCGGCGACGTCGTGAACCCTGACAATCGCCCGCGGAAGCGCGACGGCGCCAGCGATGGCGCCGAGTGAGCCGGCCAGGCGACCAAGGGTCGCCGCACCTGTGAGGTCACCGACGAACGACTTCCGCGACGCCCCCACCACAACCGGTTGGCCCAGCGCCGCGAGGTCTCCGAGCGCCGCCAGCAAGCGCAGGTTGGCGTTCCGGTCCTTGCCGAAGCCGATGCCGGGATCCAGCAGGATCAGTCCTCCCGAGATGCCGGCGGCAAGCGCGGCGTCTCTCCGTGCGGCCAGGGCACCATGAACCTCGGCGACGACGTGGCCGTAGGCCGTGTCGTTCTGCATGGTGCGCGGCTCTCCCCTCATGTGCATCAGCACCACTGCGGCGCCCCGCGAGGCCACGAGCTCGAGCATGCCCCGATCGCGGCCTCCCCTCACGTCGTTGATCATGTGCGCGCCGGCATCGAGAGCGGCCGCGGCCACCGAGGCCTTGGAGGTGTCGACCGAGAGCAGTGCCTCGGGCGCGGACCGCGCGAGGGCCGCGATCACGGGCACGACCCGCTCGCGCTCGACCTCCTCGGTCACGGGCGCGGCGCCGGGGCGGGTCGACTCGCCGCCTACGTCGATGATGTCCGCTCCCTCGGCGACGAGCTCGCCCCCGCGCACGACGGCGGCACCGGACGTCAGGTAGCGGCCGCCGTCGGAGAAGGAATCCGGCGTGACGTTGACGATCCCCATCACGGCGGGGCGTCCGTGTCCCCACAGCCGGGCGAGCCGTTGCACGAGCACCCGACAACTCTACAGGAGCTCGGCGCCGGCAGCCAAGTGCATCGCGTGACGTGAGCGACCTCTCGGTCGCGTGCCCTGGTCCCAGGTCGTTCGGGCGCCTCTGGGCTCGGCGGCGTCTTCCCCCTGCTTTGCCGCCCGACGAGGAGCGTCGACGAGGCCGTCCGGTGCCCCCGATCGCCGGCTCAAGCGACGTCCGATCGTTGAGGTCCGAATCGGGGGCCATACCGCGACGCTCACGAGACGGAGAACGACCGCGGAAAAGAGCCGCCGCCGGTGGGCTCCCGGCCGAGCCTCAGCGCGGCCACCGAGCGCGGGGCAGCCGGAGGCGCCTGCCGACCGTGGCGCTCCTCCGCTTTTGATATCCTTCCCGGCCATGAACGGTAGAATCCCCACACGCGCTCTCGCCTGCGTCGTGCTCGGCCTCCTCGCCGGCGCCGGTGTCTCGGCCCAGGACGTTCAAGACGAAGCCCGCAACCTGGCGCTCGGGTTCCTCCCCTACAAACCCGCGAGCGTCGCCCAGGTGACGGTCAACCACGACGTCGAGACGCCGGCCGGAAGGTACCTCTCCCTGTCCGTGCTGCGCACCAGCCTGCGCAACGACAAGAACCCCGACCAGCTCAACATGATCGTCGACCCGCAGTCGAACTCGGCCGTGGTCGGCATGGTCTTCCCGCTGCCGGCGGTGCAGCCCCCGGTTACCGCCGAGACCCTGCCGGCGTTCGTCGAGCAGGCCCTCCCGTCGTTCCTTCAGCAGCTCCTCGGCGGCGGCACGCGGGTGCACTGGCCGGTCGTGCCGATCCGTCCCGGGCCAGTGGTCAACCTCACCGCCGACGTTCAGACCGGCTACGGCATGATGAAGATGCCGATCGCGGTCACGGCGGATGGCAAGTGGCTCGCGCTGGGCGGCTCGTGGCCGCTCGATCGCGATCCGCGGGCGGTCCGGCGGGAGCTGCTCGCGAGCGCTACCGTGGAGTGGGACCCCGGTCACGACAACGCGCCCCTGAAAGTGATCGAATTCTCCGACTACGAGTGTCCGGCCTGCAAGCGGGGGTGGGGTGAGGTGGCGCCCATCTTCGCGAGCTTCGGCGCCAAGCTCCGTCACGGGGTCGCCAACTTCCCCCTCGTCGCCAATCATCCCTGGGCGTTCCGCGCCGCCGTCGCCGGCGTGTGTATCAGTCAGCTGTGGCCGGACAAGCTGCTCGCCTTCAAGGAGGATATGTACCGTCTGCAGAGCTCGCTGTCCGTGGAGACGCTGGACGACGCGGTCTTCGGCTTTCTCACCGAGCAGAGCCTCGAGAATGCGCCGTACCAGGCGTTCAAGGCCTGCTACATGAAGGACCCGGCGATCGAGCGGGTGCTCAAGAACCTCGAGCTGGGCTACCGTCTCGGGGTCGCCGGGACACCGACCTACTACGCCAACGGCGAGGCGCTCCCCTACGGCCAGAAGGAGTGGATCGAGAAGCGCCTGCAGGCCATTCTGGATGCCGGTGGCAAGCCCGAGAAGGCCGCCGAGATCACCGTCAGCGAGCCAGCGCCGTCACCCACGGCAGCGCCGCCGCGGCCGGCCCCCAAGCGTTGAGCCGGCGCTGAGGGTATGGTTCCCTACTGACGGCGGGTCGTGACCTGCTCGACCACGGCGCGGGCAATCTCCATGAACGCCTTGGCCGCCTCGGATTCCGGACGCGCGGCCACGATGGGAATCCCGGCGTCGCCTCCGACCACGATCGCGGGATCGATCGGGATGCCGCCGAGAAAGGGCACGCCGAGCTGGTCGGCCGTCCGCCGCCCGCCGCCCTCCTTGAAGATCGCCTCGCGATGCCCGCAGCTCGGGCAGATGTAGACCGACATGTTCTCCACCAGCCCGAGCACCGGGACGTTGACCTTGCGGAACATGTGAAGTCCCTTGCGGGCGTCGATCAGCGCAACGTCCTGCGGGGTGGTCACGATCACCGCACCGTCGAGCGGAACCTGCTGCGTGAGGGTGAGCTGGGCGTCGCCGGTGCCCGGAGGCAGGTCGACGACCAGGAAGTCGAGCTCGCCCCACTCGACGTCCTCGAGGAACTGCTGGAGCGCCTTCATCACCATCGGACCGCGCCAGATCACCGGCGTGTCGGGATCCATGAGGAATCCCAGCGACATCACCGCGACCCCGTTGCCCAACACGGGAATGATCTTCTCGCTCTCTGCCACCGTTGGGCGGTCGGTGCACCCCATCATCATCTGTTGCGAGGGGCCGTAGATGTCCGCGTCCAGCAGGCCGACTCTCGATCCGCCGAGTTGCAGGGCAAGTGCGAGGTTCGCCGCCACGGTGGACTTGCCCACCCCCCCCTTGCCCGACGCGACGGCGATCTTGTACTTCACCCCCGGCAGGAGTTGGGGTGCAGGGGCGGCGGCCTGGGGACCCTGGGCTTTCACGGTGAGCGCAACCTTGGGTGCCCCGGGGAGCGCCTCGAGCACCGCGCGGGCCTCGCGTTCCACCTGGGGTCCCGCCTCGGGGTTGGCGGTGGTCAGCACGATCTCGACGCGGACCGTGCCGCCCTCCACCGCGACCTGCTTGACGAAACCGAACGACACGATATCCCGCGTGAGGCCCGGGAACTTCACCTGCTTCAACGCCTCGCGAACCGTTGCCTCTGTCAGAGCCACCACCACCTCCCGGTCATGTTCCGCAACGGGCCGGCGCGAGTGCCGGCCTCATGCGTCTCGTACCCCGTCCTCCCGTGAGGACGGCGGGCCATCTCTCGCGTCACGCCCAGCCCAGCCGCCGCTGCACATCCTCCGAGGCCATCCCCGGGTTCCACGGGGGATCCCAGACAATCTCGACGGCGACCTCTCGGGCGCCGGTCAGGCGCAGGATGGCGCTGCGGGCGTCGTCCGAGATGCGGTGGACCAGTGGGCAGCCCCGGGTGGTCAGGGTGAGCTGCACCCGAACGCGTTCCCCCTCCAGCACCTCCACGCCGTAGACCAGTCCCAGGTCGACCACCGAGAAGGGAATCTCGGGATCCATCACCGTCGCGAGAGCTTCCCATACCGCGCCGTCGCTGACCATGCTTCACCCTCCCTCTGGCGGCAGGGCGCCGCCTGTCGCCGCAAGCGGCTGACCACGCAGCGCCTCCATCTGCTCCCGCACCTTCTCCATGAGCACGCCCTTCGCGGTCACGCCCAGTCCCGAGGTCGGGATCGGCGTGCCGAACCGGACCGTGACGCGGCCGGGCCGCAGCAGGTACGAGTGCTTCGGCAGCAGTCGCCGCGCACCATCGAGGCCGATCGGCACGATCGGCAGGCCGGCCTTGAGCGCGATCAGGAAGCCCCCGCGCTGGAACGGGAGCAGCGATCCGTCGGTGGTCCGGGTCTCCTCCGGGAACACCAGCACGGAGCGCCCCCGCTTGATCCGCTCCGCTGCTTCCTCGAACGAGCGAATGGCGGTGCGGCGGTTCTCCCGGTCGACGGGGATGAATCCCATCGCCCTCATCGCCCAACCCAGGAAGGGGACCGAGAACAGCGATTTCTTGGCCAGGAACCGGACCTGTCCCGGGATGGCCACGAGGAGCGCCGGGATGTCCAGCCACGATTCGTGGTTGGACATGAACACGACGGGCCGGTCGGTCGGAACCCGCTCGCGCCCCTCGACGGTGAGGCGCACCAACGCGCCCCAGAGGATGACCCGCGCCCACAACCGTGCGCCCTTGCGGGTCCAGTCCCCCTTGGGGGGGACGAGGCCGACCAGAGTGCCATAGCTCCCCATCACCACGGTATCGACGATGGCGACGGAGAACGCAACGAGAGTGACGAGTGCCCGGACGACCACCACGGTGGGATTCTACCCCCTCCGACCCGACGGGCTTGGGGTTGGAAGCCTGGGGCTTGGAGTCAGCGGGGTCGCATGGCGGCCAGGCTCTCCAGCCTGCGCCATTGTTCGCCCGTCAGCGGACTCACGGAGAGCCGTGGCATGCGCACCAGCGGGCTGTCCGCGAACGTTCGGTCGGCTTTGATCTCGGCCAGCGTCACCGGACGCGCGAGGCGGGCGATCGGCTCGAGCCTGAAAACCACGATGTGTGGGTCCGCGGCGGAGGGGTCGGGGTAGGGGTTGCTCGTGACCGCTGCGATCCCGATCGCGGCCCGCTCGCTCCCGCTGTGGTACACGATCGCCCGATCGCCCCGCCGTGCGTCGCGCATGTACTTGAGCGCGACGTTACTGGTCACGCCGTCCCAGACCGTCGAGCCCGCGCGCTCGAGATCCGCGAAGCTGTACGCACCGGGCTCGGTCTTGAGCAGCCAGAAGCTCACGACGCCTCAGACGGCTTCGGTGACCGAAGGACGTCCCGGGCCCTTGAGCCTCTCCACCGGCTTGCCGGTGAAGTCCGCCACCATCTGGTAGACCTCGTCCCCCTCGAGCACCTCGCGCTCGAGCAGCGCGGCGGCGATCTGGTCGAGGACGGGGCGGTTGGCGGTGATGGCCTCGTGGGCTCGCCGATAAGCACTGTCGACGAAACGCCTGATCTCGTTGTCGATCTCCACTGCGGTGGCCTCGGAGTAGTCCTGGTGCCGGGCGAACTCCTTGCCCAGGAAGATCGCCTCCTCACGCTTCCCGAACGTCAGCGGGCCGAGGTGCGACATGCCCCACTCGCACACCATCTTGCGCGCCAGCTCGGTGGCCCGCTCGAGGTCGTTCCCGGCCCCGGTGGTGATCTTCTCCTCGCCGAAGACGATCTGTTCGGCGAGGCGCCCACCCATGAGCACCACGAGCGCATCCTCGAGGTAGGCGCGGTTGTAGGTGTAGCGATCCTCGATGGGGAGCTGCTGGGTGACGCCGAGCGCCATCCCGCGCGGGATGATGGTCACCTTGTGGAGCGGGTCCGCGTTGGGAAGGAGCGCCGCGACCAGCGCATGGCCGGCCTCGTGGTAGGCCGTGTTGCGCTTCTCCTCCTCGGACATCGCGAGGGAGCGTCGTTCGGCGCCCATCATCACCTTGTCCTTGGCATATTCGAAGTCGCCCATCTCGACCGCCTGCTTGCTGGTGCGGGCGGCGTACAGGGCGGCCTCGTTGACCAGGTTGGCCAGGTCGGCGCCGGAGAATCCCGGGGTCGAGCGCGCCAGCACCGCCAGGTCGACGCCCTGGGCCATGGTGACCTTCGAGGTGTGCACCTTGAGGATCGCGACCCGTCCGTTGAGGTCGGGACGGTTGACGACGATCCGTCGGTCGAAGCGACCGGGGCGGAGGAGCGCAGGGTCGAGGACATCCGGCCGGTTGGTAGCGGCGATCAGGATCACGCCCTCGGTACCCTCGAAGCCGTCCATCTCGACCAGCAGGGCGTTGAGCGTCTGCTCGCGCTCGTCGTGCCCGCCCCCGAGGCCGGCACCACGGTGGCGTCCCACCGCGTCGATCTCATCGACGAAGATGATGCAGGGCGCGCTCTTCTTGCCCTGCTCGAAGAGGTCGCGAACCCGGCTCGCCCCGACGCCGACGAACATCTCGACGAAGTCCGAGCCGGAGATCGTGAAGAACGGAACCTCTGCCTCGCCGGCGACGGCGCGTGCCAGCAGCGTCTTTCCGGTGCCGGGCGGGCCCATGAGCAGGACACCCTTGGGGATCTTGCCTCCCAGCTTCTGAAACTTCTGTGGGTCCTTGAGGAACTCGATGATCTCCTGGAGCTCCTCCTTGGCCTCCTCGACGCCCGCCACGTCCTTGAAGGTGATCCGCTTCGCCTGCGGGTTGAGCATCCGAGCGCGCGACTTGCCGAACGACATCGCCTTGTTGCCGCCCACCTGCATCTGGCGGTACATGAAGTACCAGAAGCCGACCAGCGCGATCAGCGGGAGCCAGGAGAGCAGCGCGGTCCAGATCGACCCTTGCGACGCCTGCTCGGCCTTGATCTTGACGTCGTGCTTGCGGAGCTCGTCGACCAGGCTGGGGTAGGCCGGCGAGTAGGTGATGAAGTCGTAGTTGCGGCCGCCCGCCGGCTTCTGCTTGGCGGACTCCACCGAGCGGCCGAGGATCTCGTCGGAGCGGATGAGCACTTCGGAGACCTGGTTCTTGTCCACCCGGTCGAGGAAGTCCGAGAAGGCGATCTCCTGGAGGCCCGCACGCGTCGTCGTGATCCAGTTCCACAGCACCACCACGAGCACGATGACGACGAGGAAGAGCAGAGCATTCTTGACGTTCTGATTCACATCTTCTCCACGTGTTGCGAGCGCTGCGGTCCGTACTGCCCCGGGGTCTCGCTACACCCCCTCAAGCAGGTGCAGGCCGGGAAGATTCCCCCAGCGGCCATCGAACTCCATGCCATAGCCGACCAGCCGTCCCTCGGGAACATCCTCGAGGGCAACGAACCGCGGCTCGAGCCCGACGCGGCGCAGGCGCGGCCGGTTGACCAGCGCGACCACATCGAGGCTGGCCGGCTGCTGCTGTGCCAGGTGGGTGAGAAGGTAGTTCTCGGTCACGCCGGAGTGGCAAATGTCCTTGAGGATGAGAGCATGCGCCCCCTCGAGATGCACGTGGGTGGCGTAGGTCAGCTCGATGATCTCGCCGCGGGCGACGTTCTGTGTGGTGACGTTGACCAGCTCGAAGCGCACCGGGCCCCGGATCGCCCGCAGGAGATCGGCCAGGAAAACGGCGGCGCCCTTGAGAATCCCGACCAGGACGAGCTCCTTGCCGGCGTACTCCGCCGCGATCTTCCGTCCCACATCGGCGACGCGCTCGGCGATCAGCTCCGGTCGCACGACCTCGCGGGGCGTTTCCATGGCTCCTCCATTTCTGCGACAACCATGCTGGTTGGGTCCCCTTCCCAGCCCTCGACGACGCCGCACCCGGGGACCCACACCATCGTACCACCGGCCTCGAGCACCGGCCAGGCGCGACGCCACTCGGGAGGCACCCCCGACCGGGCCAGCGACTCGGTGATCGAGGTGCCGGCCAGCCGCTCGCCCGGTCGGAGCGACCGCCAGGCGGGCGAGGACGAGGCGATCGCGGCAGCGAGCTCGCCGCGGTGGCGGAGACCGCGTCCCTGGGCTCCTAGGCGGACCCGGAAGCCACCCGGGAGGGCGAGCAGCGAGGGCACATCCGCCGCCACCGCAGGAAACGGGGCGCACGGGGGTGGCGACAGGTGGAGGTACCTTCCCCGTCGCCGCAGCACCCAGCGTCGTCCGAGGTCGACCGCGGCCGGCGGCCCGCCCGTAACGAGCGATTCGACCGACGCCAATTGACGCTGCGATGGCGACTCGTCGAGGGGAAGCGCGGCGGCGAGCGCCAGGACCCACCGCCGGCGCAGAGGCGTCGGCAGCTCACGAACCACGGTCAAGGAAACCGGCCGCCCTACCGCGAGGGCGAGTTCCTCGCCGCCGATCAGGCCAGCGAGAACCTCGTCGTCCTCGGCGAGCATGGTGGCAAAACCCGCCAGGTGCTCGACCGCCCTGGGCGCCCCCTCGCGCAGCACCGGTAGAACGACGTGCCTGATCCAGCCGCGGGGGCGTTCGCGCGAGGCGTTGGTGACATCCTCCCGCCAGTCGACACCGGCCGTGCGCAGGAGATCCCGCAGGGCCTCACGGCCGAAGTCGAGCAACGGCCGCACGACGTAACCCTGCCGGCGGCGGACCCCAGCCACTCCCCGCGGGCCAGCGCCGCGCAGCAGCTTGAGGAGCACGGTCTCCGCCTGGTCGTCCGCAGTGTGGGCCGTGGCCACTGCCGCCGCCCCGCTGGCCTGCCGTCCCTCCTCGAGCAGGAGGTAGCGCTGCCGCCGCCACCACGCCTCGGGCGACACGCCGCGCGGAACCGTCGGCTCGGTCAGATCCTTCACGTCGAGAGGAATGCCCATCCGCCGGCAGAGCTCCCGGCAGAACGCGGCGTCCTCGTCGGCGTCGCCGCCCCGCAGGTGGTGGTTGACGTGAACCGCCGAGACCGCGCAGGCGACCTCGCCACGAGCCCCGTGCAGGAGGTGGAGCAGCGCCACCGAGTCGGCCCCCCCGGAGAGGGCGACCGCGATCGACCGACCCAGAAGATCGGGGAACTCGGCCCGGAAGGCACGGACGAAGTCGGCAGCGATCATGCGCGTGGCGCAGCCGGCGCGAACGTGGCCGGCTGCCTCCCGGGCATCCCATCCAGGCCTGCCGCCCGGTCTGTGGGCGCTCTCCCACCCGGGCTCGCCGACGTGGGTGGAGTGAGACGCTCCGTCAGCGACCGGTCCTTCGTCGACTGTCACGGCGGGGTGGTGCCGGCGCGTGGACTTGAACCACGGACACGGGGCTTATGAGACCCCTGCTCTACCTCTGAGCTACGCCGGCACGCCCGGCCGGCGCATTGTAGCGGATTATCACGGTGCCCGAGCGGCGCCAACGGCCCCGTCCGGCCCGACTCCGACCGACCGGCGGGGCGGCGACGTGGCAACGCGGAGAGCCCTTCGCTTGCGTCGGGGAGCACCTGGCGCGATACTCGTGCCATGCCCGAGCCTCGGGGTGCCCAGTGCTGCACATGCGGCCGCGTGCCCTCGGCGTGGGCAGCCTTCGTGTGCCCGACGTGCGCGAAGACCGTCTGTCAGAAATGTGCCTACTTCGCGTACGGACGTCACTTCTGCTCGCAACGGTGCGGCGAGTACTTCTTTCACGGTGACGAGGAGGACGAGGACACTCCCGGGGAGGGTTGAGCGCGAGGCTCCGCCGAGCTACACTCCCCCTCCCATGGTGGGACCGAGGTAGGATGGGACAGCGCGCCGACGAGGCACTCGCACAGGCGAGAAAGAGCGCACCCCTGGCCGCGCGGCGCGGCGAGGACAGCCTCTTACTCTCCAAGGCCCAGGGGTGTCGCGTCTTCGACGCCGACAACGTGGCCTACGTCGACCTCCTCGGCGGCGGCGGCACCAACCTTCTCGGGTACGGGAACCAGTACGTGCTCGATGCCGTCCGGCGGGCTTCGACCATGGGTTTGGCCAGCGGCTTCCACACCCTGGGCGAGATCGAGCTCGTCGATCTGCTCGAGGAGCTCCTCCCGACCATGCACCCCTGGGTGATCACCGCCTCGGAGGTGACCGCGTGGGAGCTCGCGTTGCGCTGGTGCCGCCGGGAAACGGGCCGGCAACGGCTCGTGGTCTTCGACGGGAACCGACGCGGCGCCGTCGAGACGTTCCAGGTTGCGGCCTCCGGACCCCAGGGAGCGAGCCAGCCGATCGTGGCGGGGGTCCCCGCCGACCTCGCGCGACTCGTGCGCGTGGTGCCTTGGGGCAACCTCGAGGCCCTCGATGCGGTGCTGAATGAAACCGGCTCCGACATCGCAGCGGTCGTGCTCGATCCACTGGCCTCACAGTTCGGTGTGATCGCTCCCCAGCGGTCGTTCCTGCAGGTCGTTCAAGAAAGAACCCAGGCGGCCGGAGCGCGTTTCGTTCTCGACGAGACGCTGACGGGCTTCCGCCTCGCCCGCGGAGGGGCCGCCGAGGTGTTCGACCTCGCTCCCGACGTCGCGGTCTACGGGGGGGCGCTGGGTGGCGGGATCTCACAGATCGGCGGAGTGTCGTGGGCTCGCCGGTTCGAGGCCACCGTTGGTGACGACCTCCCGCCTTCACCGCAGCCGATGGCGGTCCTGGCCGCGGCGGCGACCCTCTCCGTCCTGCGCAACGATGCGGTCCATCAACGCCTGGAGGAACGGGGCGCCCAACTCCAGGCCGGGATCGAAGCGCTGGTGGAGCGCTTCCAGCGACCGCTCCGCATCGCCCGGGTCGGCTCGATCATCTCCTGCTTCTTCTCCCGCCAGGCGATCGTCGATGGAAACTCACACGCGCGTGTCGACCAGGACAGCTGGGCGAGGTTCACCCGCAACGCGCGCGAGGCCGGTCTCATGCTGCCGCAAAGGTCGCCGGCAACCAGCTTTCTCTCCCACGCCCACGGCGTGAAGGACATCGAGCACGCCCTCTCCGCGATGGAGCAGGCCCTGCGCCGGATGCAGAAGGAGGATGAGCTGTAGTCGTTGGAGGCGCGGAGCTCACATGCCGGTCGGCCCGGTGCTCACTTCCGGGAAGTGCTTCCGGATAGCGGCAACGAGCTCCTGGGGCTCGATGGGTTTCTCCAGATACTCGTGGACCATGTACGTCTGGCGGGCCTCCGCTTCCCAGCGGCGGCTCTTGTAGACGGCGGTCACGATGAAGATCACCGGGGTGTAGTCGGCGGCCTTCTCGCGCAGCTTCGAGAGAACGTCGAAACCCGAGAGCAGGGGCATCAAGGCGTCGAGGATGAGGAGCTGGGGCCGAGCCGACAGGGACTGATCGAGCGCCTCACGCCCATTCGCCACCTCGATCACGTCGAGCCCAAGCTCGCGCAGGACCTCACCCATCAACGCCCGGAATATCCTGCTATCGTCCGCGATCAAGACTCGGCTGAGCGCCATTCTTGGCCTCCGGATCCACCGGCAATGCTAACACCCGGAAGCGTGAGGTGACATCTCGCCAGGCTGTGCGGCCTGTGCCCGCTCCGGTGCGACGCTACTGCAGGTAACCGAGGCTGCGCAAGACCTCCCGCTGGACCGCCAGCGCCGCCGGAGCCGGGTCGGCGACCGGGGGCGGCGGGGGGCCGTACGAGATCGCGTCGCGCCCTGGCCCGGAGGCGCCGGAGAGGTCCCGCCGCGGCGCCGGCGTCCCCAGTGCAGGCGGCAGACCGAGGGCGTCGAGACAGGTGGAAGCGAGGTCCCGGGGCTCGATTTCCGGGAGGCGGCCGGAGGCCGCAGCCGAGCTGGCCACAAAGGCGTGACCCCCGTGCCAGGGCACGCCGACGAGGAGGATCGAGAAGCCCGCCTGGCGGGCACTCTCGACGACGTCGGCCACAGCACCGAGCCGCTCCAGGACAAGGCAGGCGGTTGCCACCGGCGAGAGCCCGGGGTGGGCGCGTTCGACGAGGTCGATGCCTGGCAGAGAGAGCGCCAAGACGCGCGGTCCAGTCCCGGCGCGACCGCGGTTGACCAGGGCCAGGGCTAGCCTCTCGCTGGCCGGGACTGCACCGCCGCCCTGCTCCCACGCCGCCCGCACCAGCGGCGCGAGCGCCGGAGTCACGGCATCCGGCGAGACTGCGCCACCCAGCCAGGCCCGTTCGCTCACGATCTCGCCGAGAACCCGACGCACCGGCCAGCTGCCCCACCAGCCTCCCACGAGCACCGGACATCCGGCCCGTGCCGCCATCTCCCAGAACGTCGCCGCCCGGCGAACCAGAGCGGGCCTCGCCACGGCCCGGCCCAGCCCCAGCGATCCCCACGGAGTCAGGACGGCGGCGCGCGCAAGCGGCCCCAGAGGCGTGCCGAGGTCCGAGCCGAACAGGCGCACCTCCTCGAGCTCCTCGACACCGTGGCGCTCTGGTCCCACTCCACACGCTACCGTGGTCCACAGGACGGCGGGAAGGTGGGCATCCCCGACACGCAGCGGAGCCCATCCCCACGACGCGATCGCCGTGATACCCGGGGGTCCGCCGAGCGCGACCGCCGCCTCGAGGTCCTCGCGCGCCAGCCCATCCACGGCAAGCACGGCGACCCTTCCGGTGGGCGGCGGGAAGGCGGCCGCGGCCGCGGCCGGGGTCACCTCCGATCGTGCCGATCCCACGAGGGCGAGGCCCCCGCCGGCCAGCGCGGCCAGCACAAACGTCAACCAGGGCGTCCGGTTGGTGGGCTTCGGGGCAAGACGGTAGGCAAGCGCTCGGCGGAGCCCGGCCCGTGCGATCGCCATGACCGCGACACCGAGCGCGAGGCCGACCGCCGCCGCCGCGAGCACGGCGGGTCGCCGGGCCGGCCCCCAGGCGGCAACCCCGACCACGGCGACGACGACGCTCACACCCGCGACCACGGCGAGCAACGAGGCGACGAAACCGGATTCGCCGCCGGCGCGCAACAGCCCCTGCGCGACCATCCGGCCGACCATCGCGCCGCCGACAACGGCCACCAGCGTGGCGGGCAGAAACCCGAGGGTGAGCGGGAGCACGGCCGCGATGTCGACCCGTGCCGCGCCGGCGGCCGCCCCGGCCAGGACCAGGGCCAGACCGGCGGCAAGTGCCAGCCAGTTCAACCCGACCCGCCACGCCGGCTCACTGGGCGGCACCGCGGGGCGAAGGTACCCGCGGCCTACGAGCTCCTCTCGAGCCCGTTCGAGATCGCGATCAGGAGGTGCGGGTGCGGACATACTCGGCGAGCTCACGGAGCAGACGCCCACGAGGCGTCAGTTCTGCGATCGCGCCCGCGGCGGCGGCGGAGAGCTCGTCTCGGATCGCGCGGGCACCACGAGTCCCGAACACACCGACGAACGTGGCGCGACCCAGCACGACATCCCGGCCGGTGGGCTTGCCCAGCTGGTCCTCCCGTCCCTCGGCGTCGAGGAGATCATCGCCAACCTGGAAAGCGAGCCCCAGGTTTCGGGCGTAAACGAGGACAGGTTCGAGCCCGGGGCCGCGGATCCCCGCCGCCGCCGCGCCCAACTCGGCAGCCAGCTCGAACAGCGCGCCGGTCTTCTGCGCGTGGACCGATTCCAGGGACGCCAAATCCTTCGCCCCGGCGAGCGGCCTGAGGTCGAGCGCCTGACCGCGACACATCGCCGCGACCACCTCTGCGAGGCGCTGCTCAAGGGTCGCGCGGTGCGCCGGTACCACACCCGCGGCGGTCAACCCCGCTGGGAGCAGCGCGTGGGCGCGCGCCAGGAGTGCAAAGGCGGCCAGGATCGCCACGGCCTCGCCGAACCGCCGGTGTACGGTAGGCTGGCCACGGCGGACCTCCGCGTTGTCCATGCACGGAAGATCGTCGAGCACGAGGGAAGCCGCGTGCACCATCTCGGGCACGCACGCGACGTCAGCGGCCAGCTCCGTGTCGCCGCCGTACGCTTGGACGACCAGCAGCGTCAGCACGGCTCGCAGGCGCTTACCGGGCGACAGCACACTGGCGGCCATGGCCGCCTCGATCTCGTTACGCTCGGGTGCCGCACGCGGAAAGTGCATCGCCAGGCGGCGGTCCACCAGCGCGCGCAGCCGCTCTACGGCCTGCGGGAGAGACTCGTCACGAGCCGAAGCTGCCAACGGCCTCGCTTTCCGTGTCGAAGACATCGAAAACCGTGATCAGCTGGGTCACGGTCAGGATGTCGTTGATCTTGGGAGGCAGATGGGTCAGCTTCATCTTGCCGCCCCGCCGCGTGACGGTCGTGTAGCACCCCACCATCTCGCCGATTCCCGAGGAGTCGATGTGGGTCACCGACTTGAGGTTGAGGAGGATGTTGGAGCGCCCGCTGGAGAGCGCCTCCTCGATCAGTTGGCGCAGCTGGATGTCTCCCGACCCGATCGTGATCTTGCCCTCGAGATCGAAGATCCTGACGTTGCCGATGTCGCGTGCGTGACTCTTCATGATGCCCTCCTGGAGCCCAGGTGTTTGATCAGTTCGATGCGGGTACCGCCGTGCTCGCTGGCCGAGAAGTGGACCTCGTCCATGAAGTGCCGCATGTAGTACACCCCACGCCCGCTGGCTCGCATGAGGTTCTCGGGTTCCGTCGGATCGGCGAGCGTGGTGGGATCGAACCCCCTTCCCTCGTCCTCAACGATCATCCGGAGGTCGTTGCTTCCGTTGAACTCGATCCGCACATGCACGCGCCGTTCGGGGTTAAGCTTGTTGCCGTGCTTGATCGCATTCGCGAGCGCCTCGCGCAACGCCATCCCCACCCAGTACCGGATCTCCTGATCGATTCCGGACGCCCGACACACGTCGTCAAGAACGTGCTCGGCAAGTTCGATGTTTTCGTACTGCGACAGCAGCTGCAGCTGCGCCTCTCGAGCCATGCGTAGGGAGTATATCACCGGCTTTGTTGCCTTTCTGCTCGCTGCCGCGGCCTCCCTGGCGAGTCCGTGCCCGCCCGCTCTGACTGCCGTGGCTCACGAGGTGGCGGAGCTTCGTCACGTCACCGGTGGCTTCGCACCGCCGTGCAGGTCGGTCTCCGAGGCAGGGCTCCGTCGCGGCCTCGAGCACAAGCTGCGCCGTGACCTACCGGTCGCTCCCGAGCTCTACCTCGAGGCGCTCCGCCGGTCAGGGTTCATCGATGAGGTTCCAGCCACCGTGTACCCGCGCCTCCTCGACTTCTACACCGCCCAGGTGCTCGGATACTACGAGCCCGAGTCCGACGAGATGGTCCTCGTCCAGCGTCCGCAGGCGAGTGAGCAGGAAACCCGCACTGTGTGGGCCCACGAGCTCGACCATGCCGCTCAGGAGCACCGCTTCGGCCTCCCCAGCCGTCTGCTCGCGATGCGGACCGACGGCGACGCCCAGCGGGCCGCCTCGGCGGTGGCCGAGGGTGAGGCGATGCTGGTGATGCTCGTGCTCAACGGTGCGGGCTCCGGCATCGGCGCGCTGGACAGCGCGCAGCGGTCGGTTGCCAGGCAGGCAGAAGCGCTCCCCAGGCCCGAGGGTGTCCCGACGTACTTCGTCGCTGACCTCGTCTTTCCCTACACCGTGGGCTTCCGCTTCGTCCTGGACGCCTACTCGAAGGGAGGGTGGCCCGCGGTCGACACGCTCCTCGCCCATCCCCCGCCGACCACCGCTGCCCTGCTGCACCCCGATCGACAGCAGACTCGGCCAGAGCTGGGCGACGGCGCGTTGCCCGCGGTACCGGCGGGGTATGAGCAGGTTGTCTCCGATACCGCGGGCGAGTGGGGACTCGCCTTCTGGCTCGGCCGTGACCTCGCGCACGACGAGGCGGCCAGAATCGCTGCCGGCTGGGACGGGGACCGCCTCCGGCTGGTACGCTCGACCGCCAACCACGACCGGTGGGCCCTCGCGTGGCGGCTGCGCTGCCGTGACGACCGTGACCTCGCCTCGCTGCAGGCGGCCCTGCGCCGCCTCGCGCCTGCCCGCCTTGCCCGGCTCGGCCCATCGGCAGCCCCGCCACGCCTGCAGTGGCGCGTCTCCGGCGGTGAGATCGAGCTACGAGCCGACTGGCCGTGACGACCCCCGGTAGTCAAACGCTCACGACCGGCGCGAGTCCTCGCTCGCGGGGCTCACTTGAGCACGGTCACGTTGCCGATGACGACGGGGGTCTTGGGGACGTCCTTGGCGAACGGACCACCCGAGCCGGTCGGGATCTTGGCGATCGCGTCAACCACGTCCATGCCCTCCACGACCTTGCCGAACACGCAGTAGCCGAAGCCGTCCGGCGTGCTGTTCTTGTAGTCGAGGAAGGGGTTGTCTTTGAGGTTGATGAAGAACTGTGCGGTGGCGGAGTTGACCGCGTTGGTCCGCGCCATGGCGACGGTCCCGCGCAGGTTCTTCAGCCCGTTGCCCGCCTCGTTCTCGATCGGGTCGCGGAGCGGCTTGCCCTGGAAGTCGGCGGTCACGCCGCCCCCCTGGATCATGAACCCCGGGATCACGCGGTGGAAGATCGTCCCGAAATAGTGTCCCGTCCTCACGTACTCGAGGAAGTTCGCGACCGTCTTGGGAGCCTTTTCCGGATCCAGTTCGATCACGATCACACCCTTGTTCGTTTCCATCCGTACTCTCGGCCGAGCGCCCTCCGGAGCCGCGGCGAGTGCGAAGGCCGGGACCAACAGCGCCAAGAAGAGAAGGCTGCGAATCATTCTTTCCATCCTTTCCGGCGGGCTAGCGGACCCGCACCGAGAAGCGGGGGACTGCCCGCTCCCCTCCCATCTCGATCTTCAGCTGAGCCTGGCCGTTGGGCGGGAGAGTGACCGGGATCTGTTGCTCCCACAGCTGGCCCTCCTCGTCACCGCGCAACTGGACCGAGAGCCGGTGCGGCCCAGAGGGCACCGCGTAGGCATCCTCGACGATACCGGAGCCCTTCTTCCTGCCCATGCCGAGGAAACCCTTGGTATAGAAGTTGAAAGCCTTGCTCGCCAAGAGCTGGCCGTCGAGCTTGATCTCTACGCTCCCGGCCGAGAGCGGCGAGTTGAAGTACAGCTCGAGTCGAGCAGGCCCGAGCGCCGCGGCCACGGGCGCCGGAGCGGCGGACACCGTCGGTACGACGACCTCACGGGTCGCCCGTGGCATCCGTGCGCGCTCCCGGGCCGCCTCCAGCCACTCCTCCACCAGGGCGTCCCCGGGTGACGCCTCGAGCGCCTGCCGGAAACGTCCTTCGGCGTCCCGGAACCGTCCCTGGCGGAGCAGCCCCTTCCCCTCGTCGAGAAGCCGCAAGACCTCCGCCTGGCGTTGCCGTTGGTCCGCCTGAGCCGACTTCATCGCCAGCGCCCGTTCGCGCAGCTCGCGGGCGAGCCGACTGTACGGTGCTTGGTCCCACACCTTGGCGAGATCGGCCAGTGCCCGGTCGGCGTTGCCGGCTGCCAGGGCTTCGCTCGCCTGTCTCTGGGCGACACCGATGAGGTGACGACGCTGCGCTTCGCCGACGACCGGTGCCGGCCACGGTCCCCGGTCGATCTTCCCGAGCAGCAGGATCACCACCAACGCCGGTGGGATCGCGGCGGCGAGCAGCAGGATTGTCACCCAGCGCGGCTCGATCGGCAGCCGCCAGATGCGCGGCTTGGCCGCAGGGGCGGGAGGCTCGGCCGGGAGGTTCCCGATCACGGTCGCCCGCGTCGCGGTCGCCGCCCCGCTCATCACCGTGCCGCCCTCGGTCGGAGGCGCAGGTTGCGGCCCAGACGCGGCTACCGTCACCCCCTCGCCAGTGGTGCCCGAAAGCACGCGCCGCAGGGCGTCGAGCGCCCGGGCGACATCGGCGCCCTTCTGATAGCGCTTCGCGGGTTCCTTCTCGAGGAGCTTCAGGACGATCGGGTTGAAGGAGGGCGGCAGGCCACGCCTCACCTGCGATGGAATCGGTGCCGGCTCGTGGACGATCTTGTAGCTCACCTCCGTCAGCGAGGCACCCACGAACGGTCGCTGGCCGGTCATCAGCTCGAACAACACCACCCCGAGCGAGAACAGGTCGCTACGACCGTCGACGGGCGAACCCGTGACCTGCTCAGGCGACATGTAGTTGGGTGTCCCGATGAATTGCCCGGTGGCCGTCAGGTTGGACGATTCCAGGCGTGCCACTCCGAAGTCGGTGATCTTCGCCGTTCCCTGCGGGGTCAGGATGATGTTGGCGGGCTTGATGTCCCGGTGCACGACACCCTTCGAGTGGGCGTAGTCGAGCGCCGCGGCGAGCGCGGCGCCGATGCGGGCCACCTCGCTGAACGCGAACATGTGGCCGCCACGCAGAAGGTCCTTGAGGCTGTTGCCCTCGATGTACTCCATGGCGATGAACGACAGGCCACTCAGGTCATCCACACCTGCGTCGTGCACGGTGACGATCCCCGCGTGGGTGAGGATTCCCGCCGCCTGCGCCTCCCGCAGGAAACGCTGGCGGAACTCCTCGGTCTCGTCGCTGTCGACCTTGACATGAAGGGTCTTGAGGGCGAGACGGCGCCCGATGACGGGGTCACGCCCCAGGTAGACGGTCCCCATCGCCCCCTTGCCCAACACCTTTTCGATCACGTAACGGCCGAGGCGGACGGGCTCCACGTTCACCTCGCGGGCGGGGTCGGTGGGACGATCACGACCGTTTCGTCGGGCGCGGCGACGTCCAGTGATTCGCGTGCGGCCCGGGCGCGGGCTTCTCTCTCCCCGCGCAACGCCTTGACCTGTCTGGCCAGGTCCCGGTTGGCATCGGCCAGCTGTTGCTGGCGCGCCAGCAGGCTCGCGAGCTCACGTCTTGATTCCCGGACGCCGGTGCTACCTCGCCACCAGCCGAACACCACCAGCGACACGAACAGCACCACGCCGAGCCAGAGGGCGAGCCGCCGCCAGGGGGGGGCGCCGAGCGGCCGCCGGTCGCGCGCGTGGTCCTCCCCGTCCCGCGGGAGCCTCGTCTTCGAGGGAGGCCCCTCCGGGTGCGTCTCGAGCTGCCTGATCCACCCCCTCCTCACCGCCTGAACGGCTCCCTTCCCGCGAACAGCGCCCCGTCGCCGAGTTCCTCTTCGATCCGGAGGAGCCGATTGTACTTCGCGATCCGTTCGCCGCGCGAGGCCGAGCCGGTCTTGATCAGGCCGCAGCCGCACGCCACCACGAGGTCCGCGATCGTGGTGTCCTCCGACTCGCCCGAGCGATGCGACACCATCGCCCGCCAGCCGTGGTGGAGCGTCATCCGGATCGCGTTCTGGGTCTCGGACAGGGTGCCGATCTGGTTGAGCTTGATGAGCACCGCGTTGGCGACGCCCTCCTGCATCCCGCGGGCGATGATCTCCGAGTTGGTGACGAAGATGTCGTCGCCCACCAGCAGGACCCTCTCGCCCAGCCGGTCGCGCATTTCTTTCCAGCCGGCCCAGTCGTCCTCTGCGAGGCCATCCTCGATGAGAACGATCGGGAAATCCCGGATCCACTCCTCGTAGAGCGCGATGAGGTCCTGCGCCGAAAGACCGTGGCGACCCTCACCAGGGAGGAAATACCCCTCGCCGGTGCGGAGCTCCGAGCCTGCCGCGTCCAGGGCGATGGCGACGTCCTCACCGGGCCGGTAGCCGGCGTCGCGGATGGCACCGACCATGAACTCGAGCGCCGCCCGGTTGTTCGGGAGGTTGGGGGCGAACCCTCCCTCGTCGCCAACCGCGGTCACGTGTTTGGCGGCCTTGAGGCGTTCGCGCAGGGCGTGGAAGACCTCCACGCCGGCACGCAACGCCTCCGAGAAGCTCGCCAGGCCCAGCGGAACCACCATGAACTCCTGTATGTCCAGCGAGTTGTCCGCGTGAGCACCGCCGTTGATCAGGTTCATGCAAGGGACCGGGAGGACGCGACTCGAGGTCCCGCCCAGGTACCGGTACAGCGGCAGGCCGGCCTGTTCCGCGGCCGCCTTGGCGACCGCCAGCGACGCCGCCAGGACCGCGTTCGCACCGAGGCGACTCTTGTCGGGGGTGGCATCGAGCTCGACCAGCGCCTGGTCGATAGCCACCTGGTCGCGGGCGTCCAGCCCCTCGAGGCGGTCGGCGATTTCCGTGTTGACGTGCTCGACAGCTTTCAGCACGCCCTTGCCACGATAGCGTGACTTGTCCCCGTCACGCAGCTCGAGCGCCTCGCGGCTGCCGGTCGACGCACCCGATGGCACGATGGCCTGCCCGACGGCGCCTCCCGAGAGGACAACCTCCGCCTCCACCGTCGGGTTGCCACGCGAGTCCAAGACCTCACGCCCGATGATGGTCTCGATTTCAAACATGTGCGACTCCTTCCTCGGCCTCCCGCACCAGCCGCCTCGCCTCCTGGACCAGAGCGCGTAGCTGTCGGGAAGTTGTCCCCTCAGCGTAGATCCGTAGCTTCGGCTCGGTACCGGCAGGCCGGATGAGCACCCAGGATCCGTCGTCCAGCTCGAGGAGGATCCCGTCACGGCGATCGGCACGTCGAACCCGCTGTCCGGCAAAGTGCGTGAAGTTCCGTCCGGCGAGGCGGCCGATCGCCACCCGGGTGCGCTCGCGCAACGGGAGCTGAACCCGCCGGGAGAGCAACGTGCCGACCCGACCGAAGAGACGCCGGATCAGCTCGGCCAGGCTCGCACCTTCGACCGCCATCATCTCGGCAGCCAGGAGCGCGGCATAGATGCCGTCGCGCTCGGGCAGGTGCGAACCGACTCCCAACCCGGCGCTCTCCTCGGTGGCGATCACGATCGAGCCATCGACCAGCATCGGACCGAAGTGGTGGAAACCGACCGGCGTCTCGACGACCGGGCAGCTCGCCTCGTGCGCGATCCGGTCCACCAAGCGCGTCGTGCCGATGGTCCGTCCGATCCCGCCGCTCACGCCGCGTCTCCGCACCAAGTAGTCCACCAGGAGCGCGACGGCGAGGTTCGACGGGACCGCACGACAGGCGCCGTCGATAAGGCCGAACCGGTCGGCATCCCCATCGGTGGCAAGTCCCAGGCTGGCGTGATTGCCCCGGACGCTCTCGCGCAACCCGGCCAGGTTCTGCGGCGTGCACTCCGGGGCGTAGCCGCCGAAGTAGGGATCCTTGGTGGCGTGGATCACGTGGGTGGGAACCTCATGGGCGATCAGAACACGATCCAGGAACTCCCGGGCAGTGCCGAACAGGGGGTCGACGGCGACGACCAGGTTGGACCGGCGGATGGCATCCCAGTCAAGGTCGCGGTCGAGGCTGGCCAGGTAACCTTCCGCCAAGGGTTCCGTCGACGCCAGATGGCGCTGGGGCACGTAGAAGCCCTCGGGCCTGCCCGACCGGCGTGCGACCTCCGCCTCGATGGCATCGGTGAGCTCGCGACCGGCGAGCGTCCCGTCGCTCCGGTAGAGCTTGACGCCGTTGTACTCCGGCGGGTTGTGAGAGGCGGTGAACATGACCCCGAGGGAGGCGCGCCGCTCGCGGACGGCATATGCGAGGGTCGGCGACGGCAGATCCCGATCCGAGGTGACGGTTCGGATGCCGTGGTGGGTGAACACCGCCACCGCTTCATGGGCGAACTTCTCGGAGAGCAGGCGGGTGTCGTACGAAACCAGCACCTCGCGCGCCTCGCGGTGCCGTTTGAGCACCGCGACGGTCGCGTCCATGACCTCCCGCACACTGCGGAAGGTGAACTCCTGCCCCACGATCCCTCGCCACCCGGAGGTCCCGAAGTGGATCATCACCGCTCTCCTCGAGGCTATCACAGCTCCCTGGCGTTCGGCATCCCGATCGCGGCGATCGGGCCGGCAGGTTCGGCGCCGGTTCCCCAGAGCCGGCGAGCGCCGACCCGCTCGTCGGGAGGCAAGAGAACTCGGCGTTTCCACTGCAGTAGACTCGAGACGCGCCCGGCCCCCCACGCGCGTGGAGTCAGTGTGACGAAGAGGCCCATCTACATGGATCACAACGCGACGACGCCCGTCGATCCACGGGTGGTTGCGGCGATGCTCCCCTGTTTCGGCGATTCCTTCGGCAACCCGGCCTCGAACACCCACGCCTTCGGGTGGGCGGCGGCCAAGCTCGTCGAACGCTCCCGACAGGCGCTGGCGGCCGGCATCGGCGCCCACGACGACGAGATCGTCTTCACCTCGGGGGCTACCGAGTCGAACAACCTCGCGATCAAGGGCGTCGCCTGGGCGTTGCGCGAACGGGGCCGCCACCTCGTCACCGTCGCCACCGAGCACAAGGCCGTCCTCGATCCGTGCGCCCGGCTCGAGCGCGAGGGCTTCACCGTGACGGTTATCCCCGTGGACGGTTTCGGCCAGGTCGACCCGTCGCGCTTCGCCGCCGCGCTTACACCCCGAACCATCCTCGCGTCGGTGATGTTGGCGAACAACGAGATCGGCACGCTCCAACCGATCGCGTCCCTCGCAAGGCTCTGCCACGAGCACGGCGTACTCCTCCACTGCGACGCCACGCAGGCGCTCGGCAAGATTCCCGTCGACGTCGCCGCGCTGGGTGCTGATCTGTACTCCTTCTCGGCGCACAAGATCTATGGACCGAAAGGCATCGGCGCGCTCGTGGTCCGCCGGCGCAAGCCTCGTCTCCGTCTCGTGCCGCTTCTCGACGGTGGGGGCCACGAGAACGGCATGCGCTCCGGGACGCTCAACACGCCAGGCATCGTCGGCTTCGCCAGGGCGATCGAGCTCTGTCTCGCCGAGCTTCCCGACCAGTCGGTGCGCCTGGCTGCCCTGCGCGCCCGCCTGCGTGATGCCATCATGGAGCCGCTCCCCGGCGTGATCGAAAACGGTCACCCCAGCGACCGACTGCCCAACACGCTCAACCTGTCGTTCGAGGGCGTCGACGGTGCCGCCCTGCTGGTCGCTCTCAGGGAGGTCGCGGTGGCGTCGGGATCGGCGTGTACCTCCGCCGACCCCCGTCCCTCCCACGTCCTCGCCGCTCTCGGCCGCCCCCACCAGTTGGCTGCAGCGTCGATCCGCTTCTCTCTCGGTCGGACCAACACCGCCGAGGAGGTGGAGACGGTGGCCGCGGCCGTGGTGCGGGCCGTGAACCGGCTGCGCGAGCGTTCCCCACTCTGGCGACAGCCCTGATCGTCTCTCAGGTGGCCGGGGTGCGGTCGGGCCGGCCACCACTCGCCGTCCGAGCGGCTCGGCTCTCCATGAGCGTCGAGTTGACCCCCCCGTGCCCTGGCGGCGACCCGCGTCAGGGACCCGGGCTAGAATCACTCTCCGGCCTGGTCGCCGGTGGAGGCGCGAGCGAGGGAGCGAGCCAACCTGCCCGCCAGTGTGATCGAACGCGTGCGCCGCCTCCTCCCTCCCCGGGGGGAGCCGCGTGCCGTGGGCGGAGTGTGTCCGGCGGCGCGGGCGCTGGCGGTCGCCGGCCTTGCGGGAGACGGGGCTCGAACCGTGGTCGTCGTCCCGACGCCTCGCGACGTCGAGGACCTGGTCGCCGGCCTCTCCCTCCTCGCCCCCGGGCTCGCCGCGGCGCCTCTCCCGGCCGAGACCGTGGAGAGCTATCTCGGCCGGCCCCCTTCGCTGGGCGCCACCGCGGCAGCGGTGCACGCCCTGGCGGGAATCGCGACCGATGCCGTCGGGGTCCTCGTCGTGCCCGCCCGCGTCCTCCCCTATCCGGTCGCCGTTCCCGAGCTGCTCGCCGAGCGTTCACCCCGCCTCGCACGAGGCAGTCGACTCGCCCCCCGGGCCCTCGCGGCCACGCTCGTCGAGAGCGGCTACCGGCGCACCGAGGTCGTCGAGGAGGCGGGCGAGTTCGCCCTGCGCGGTCAGATCATCGACATCGGCATGCCCGATCGCTTCGTGCGCGCCCTTCTCGACGTCGACACTCTCGAGTCGCTGGCCGAGTTCGATCCCGTCAACCAGCGCTCCACGCACGCTATCGACGAGATCCGGGTCCCGCCGCTGCGGCTGTTCGCCGGTGAGCGGGACGACCGCCTCAAGCTGGCCGCCCTGCTCGAGGCGCACGACTGCCGCGGCGCGTCGGAGGCGGCTCGTGAGGGGCACACGCCCCAGTGGTGGGAGGGGTTCCTGGGCTGGGCGGCCGCTCACCGCAACGTATGGGAGCTCTCGACCCACCTCGTGGTGTGCGATGCGGACGCGGTCCGGGCCGAGGTGGAGCGGACCTTCGCGGCGCTGCGCCACGCCCACGCCGCCCTGGCCGCCGACGAGGTGCTGCTGCCCCTGCCCGAAGCCTGGCTGACCCCGGTGGAGGCCTGCATGACTGCCCTGCACGGCAGCGACCGGGTGGAGTCGTTGCTGCTCGAGGACGGCACCCCGTGGACGCGGCTGGCAACCTCTCCGGCGCCGGCGCTGGCAACCCGTCCCCAGGGGCTCGTCGACGAGCTGCGACGGGGCGTCGCCGAGCGGTCGAGTCAGGTCATCGTCGCCGCCTCGGCCGGCGAGGCGCAGCGCCTTCTCCACCTCCTCGCCGAGGCGGAGCTCCCGCGTCGGGAGGGATGGCCGGAACCGGGCTCGATCGGGATCGTCGAGGGGACGCTGGCACATGGGTTCACCTGGGCCGAGGCCGGTCTCGTGCTGTTCGGCCGTTCTGACGTGACCAGCCTTCCTCCGCCGAGCCGGAGCCGGAGGACACTGGCCACGGTCCTGGCCGCGATGCGCGACCTCAAGCCGGGCGATTTCGTGGTCCACACCGAACACGGCATCGGGCGCTTCACCGGCTTCCGCACGCTCGAGCTCGAAGGCGAGCGTCACGAGACCGTCGAGCTGGCCTACGAGGGCGGCGGCAAGCTTCTCGTCCCGCTCGAGCGGGCCGATCTTCTCGAGAAGTATGCTGGGAGCGAAGGAGCCCCGCCGCACCTGGACCGGCTCGGCGGCTCCACCTGGGCTCGCACCACGTCCAGGGTCAAGCGCGCCCTCAGGGACATGGCCGAGGATCTCCTCAAGGTCCAGGCGCAGCGCGAGGTCACGGCCGGGTTCGCCTACTCCAAGGACTCCCCCTGGCAACGCGACTTCGAGGCGGCCTTCGAGTACGAGCTGACCGTTGACCAGGAGCAGGCCATCCGGGAGATCAAGCGCGATATGGAGTCGCCGCGCCCGATGGACCGGCTGC
The DNA here is from genome assembly GCA_050257595.1 of Acidobacteriota bacterium. Lineage (GTDB taxonomy): Bacteria > Acidobacteriota > Thermoanaerobaculia > Thermoanaerobaculales > Thermoanaerobaculaceae > JBLMXF01. The sequence continues at coordinate 44,947 of JBLMXF010000011.1, read as the reverse complement.
TGGTCGGGGATGTCGGGTACGGCAAGACCGAGGTCGCCATGCGGGCCGCCTTCAAGGCCGTGCTCGACGGCAAGCAGGTGGCCGTCCTTGCCCCCACCACGATCCTGGCCGAGCAACACGTTCGCACCTTCGCGCGCCGATTCGCGGGCTTTCCCGTGGAGATCCGGTGGCTGTCGCGCTTCCTCCCGACCTCAGACCAACGCTTGGTGAGCCAGGCCATCCGGGACGGGACCGTTGACGTCGTGGTGGGGACCCATCGGCTGCTCGCCAAGGACGTCTCCTTCCGCGACCTCGGTCTGTTGATCGTCGACGAGGAGCAGCGCTTCGGCGTGGGCCAGAAGGAGAGGCTGAAGGCCCTCAAGGCCACGGTCGACGTCCTCGCCCTGTCGGCGACGCCGATCCCACGCACGCTCAACCTGGGGTTGATGGGCCTGCGGGACGTGTCGATCATCGAGACCCCGCCTCGTGACCGCCTGGCGGTACAGACTCACGTCCTCTCCTTCCGCAAGGAGGCCGTCCGCGAGGCGATCCTCACCGAGATGGCGCGGGGGGGCCAGACGTTCTTCGTCCACAACCGGGTCGCCTCGATGGCCGGGATCGCCAGCCTGCTCCGCGAGGTCGTCCCCGAGGCCAGTGTGGTGGTCGCACACGGCCAGATGGACGAACGCGAACTGGAGCGGAGCATGGACGCGTTCCTCGAGGGCCGGGCCGACGTCCTGCTCGCCACCGCCATCATCGAAAACGGTCTCGACATTCCCAACGCCAACACGCTGATCGTCAACCGCGCCGACCGCTTCGGCCTGGCCCAGCTCTACCAGCTTCGCGGCCGGGTCGGACGCTCCGACCGTCTGGCCTTCTCCTACCTGCTCGTTCCCCCCGACCGCTCGCTCAGCGAGGAGGCGCGCGCGCGATTGGCGGCCATCCTCGAGTTCGCCGAACTCGGCGCCGGCTTCCGCATCGCGGCTCGCGACCTCGAGATCCGGGGCGCCGGCAACATGCTCGGTGCCGAGCAGCACGGACATCTGCGCGCCGTCGGGTACGAGACGTACTGTCGACTGCTCGAGGAGACCGTGGCCGAGCTGAGGGGCGAGAGCGGCCCGCCGCCGGAAGTGGCCGTGGAGCTCCGCCTAGGTCTCGACCTCCGCCTTCCGGAGGGTTACCTGGCCGAGGACTCGTTGCGCCTGACCGTCTACCGCCGCATCGCGGCGGCGCGTACCGACGACGAGCTCACCCGGCTGCGCGAGGAGTGCTCCGATCGTTTCGGGGACCCCCCGCCCCAGCTCGACCACCTCATCCTGCACCAACGCCTCCGCCGCCGTGCGGAGGCACTGGGTGTTCTCCGTCTGCGCCGTTCGGACCTCTCGTGGGAGATCGCCCTCGATCCCCAGCAACCCACCGCCCACGATCTCGCGATGGCCCTGCTGGCCGTCCCTGGTGCCACGCTCACGCCGACCGGGGTGGTTCGCCTGCCGGCCGGCGCCCGGGACCCCGTTCGCGCCGCCATGGTCCTCCTCGACAGCCTCCCGGCAGTCTCGCCGACGCCCTGACACCGCCGCACCCGTTCGGACCCACGGAGCTCCTGCACCGACCGGGCCGCGTTGCCGGCCGGGAATCGAGGCCGCGACCTCGAGCGGGCTCCCCGAAGACCTCACACTCCCCGATCGCGAGCTCTCGCACAGCCATGCCTCGAACCCGAGTCGATCTCGCGGCCGGTCGGGCCGCGGCGTACCGGGCGATCGCAAGCGGCCGCGTCTGTTACCCGTTGCCCTCGTCCCACGGAATGCGGATCGTGAATGTCGCCCCTCGACCGACCTCACCCGCAGCCGAAATCTCGCCGCCGTGCCGCTCGATGATCCTCTTGACGAGCGCGAGACCGACTCCGGTGCCCTCGAACTCCCACGCCGCATGCAGACGCTGGAAGACGCCGAAGAGCTTGTGCGTGTACCGGCTGTTGAAACCGACGCCGTTGTCGCGCACCTCGTAGATCACAACGTTCCCCTCGCTGTGACCCTCCACCTCGACGACGGGGTGGTCCCTGGGCCGAGTGAACTTGACCGCGTTGGCAATCAGGTTGAACCACGCCTGGCGCATCAGGCCTGGGTCGACCCACGCGTCCGGCAGCTGGCCGACGTGGAAGGCGATCCGCTCCCGGTCGCTCGGATCGCTCACGATCTCCCGAAAGACCGCGGTGACCATGCTCGTCATGTCGACACGCGCGCGCTGGACCGGGCTCCGTGTGGCGCGCGACAGGGTGAGGAGGTCGTCGATCAGCTGCGTCATGCGCCGCGTGTGGGCGCCGATCTCGCCCAGCAGCCGTCGGCCCTCGACGTCGAGGCGGGAAGAATGGTCGCCTAGCAACGTGTGGGCGAACCCGTCGATGGCACGCAGCGGTGTGCGGAGGTCGTGCGAGACCGAGTAGGAGAACGCCTCCAGCTCCCGGTTCGAGGCCTCGAGCGCCGCGGTCCGCTCGCGGACCCGACGCTCGAGCTCGAGGTTCCAGCGCCTGATCTCTCCCTCCATCCGCGTCCGCTCCGTGATGTCCATGGCCATGCTCATCACGACCCGGCGGCCATCCTTCAGTCTCCCGAGAGGTGCGGAGCTGAAGTCCCAGATGCGCGTCTCGCCCGACTTGGTGCGGATGGCAAACTCCCCCTCGGCGACCGAACGGTCGACGGAGTAGAGCCTGTCGATCTCTTGGCGGATCGTCCCGCTCCGCTCCCCATAGGCGCGCTCGGTCCAGACATCGATGGTGGGAATCTCCTCCGCCGTGTAGCCCGTGATCTCCGTCCACGAGCGGCTGAGCTGGAGGATCTCGCCGTCATCGGCGTGCAGAATGATCGGGAGGGGCGATTCGATCACCGCTCGGCGGAACCTCTCCTCGCTCGCCTGGAGCGCGTCCTCGACCGCCTTCCTCGTGGTGATATCGAGGGCGATGCCCCCGACCAGCGTCTCTTGTCCGGGGCGCTCGATTGGAAACTTGAGGGTATGGAAGACCCGTTCGGATCCGTCTGCACCTGTGGCAGTCTCTACGGCCGTCAGCAGCCCCTCCGCCAGAGCCCGCCGGTCGTCGGCCACCATGGCCGCCGCGAGCGGGGCCGGGAACAGGTCCTCCGTCCCCCTTCCGACCACCTCGCCGAACCCGAAAAACTCCTTCATGTACCTGTTGAGATAGAGCAGCCGCGACGAGGCATCCTTGACGAAGACCAGGGCCGGCAGGTGATCCATGAACAGGGCAAAGCGGGCCTCGCTCTCCCGAAGCGCGCGTTCCGACCTCTTCCTTTCCGTGATGTCTCGGCTGACCCCCAGGAGCTCCACGACCCTGCCCTGCTCGTCGGTGATCAGGGTGGTGACCACCTCGGTCGCCACGACGGAGCCATCTCTGCGCGGCTGGTCAACCTCCATGGTCGTGACTCGCGCCGACTCGTCACCGCCGAGGAAGGCGGAGATCCGTTGGGGCAGATGCTCGGCGACGCGTCGGTACGACTCCGGGGTCAGAGCGGCCACGACGGGCTGCGCCATCACCTCGTCGGCCGTGAAACCAAGGAGCTGGAACACGGAAGGGCTCACGTAGGTAAAACGACCGGTGGCCACATCCATGGCCCAGATCACGTCGGCTGCGTTCTCGGAGATCAGGCGATAGCGGGCCTCGCTCTCCCTGAGAGCGTCCTCGGCACGCTTGCGCTCCGTGATGTCGACAGCGAACGCGATCACGCCGAGGATCTCGCCGTTCTCATCGCGGTAAGGGATCTTGTCGGTCGTGACCCAGCGTTCGTCACCCGACGCCGTGCGAACCCGCTCGATGATCCCGCGCTTCGGCCGGCCGCTGGTGATGACCTCAAGGTCGTCACGGTGGTACTGCGCGGCGAACTCGGGGAGGATCTCCTCCGCCGAGTGACCCTCGATCTCGTCGGCTGTCATCCCCATGAGCTCGCTGGTCGCGCGGTTGACCCGCAGGAACCGATTCTCGCGATTCTTGAACCAGATCGTCGCCGGGATCGAGTCGAAGATGGTCTGCAGCTCGGTGGACACCCGCCGCAGCTCCTGTTCCGCACGCTTCCGGGCAGTGATGTCCTCACCCGAGCTGAGCGTTCCGACCAGCGCTCCCGAGGCATCCCGGAGCTCGGTGTTGTGCCAGGCGATCAACCGTTCCTCACCGGACCGTGTGACCACCCGGTTTTCGACGTATGAGAGTGATTCGATCTCCCCCGCCATGATGCGGGCGAAGGCGACGCGCAGCTCGCCACACTCCCTCTCCGGGATGCAGCTCGCAAACCAGTCCCTGCCGAGCAGCTCCTGCTCCGACCAGCCGAGCAGCTGGCACCCCTTGGAGTTGATCAGCGTCACCCTCCCGCCGCGATCCAATGCCACTAGCACGACCTGGACCGTGTCGACGTACATCTGGGCCCGGTCGCGTTCCTTCCGGAGCTCGGTCTCGGCCCGCCTCCGTTTGGTGATTTCGCGGCTCACGCCGAGAAGCGACGTGACCTGTCCGCGATCGTCGGTCAGCAGAGTGGTCACGACCTCGGTCGGGACACTCGTCCCGTCCAACCGAATCTCCTCCATCTCATAGGTTCTGATCCGGGCGGATTCGTCCCCGGCCATGAAGGCGGCCACACGTCCGGGGAGGTCACCGGCGAGAAGGCGGCACGCCTCCGGCTCGATGGCATCCTCGAGAGTCTGGTCCATGGCCTGCTCGGGCGAGAAGCCGCGCAGCCGTTGGACCGATGGGCTGACGAAGGTGAATCGACGGGAGGACAGGTCGAGCGTCCAGATCACGTCGCCGGCGTTCCGCGAGATCAAGCGGTAGCGGGCCTCGCTGTCCCGGAGCGCCGCCTCGGCGGCCTCCCGCCGCGCCTCGCCCTCGAGTGCCCCGATGGCATACCCGATGTCATCGACCAACTCCTCCAGGAGGCCGACGGTCTCCGGATCGAACGCACCGGGCTCGTCGGCATACACGCTGACCGCGCCGACGGTGACTCCGGCAACTCGGAGCGGCAACGCGGCGCTCGAGCGTACCCCGTGCGTTCGGGCGACCTCGCGCCAGGGAGCGAGATCCTCCTCAGCCTCCCAGTCCTGCGCAACGACGGTCCGGTTCTCGCGAATCGCCGTTCCGGTCGGACCGCGCCCGAGCGGCGATTCATCAGCCCGCACAAGGATATGCGCCAGGTAACTCGTGACCGCCGCACCGGCCGAGGCGGCCGGCTTGACCGCTCCGGTCCCCGCCTCGGTGAGGCCGATCCACGCCATCGCGAAGCCGGCCTGGTCGACGGCGATCCGACAGGCCTCGCGCAGCAGCCGCTCGGAGCTGGATTCTCTGACGATCAACTGGTTGATCTCGGAGATCGTGCGCAGCAGGCGGTTGAGCCTACGGATGCGGGCCTCCGCCTCCATCCGAGGGGAGATGTCGCGAGCCACCCCGACAATGACAGTGGCGTCACCCATCTCGACGCCGCGGGCACTCATCTCGACCGGGAAGGTCGTGCCGTCCTTCCGGCGATGGACGGTCTCCCGCCGGAAGCCTTCCGGGGTCGCTGCCCGTCGCAGGTCGTCCGCGAGCGTAGCCCGGGCGTCCTCGGTCCGCAGGTCGGCGAGCCCCAGTGAGAGCAGATCCTTCCGGTCGTAGCCGTAGGCCTGGAGCGCGGCCTGATTGCAGTCCAGGATCCGACCCTCGGGATCGACGAAGAGCACGATGTCCCGGGCTTGCTCGAGGAGCGCACCGAACCTGGTCTCGGCACCGGTGACCGCCCTCTCATAGCGTGCCCTGCGGTCCCGCCACAGTCCAAACGCCAGAGCCCAGATGGCGACGAGAAGCGCGGCTCCGGCGACGCCTGCGGTCCGGGTCTCCCGGTGCACGGCCGCCAAGGTCTCCCCCCGGTCCGCCTTGACCACGAGGGCCCACGGTGCGTTCCGGATCCGCCTCGTGGCCGCGAAAACCGCGGCACCGCGATAGTCGACGAAGGACCCGAAGCCGCCGTTCCCTTCGAGCGCGGCCCGGGCCGCAAGGCCGGGGGTGTCGATGGACCGCCTGAGCGTCAGGGGCGCTGCCGGATCGTGGCGGAGCGGACTGAGGTAGACGACGTGGCCATCGTCCTTGCGTACGAGCAGGGTCTCCCTGGTCCGTGACAGCGAGGGCTCCATCTCGAGGAACGGGTAGAGCCACGTCTGTGGGCTGGCGATGAGGACCACGGCGCCGATCCGATCCGGCCGCGTGCCGGCACCGAGCACGGGCGTGGCAACCCCGATCACCACGCTACCGTCGTCCTCCATCCAGAGGTCGATGAGCGATGTCCCCGCGGCGGTAGCTCGCTGCGCAAAGCCCACGACAGCACGGCCCAAGCTATCTGCGTCCGAGCTCCTCGCCATCACCTCTCCACCCGGACGAACCACGGCGATCGAGCGGTACCGATAGGCTCGTGCCACGCCGTCGAGCACCTTACTCAGGTGAGCGCTCGTCCCCTCCCCGGACGGTGTTCGGCCACGATCCGCGAGTGGGTTGTTCAGAAGAGCGCTGACACTGGGATACGAGGCCACGACCCGTGCGTCGGCCAATCTGTCGCCGACCCAGCTCTCGATCGCGGCGCGCCGGTCATCCGCCATGGCCGCGAGGCGGCCCCGCCATTCGGAGATCGCCTCCTGCCGCAGGCCGGGAACGAAGACCGCAAAGAAGAACCATCCGAGCGCCAGATGGATGAGCGCCAAGGCCACCGCGAGGGCGACGGAGCGGGCGCTGCCCCCGGCTGACGCCTGGGCCTCGTCGGAGCGCGATCGTGTAACGCTCATCTCATCCACCCGCGCCGAGGGTCGCGGTTCCCGCCACGACCCATATGCCGCTTGGCGGGTCGTATCGGCTCGTTCTTCTCGCTTTCGGGCTTCGGTAAACTTATCACCGCGGCGGCGATCTGCCAACTCGGCGCCGCCGCGACCCACCTCCGAGAGATCCCCCTGCACCGCTTGGATGCCGATCGCAGCGGCAGCGACCATCCCGGGGGCGTGCGGGGTGTCGCCCCGAACGCGGCGAGGGCGTCGCCACGGCGCCCACCGCGGCTCCTGCCGTCTCCTGGGCAGCGGCAGCCGCCGTCGAGATGGGAGCGGCCGCCTACCTGGGCATCACGTAGCGCTGGTTGAACTCTTCACGCTGTTTGGCGCGCCGGGCCGCTTCCTCGGGTGACATCTGCCCGAGGAACCACCGGTGGTCGTCGGAGGCGAGCGTGGCCTCGATCAGCCTGCCGACTTCGGCCGCCGCAGCGGCCTTGGCTCCTCCGGCCGCCCTGCCTCTGGCCACCGCATCTTCCGCCTCGGGGATGAACTCCGAGTAGAAGATCTTCGCGACCTCGTACATGCCATGCCAGTGGGTGTAGTCGGGCGCCTGCATTGAGGCACCGTGGCGCGCACGCCGGCCCTGGTGGTGCCAGACCTCGAACCAGGTCCAGTCGATCTTCTGCGCGAACGGCACCTCGCCGATCAACCCGCCCTTCTTGAGCGCATCGTAGATCGCCTTGCCCGGCGTACCGAACTTCTGGTTGTAGAGCTCGACCAGGCCGTCGTATTGCTGATAGAAGCTGTCGGCGAAACTCCCCGCATGGCAGGCGGTGCAGACGCCCTTCATGTTCGCGCGGCGCGTCTCCCACCCGATGGGCTTCTTGAGACCGAGGCGGAGGTCGGCGGTGTCCGACCTGATCGAGATCTCGGGTCGGTTGTTCCAGGAGATGCGGTCGCCGACATTGTGCGTCACCGGCTGTTCTCCCGTCGCGCTCATGTGGCATGTCGCACAGGTCGGCCCGACGCTGTAGTCCTGACCGACCACCCACTTCGGGTTGTCGATGTTGATCTTGGTTGAGTTGGCTGCGAACGAGATGCCGTGCTTGGATTCCTCGTAGATCTCCTTCTGGGGGTGATCCGGGCCGAGGTGACACTTCCCGCAGGTGGCCGGATAGCGGGCCTGGGCGGCCGAGAAGGTGTGCCGCTGGTGACACGCCGAGCAGGAGCCTCGCGAACCGTCGAGGTTGATCCGGCCGATGCCGGTGTTGGGCCAGGTGGCGGCGGTCGGAAGGCCCTTGTCCACCCTCACCACGGAACCGTGGCACTGCTGGCAGCCGTTGACCAGCACGGCCGAACCGCCGAAGAACGCCGTGTTGCCCTCGACGACCTCGGCGAGCGTGTTGTCCAGCGAGCCCAGGATCTCCGCGGCCTTGGCGTGCCGGCTCGCTTCAAACTGCGACACCTCTCCCTCGTGGCACTTCGCGCAGTCGCCGGGAGTCACCACCACATGGATCGTGTAGCCGTTGTGCTCGAACGCTCCCGGGCCGCCCGGCTTCGAGCCGTGGCATTCGAAGCACCCGACGCGCCCGCGGTAATGCTTGCTGGCGCCCCATTGCTGAACGATCGCCGGCGATGCCTCCGCATGGCAGGCGTCACATGCGGCGCTCTGCTCCGACAGCCTGTCGTAGAAGGTCGGTCCGGCGGCGGCGGTCGCCGCGACACACCACAGCACGCAACCGAACACCAGAAGGTAGGGGTGGCTCGCGGAGCGCGTCGGGATCGCCATCGCACGACCTCCTTGCCGCAACGCTCAAGCGTTGTCGACGGATCCTCGCCCGCAAGCTTGGACAGAACCTTGACCGAGGTCAAGCTCTCGGCGTCCGCCGCCCGCTCCCGGCCCCGGCAACCGGAGGAATGAAGAGTCGGTCAGCTCACCGGCACCGGCATCACCGTCCGGGGATCCTGGGTGGTGCGATCGACCACCGACGCGAAGCATCCGATCGGTCCGGTGACCTGGAAGAAGAGGTCGAACACTTGGGGATCGCTGCACACCTCCCCGCCGACCTGAGGCGGTCCGATCTGGATCTGAACCCACCTCATGGCGCCGACCGTGATCGTGAACGGCGTCCTCACCGGCTTGCCGTTCAGCGAGGCGTCCAGCGGGCCAGAGGGTAGGTTCAGGAAGGTCACGGTTACATCGAAGGTGTTCGGGTTGGCATAGGCAACCGCGGTTTCGAAGCGCGGCGAACCGCAGATACCGGGGTTGGGCTGCCAGATCAGGCCAGGCAGCATGTACGTCACCCCCTCGTGGGGCAGATCCGCCCACGCGACACCCGGGATCTCCTCCCCATAGCCCTGCACGATGCTCTCGGGTGTGGCCGCGTTCACGCTGCGGTCGTTGGTCATCCGCGTCTCGACCATCACCGGACCATCGGAGTTGAGGATGAGCCCGCCGACGAACTCGTCCGGGCAGCCCAGGGAGGCGGCGAGGGTGACCGCGGGAATCCTCGCGGTCGACATCGGCGGGACCGTGAACTGGCGGATCGGCGGCTCGCATGGGAAGTCCTGCACGATGCGGCCGATGATCGGGGCGCCCACCGCCAGGCTGACCTCCTCCGCTCCCGTATTCGTGACGTAGACCTCTGAGCTCCAGCGGTTTCCCGATGCCCCCGGATGGTGCCACGCGAACCCAGGCACGACGATCTCCTCGCCCATCGCGGCGCTCGCGATGATGCACAACGCCACGAACCAGATGGCCAAAGTCCTCTTCATCTCAGCCTCCGGACCCTCCCGTGGATAGGGCCCGATACCAGGCACACTCTCGAGGAGGGATCTCGGAACTCAATCTAGGTCGGCTGGCGCAGGCTGTCAAAACCGCACCTGACGCCGTGTGCGCCCCGTCACACCCCGCTTTTCCGACGTCGCGCGGCCCGCCCCCGGCGTCAGGGCAATCTGCCCGGGCGATAGGCGTAGAAACGGGGATCCCACTGTGCCTTGCGGATCAGCCGGTCGAGCTCGTCGTCGTCGCGCAGCATGCCGAGACCGGCCTCGCGCGCCTCGATGGCGACCTCCCGGGCAACCGTGAACGCCGCCTCCCGGATGGTCTCCATCCTCGGGAGCAGGAGACCGCTTTCCAGCTCTGCGGGGGTCACCATAGCCGCCAGTGCCTTGCTGGCGCACACGAACATCCTGTCGGTGACCTTCGGGGCGCACGACACCAGTGCACCCAGACCGACTCCGGGGAACAGGTACAGGTTGTTGCACTGCGACACAGTGAGGGTCCTGTCGCCAAGGCGTACCGGGGGGAACGGGCTTCCCGTCGCCACCAGGGCGCGCCCGTCGGTGGCCGTCAGGGCCTCGTCGGGGGTGCACTCGCTCTTGCTGGTCGGGTTCGAGAGGGCGAGGATCGCGGGCCGCGGGTCGTTCTCCGCCATCTGCCGCAGGATCTTCTCGTCGAACATGCCGCGCTGCGCCGTGAAACCGATCAGTGCCGTGGGTCTGGCGTTGTTGACCACGTCACGCAGGTCGATCCGGTCGGGGGACGCGAGCTTCCACCCCGCCACTGCAGCGGCGGGTTGCGCGAACGGCCACTGTTCCTCCTCCAAGTGCGGGTCGTCCTCGACCAGCAAACCCCTGACATCCACGCCGTAGATCCGCTGCCTGATCTCTTCGGGCGAGAGTCCATCCTCGCGCAGGATGGCGCGGATCGCGTGGGCCGTGCCCACGCCCGCCTGGCCCATCCCGACGATGACGAAGCGCTGCTCGCGGAAGGTGCTGCCCTTGATGCGCATGGCCGCGAGGAGGGCCGCGCAGGCCGTGGCGCCGGTCCCCTGGATATCGTCATTGAACGACAGGACCCGCTCACGGTAGCGTTTCATCAGCTTGAACGCCTTGTGCTTGGCGAAATCCTCCCACTGCAGGAGGGCGTCCGGGAAGTTGCGACGGACGCCGATCACAAAGCGCTCAATGAAGCGGAAGTAGTCCTCGCCCTCGAGGCGGTGATGCCGGTAGCCGAGGTAGAGAGGATCGCCGAGCAGGCGTTCGTTGTTGGTGCCGACATCGAGGCAGACCGGCAGGCAGCAACCGGGGTGGAGGCCGCCGGCCGCGACGTAGAGACTGACCTTGCCGACCGGTATCCCCATGCCGTCGGAACCGAGGTCGCCGAGCCCGAGGATGCGCTCCCCATCAGTGACCACCATGAGACGGACGTGCGGCAGCGAGACGTTCTCGAAGATCTGGTCGATGTTCGCGATGTTCTCGGGATGGATGTAGACGCCGCGCGGACGCCGCATGATGTGGGACAGCTGCTGGCACGCCTGGCCGACCGTCGGGGTGTAGACAATCGGCAACATCTCGACGAGATTGCCGACGAGCAGGCGGTAGAACAACGTCTCGTTGCGGTTGAGCAGGCCGAGCAGGAAGAGGTAGCGCTCCAGATCGTCGGGCTTGCGCCGGTAGCTCTCGAGGCCACGCGCCACCTGCTGCTCGAGGGTCGACACCCCATAGGGGTGGAGGCCGACGAGGCCGAGGCTGGCGCGCTCTTCGAGCGTGAAGTGCGCCCCCTTGTTGAGCAGTGGATCAGTCAACAGCTGCTGGCCGCGGAGGTAGACCTCGTAGTACTCCTCGCCGGTCAGCGGGTCGATCTTCAGCGCAAAGGTCTTCATCGTCCCTCCCGCGGGTGAACCCCTTGTTCAGGGTTTCACAAGCGCATCATACCGCTTCGGTGCGGTGGCGGGCATGCATCTCTCCGGAGGTGAGGGTGGCACCCGCTTGCTCCCGGACCGGAGCCAGTCTAGCCTCATGGGCGTGGACGAACGGACCGGAACGCCCGTCGATCGCTCCCCAGAACGCGAAGAACCGGCCATTCGGCACGACCCGACGACGACTTCGCTGTGCACCTGTCCGAACTGTGGGCGCGTCCTCGCCGAGCGGTCCTGCAAGCTCGTCTGCCCCGACCCGGCGTGCGGGTTCTTTCTCTCCTGCTCGGATTTTCTGTGAGCCTATACTCGTCGCGTGGACGGGTGGCACGAACCTTCAGACCCCACTCCCGAACCTGCCCGGCTCCTCGTTCCCACCTCTTCAGTCAGCTCGGTGTACCGCCGCCCATCTCTAACCCGACGCCTCGTGCGGGGTGTGCGACGCCAGGCCCGCAGGGTCACCAATATGCTGCGTCCGCCCGCCGCGGTCTTCGTCTACGAGTCCGGCTACGAGCGTGCCATGCCCGGAGGCGTCCCCTTCGACCCCCTCCGCGCCGACCGGATCCTCGCCTTCCTGGTCAACGAGCGACTGCTGCGGCGCGAGGAGATCGAGCTCGCACGCCCGGCCTCGCTGGCGAACATCCTCCGGGTCCACTCCCCGGCGTATCTGCAGTCGCTGCAACGGCGAGAGACGGTCATGGCCATCCTCGGGGCGCCCGTCGGTGAAGACGAGATCGAGCCCGTCCTCGACTTCCAGCGTCTCATGGCGGGAGGCACGATCCATGCGAGCCAATTGGCCCTCGCGGACAACCGCGTCGCCGTCAACCTTGGCGGCGGCTTCCACCACGCCGAGCCGGCCCGCGGCATGGGCTTCTGCATCTTTAACGACATCGCGGTCGCCATCGCCCGGCTGCGCCGGCGCGGCTTCCTCGCGCCGATCCTCGTCGTCGACCTCGACCTGCACGACGGCAACGGGACCCGCGCCGTCTTCGCCGACGATCCCACGGTGCACACCTTCTCGATCCACAACGACCACTGGGGCTCGACCGAAGCTGTCGCCTCGACCAGCATCGCGCTGGGGCCGGACATCACCGACGAAGCCTACCTGGGTACCCTGACCGCGACGCTCCCTCGCGTGGTGGAGGAGTTCCGACCCCGCCTGGTCTTCTACCTGGCCGGCTGCGATGTCGCCGGTGATGACCAGATCGGCAACTGGCGCATAACCGCTCCCGGGATGCTGGCCCGGGACCGGTTCGTCGTCGAGCAGGTCCGCAGCCGTGGCATCCCGCTCGCCGTGGTCATCGGCGGCGGCTACGGCGACGCCGCCTGGCGCTACACCGGAAGGTTCGCCGCCTGGCTGCTCTCCGGTACGGAGATCGAGCCTCCCGACAACGAGGCCCTTACCCTGCTGCGCTTCCGGCAGATCAAGAGCCAGCTCGACTCGCTTCATCTCACGCAGGCCACGGAGGGGAGCGGATGGGAGCTCTCCGAGGAGGACCTGGTCGGGATTCTCCCCGGCATCCCCCGCCAGACGCGCTTCCTCGGGTATTTCTCCAAGGTCGGGATCGAGCTGATCCTCGAGCGCTTCGGCATCCTCGAGCAGCTCCGCGCCCGGGGGTTCCGCTACCCGACCCTCCACTTCGAGCTGGATCATCCTCTCGGCCAGACCTTGCGCATCTTCGGCGACCGTGACCGCAGGGACCTGCTGGTCGAGCTCCGGGTCAACCGCTCGACGCGGCTGATTCCAGGCATGGAGGTGCTCCTCGTCGAGTGGCTGCTCCTCCAGAACCCGCGCCAGGATTTCGCTCCGGGCCGACGACAGCTGCCCGGACAGAGTCACCCAGGTCTCGGCATGCTGCGGGAGTTCTTCGGCCTGCTCGTCATCCTCGCCGAGGAGCTTCAGCTCGACGGCGTCATGTTCAACCCCGCCGGATACCACATCGCGGCCCTCTCCTCGCGCTTCGTCGCCTTCGTGAGACCCGAGCATGAGGCGGCTTTTCGGGCCTTGAGGACTGCTCTCGGCGGGCTGTCGCTCGACGACGCCTCGCGGGCGGTCGAGGCAGGACGGGTCCTCAACAGGCGGCGCGGCCAGCCGGTCCAGTGGGGGGCCTGTCCCATGGTGCTCCCGGTCTCCGAACGGCTGCGTGCCCTGGTCGCCAGCGAGGCTTACGAGGCGATGGTCCGGGAGACCTTGCAGGAACTGGACTACGCACTCCTACCGGCGTTCGTTCCCGTCTCCTGACGGACGGAGGGGAGGACGTGGCGTCCTTGCAATCGGGCCGACCTTTGTTGATCATGAGGGCATGAGCGCATTCGCTCGCGGATCGACTTGGGGAACGGTCGTCCTCACCGCCGTTGCCGCCCTCTTCGCGACGGCCTGCGGCTCGCCCGCGGTGCCTCCCGTCGCGGAGCGGACCTTCGCTCACCCTGAATCGGGCTACCGTTTTGTCGCTCCTCCCCACTGGCAGGTCATGCGCGGAGAGGTGCGCTCGCCGAACGCTACCTTGATCACCATCCAGGTGCTCGCTCTCGACGACGCCGAGGAGAGTTTCGTCAAGGGACTCCCAGGCACGATCGTCCCTCAGCTCGAGGCATGGGCGAAGTACTACTTTCGGGTCGTCGGCGCGCCCGTCCAGCGGCCCACCACTCTGGCCGGCCAGCCTGCCCTCGAGGTGACCTACCCGGTCCGAGTCAGGGAGACCGACGCGCCCGGCCAGGTGTCGTATTGGGTGGCGGTCCACTCCAACCGGATCTACATCATCCGGGTCTCGGTTCCAGCCCGGTCGACCAGCCAGGACGACGCGGGTCTGCGGGAATTCCTCGCCTCCTGGCAGTTCACCACGCCGACCGGGGGAAGCGACCAGGGCCCGGCGGGAACCTTCGTCCTCTCCATCCCGAAGAAACCTTCTTAGTCTGCCGGCCCCCCGGGGGTCGGTTCCGGGTGTTGCCGAGCGGGCCGGCCGTGGCACTCGTCGACAGGAGGAACGGCTTCCCGATCCCGATCCGCCGGTTCCGGGTTCGACAGATTCCCCGTCCACCGTACAGAAAAGCGGCGGCGCACGCGCGCCGCCTCGCCCTGCCACATCGCAGACACACGGTGCGTGAGGAGTCGTATCACACGTGGTTGCGCAGCATGAGCTCCTTGGGATGCGGATCGAGGAAGCTCTGGCCGGCCAGGTAAGAGATCCCGTGGAGGCGGACATAGTGGCGGATCAGCGTGATCGGCACGACCAGTGGTACCAATCCCCGATGGTAGTCGTCGACCAACGCGAGCAGCTCGCGCCGGGACGCAGCGTCGAGCAGCTTGCGGAAGTAACCGAGGATGTGCTGCAGGACGTTGGTGTTACGCCGGGGCGTGGCGATCGCGCGGAGGCCCTGCATGAAGGCCTCCCGATAGCGGCGCTCGACCTCGCTGCGGTCGATCGCCTTGGCACCGGCCACCAAGCGGCCCAGCTCCGTGTAGCTCTGCGGCGAGTGCGCCATGAGCTGAAGCTTGTGCGCGGTGTGAAACGCGACCAGGGAACCGACGGTCCAGCGCGACGCGAACAGGGCCTTGAGCCGGTGATAGGCGAACACCCGCTCCACGAAGTTGTCGCGCAGCCGCGGGTCGTTCAGCCTGCCCTCCTCCTCCACCGGGAGGTCGGGCAAGCGGGCGAGCAACACCTCGGCAAAGACACCCCGCCCCGACTTGGTGGGCATCCCGTTCCCATACACCTTGACCCGCTCCATGCCGCAGGACGGCGAGTCCTTCTTGAGGACGTAGCCGCACAGGTCGGTATCCTCGAGGTCGCGCACGCGCCCGGAGGCGTACTCCCGCATCGGCGCTGTCCAGTCGGTGCCGCTCTTGGGCGC
Organism: Acidobacteriota bacterium; assembly: GCA_050257595.1. Taxonomy (GTDB): domain Bacteria; phylum Acidobacteriota; class Thermoanaerobaculia; order Thermoanaerobaculales; family Thermoanaerobaculaceae; genus JBLMXF01. The sequence goes on along the minus strand of JBLMXF010000011.1, from coordinate 29,639 downwards.
GAGGAGCCTCAGCGCCTCACCATCCCGGATCAGGCGGATGGACTCCCGCGGCGTGCCCATCCCTACCTCGACCTCGGGACACACCGGGACCCACTGGACCCACTTCCCGAAGGTGTCGACCAGGAAGTCGTCCTTCTTGTGGCCACCGTCGAAGCGCACCTTGCACCCGAGCAGGCACGACGAGACCCCGATCCGGATCGGCCGGTCGGCCGGCCCTCGCCCCTGGCGCTCCCCTTCGCCCCCGCCGCGGGGCATCACGGCGCCCCCATGGCCTTGGCCCTCCGATTCGACGCGGCGGCCTCACCCGCGGCCGCCGCCCCGTCCCACTGATCATGCCCGACCACCCAACCGGACAGGTGACGTCGGATCACGGCTACCAGCGCCGCGACATGGTCCGGGCGGTCGTTGAGCGCCGGGATGTAGCGGTACTCGACGCCGCCCACCGCGAGGAAGATGGACCGGTTCAGCATGGCGATCTCCTCGAGCGTCTCCAGGCAGTCGGCGGCGAACCCCGGGCACATCACGTCGACGCGCCGGACTCCCGCTCGGCCCCAACCCTCGAGCGTCTTGTCGGTGTACGGCTGCAGCCACTCCTCGCGGCCGAAGCGGGACTGGAACGCGACCGCCGCCCGCTCGGCAGGCCATCCCAGCGCCTCGAGGACGAGACGGGAGGTCTTCTGGCACAGACAGAAATAAGGATCCCCGGCCTCGAAGTAACGTCTGGGGAGACCGTGGAAGGAGAACAGCAACCGCTCCGGCTCGCCGCCCCCGGCCCAGGCGTCGCGGACGCTCGCGACGAGGGCTGCGACGTAGGACGGTTCGTCGTGGTAGCCGTTGACCGTTCGCAGCTCGGGAACCCATCGCCAGCCGGTCAGCGTCCGCGCGACCGCGTCGAAGGTCGACCCGGTGGTGGCTGCCGAGTACTGCGGGTAGAGGGGGACCACCAGGATGCGGCGGCAGCGGCGGCGGCGCAGCTCCTCGAGGGCGCTCGCGATCGAGGGCCGGCCGTAGCGCATGCCGAGCGCGACGGCGAGCGGCGAGCCGATCGCCTCGCCGAGCCCACTCGCGACCGCCGCCGCCTGCCGCTGCGAAATCACCAGGAGTGGAGAGCCGTCCGGCTGCCAGACCTTGGCGTACAGTCGAGCGGAGCGTCGCGGACGGAAAGGAAGCACGAAGGCATTGAGGATGAGCCACCAGAGCGGGCGTGGCAGCTCGATCACGCGGGGATCGGAGAGGAACTCGCGGAGGTAGCGGCGAAGCGCCGCCGGCGTCGGCTCGTCCGGGGTCCCGAGGTTGGCGAGCAGCACCCCGGTGGCGTCCACCTCGCCGTGTTCATGCCGTCCTCCGATCGAGTCGTACCTCACGCGCCACCTCATGCGGCCGCCAGCTCGGGACCGGCCAAACGTCAGGGTAACCGATTGTTCCGCCAGCGGCGTTCCGATGGCCGGAAGACTCCCCTCAGCCGGCGAGCCGCGCCGCCTCGCGCCGCTCCCAGAGCAGGCCGAGGAGCCATCCGGCGAGCGTCAACAGGGCGGTGGCTCCGCCGTGCCAGAGGAGGAGATGCTCGAGGTTCGACAGCGGGCAGATCAGGTGCCAGACCCCGTCGGCCATCAATCCGGCGCCCAGCCCGGCGAGCGCCCCGGCCCACCGCGGCCGGACAGGCAAGGCCCGGACCACCAGCCACATCGCGAGCGCGAGGGCGGGTAGTGCAAGCATGCTCTGACTGGCGAAGCACGCCGCGCCCGAATGGTGGGCCGTGACCCCGGTTGCCGACGGTGGACTCTTCACCCAGGACAGCACGCCCACCATCGCCTGCACGGTGACACCGGCGATCAGCGCCGCCAGCGACCGGCCCCGACCCAGGCCCGCGCCGGGCACGGCCTCGCGCAGGGCGAGGCCGACGAGCAGGATGCCGGTCAGGCACTCGGCCGCCGCCGCTCCCCACATCAGCAGCCAGCCGAGCAGGGCGCCGTCGCGCCGGAGCGGGAAGACCGCCGGCACGATCAGGAACAGCGCGACCGCCCACAGCGCCACCTCAGCGGCACGCACCGCCGGCGGGGGCAGCGGACGGACCGGCCGGAGATCGGCGAGCACCTGTCGCCGTAGGCGTTCGGGCAAACGCCGCTCGCTCATCCCCGGCCTCCCCCTGTGCGGAGCCGCTCGCGCAGCGCCACCACGCCCCGGTGGGCACGGAGCTTGGCTGCGGCCTCGCTGATGCCCTGCACCGCCGCCACCTCGCGGAACGACAGCCCCCAGACGTGGTGGAGCAGAAGCGCTTCGCGCCGGTCCTCGGGCAGCGTCGCGAGGGCCTTGCGCACCGCGTCACGGTCGCCCAGATCATCCACCTCCGGCAGTACCGGGAAGTCCGGGAGCTCCCCGTCGGCGGGGGTCTCGTGGCGGCCCCGCCGAGCGGCCGCCCGCCGGCTCATCAGGAAGACGTTGCGCGCGATCGCGTAGACCCACGGTCTGACCGGCCGGCTCGGGAGGTAGGTGTGACGGGCGCGGTGAAGCTGGAGAAAGGTCTCCTGGAGGAGATCCTCGGCACGCACCGCGTCGCGGCTGAGGGCGCGCAGATACCCGCCGATCGGACGCGAGAGCGTCTCGTACAAGGCCTCGAATGCGGCCCCGTCACCGGCCTGGTAAGCGACCATCAGCGCGCGCAGGGCAGCATCACCGGCCTCGCGGTCGGCACCGTCCGCCCACCGTTGGTTTGCGCCAGTCTCCTCCACGGTTACCCCGGCATCCCTTCGGACTGTCACCTTAGGGTCGGCAGCAGTCTACGCCGACCGATCTGATGGCCCAAGCAAGTGCCGCACTGGGCAGAGCGGCCGGGTCCGCTCGCGGCGCCGGACCCGCAAGATCCCGGCGCGGAAACCAGTCTCGGTCAGCGCGCATAGTGAGATGTCGACTCAGCTGCGTGGCGCACCCCGCCACCAGGAGGGCTCGAATGCCAATCTCGCCGACGATCAGGATCCTTGCCCGCCGCGGCCTTGCCGCGCTCGACAGCATGGCGTTCCTCCCCCCGCTCGCGACCCGGATCGTGATCGGGCTCGGCTTCCTGCAGACCGGCCTCGGAAAGTGGCAGCACTTCGACCGTACGGTGAGCTTCTTCGCCGGCCTCGGCATCCCCATGCCGACCGCCAACGCGGCTGTGGTCGCCACGCTCGAGGTGGTAGGCGGAGGGGCGCTCGTCGTCGGGCTGATGACCCGTCTCTTCGCCGCCGGCCTCTCCACCACCATGGTGGTGGCCCTGCTGACCGCCGATCGCGACGCCTTTCTCTCGTCCTGGGGTTGGGCCAGCGCGACCTCGCCGACGGACGTCGTGTCGTTCGTCTTCCTCCTTTTCCTGCTCTGGCTGGTGTTCCTGGGACCGGGAACGCTGAGCGTCGACCGCTGGCTGCGGCGCCTGGTTCTGGGCGCCGTGCCGGCCGGCACGCCGCCGCCAGCTTCGCCCGCTGCAGACGGGGCGAGGGTCGATGAGGCGGTGCGGCGCTGAAACCTCGCGAGTACTCCGAGCAAAGGGAAGAGCATGCCAATGATTTTGATTCTATGGATCAAGATGCCCAGCGTGGAAGCGGCCCAGAACGCGACGCTGTGCGAGGCGGAGCCGGTCTCTCGGCCACTTCGGTGGCAGGTGGCGCCCGACCGCCGACCGCAGCCGGGAAACGGATGAGGCGCGTGCCTCGCAGACCGACCGGCCGGGAGCCGGAGAAAGGACACACGGCATGAACCGCAAGGTCACGACGATGCTGGTCAACGCGGCGATGGCGGGAATGATGGCGGGGTTCGGCGGCCTCACGCCTGCCCGTGCTGTCGCGGCACCGCTGGGGATCGCCCAGAACGGCTGTGGCGGCAAGGGCGGCTGCGGGGCGGCCGGCGCTCAGACGGCCGGGCAGGCCAAGGCGACAGACCGTCACGTCTGCAAGGGGATGAACTCCTGCAAGGGGAAGGGCAACTGCAAGAGCGGGGACAACGGCTGCGCCGGCAAGAACTCATGCAAGGGCAAGGGCGGCTGCGCCTCCGCAGAGGCCCGGCACGCGTGCAAGGGTCAGAACAGCTGCAAGGGCATGGGCGGCTGCAAGACCGGCGACAACGGCTGCGCCGGCAAGAACTCGTGCAAGGGCAAGGGCGGCTGCGCCGTTCCTGTCCAGCCCGCTGCCTAGGAATCGCAGGTCGTCAGGGGGTCACGGGCGACACCGTGGCCCCCCGGCGGCCGGGGAGACACCATGACTTCAAACCGTTGGGACTACCCCGATCTCGGCCTCGGCGTCGGTCTGCGCACCAGCCACTTCGGCCACATCCTCGCGCAGCGGCCCGTGATCGGCTTCTTCGAGGTGCTCACGGAGAACTTCCTCGACACCGGCGGCCGTCCCCTCTTCATCCTGGACCAGATTGCGGAGCACTACCCGGTCGTCATGCACGGCGTCTCCATGTCGATCGGCTCGACCGATCCTCTCGACCTCGACTATCTCCGCAAGGTGAAGGCGCTCGCCGCCCGGATCGGCGCCCGGTGGATCTCCGATCACATCTGCTGGACCGGCGTGCTCGGGCGCAACACCCACGACCTCCTCCCCCTCCCGTACACCGAGGCTTCGCTGCGTCACGCGGTGGCGCGGGTCCGGTCGGTGCAGGACTTCCTGGAGCGACCGCTGGTGCTCGAAAACCCGTCGACCTACCTCGAGTTCACCCCCAACTCCATGCCTGAGTGGGAGTTCGTCGCCCGCCTCGCGGACGCGGCGGACTGCGGCCTGCTGTTCGACGTTAACAACGTCTTCGTCTCGGCGTTCAACCACGGCTACGACCCGGTGGCGTACATCGACGCGATCCCCGGGGAGCGGGTGTGCCAGTACCACCTCGCCGGTCACACCCACAAGGGCACGCACATTCTCGACACCCACTCCGATCACGTCGTCGACCCGGTGTGGGAGCTCTTCGGCCATACCGTCCGGCAGGTCGGCCTGCGCGCCACCCTGCTCGAGTGGGACGCCAACATCCCCCCCTTCGAGGAGGTCCACCAGGAGGTGCTCAAGGCGCGTGTCTGGCGTGATCAGGAGGTCTCCGATGTCGCGTGAGCAGCGCAGCGAGGCGGCGATCTCCGGGCGAAGACTGGCCATTGCCACCCGCTCGCCTCACCGGTCGAGGCGCAGGTCCTCGCTGCGAGTCGCGCCCGAGCCGGGAACCGCCCCCGCACCGCTGGACGTCCCGCTCGACACCGTGCAGCGCTGGATGCAGGCGGTCATCGTCCACCCCGGCTCGGTCGACGAGGCGATTGAAGCCGAGGAGGCGGCACGCGAGGTCCCGCCGGAACAGCTCGCTGCGGTCGTGCGCCCGTCGTGGTCGCTGTCGGCGGCCGAGCGGGTCGAGATCTACCACGGCATGTACCTCCTGCGCATGGTGGAGGCGCTCGAGACCGACTACCCGGCGATCCGGCACTTCCTGGGCGAGGAACCGTTCGAGGAGCTGGTCCGCGACTACGTGCAGCGCTACCCGTCGCGCAGCTACACCCTCAACCGCCTCGGAGACCGGCTCCCGCAGTTCTTCCTCGACGAACCCGACCGCCGCCACGCCGCCTTCCTCCACGATCTCGCCAGGACCGAGCTCGCGGTCAGCCAGGCGTTCGACGAGGAGGAGTCGGCGGTGCTCGGCCCGGAGGCGATCCAACAGGTCCCGGCGGAGGCGTGGTCCGGCGCCCGACTGCGTCCAATCCGCGCCTTCCGACTCCTCACGCTCTGCCACCCGGTGTCCGCGCACCTCGACGCCGCAAAGCTCGACCTGCCCGCTCCCCGGCCGCGGCGGCGGGCCAGCTTCCTCGCCGTCTACCGACGCGACTACTCGGTCTACCGCCTCGACCTCAGCCGCCCGGAGTACGAGCTGCTCGCAGCCCTGACCGGCGGGACACCGCTCGGGGAGGCGCTCGGGACAGCGGCGCGGCACATCAAGGAGTCACGGCGCGCGGACACGGTCTTCCGCTGGTTCCGCAGCTGGGTGGCGGAGGGGATGTTCAGCGCGCTCGAGACCTAGCGAAGCTGACGGCGGACCCCGCCCCCCGCAGCACGCCGGTTGGCCTCAGTGCGTGGGCGTGGCCCTCGCGTCCTCGGCCGGCAGAGCGCGCAGCGCCGCGAGCAGCTCGGCGACTGGCGGCCGCTCGCGGAAGTCGATATCGACGCGCCGGAAGCGCACCGTGCCTTCCCGGTCGATGACGAAGGCGGCCGGATAGGCGACCTCCGGGTGCTGCTCGTTGAGCACACCGTACAGTCTCGTCACCGCGAGGCCCGGATCGCTGAGGAGCGGGAAGGTGATCCCCTTCGCCGCGGCGTAACGGACCAGAGTGTCGGGGCGGTCCGAGCCGATGCCCCAGACCTCGGCGTCGAGCTTGGTGAAGGCCTCAAGGTGGCTCTGCAGCTCGCCGAGCTGCGTGCGACAGTAGGGTCACCACACGCCCCGGTAGAAGATCAGGACGAGCCGCCGATGGCCCCGCAGCGCGGCCAGCTCGTGGTGCTGGCCGTCGTTTCCCGCGAGGCGGAATGCCGGCGCCCGGTGGCCCACCTCGACGGGAGCCTCCGCAGCGCCTGCGACGCCCACGACCGCGACCGCGACGGCAAGAACGACGGCCGGAAAACGCCAGCGCTGCTGATCGTGACCGTTCGGGTTCGCCTCGCGCATCGCGCCCTCCCTCTCTCCACGGCCTTGTACCACACCCGTTTCTCCTGCCCGAGCCCCTGCGTCCCGCTGACCCGCATTTCCGGCGACTCGTCGCATCGCCCGTGGGTGCAGTCGGCAGACCCGCTGCCCGCCGCGTCATAATCGCGGAAGGAAATGAGACGGGGCCGGGTTGCCGTTGCTGATGATGGATGTCGGGAGGAGCACCCGAGATGAAAGCAATGGCCGTGTTCCCCAACCGCCGCGACGTCAGGCTCGTCGACCACCCGGAGCCCGAGATCGAAGGCGCGACCCAGGTCAAGCTGCGCATGCTGGAGGTCGGCATCTGTGGCACCGACCACGAGATCATCACGTTCCAGTACGGTACGCCGCCCGCCGGTTCCGAGTACCTCGTCATCGGCCACGAGTCGCTGGCGGAGGTGATCGAGGTCGGCACCGGGGTAGGACGCGTCAAACCCGGCGACCTGGTCGTCACCATGGTCAGGCGTCCCTGTACGCACCCCGAGTGCGTTCCGTGCCGAGCCGGCCGACAGGACTTCTGCGCGACCGGCGACTTCACCGAGCGCGGCATCAAGCAGGCCCACGGCTTCATGACCGAGATGGTCGTGGATGACGAGGCGTACCTCAACGTGGTCCCGGCCGGACTGCGCGAGGTCGCGGTCCTGACCGAGCCGCTGACCATCGCCGAGAAGGCCATCACGCAGGTGTGGCAGGTGCAGCAGCGCCTGCCGTGGGCGTCGCGGGCGACCGGCACGCAGCCGGGTCACGGCCGCCGGGCCGTCGTCCTGGGTGGTGGCCCGGTCGGGTTGCTGGGCGCGATGGTGCTGGTCACGCAGGGGTTCGACACCTTCGTCTACTCCCGCGCCTCCGGACCCCACGACAAGGACGGGATCGTGGCCGGATTCGGTGCGACCTACGTGGCCGCCGAGACGACCTCGATCGACGAGCTGGCGACCAGAGTCGGCGCGATCGACCTCGTCTACGAGGCGACCGGCGCTTCGCGGGTGGCCTTCGCGATGTTGCGCGTGCTCGGTACCAACGGGATCTTCGTCTTTACCGGGGTGCCCGGGCGCAAGGCGCCGATCGAGGTCGACACCGACCTTCTGATGCGCGATCTGGTGTTGAAGAACCAGGTGGTCTTTGGCACCGTCAACGCATCCCGGCCGGCCTACGAGGCGGCCATTCGTGACCTCGCCACTTTCCGCGAGCGCTGGCCGGGCGCCCTGGGCAGACTGATCACCGGTCGCTTCCCCATCGGGGCGGCGCGCGACGTGCTCATCGGGGAGGGCGGTGGCATCAAGAGTGTGGTCACCCTCACCTGAACGGCTCGAGTGGCTCGAGGCCGACGGCCTGGGCGGCTTCGCCAGCGGGACCGCGGACGGGATCCGTACCCGCCGGTACCACGGGCTGCTCGCCGTGCCGGCCACCGGCTCGGCTGGACGCCAGATGCTCGTCAACGGTTTCGAGGCGTGGGTCGAGACGCCTGGCGGTCGAACCGCGCTGACCTCCCAGCGCTACGGGGGTGAGGTCGTCTACCCCGACGGCGCAGATCGCATCACCCGGTTCGCCTGCGATCGCTGGCCGCGCTGGCACCTGACGCTCCCGGACGGGACTCGCCTCGAGCACGAGGTGGTCGTCCCACGGGGCTCGCCGTCGGTCGTGCTGTCCTGGCGCAAGGTCGGCGGTCGCGTCCCCGCGCGCCTGGTCGTGCGCCCGCTGCTCTCCGGCCGCGACATCCACGCGCTCCACCACGAGAACGACGTCTTCGGCTTCGCGGCGGAGACCGGCGGAGCGAGGGTGGTGTGGCGGCCGTACCCCGGCGTGCCCGCCATCGTGTCGCTGAGCAACGCCACCTACCGCCACGCACCGGAGTGGTACCGCAATTTCCTCTACACCGAGGAGCGAAACCGGGGCCTGGAGTGCACCGAGGACCTCGCGTCACCCGGCGAACTCTCCTGGGACCTTGGCCGCGAGGACGCGGTCTGGCTCCTCACCGTCGAGGGCTCGCTCGTCGCCGACGACGGCCGGGAGCCGGTCGCGCTGACGCGCGCCCTGCGCGCCGCCGAGGGGCGAAGGAGGAGCCGATCCGGCACGGCGCTCGATCGCGCCGCCGAGGCCTACCTGATCCGGCGCGACAATCTCCCGACGGTGATTGCCGGCTACCCGTGGTTCACCGACTGGGGCCGTGACACCTTCATCGCGCTGCGCGGTCTGTGCCTGGCCACCGGCCGCTACGCCGACGCAGGCGGCATCCTCCTCACCTGGGCCGACAGCCTGTCGGCGGGGATGCTGCCGAACCGCTTCGTGGACCAAGGCGGACAGCCGGAGTACAACTCGGTGGATGCCTCCCTCTGGTTCGCGGTCGCGGCGGGTGAACTGCTCGCGGCTGAGGAGCGCGGCGAGGCCATGCTGCGACGCCGGGACCGGGACCGGCTCGACGCCGCGGTGGACGCCATCCTCACCGGGTACACCGCCGGGACGCGCTACGGGATCCGCGTAGACGACGACGGCCTCGTGGCCGCCGGCGAGCCGGGCACGCAGCTCACCTGGATGGACGCGCGCGTCGACGGCCGCGCCGTCACGCCGCGCGTCGGCAAGCCGGTCGAGGTCCAGGCCCTCTGGCTCAACGGGCTGCACCTGGCGGCCGCGCACGCCGACCGCTGGCGCGCCCCGCTCGCGCGCGGCCTCGAGGCGTTCGAGAGACGGTTCTGGAACCCCGAGCGTGGCTGTCTGTTCGACGTCGTCGACGTCGACCACGTCGCCGGTCGGCTCGACCCCGCCCTGCGACCCAACCAGATCCTCGCGGTGGGCGGGCTCCCGCGGGGGCTGCTCGGGGACGAGCGCGCCGCCCGCGTCGTCGCGGTGGTCGAGGAGCGGCTCCTCACACCGGTCGGTCTGCGCTCCCTGGCGCCCGGCGAGCCGGGTTACGCCGGCCGCTACTCCGGCGGACCGGCCGAGCGCGACCGGGTCTACCACCAGGGCACGGTCTGGCCCTGGCTGCTGGGCCCCTTCGTCGAGGCGTGGGTCCGGGTGCACGGCGCCAGCCCGGGGGCTCGCCGGTGGGCCCGGCGGGCCTTCCTCTCTCCCCTGCTCGCGGCTCTCGATCCGGCCGGGCTCGGCCACCTCCCCGAGATCGCCGACGGCGACCCACCCCACACCCCCCGCGGCTGCCCCTTCCAGGCGTGGTCGCTCGGCGAGGCCCTGCGCCTGGACAGGAGCGTGCTCGCGACCCGGGCGACCACGCGGAGGACGCGGAGATGACCACCGGTTGGATCGACATCTCCCTCCCGCTGCGCAGCGGCATGCCCAACTGGCCCGATGACCCCCCGGTGCGCATCACCCGCCTGCACGACCTCGCCCGCGGTGAGGCCTGCACCGTGTCCCACCTCGACATGACGGTCCACACGGGCACCCACGTCGATGCCCCGGCACACTACGCCGCGGGCGGGGCGACGCTCGACGACATGCCGCTCGACGCCACCGTCGGGCCGGCCCGGGTGGTCGCCATCCGCGATCCTGCGGCGATACGGCCCGTGGAGCTCGCCTCGCTCGGTCTGGTCCGCGGGGAGCGGGTGCTCTTCAGAACGGCGAACTCCGAGCGCCGCTGGGCCGAGCGGCCGTTCGATGACGGGTATGTGGCGCTGTCGCTCGCGGCGGCTCGCGAGCTGGCCAGGATCGGCGTGAGGACGGTCGGCATCGACGCTCTGTCCGTGGGAACCAGGCGGGACGGCGACGACACCCATCGCGTGCTCCTGGGTGCGGGAATCTGGGTCATCGAGGGTCTCGACCTGTCCCGTGTCGCACCGGGCCGGTACGAGCTGCTCTGCCTGCCACTCCGGCTCGCCGGCGGGGAGGGCGCTCCGGCGCGAGCGCTGGTGCGATCGCGGCGCGACGACGATAACGAGGCATGACGAGCGCCGCCGGCGCCCGTCCTCGGTGAGCGCACGGCGGGAGCACCAGGGAGGTGTCAGCCATGGGTGAGCAGCCAGGAGCCGAGGCGGTCCGACTCGACGAGGACGCCCGGCGTGAGCGCAACTGGAAGCGCTGGGGTCCCTACCTCTCCGGGCGCCAGTGGGGCACCGTACGCGAGGACTATTCGGCGGACGGGTCGGTGTGGGACTACCTCCCGCACGATCACGCGCGCAGCCGGGCCTACCGATGGGGCGAGGACGGCCTGCTCGGGATTTGCGACCGCGAGGGCCGGTTGTGCTTCGCGCTCGCCCTGTGGAACGGGCGCGACCCCATCCTCAAGGAGCGCCTCTTCGGCCTTTCCGGTCCGGAGGGCAACCACGGCGAGGACGTCAAGGAGGCCTACTTCTTCCTCGACTCCACCCCCACCCACTCGTACATGAAGGCGCTCTACAAGTACCCCCAGGTCGAGTTTCCGTATGCCCGCCTGGTCGAGGAGAACCGCCGGCGCGGGCGAGCCGATCCCGAGTTCGAGCTTGCCGACACCGGCGTGTTCGACGACAGCAGGTACTTCGACATCGTCGTCGAGTACGCCAAGGCCTCGCCTGACGACCTCCTGATCCGCGTCACCGCGGTCAACCGCGGACCCGATCCAGCCCCGCTTCACCTGCTCCCGACGTTGTGGTTCCGCAACACCTGGACGTGGGGACGCAGCGGCGAGGGGTACTGGCCCAAGCCCTCGATCACCCGGCGGGACGGCTCGACCCTGGTGGCCGACCACGTCTCGCTCGGCCGCTTCGAGCTGACCGCCGCGGCTCCGGGCGGTGCGGCACCCGAGGTGCTGTTCACCGACAACGAGACCAACTTCGAACGCCTGTTCGGCACGGCCAACCCGACGCCCTACGTCAAGGACGCGTTCCACGAGGTGGTCATCGGCGGACGCGCCGCGGCCGCCAACCCTCGGGGGAGTGGGACGAAGGCGGCGCTGTGGTCCCGGCACGAGGTCCCGCCCGGCGGCGAGGTCACCATGCGTCTGCGCCTGCGGGCCGCTGGTGAGGCCGACGCGGAGCCCTTCGGTGACGGTTTCGATCGTCTCTTCGCCCAGCGCGCCGACGAGGCCGACACGTTCTACGCGGGGATCGCGACCGGGTGCGGCGCCGACGAGGAGCGCCGGATCATCCGCCAGGCGTGCGCAGGCCTTCTGTGGACCAAGCAGTTCTACCACTACATCGTCAAGGACTGGCTGGCCGGGGACCCCTCGCAGCCGGCGCCGCCAGCCGCGCGGGCCGGCGGGCGCAACAGCGGATGGGGTCATCTGTACAACCGCGACGTGATCTCCATGCCCGACAGCTGGGAGTATCCCTGGTACGCGGCGTGGGACCTCGGCTTTCACACCCTGCCCCTGGCGACCGTCGATCGCGAGTTTGCCAAACAACAGCTCATCCTGCTGCTGCGCGAGTGGTACATGCACCCGTCGGGGCAAATCCCGGCCTACGAGTTCGCCTTCTCCGACGTCAATCCACCGGTGCACGCCTGGGCCTCGTGGCGCGTCTACAAGATCACCGGGGCGCGGGGGGCACGCGACCGCGATTTTCTCGAACGGGTCTTCCACAAGCTGCTTCTCAACTTCACCTGGTGGGTCAACCGCAAGGACCTCGAGGGCAACAACCTCTTCGCGGGCGGCTTCCTCGGCCTCGACAACATCGGCGTGTTCGACCGCTCGCGGCCGCTCCCCACCGGCGGGAACCTCGAGCAGGCCGACGGCACCGCCTGGATGGCCTTCTACTGCGTGACGATGCTCTCCATTTCCCTGGAGCTTGCCCGCGAGGATCCGGCGTACGAGGACGTGGCCTCGAAGTTCTTCGAGCATTTCGTCGCGATTGCGGACGCCATGAACGAGTTCGGCGGCACCGGGCTGTGGGACGAGCAGGACGGTTTCTACTACGACCAGCTCCACGTCGAGGGCCGGGTCGAGCCGCTGCGCGTGCGCTCGCTCGTCGGCCTCGTGCCCCTGATCGCCGTCGAGGTCCTTCACGACGAGCAGCTCCGCCGCCTGCCCGGTTTCTACAAGCGGATGCGGTGGTTCCTCGACAACCGGAGCGACCTTGCCCAGCACATCTCCTACATGCACGCCCGCGAGAACCCCGACGACACCCACCGCCTTCTCGCGATCCCTTCCCGCGAGCGGCTCCAGCGCGTCCTCCACCGCCTGCTCGACGAGGGCGAGTTCCTCTCCCCCTACGGGATCCGCTCGCTTTCCCGCTATCACGCCGATCACCCCTACGTCTTCCACCTCGACGGCCACGACGCGGAGGTCAGCTACACGCCGGGCGAGTCCGACACCGCTCTCTTTGGCGGCAACTCGAACTGGCGCGGGCCGGTGTGGTTCCCGGTCAACTACCTCCTCATCGAGGCCCTCGAGCGTTACGACCACTTCTTCGGCGATACCCTCAAGGTGGAGTGCCCGACCGGCTCCGGCCGGCTGATGACCCTGCGCGAGGTGGCGGTCGAGCTCGCGGGTCGGTTGGTCAGCATCTTCCTGCCCGACGCGCACGGCCGCCGGCCCTGTCACGGCGACGACGCCCGCTTCGCCGCGGATCCCCACTGGCGGGACCTCGTGCTCTTCTACGAGTACTTCCACGGCGACACCGGCCGCGGGTGCGGAGCCTCGCACCAGACCGGCTGGACGGCGCTGATCGCGCGCTTCCTGGAGGATGTCGGAGCGGCGAGGCCCGTCACCCGGCCGCCGGTCACGCCGGGCTGACGCGACAGGAGTCGCCGAGACGCACGACGCCGCGACCGTCGTGGACGAGGTTCTGGCCGAACAGGACCTCGTTCCCGCGCTGGCGGTAGGTGGCGAGCGTCCGCAGCGGCTCCTCGGCGCGCACGCCGGTGGACTGGTCCACGGTGGTGACGATGCAGCGGGCGCACGGCTTCGCCATCCGGAAGCTCACCCCGCCGGCCGCGAGCGTCCGCCAGCCGTCTTCGGCGTGGGGAGGGCAGCCCGCGACCACGATGTTGGGGCGGAAGCGGTCGATCGGCACGGGACTCGCGAGGCGGCGGTTGAGTTCCCCCAGCGACCCTTCCGAGAGGAGGAGGAACGGGTACGCGTCGGCAAAGCCGACGAGGTCCCCGGGGCGCGCCCGCGCGGGGTCGACCTGCCGGCGCGTGGTGTCCGGCATGCGGACGAGGTCGCACTCGAGAGAGAGGACCCGCCCGAACCAGGCGGCTGCCGCAGGCCCCTCGCTCCACGCGACCACGGTGTCGTCCCAGATGTCCACCTCTCGCTTTCCCCCGGCCCTGCCCACGAGCGGCACCTTGAGTGGCTCCGTTCCGGGAGCCTTCGCGACCAGGGAGTCCCCAACAACCTCAACCTCGACAAGGGCGAGGCGGGGATGGACCCGCTGCGAGAGGAAGCGGCCGCGGGCGTCGGTGACCATCCAGCGCCGGTCGAGGGCGAAGCCACGGTCGGTCACCTCGGCCTCCCGGACCGCGACACCCCGGCACCCTTTGACCGGGTAGATGAACAACCCGCTGATCGTGACGCCGTCCATGCCGTCACTCCCCCATGGCAGGGTAGGGGCGGCGGCGGCGGCCGGCAAGGGCCGTCGGCTGTTCGTGCCGGAAAAAAGGTGTATCATTCTCGACCCAGCCTGTGGGCTGCGTCTGGCGCAGGGCCAGACGGCGAGGTCAGCCATGAGTGACGAGAACAACCCCACCCCCCAATCGCAGAGCTTCGCGGAGGCCCTCGCCGAGAGCTTCCGCTATGAGCAGTTCGAGGTCGGCCAGCTGATCGAGGGCAACATCATGGCCGTGCACGGCGACATCGCGCTGGTCGCCGTCGGAGGCAAGACCGAGGCCGTCATGGACCGTACCGAGCTCGGCGAGCTGCGGCCCGGCGATGGTCTCGACGCCGTCGTGGTCGCCGTCTCGCCCGAGCTGCGCGTCTCCCACCGCCTGGCCATCGAGCGGCGCGAGCGCGAGGCGCTTCGCGGCGCATTCGCCAACCAGGTCCCGGTCGAGGGCAAGGTGACGGGGCGCAACAAGGGTGGGTACGACATCTCGGTCGCGGGTATCCGTGCGTTCTGCCCGATGTCGCAGATCGACCTCGCCTTCCCGCGCAACGTCGACGCCTACCTCGGCAAGACCTTCCTGTTCCGCATCACCGAGCTGTCCGACGATCTCGCCACGATGGTGGTGTCGCGCAGCGCGGTGCTCAAGGATGAGAAGGAGCAGGCCGAGGCCGAGGCCTGGAGCCACATCACGGCGGGCACTGAGGTCGAGGGCAAGGTCAAGAGCATCCGCGACTTCGGGGTGTTCGTCGATCTCGGGGGCGTGGACGGCATGATCCACCTGTCCGAGCTCTCGCACCGCTTCGGCGCACGACCCTCACAGCTGGTCAAGGTCGGCGACACAGTCAGGGTCAAGATCCTCGAGGCCGACCGCGAGAAGGGGCGGATCTCCCTGTCGCGCAAGGCCCTCGAGCCCGACCCGTGGGCCGAGGTCCCGGAACGTTTCGCGGCCGGCGCGCCGTTCTCCGGCAGCATCGCGCGCAAGACGGACTTCGGCGCGTTCGTCGAGCTGCTCCCCGGCGTCGACGGGCTGATTCACGTGTCCCAGCTCCCTCCCGGCATGAAGCTCGACGACCCGCAGCTCGCCGTCGGGGCGACCGTCGAGGGCTGGGTGCGCGAGTGCGACGTCGACAAGCGGCGCCTGTCGCTCACCTTGCGGGAGATCGCCCAGGGCGACCCCTGGGCCGACGCGGCGACCCGCTACGGCCAGGGAACGCTGGTCGACGGGGTCGTCGAGCACACCGCCAACTTCGGCGTGTTCGTCCAGCTCGAGCCCGGTCTGGTCGCGCTCATCCCGCTCTCTGAGACCGACACCCCGAAGGGCACCGACATCTCCGTGGCGTTCCCGGCCGGCAACAAGGTCACCGCCACCGTGCTGACTGTCGATCCTGACCGCAAGCGGATCTCGCTCTCGCTCAAAAAGGCGAAGGAGAACAAGGCCAGCAAGGAGTTCCGCAAGTGGTCCGAGCAACGTCAGGCCGAGCGCAAGCCCGAGGTCACCGCCTTCGGCGCCGCCCTCATGAAGGCGCTCAAGGGTGACGAGGCCGAGAAGCGCTGAGCCTTTGTCCCGTCGCTGTTGGCATCACGGCCGCCCGCCCGGGCGGCCGTGATGCCTGTGATGGCGCAGAGCGGCTGACCGGGCAGCGCCGCTCCCGGTCGCGCGACGGCCTTGACCACGACGCGGTCCTGCGGGGCGCGGGCCGCCGGATACCCGTCGGCGAGAGCTGTCGTTCGACACCTATCGGCTGACCAGGCCAATGCTGCGCGAGCTGTTCCACCGCACGCGCCGGGACCTCGACGCAACCGCCAAGGGCGTCGTCCGCGAGGCGCGCTCGCGCACGGGCGTCACTCGGCGACACTCTGCAGCCGGCGCCGGACCGGCCAGGGTGGAACGCCGGGCGGCAGCGAGGCGGCGGCGGAGACGAGACCAAGGAGGGGGCGTGTCATGTCGTTCGACCAACGGCGACCGCACCGGTCCCTTCCCGCTCGGCCTAGAATCGTGGCATGCCAGTCCGCACCGTGCGTGAGCTGCTCAACCGCCTGCGCTGGGACCTGGCCGCGACGGCCGTCGGCGTGGTCCTCGAGGTGCGCTCGCGCGAGGGTGGTGGCGAGGTGATCGAGGCGGTGCGCTTCGAGGAGGTGACCGACATCCTGCCGGCGGGCGTGGTGGTGGCGGACGGCACCTTTCTCCCGTACCATCGCCTGGTCACCGTCCGGCGGGGCGACGAGGTGCTGTGGCGAGCGCACGAGCGCGGCGGGGAGGGCGAAGCGCGGCGGTGAGCCTCTCCGGCACGGAGCGGGAGGGCAGGAGATGGCGAGCCGAGAGCTGTTGATCGGTGCCACGGTGGCCAGTGGCGGGAGCGCGCAGGTGCGGCTCGAGGCCGACGCCCTCACCACGCACGGCGTGGTCCTCGGCATGACCGGCTCCGGCAAGACCGGCCTCGCCGTGGTCATCCTCGAGGAGTTGGCGCGCCAGCATGTGCCCCTCCTCATCTGCGACCTCAAGGGCGATCTCACCAATCTGTTGCTCACCTTCCCGAACCTGCGGCCGGAGGACTTCGCGCCTTACCTGCCGGCGAGCGTAGCGACGGCCGACCGCTCCCGGGCGGCCGCCGAGACCGCGGACCGGTGGCGGGCGGGCCTCACGAAGTGGTCGCTCGGGGAGGCCGAGATCCGCCAGGTGCGCGACGGCGTGGCCTGGCGGTTGCTCACCCCCGGCTCCGGCGTGGCGCCGGTCAACCTGCTGCCCGCCCTCGACCCTCCCGCCGGGTACGACCCCGACGTCGACCCGGACGGGGCACGCACGCGGCTGGACGGCACCGCCGCCGGCCTGCTCGCTCTGGTGGATCGGGGCGGCGACCCTCTCTCCGACCGCGATCACGTGCTCGTCGCCACCCTGCTCGACCACGCCTGGCGCGCCGGGAGCGCCCTCGACTTTGCCGGGCTGATCCGCCAGGTCGCCGATCCCCCGGTGCCGCAGTTCGGCGTCCTCGACGCGGAGAGCTTCTACCCGCGCAAGGAGCGGTCGCAGCTCGTCATGGCGTTCAACACGGTGCTCGCCAGCCCGGGGTTCGTCGCCTGGACGCGCGGGGTGCCGCTCGCGATTCCGGAGCTCGTGGGGAGCGCCCAGTCACCGAGGGCGAGCATCCTCTACCTCGCCCACCTCGCCGACCGGGAGCGGCTCTCCTTCCTCACCCTGCTCTTCTCCAGCCTGCTCTCATGGACGCGCTCGCAGCCCGGCTCGGAGAGCCTCCGGGTGCTGCTCTACCTCGACGAGGTGCAGGGCATCCTGCCCCCTACCGCGGTCCCGCCCACCAAGCCGCCGCTGCTCACGCTGCTCAAACAGGGGCGCGCGTTCGGCACCGGCGTGCTGCTTGCCACCCAGAACCCGGTCGACCTCGACTACAAGGCGCTCGGCAACATCGGCCTTAAGCTCGTCGGCCACCTCGACACCGAGAACGACCGTCGCCACGCCCTCCAGGGGCTCGACGTCGCCGGCTCCGATCTCGAGAGCACGGTCGCCGCGCTCAAGCCGCGCGAGTTCCTGCTCGCCGGTGCCCGCGCCGGTTCGCCGGGCACCATCGCGTCGCGGTGGGCGATGTCGTACCTTCGCGGCCCTCTCACCCTGGCGGAGCTCAAGCCGCTCGCGGTTGCGTCCGGCGCCGGAGCGGGAGCTCCCGTTCCTGCACCGGCGACCGCGACGCGGCCCGACACCCGGCCGGTCCTCTCCGGCGTCCCGCAACTGTTCGGTGTCGGCGACCGCCTCGCCCCCCATGTCCTGCTCGACGCCGAGGTGGTCTACCGCAAGGTCTCGCCCTCGATCGAACGCAGGCTCACGGGGAGCTGGTGTGCGCCGCTCGCCGCCGACCGGATCGCCTGGGAGGGCCTCCGCGAATACGACGCCACCGCCCTGAGCGAGACCCCCACGCCCACCGCCCAGCTCGCGGCGCTGCCGGGCAACGCCGAGGAGCTGCTCCACTCGGCTGACAAGGGGTTCATGGGCGAGATGGACAGCCGGGCCGTGGAGGTGCTCTTCCATCGCGGTCTCGGGCTCGTCCAGGGCGCCGGAGAGGGCGCCGAGGCGTTCCGCGCGCGCTGCCAGGCGGCGGCGCCCGCCGGCACGCCCAAGGAGCGGGCCCTGCGCGACAAGTACGAGAAGAAGCTGCGCGCCCTCGACGACAAGCTGGCCAAGGAGCGGCTCGACCTGGCACGCGACGAGCAGGACCTCGCGGCGCGCGACCAGCAGGAGAAGCTCACCCTCGCCACCGGCGTCGGCGAGACCCTGTTGTCCGGCCTGGGCGCACTGCTCGGCGGCCGCCGCGGCATCGGCGGGGCGGTCCGCAGGGGGGCCAGCACCGCGCGCCAGGTCTCCGAGAAGCAGCGGATGAAGGAGCGTGCGCGTGCCGAGGTCGACGAGTCGCAGCAGACGATCGCCGCGCTCGAAGCCGAAAAGCAGCGCGTCGCCGCCGAGCTCGAGACGGCCCTCGCGGCTTTGCGGCAGGGTCCGGATGGTGGCGGCGAGGAGACGCTCCGGCTGACCCCAGCACGCAAGGACATCGCCGTCCGCCGCGTCGCGCTCGCCTGGCTCCCGGAGGGGTAGCCGTGGCGGTCCGCGCTGAGGTGCTCGACAAGCTCGAGGAGGCGCTCGGCCACGTCTTCCGGCGCCGCGAGCTGCTCGAGCAGGCGCTCCGTCACCGCTCGGCGGCCCACGAGCAGAGCGCGCCCTCCTACGAGCGTCTCGAGTTCCTCGGTGATGCAGCGCTCTCGCACGCGGTGGCCGCGCTCCTGTTCGAGCGTTGGCCGGACGCCTCGGAGGGCGAGCTCACCCGTGCCCGCGCCGCACTCGTGCGGGAGCGCAGCCTCGCCGCGGTGGCCGAGGCGCTCGGCCTGCCGGCTGCGCTCGAGGTCGGGTCGGGGCTGCGCGGCGGGGACCAGCCGTCACTGCTCGCCGACGCCTGCGAAGCGGTGCTCGGCGCCCTGCTGCTCGACGGCGGCTGGCGTCGCTTCACGGCCTCGGTGCGGCGCCTGCTCGGTCCCGCGCTGGCCGCCCTCGACCCCGCGCAGCTCCCCCTCGAAGAGCCGAAGTCGACCCTCCAGGAGCGCGCGCAGCAGCGTGGCCTTCCGCTCCCGCTCTACCGCGAGGTCGAGGTGCGCGGCCCGGAGCACGGGCGCACCTATGTCTTCGAGGTCGAGTACGACGGCCGCGTGCTGGCGCGGGGAGCGGGCCAGTCCAAGCGCGCCGCACAGCAGGATGCCGCCCGCCGGGCGCTCGAGGTGCTCGACGGCCAGACGTGAGAGCGGCCAAACACTTCCGGCTTCACGTCACGCGCTCGCCTACCGGCTGGCATGGCGCGACAGCGTGCGCCGGGCGGGCGCATGACGACACTCAACGTGAAGCGGTGACGGGCGCGACCATCGGGATGCGCAGCTGGCCGAGCTCCTGCACGAGCCTGAGCTCGAGCGGGCGGGTCGCGTAGAGCCGCGAGGGCGTGCCGTCCCAGCCGGCGCGGAAGCCGGAGACCAGCTGCTCGCACCACGAGGTGAACGGCGTCGGCTCGAACAGGAGGTCGCGCTGGGCGGCGTGGGTGTCGAGCACGATGTCGTGGTCGTGGGTGTACGGCGAGAACGTCGTGCCCAGGTTGATCCTGTTGAGCCACTCGGACGGCACGCAGGCGAGGGCGGGCTTCTGGCCCATGCAGGCGGCCGCCGTCTCGACGAACTGCCGGACCGTCACGACCTCGCGCTGGGCGAGGTTGTAGGCGCGGCCGAAGGCGTTCGCATTCATCAGATTGGCGGCGATGGTGTCGGCCACGTCGGCGACCCACAGGAAGCCCCAGGAGTTGAGGCCGCCGTCGGGGAGGATGAGCGGCCCTCCGTCGGCGAGGCGCTCGAGGTAGGCCAGCGCCCGCTCCGTGTAGTCGGCCGGCCCGAGGACCATGGGCAGGCGGAGCGAGGTGGCGGGAAAGCGGCCGCTCTCCCAGGCGTGCTGGAGCGCGAGCTCGCACCGCCGCTTGTGATAGGCGTAGTGCCAGGAGGAGGCGGTGGCCTCGTTCTTGGGCGAGAGACGGCCGGCGAAGTCCTCTTCGCGGTAGGGGCAGAAGACCTGGTCGCGAATCAGGTAGACCGAGGCGGTGGAGATGTGGATGAAGTGCCCGACGCGCCCCGAGCAGCGGGCGATCGCCGCCTGGGTGTCCTCCTCGCGGAAGGCGATGACGTCGACCACGGCGTCGAAGTCGCGGCGCGAGAGCGCCCGCTGCAGGGTCTGAGGATCGGAGCGGTCCCCGATGACGCGGCTCACCCGGGTGCCGAACGGATCCGTGCTCTTGCCGCGGTTGAGGAGGGTGACGCGGTGGCCCTCCATCAGCAGTCGCTGCGCCACTGCGAGGCCGATGAAGCGGCTCCCGCCGATAATCAGAACCTGCATCCAGGCGATTCTACCTTACGCGATCGGGCTGTCGAGGTCGCCGGCCGGAACGGAGAAACGCGCTCGCCGCCGTCACTCGGCGGCCGGCTCCCCCGCCGCCGCCTCGGCGGCCGCGCGGGCGCTCTCGAGGAGAGCGGCAATGTCGGCGTCCCACACCACGTCGTCGGTGGCCGGATCGCTCAGGTTCATCCCGCTGTCGCCCGCCGCCAGCGCCGCCAGCGAGGCGACGCGGGCGCCCGGATGATCGTCCGGTCGACCGGTGAGAGCGGCGATCAGGACCTCCGGCAAGCCGGCGGCGACGCCGGCCGCGTGGCCGACGAGTGGGAGGACGTGACGCAGAGCCGTGCGCTGCATCGCCGGGCTCACCAGTGCCGCACTCGACAGCGCGGTGGCCACCAGCTCGAGCAGCACCACCGGGAGTGCCGCCGCAGTCGCGGCGGTGTCGGGCGCGAGGTCGAGGGGCCCGGCGAGCGTGCGGCCGGCGGCCGCGCGGGCGAGCGCCGCGCGCCACAACGGCCCATCGCTGTCGCCCCTGGCCTCGCGGCGCCAGCGGTCATCGTCGCTGAGCAACCGGGTCAGGAGCACGGCGTCGTCGCCCGCCATCAGCCACGCATCGGACGCGGACGAGGCCCGCGCCAGACCGGGGGCGTCGAGCCCGTTGACCAGGGAGAGCAGGTCCCAGATCAGCGTCGGCGAGTCCTCGAGACGGACCGGCTCGCCAGCGTCGAGCCGGGCCGAGATGCGGTCGATGTCCTCCGGTCCGAGCGGGAGGAGCGGCGGGCCCTGGGTGACCCAGCGGTGAAGCAGCTCGCCGACGGACATCATGGTCTGGTGGGCGAGCGCGAAGGAAGCGGGGTCGACCAGCTCCCCTTCGAGGTGCTCGGCGATCCGCCAGAACACCGCCGCGACGGTCTCGGGATCCAGCGTGGTCGGGGGGTCCTCGGCGACCTGGTCGATCGGCGGCCGGGTGTCCATCTTGAAGGCGGCCTCCATCATCAGCTTGCCGCACTCCATCCCGAAGTCGACGTGCAGGTGGTCGAGCACCGGCCAGGTCTCGTCGAAGCGGAAGGCGACCCGGTCCTCGCGCAGGACACGCGCCGCCAAGGCGGTGGCGAGGGCACGGCCCGCGGACACGAGGAGCTTGTGATCGACGCCCGCGTCGCGTTCCAAGACGGCGGTGAACGCCTCCCCACGGGCCTGCGCCACCGCAAGGGTGCGCAGCAAGACCCGCCGTTCGACCACCCCCTTGCGCAACAACCAGGAGCCCATCCGCTCGGCGGCCCGGGACGATGAGGCGAAGGCAACCTTGCCCTTGACGAAATCGAAGGCGCGGGTGACGCTCCCAGCCGTGAGCAGCAGGCGACCGCTCTGGCGCGAGAGGTGGAGCCACTCGAGCAGGTCCCCGAGGTGGAGACGATCCACGGTCCCCGACAGCGCCAGCATTCGCCAAGTATGACAAAAAAGCCGGTTCGTGTGGTGCGGATGACGACTTGGCCACCGGAGCGGGCGTGGCGCCGGCGGCCGCGGCGGCGCGGGCGAGCTCCAGACCCGGAAACCTCGGACCGACCCGACGTCCGACCGTCCGGTCAACCGGGCCCGCCGGGTGTAGCATCGTGGAGGTGGGATCTGACGCCGCAGCCGGGCGCTCGGTCCCGGCTGCACGAGATCGCTGTCCGACCCGGCGCTGCAGCGTCGGGGCGGCGGACATCGAGTCCAGCACAGCACCCGGCGCAGGTCCTCCGATGGAGGACGTCATGAAAGCGGTCATCATGCTTTCCGCGGTCATCCTTGCGGCCGGCTGCACCTCGAGTGGCGCGCCCACGGCAGGCGAGCGCGCTCGGGCGCAGGCCGCCGAGGACCAAGCCGGCCTCGCCGCGGCGCTTAAGGGGAGAATCGCCGGCACGCCGCAGGACTGCGTCAGCCTGGCGGAACTGGGCGGTAACAGGTCCTACGGCAGAGAGGTCGTGGTGTTCCGCGGCCGCACCGACGACGTGGTCTATGTGAACCGGCCGCTGGCCGGCTGCCCCACCCTCGACGTCGGGCGGGCGCTCAAGAC
Organism: Acidobacteriota bacterium; assembly: GCA_050257595.1. Lineage (GTDB taxonomy): Bacteria > Acidobacteriota > Thermoanaerobaculia > Thermoanaerobaculales > Thermoanaerobaculaceae > JBLMXF01. The sequence continues at coordinate 7,018 of JBLMXF010000011.1, read as the reverse complement.
ACGGACCACGACGACGCAGCTGTGCCGCGGCGACATCGTCACCGTGTTCGATCCCGTCAGCGGAACCGACTACGGCAGCTGCAGCCTCGGTGCCTTCACGCCTTACCGCCGCGCCCGCTAGCCACGCGCCCCCCGCACCGGGGGGTGGCCAGGGTCCCGATCGCGGCGTCCTGTCGGCGACCGTCGGCCTCACGCGCCCACCGTGTGAGTGGTCGTGCCGGCAGCCGGTGAGGCGGCACCTGCCCGGCGGTGGGCTCGCGTCCAGAGCTCGAGAGGGAGGAGCGACGCTATACTCGGTCGCTCCGGAGGCGCATCATGGACGCCGACCGCTACCAGCGCTGGAAGGACACCACCTACACGCCGGCGACACGCTCGGAACGCGCCGCGTTCCGGACCTCGTCCGGGTTTCCGGTCGAGCCGGCCTACGGCCCGTGGAGCCTCGGTCCCGGCTTCGAGGACCGCCTCGGACTGCCGGGGGAGTATCCGTTCACCCGCGGCATCTACCCGTCGATGTACCGCGGCCGGCTGTGGACGATGCGCCAGTACGCCGGTTTCTCGACCGCGGCGGAGTCGAACCGGCGCTACCGCTTCCTGCTCGACCAGGGCCAGACCGGCCTCTCGGTCGCCTTCGACCTGCCGACCCAGATCGGCTACGACTCCGACGACCCGCTGGTGGCGGGGGAGGTCGGCAAGGTCGGCGTCGCGATCGACACGCTCGAGGACATGGAGACGCTGCTCGCCGGCATCCCGCTCGACAAGGTGTCGGTCTCGATGACGATCAACGCCACCGCCGCGGTCCTGCTGGCCATGGTGCTGGCCGTGGCGCGCCGGCAGGGGGTGGCGTGGGAGCGGCTCGAGGGCACCATCCAAAACGACATCTTGAAGGAGTACATCGCGCGGGGGACCTACCGCTTCCCGCCCCGCCCGTCGTTGCGGCTGATCACCGACGTGTTCGCCTTCTGCGGCGCCGAGGTGCCGAAGTGGAACACCATCTCGATCTCCGGCTACCACATCCGGGAGGCGGGCTCGACCGCGGTCCAGGAGGTGGCGTTCACCCTCGCCAACGCCCGCGAGTACGTCCGCGCGGCGGTGGCGGCCGGCCTCGACGTCGACGAGTTCGCCCCGCGCCTATCGTTCTTCTTCAACGCGCACAACGTCTTTCTCGAGGAGGTCGCGAAGTACCGCGCGGCACGCCGGATGTGGGCGCGGATGATGCGCGAGGAGTTCGGCGCCCGCGACGAGAGGTCGTGGCTGCTCCGCTTCCACACCCAGACCGCGGGCTCGACGCTGACCGCCCAGCAACCCGAGAACAACGTCGTGCGCGTGGCCATGCAGGCGATGGCGGCGGTGTGCGGCGGCACCCAGTCGCTCCACACCAATGCCAAGGACGAGGCGCTCGGCCTCCCCACCGAGGACGCGGTCACCCTCGCGCTGCGCACGCAGCAGGTCGTGGCCTACGAGTCCGGCCTGGCCGACACGGCGGACCCGCTCGGCGGCGCGTTCGTGGTCGAGGCGTGGACCGACCGCATCGAGACGGAGGCGCGCGCGTACATCGAGCGGATCGACGCGCTCGGCGGCGCCCTGGCCGCGATCGAGCGCGGCTTCCAGCAGCGCGAGATCCAGGAGGCCGCGTACCGCACCCAGCGCGCCATCGAGAGCGACGAGCAGGTGGTGGTCGGGGTCAACCGTCTCCGGTCCGACGGCGCGACGGCGATCCCGGTGTTCCGTGTCGATCCCGCGGTCCAGGCCGAGCAGATCGCCCGCCTGCGCGAGGTGCGTTCCCGCCGTGACGAGGCCGCCATGGCGCAGGCGCTGGCCGGCCTCGAGCGCGCGGCGCGCGGCACCGAGAACGTCGTCCCGCACATCGTCGCCGCGGTCGAGGCGTATGCGTCGATCGGCGAGATCACGGGTTGTCTGGTCCAGGTGTTCGGCGAGTATCGAGAGGCGGTGACGCTGTGAAGACAGGGGACAGGGGACAGCGGGAAGAGGGAGGGGTCCGGGGTCCGGGGCCCGGGGTCCTCACGAGCAGAGAAGGCTGGCGAGCGAAGCGACGGGGAATGCGTGGGGTCGCGGAGGTCGCCCTCGCCGTGGTGTTGGCGACGGGTGCCGCCGGACCGGCAGGCGCGGCGGGCGCGCGCACCCTGACCGTCCTGTTCACCTCTGACATGCACGCGCATGTGCTGCCGTTCGACGACGTCCGTGAGCGCCCCGCCCGCGGCTCGGTCGCCCAGGTCGCCACCCTGGTCGCGCGGGTGAGGAACCAGAGCCCGCGCACCATCGTGCTCGACGGCGGCGACGCGATCGAGGGCACGCCGCTCGGCTACTACGGGATCGCCGCCCCCGGCGCAGCGGGTGTGGATCCCACCATTGCGGCGATGAACCTGGTCGGGTACGACGCCGCGGTGCTCGGAAACCACGAGTTCAACTTCGGCCTGGGGGTGCTGCGCCGCTCGCTCTCCCAGGCGCGCTTCCCTTGGCTGGCCGCCAACCTCCTCCACACCGGCGCCGCCCAGCTCCCGGTCAGGGGGGAGCTGGTCATCGACCGGGGCGGGATCCGCGTCGGGGTCCTCGGTCTCACCAACCCGAACGTGCCGCACTGGGACCCGGCTTCGCACTGGTCGCCGCTCGAGTTCCTCGACCCCGTCGAGGTGGCCCGCTCGCGGGTCGCCGCGCTCCACGAGCGGGCCGACGTTGTGATCGTGGTGGTCCACTCCGGCTTCGAGCGCGACCTTGAGACTGGCGAGCCGAACGGGAGCGACGCCGAAGACTTCGCCTGGCGGCTCGCCCAGCTCCCCGGCATCGACCTGCTGCTCACCGGGCACACCCACCGGGACATCCCGCCGCGGGTGGTGGGTAAGACCGTCGTGGCACAGCCGGGACGCTGGGCCGATCTGGTCACCCGCGTGGACCTGCGCCTGGAGAAGAGCGCCGGGCACTGGCACGTCGCGGGCTGGCAGGGCGAGAACCTCAAGACCGGCGGCGAGCCGGCCGACCCGCGCGTGGTCACCGCCGTTGCCGCCCTCGAGAAGCGGGTGCAGGCCGAGCTGTCGCGCCCGCTCGGACGCTTGACCGCACCGCTCGTGGTCGGCGGCGTGCCCACCGGCGACGACGCCTCGGTGGACCTCATCCACGCCGTCCAGCTCGCAGCCTCGGGGGCACAGCTCTCCCTCGCGGCCCCGCTCGGCCTCAAGGCGGACTTCCCGGCCGGCGTCGTGACGCCCCGGCTCGCCCATGCGCTCTACCCGTACCCCAACTCGCTGGTCGTCGTCCGCCTCACCGGTGCCCAGCTGAAGGACGTCCTCGAGCACGCCGTGCGCGGCTGGGTCTCCCTCGACTGCGCGCACCGCGACGACTGCACCCTGCTGCGCGACCCCGCCCTGCCCTCGTACAGCTACGACACGCTCGAGGGCGCGACCTACCTCGTCGACCCGGTCGCCCCCGAGGGCCAGCGCGTGCTCGGCCTGCGGGTCGCGGGCCGGCTCGTGGAGCCGGCCGACACTTTCACCGTGGCGATCAACTCGTACCGTGCGGTCGGTGGCGGCGCCTACCCGCATCTCGCCGACGCGCCGCGCGTCAAGGAGGTCGACCGGCCGATGGTCGAGCTGCTCATCGACTACTTCGCCGCCCACCCCGTGCTCGCGCCCGCGCCGAGCGAGAACTGGGGCTTCGTCCTTCCGCTCAGGGACGGAATCGCCAGGAAGACGCCCCCGCCGACCCAGTAGCGCGGCGGCGCGGTCCCGTGGCTTGGAGGCTGTCGTGTCGCGAGCCTCCGGAGTTGCTCCTCTTCAGTTCAGGGCGCGAGTCGGGACGCGGTGCCAGGGAGAGTCCCGCGGATCTTCCGCGCCGCGAACTCGCCCGTCCCGGCACGACAAACAGCGCGACGACGTCACCTGCTCGCGGGCCCGCTGCGATCTCGGTCGTCCATCCCCAGCGCGGCTCGGCAGGATCGGGCGGGAGAGTCGTCAGCCTGCATGCTCCCGCTCCACGAGTGGAAACCCAGCTCCAGAAGGAGGCGGCTTCGTTGGTTGATCGGTCGTCTGGTGCGAGTCAGTGCTGTGCGCTGCCTTGTCCGTGGACGTGACCCCGTTGGCGAAGAGCAGCTCTCAGCAGCAACACGCCTGAGATCGTGGCACCCCCGCAAAACAGGATGGCGGCGGCCGGACCGAATGGAGACACTCCGGCGGTGCTCGGGTGTCGCGCCGCAAGTATCCAAACACAGGCCGACAGCAGTACAGCGAATCCGCCTATCGCCGGCCCCCAGGCCACCCTTCTCCACGCGGAATTCCACACAGTAGAGGTAAGCGCCACGGGAAGGTAGACGGCGACCAGGAGAGTCCCGACTCTTGCGGGCAAGAGGAGGAGAGCGACGATCAGGAGCAGCGTGACTGGAAGCGCCCAAAGAAGGGGCTTCCACGTTCCCCTATTCGTTCGTCTCGCCAGTGCGAGAGGGACGAGAGCCAGGCAAGCCAAGAGCAGGAAGATCCATGCGGCATTCGACATCCTTCTGACCCTCCTCTGATTCCGACAAGGGGACCGAGGCGAGACAGCAACGAACGAAGACCTTGCCGCGGCTCGGCCGGCTTCTCGGCTTCAGCGTCCGCCGATTGCATCGTCACACGCGAGAAAGCCCTCAGCCACGGCATCACTCCGCGATCGCACAATATCGCATCTCCCGACGCTTAGTAAGGACGACCGCATACCTGGGGAACTGATTTGTACGGCACGCGAGGCCATTCCCCATGGCCTGCCCACACTGTGTGGCCCACTCACTGTGACGGGCGCGCAGGTTACCTGGTCGCGGCGAGCTCTCGGCGGGGCCGTTGTGACGTGATCTCCTCAGCGCCGGGCGTCGCGCGGCGGGTCGATACCCAGGAGGCCGCTGACGAAGGCCGCGACGTGGGTGAGCGAGTCTTGCGCCCGCCGGAGGTGAGGCACACCGGCGCCGCGGGCCAGCCAGATGGCGGCCATGTCGGCATGGGTGTTGAGGTAGCCGTGCTGGCCGCAGTAGCGGATCGGCTCGTGGACGGCGCCACCGATCTGGGAGTCGGCGACGAAGCCGGGGTTCATGAACACCACGAGGTCGCCGGAGTCGGGGTTGTCGAGGCCAATCTTCGCGAGGTCGGCACGGCGGAACACCTCGTTGATGTGGACGGCCTCCCACATCGGCGTCATGCCGCGATCGGAGCCCACAACCAGGGCGTCCCGGCCGAAGTCGAGGGTTTGCGCCAGTCGCCGGCGACACCATTCACCCGGAATTCACGCGCAGGAGCGCGGACCTTCACCACGGCACGCCAACGTGGGGCCCCGGGGGTTGCAGCAACGACCCTCTGGAGGCCGCGAGATGCGCTTCAAGAAGATGGATATGCACGTGCACTCCTGCTTCTCCGTGGAACCGATCCCGGGGGTGGTGGGCGTGCTGTTCTCGCCCAAGGAAACCCCGGAAGAGCTGTACGAGCGCGCCAAGGCGAGCGGGATGGACTTCGTGACCATCACCGATCACGACACCATCGACGGCTGCCTGGACTTCCTCGCGCGCCACCCCGAGGCACGCGATTTCATCGTCGGCGAGGAGGTCTCCACCCAGCTCCCGAAGAGCGGGCTGACCGTCCACATCAATGTCTACGGGCACAACTCGAGGCAACACGCCGAGCTCCAGCGACGCCGGCCCGATGCCTTTGCCGTCGCGACGTTCTGCCGGGAAGAAGACCTGTTCTTCTGCTGGAACCACCCCTTCTACCGGGAGAACCTGTCGACCATCGAGGAGACCGAGTTCATGCAGCTGGTCCACGAGGTGCCGGTGCTCGAGGTCCGCAACGGCGGGCGCATGCAGCTCCTCAACGTCCTCGCCGAGGAGGTGGCAGTGAGGGAGGGCAAGGCGATGCAGGGCGGCAGCGACAGCCACACCGGCAACATCGGGTCGGTCTACACGGCGGTGCCGTGCGTCACTCCCGAAGGGTTCTTCGCCGGCATCCTCGCCGGCGACAGCCGCATCGTCGGCCAGCACTCGACAATGCGGAACTTCCTCTTCCACAACTACCTGATCGGTACGAGGCACACGGTGGCCAGCACCTGCGCCACGCTCACGTCACCGCTCGAGCGCGCGCGGGTCCGAAGCCTGGGGGTGCTCGCCGTGATGCTGTCGCCGTGGATCGTCCGCCGCCACTTCCGGGGTCAGGTCGAGATGGCCAGCATTGCGCTCGCCAACCTGTCGGCGTTCGGTCACCTGCCACGGACCCTTCTCGACGCGGCCTGATCGTCCGGTCGAGGATTTCGCCGCCGGTCAGCCCGCCAGGGCCCGGGCTTCCACAGAGCTGCCAGCCAGCTCGGCCATCAGGTCGAGGATTCGCGGCGTGCCGAACTTGGGCAGGCGCACGTACCCCGACCAGGCGGCGCCGGCCAGGGTGCCGTCGCGCAGCCACTCGCGCAACCAGTCGATCGCGTGGAGCGGGTTCTCGTGCTTGAGACCGGCGCCGCGCTGGATCGCCCACCGCCGGTTGCAGCGCTCGTGGACACCGACGGGGGGAGCGAACACGAGAGGGATACCCAGGCCACCGTAGAAGACGAGCTCGCTCGGTTTGGTCCACAACACGTCGGTGCGCGCGAGCAGGCCGTTGAACGTCCGGTAGTAGCTCGGGAAGGAGGTCTCATGGACGATCTCGACACCGTCCCCGAGACACTCGTCGAGGCGCTCGTCGGCAACCCAGCCGTGGAAACGTCGGGCCACCTCGGCACGGACTCCCGCCACCAGCGCAAGCCGAAGGCGCCGGTCGAGGATGGGCTGGCGCAGGGAGAACAGCAGTGCGCGGGCGATCTGGACCTGCGCTCCGGCACCCCCCACGGCAAAGGTCACCAGCGGGGCCTCGCCCTCAGGCTCGCGGGGGAGGGGCCCGAAGAAGTGCACCAGTTCCTGGCGGTACTGGTCACGGAACGCCTTCTTGGGATCGAGGCGGACCAGGCGCGCCGCGAGGTTCCTACGCAGGGTCTCGAGGTCTCCACCGCCGACGAGCTCTCCCGGGAG
>JBLMXF010000010.1:0-33738 GCA_050257595.1 Acidobacteriota bacterium | reverse complement strand
GCCAAAGATCCGGACGACCGCTGGCAGAGCGCCGCCGACGTCGCACGGGAACTGAGATGGCTCGCCGAGGGCTCCGCGGGGGGTTCTGCGTCCGCCGGCTCCCTCCCGGTCCGACATCGTCGCCGCGAGGCGCTGGCGTGGTCAGTTGCGGCCGCGGCGGTCGTCGCCGTCGCTCTGGCCGCACTGCTCACGCATGGGCCGCGAATGCCCGCCGAGTCGGTGCGCTTCGCGATTCAGCCCCCCCCGGGGGAGGAGTTCCTCGGGTTCGCGGAGCTCTCTCCGGACGCGCGGCGCCTTCTGTTCCTGCTCCAGGACGAGGGCGGCACGAAGTCCATCTGGGTGCGCTCGCTCGACAGCCTCGAGATGCGGCGGCTGCCGGGCACCGACAACGCGCGGGGGATGTTCTGGTCGCCCGACGGGCGCGAGGTCGCCTTCTTTTCCGACGGGCGGCTCAAGAAGGTCAACGCGGACGGCGGCCCGGTCCAGTCGGTCTGCGAGAGCGGAGGGGCGTTTTCCGGCGCCTGGAGCCGCCGGGGCACGATCCTCTTCACGAAGGAGTTTGGGGACCCGATCGTCGCGGTCCCCGCAAGTGGTGGCACCCCCATTGCGGTCACGACGCTGGACCCGAGGAACGGGGAGGCCGACCACATCCATCCGTCCTTCCTCCCGGACGGGCGCCACTTCGTGTTCGTGGCGAACAGCCTCGATCCGTGGGGGACCTCCGTCATGCTGGGTTCGCTCGGCTCGCCCGACGTTCGTCGGCTCTTCCATGCGGACTCCGCCGCGGTGTACGCCGATCCCGGCTACCTGCTCTTCGCGCGGGACAACGCGCTCTTCGCGTGGCGTTTCGACATTCGCAAGCTGCAGCTGGTCGGGGAGCCCGTGCCCGTGGTCCAGAACGTCCGCTACGGCACCGAGGACAACCTGTTGGCCGCCTCGGCTTCGGGCGGCCGCCTCGCCTACCTCTCGTGGTACGGCCAGAGGAATCTCGTCTGGGTCGACCGGAAGGGGCGCGAGGTGGGGACTCTCGGTGGCGTCGGCGGGTACGAGGACGTTCGCATCTCGCCGGATGGGGAGAAGGTCGCGGTGACGTTGCGCGACCCCTCGCACGGCCAGAACCAGGATGCCTGGGTGTTTGATGCGAAGAGGGGAACGGCCTCGCGCATCACCTCCGAGCGCACCGACGAGTTCGACCCCGCGTGGTCCCCGAACGGCGAGTCCCTGGTATACGTGTCAGATCGGTTCGGCTTCTACGACATCTTCGAAAGGCCCGCGGATGGCGGCGCGGAGAGAGTCTTGTTGCGAACGAAGCAGGACAAGGTCCTCCCGACGGTCTCGCCCGACGGCCGGTACCTGCTCTTCAGCGTGTCTGAGGGTGGCAACTTCGCTCGCATCCTGGCACCGCTCTCGGCCTCGGGCGGATTCGCTCGCCTGACCGGCGGCACGAGGTTCTCGGAGGAGCATCCCGCGATGTCCCCTGAGGGGCGGTGGACCGCGTTCGATTCGAACGAGTCGGGGCAGAGGGAGGTCTACGTGCAGTCCGTGGCCGGAGGGGCGAGGCGCCAGGTTTCGGTCGGCGGCGGGCAGATGCCGGTCTGGAACCCGAACGGCAGGGAGCTCTTCTACGCCGCCCCGGACGGCATGTTGATGTCGGTCGCCGTGCACGAGGCCGGCACGCGGATGGAGATCGGGGAGTCACAACTCCTGTTTCCTCTCAGGTTGGGGTTGAGCGGAGAGGTGCTGTTCCACCGCCACCCGTACGACGTGTCGCCGGACGGCCAGCGTTTCCTGGTGATCCGCCGCGCACCGGGCAGCGAGCCCGACAGCGCCGTCGTGGTCACCAACTGGACCGCTGCACTGGAAAGGGCCCAGTGACGGTCGCCGGCGGGGGCCGGCTCTGACACTCGCGAAAGGGTGGGACTTGCCCCCGCTTGCCTCTGATGCACTTCCTGCCCGAAGTCTTCGTCACCTGCGAGAGGTGCCACGACGAGCGCTGCTGCCGGGAGACCCTGGAGGTCCGCTGCAAGGACCTCGACATCGCCGAGGCCCTCGACGCCAAGAAGCTCCTCGCCGACCGCGGCAACACCGTGCTCGCCAACGAACACCACCTCGACGCGCACCCCGCGGGGGCAGGTGCGGAGGACGGGACGCGGCATGCAACACCAGCGACCGACACCGGGGGGGATGGCCCGGGGGGCGTTGCGGGCCGGTCGCCCGTGCAGGCCGGGATTCGACCCGCATCAAGACCGCCGATCACGTCATCGACCTCGGCCCCGAGGGCGGCGACGGCCGCACCCGCTTTCAGCCCAACCCGCGGGCCCCTTGACGGCGCCTTCACCACACCTATGATCGAGCACGGCGGACGAGGATGTCCTCGTCCATCACCGAGTCCAAAGCGGTGCCATGGGCCGCAAGAGAAAGGTCCCGGGTAGAGCGATGATGAACCCAACCCACACTCAGCCGCGGCTCGCCGCGACCCTCGTCCTGCTGGCTTCCGCGTTCGTGGCGGCGGGGGCGCGCGCCGCCGAGGTCCCCACACCCGTCGCCGCCGACGTGGTCCTCCGCGACTTCCACTTCCGCTCGGGCGAGTCGCTGCCGGAGCTGCGCATGCACGTCGTGACGCTGGGCACGCCCCGGCGCGACGCGCAGGGCGTCGTCCGTAACGCCGTGCTGATCCTGCACGGCACCACGGGAAGTAGCGCGCAGTTCCTGCAGCCGATGTTCGCCGGCGAGCTGTTCGGCCCCGGCCAGCCGCTCGACGCGACCCGCTACTACCTGGTCATCCCGGACAACCTCGGCCACGGCGCCTCGAGCAAACCGAGCGACGGCCTCCACGCGCGCTTCCCGAAGTACGGCTACCTGGACATGGTGGAGGCGCAGTACCGCCTGCTCACCGAGGGGCTGCACGTGAACCACCTCCGCCTGGTGATGGGCACCTCGATGGGCGGCATGCACACGTGGCTGTGGGGCGAGCTCCACCCGGAGTTCATGGACGCGCTGATGCCGCTGGCCAGCCTGCCGATGCAGATCTCGGGGCGCAACCGCGTCTGGCGTCGCGTCGTCATCGACGCGATCCGCGGCTGTCGGGACTGGGACCACGGCGACTACCGCACCCAGCCGGCGGGGTTGCGGGTGGCGGCGGAGATGCTCTACTTCATGAGCAGCAACCCGGTGCTGCGCATGAAGGAGGCGCCCACCCTCGCCAGGACCGACGACGTGCTCGACCACTACGTGGCGACCCTCATGACGAAGCTCGACGCCAACGACGTGCTGTACGCCGTCGCCGCGTCGCGGGACTACGACCCCGAGCCGGGGCTGGGGAAGATCGAGGCGCCGCTGCTCGCCGTCAACTCCGCGGACGACCTGATCAACCCGCCGGAACTGGGCGTGCTCGAGCGTGAGATCACGCGGGTGAAGCACGGCCGGGCGATCGTGATCCCGTTCAGCGACCAGACCGTGGGGCACGGCAGCCACACCAAGGCCGTGCTCTGGAAGCAGGACCTCGTCGAGCTGCTGCACGAGAGCGAGCGAGACTGAAGCCGTCATGAGACGCGGGCCGGGGCCGATGGCCCTCCTGGGGTGCGCACTCCTCGCCGCCTCGTGCGCGAACGCCCCGCCCCAGGCAGAAGCGGACGCCGCCGGGGCCGCCGCGCTTCTCCTCCACCCCGACGCGCCGGAGATGAATCTCCAGGCGCCGGCCGTGTTCGACGTGGGTCTGGAAACCAGCAAGGGCCGCATCGTGATCGAGGTGCACCGCGACTGGGCGCCGTACGGCGCGGACCGCTTCTACACCCTCGTGCGGGCGGGGTACTACAACGGCGCGCGCTTCTTCCGGGTCATCAAGGGAAAGTGGGCGCAGTTCGGCATCAACGGCGATCCCCGCATCGCGCAGGCGTGGCGGAACCGAACCCTCCCCGACGACCCGCGCCGCGAGTCGAACGTGCGCGGCACGGTCGCCTACGCCTTCGCCGTCCCCAACGGGCGGACGACGCAGGTATTCATCAATCTGCAGGACAACTCCGCGACGCACGACCGCGAACCCTTCGTGCCGTTCGGCATCGTCGTCGCAGGCATGGACGTGGCGGATGCCCTCAACCCGGAGTATGGGGAGGCGGCGGGAAGCGGCATCCGCGCCGGCCACCAGGCGCCGCTGTTCGAGATGGGCAACCGCTACCTCGAACGGCACTTCCCGCGCCTGGACTACATCGAGCGGGCGGAGGTGCTGCAGCCGGTTCCGAAGAGTCGACTCCGCTGAGCCGTTCCCACAAAGATCGCTTCACCCATCGCCCCCGCCCGCGTAACGGCGGGCCGAGGCGTCCGGCGGTAGACTGAGCGGGCACCGTTGCTCGGAGGCACCGATCATGTCCACGACGATTGCGGCGGGCGACAAGGCTCCCGACCTCGCGCTGAAAGACCAGCATGGGAAGCTCGTCAAGCTCAGCACGACCTGGAAGCGCGGGCCGGTCGTGCTCTACTTCTACCCCAAGGACGAGACGCCCGGGTGCACCAAGGAGGCGTGCGCGTTCCGCGACGCCTACGAGGTGTTCACCGACGCCGGCGCGGCCGTCATCGGCGTGAGCCGCGACTCGGTGGCGTCACACCGCGACTTCGCGACGCACCATCGTCTTCCCTTCACCCTGCTCGCCGACGAGGACGGCGCGGCGCGCGAGCGCTACGGTGTGCCCAAAACGCTGGGCCTGCTCGACGGCCGCGTGACCTTCGTGATCGACAGAAAGGGGGTCGTCCGCAAGGTGTTCTCGAGCCAGTTCCTCGCCGCCAAGCACGTCGAGCAGGCCCTCGCGGTGATCAGGACGCTCACGCAGGAGTGAAGGCCGCGGCAACCCCGTGTTTCCCCCGGCTCCACCTCAACGGGGCGGGTCGGCGAGCGCAGGGAAGACGGTCCCGTCCGGGATCGGCAGGCCGAACGCGTCGCGCAGGAGAGCGGGGATCTCCTCGTCGGCGAGCTCGCGGGTGGTCTCGACGCGGCCCCGCCGGACGAGGTACGTCCGGTTGCGCAGAATGCGCCGCTCGCCGGGCAGGCTGAGCTGGGCGGTGAGGGTGCACCGGAAGGGCGAGGTCGCATAGGTCGAGGTGAAGTGGTTGGCCACCTCGTAGTCGACGGGAAACACCGCGCCGGGAGCGATCGCGTAGAGGTCGCTCCATGCCCCGTCGCTGCGCGCCTGGAGGACATGGCTGCGGCCTTCCCGCCGCAGCCGGAGGTCGCGCCCGTCCTGGTGGCTGACGCCCGCCCGGAAGGGGATGGGAGCGAGGAGGCCGTCGCCGCCGAACCCGACGTCGGCGAGGTAGCGCTCGCCCGCGACCTCGACCGCGAGCACCATGTGCGTGCGCGGGAGGATCGCAGATGCTCCGGGAGGACGCACGCGGGCCTCCAGGGTGGTCACCGACAAGCCGAGGGCACGCAGGACCGCGGCGAACAGGGTGTTCTGCTCGAAGCAGTAGCCGCCGCGCCGGCCGTCGACGAGCTTGGCCTGCAGACTGGCGAGGTCGAGGCGGATCGGCCGGCCCGCCTGGACGTCGATGTTCTCGAACGGGATGCGCCCCACATGGGCGACGTGGAGGGCGGCCAGCACGGCCGGCGTCGGCGTGCGCGGGCCGTCGTAGCCGACGCGTCGCAGGTAGTCATCCAGCCGCAGTTCGTTGCCGTGAACCACGAAGGGTCTCCCTTCAGCGTGAGCGCCGGTCCGGGTAACCCTCGTCCCGGCCGGCGCGATTCCGGGGGTGCCGCGGGCCGCCGCCTCGGTCCTGCGGTGCCCCCGCTGACGCCAGCGCGTCAGCCCCGGCGGCGCGACTTGGCGCCCGAGAGCTTGAGCAGCAGGCGGACCTGCCCGGCGTGGTAGAGGTCGTGGGCCGCGATACCGGAGACCAGACGGGCGACCGTGAACTTGCCCCGCCGATCGTTCAGTCGGCCGGGGTCGAGCGCAGTCACGGCCTCGCGGAGGAGGCGGTGCTGCTCGTCGAGTAGGGCGAGGTCGGCCCGCCAGGCGGCCGCGTCGGCCGGGGCCGGGATCGCCGGCCAGTTCGACCCGCCACGCGGGAACGAGCCCCGCTTCCCCTCGCCGGTGAGCCGCCGGCGCACCGCGTACTTCCAGTAGGCGCAGTGGAGCGCGATCGCCCACACCGAGTTGCGCCCCTTGCCCGGCGCCCACGCGGCTCCGGCCGCCGTCAGCCCGCGCAGCGCCCCGCGCAGGTTGGGCCCATGCCAGGCGGGGCGGTCGTACGCCTCGTCGACGAGATCCAGCAGGATGCGGAGCTCCGGAGCGGGAACATCCTTCGCCACGGTACCCTCCCCTCGACCCTCGACGGATCGACGGATGCTCCAGTTTCTACTCCCGGTGTCCGAGAGAGGTTTCGAGCAGCTGCGGAAGCCGCGCGAGGAACGCTCCCCGGGGCAGCACCACGGCGCCGGCTTGACGCGCGGCCGCCAGCCGGGCGGCCTCGACGTGCGGGCCGAAGCCGAGCACCGTGACCCCGCCTCCGGTCAGGGCGGAGATCTCGTCCGGCGTGGGCGCCCCCGGCGCGTCGAGGTCGACGATCAGGATCCGGCATCCCACCTTCTGCGCCGCGGCCGCCGAGGTCACGGCGACCGGCTCCGCACCGGCGGCGCGGACCGCCCCCTCGACCGGGATTCGCGTGAACAGGTTGGGCACGAGCAGGGCGACGCCGCGCGCCTCAGCCATGCAGGACCTCGACGGCCCGGTCAGGGTGGTTGGTGGTGATCGAGGCGACGCCGAGGGCGGCCAGCACGAGCATCCGGTCGGGCCGGTTCACCGTCCAGGGGTGAAGCGGACGAGCCGCCGGCAGCAGCTGCTCCACCAGGCCGTGCTTCGGCGAAAGCTCGAACCCGCTCGGCAGCCACTCCGGCAGCGACCCGAAGACCCAGGAGAAGGCGGCGTCCGGCAGGGCCGCCTGGAGGGCGCCGAGCACCGGGAGCGACGAGGAGATGATCCGGGTGCGCGTCGTGCGCGACCGCAGCGGTGAGAGCAGGGCCGCGAGCGCGCGGTCGAGGTCGGAGGCCGCCAGCGGCTTCACCTCGACGAACAGCCAGCGCTCGGCCGGGATGAGCCGCACGACCTCCTCGAGGGTCGGGACGCCGTCGCGGCGGAGTTCAAAAAGCCGCATACCGGAGACCTCCCGGCCCGAGCGCGTGCGGTCGTGGTGACAGACCCAGATCCCGTCCAGGCAGGGCCGAACATCGATCTCGAGCCCGTCGGCCCCGATGGCCACCGCCTGCCGCACGGCTTCCAGCGAGTTCTCGGGAAACCGGCCCGCGAAGCCCCGGTGGCCGATCACCAACGGTCTACCCATCGCCCGCAGCCTGCCTCTCTCCCCGCCGGGACATGCCGACCCGGCGCCGGTGCGGCGGTACGACCCGCCGGCCCACCTCATGCCCGGATGGAGTACCCCCCGTCGACGACCAGGGTCTGGCCATGGATCATCGACGCAAACTCGGTGCACAGGAAGACGACCACGTTGGCCACATCCTGCGGGGTGATCAGCCGGCCCGCCGGGGTGCGGTGCCGGGATTCCTCGAGCAGCTCGTCCCGATTGGGGAAGTGCTTGAGCGCGTCGGTGTCGACGGTGCCGGCGGAGACCGCATTGACCCGCACGTCGCACGGCGCCAGCTCGGAGGCGAGATGGCGCACCATGGACTCCAGCGCCGCCTTCGAGGCGCCCACCGCGGTGTAGTTCGGGATCGCCCGGATCGCCCCCAGGGAGGACACCGCCACCACCACCTTCTCCCCCTCGTAGGGGAGCTGGACGAAGCCCTGGAGGAGAGGGAGGAGGGCGAACGCGTTGATGTCCATGGTCCAGTGGAAGTGGTGGAGCGTGAGCTCGCTGACCGGCTTGAGGACACCCGAGGCGGCGTTGGAGATCAGGATGTCGAGGCCGCCCCAGGCGTCGCGGATCTCCTCGAACATCTTCTTGACGTGCTCCTCGTTGGCCACGTTCCCCTTGAGCAGAAGCGAACGGGCGCCGCGGGCCTCGATCGCGGCGGCCACCTCCTCCGCGGCGGCGCGGTTGCGGAAGAAGTTGATCGCCACGTCGACGTTGAGGTCGGCGAGCGAGAGGGCGATCGCCCGACCGATGCCGCGCGACGCCCCCGTCACCAGGGCCCGCTTGCCGCGAATCCGCAGGTCCATCCCCGATCGCCTCCGCGCCCAACGATACCCGGCTTCGGTTGCACTGGCAAACCCGATCCCCGTGCACGAGGAGGGTGGTATACTCCGCGGCCCCGGCATCACCCGGGCTCGGAGGTTGTGCCATGCAGTTGGTCGCGACCGAGTTGCGCCCCGGCAACATCATCTTGCACAACGGCCAGCTCCACCGCGTGCTCACCGTCACCCACGTCACGCCGGGAAACTGGCGCGGCATGGTCCAGTGCAAGCTGCGCAGCCTGAAGACCGGCAACCAGCTCGAGCACCGCTTCCGCTCCGAGGACCGCGTCGAAAAGGCCACCTTCGACACCCACGAGATGCAGTTCCTCTACTCCGACTCGTCCGGCCACCACTTCATGAACCTCGAGAGCTACGAGCAGGTCGCGCTCAGCGACGAGACGCTCGGCGACTCGCTCGGCTTCATGCTGCCGGAGACCATCATCACGGTCGACTTCTACGAGGGGAACCCGATCGCGGTCGAGCTGCCCAACTCCGTGGTCCTCCGCGTGGTGGAGACCGACCCGCCGCTGCGCGGCGCCACCGCGGCCGGCGGCTCGAAGCCGGCCAAACTGGAGACGGGGCTGGTGGTGCAGGTGCCGCAGTTCGTCGAGACCGGCACCAGGGTGATCGTCGACACCCGTACCGGCGAGTACGTGTCGCGCGCCGAGAAGTAGCCGGCCGGGTCCGCGCCCCGGCCCCGGCCCGTGGGATGTCGCGGGCTAGAAGAGCGAGTCGCTGGTGACCAGGAACGTCGGGCCCTTGCCGCGGTCGGGGTATGCGACCTCGACCCGGACCACACGCAGGATGGCGGCGCGGGTGATCTCGAGGAGCAGGCCCACCCCGGCGTCCGATCGCACGCCGCCGGTATCGGTCCCGACCCGCGCCCCCCAGCTCTTCCCCGCGTCTGCGAACACGACCACGCCGAGGACGCCGAGGTGCAGGAGCTCGCCGTCGATCTGGTGCCGCCACTCCAGGTTTGCGACCGCGCGTGAGGTACCGTCGAAGGTGTCCGGCTCCCAGCCGCGCAGGCCGGTCTCGGCGCCGAGGGTGAGCTGCTGGTCGAGATCGAGCTCGTGGCCGAGGTCCGCCGCGACTCTGGCGCGCCAGCCGACCCGGCCGGTCTTCGCGGTGCCCAGCTCCACATGGGTGATCACGTTGGCAACGGTGTTCCCGTCGAGCCGGCCGGTGATGTTGCCCAGGACCCAGGTGTACTGGCGATCGTGGAGCCAGCCCCGCGTGTAGTCCCCGCTGTACCTCAGCCGCCGGGTATCGCCGCCGAACGCCGGCAGGGAGAGGCCCAGCACGACGCCCCAGCTCGGGCCGAGCACCACGTCCTCCTGCCTCTGCCAGGCCCGGAAGCCGCGCACCACGACCCAGTCCGCCGTCTGGTGCTGCCAGCCCACCTCAAGGCCCAACATGTCGCGGTCGGCCGGTGTCGGGTACGGCGAGCCGTCGACCCGGTGCCAGCCGGTGAAGATCGCCCTCTCACCGAAGACCCCGAGGGTCAGGCGGTCGGCGCCCTCCCCGTCCCCGTCCACCCGCAGGCCGCCCCAGAGGCGGAAGCTCTGCCGGGTCGCTTTGCCGCGCACCGCCTTCTTCGCGTTGGCCCACAGGGTGTCCGTCTGCGTGTCGCGATCCCAGGTGCCACCCCCCGCCCTCGCCGTGTCGAGGGCGAAGAACGGGTACTCGAGCTGGAAATGGTTGGACGATCCGTCGGAGGCCTCGGTGTGCCCAAGGGCGAGCTGCCAGCGGGTGCCGAGGAAGAGGGGATCCCGGTAGCGCAGCGCGGTGGTCCGCCGCTCCGTCCGCGACCGTGTCTCCAGGGTGACGGACTTGCCGAGACCGAGGAAGTTGTCGTCGTTGAGCGTGAACCCCGAGTTCCGCCGGTTGCCGACCTGGCCGTAGACGATCGACACCTCCAGCGTCCACTGATCGTGGGTCTCCACCACGACCTCCGCCCCTCCCGGCGCCGGGTGAGCCGTGATGTCGACGGGCTGGAGGAAGCCGGTGGCGCGCAGGAGCCGCTCGGTCTCGGCGAGGCGCTCCGGATCGAGCGGGTCTCCCACCTTGAAGAGGAGGAGAGAGCGGATGAAGCCTTCCCGGGTCACCACGTGGAGCGAGTTCGCCGCCCGGTATGGCCAGGCCGACATCCCCGGGTCGGAGGTGTCGAACACGTCGTGGCGCACGATCCGGATCGACACGATGGGGGTGCCGGGCGCAACCTCCCCGACCTGCGAGAGGGCGACGACGATGAGGAACGATGCCAACACCTCGAGCATTGTACGTGGCCGGCCGCGACAGCCGCGGCCGCGATCGTGACCGGTAGCACGTCACGGTTCGCGACGCACGGAACCACCTGCGTCGACCCACACGTGGCCCGGCGGTCATCCCGGCCGCGCTGGCTCCGGCCGGTGACCCCGGCCCGCCCGATCCGATCGCCGCCCCCTCCGCGCTCCTGTCAGCGACCTCGGCTGTCGAGGCGGGCTACCGCCGCGCAGCTGCCCCGGGTCGAGCCGCGGATGCGAGGTCCGCCACCCCGCTCGGCGACCACCCCGCCTCGAGCCCCACGACGAACCAGGCGAGCACGAGCACGCCGGCGGCAAAGACCGTGTCCCGGAGCCCTGTCGAATTCCTGAAGCGAAAACCGAGTTCCGCTCCCGCCCGCGACCGCGAGGGTCGGGCGGGGTGACTACGCAGGCCCGGACCGCTCGGGAAGCCCGGCTTCGGCCCCCGCCACGGGCTCGACCGTGACGAGGCGTGCTCCGGCCGCGAGGACCCCTGCGACGCGGCTCGTCCACGCGGCACGGAAGGCCGCACCAGCGGTGGCGTCGCCGTGCAGCGCGGCCGACATCAGCTCGGGCAGGCGAGGCTCGCCCGGGACGCCGTCGGGGTCGTACGTGACCCGGACTCCCTGCCCGTTGTCCGTGCGGCGGAACACGAACGTCCGCAGCGCCGGGCTCTCGGGGTGAAAGGTGAGCAGGCCGGCGCGGCGGAAGCGGCCAGCCACACCGCGAAATCCGGTCTCGGGGGCGGCTCCCGTGATGTTCGCGATGACCTGCGCCATGGGGCCGTAGCCAAACTGCCCAGGCCCGCCCATGCAGGCGACCGTGATCTCTCCGCGCACCGGTGCGGCGGCTCCGTAGAGCGCCCGCAGCGCCGACACGGTCACGAGCCAGGCGCCCGCCACCGTCGGGCAGGCGTGGCCGGCCATCCTGACCACATCGCCGAACGTGTACTCGATGACGGCTCCGGGCGCGACCGTGCCAAGAAATTCCGCCAGTGGATCGCGGAGTCGAAGCGCCGGCTCGTGCGGGAAGAGCGCCGCAAAGGGGTGAGGTTCAGCGGACATGGTGGGCAAGCTCCTCGAGCAGATCAGGGAGATCCACGCCGTTGTGGGCGGCCGCGTTCGCCACGCTCTCGGCACCGCCGCAGCACGAGTCCATGCCGTGGCGGCTGAAGACGGCGAGCGTGCCGGGGTAGCGGCGGACTGTCTCCGCGACCGAGGCGGCGACGTCGATCGCCGCCGTCGGCCTCGAGCCTCGCGAGGAAACCGCGCGGGACGCCTCCGGTCCACTGTCCAGGGATGCCCGTCTGAACATGAGCCTGGCCAGACCGGCGCCCCAGACGGCCAGCCCCACCACTTCCAGGAGCCCGCTCGCTCCGGCGACCGGGAACACCGCCCGGGTGAAGTCGGTGGCGACCTGCATGGTCACGCGCAGCGCACAGCCGAGGTTGACGAGGATGAACGGCAGCCACAGCCCGGGCAGCCGCGCGGCGCCGACGCCCCGGAGCATGGGCACCACCTTGCCGGCCACACCCATGATCGTCAGCGAGATGAAGCCCACCGTGATGGCGTGGCGCATGGCGCCGTACCAGGCGTGGGAGAACGCGCTCCCCGTCCAGTGCAGGTAGACGGGCGTCGCGACCAGCATGGCGAGCGAGATCAAGAGCCAGATCTGTGCGGCGCGCACGAACTTGAGCGATCGATCCCGTACCCCCTGGGACGCAAAGATCCGCTGGTTGTGCACGAAGAGCACCACCAGGCCGGCGAGGGCGACCGTGGCGAGACCGAAGAGGGCCATCCACCCGGGAGCGCGGGTCCGCATCGCGAGGATGAAGCCCACGACCTCCGCGACCACGGCCGCCTGAAGGGGTAGCCAGAGGCGGCGGGCCGCCGCCAGCCTGGGAGCCGGCGTCGCGAACCAGATCGGGAACTGCCTCAGAGAGACGCCGAAGATCATCATCATCGCGAGGCCGTGGATCTGCAGGTCCCGCAATGGGTACTGGAAGGTGGCGATCTGCCGCACGAGGAGCTGCGGGGAGGGGGCCGCCATCGTCTCGATGAGATGGAAGAGATCGAACATGGCGGCCACGACGAACCAGGCCACCGCGGCCCCGATGTACAGATCGGAGGGCTCGGTCCGCCGCTCGGACCTGCGCGCGGTGGCGACGATGACGAAGGCGAAGGTCAGCACACCGGCCAGCTGGAGCGCGGAGGCGAGCACGGCGATGGTGTGCATCGCCGGCAGGTCGTGGAGAGGTTCGGCCACCGCCCGCAACGCAATCCCACCTACCACGGGAACGAGCGCGGCCGCGGCCACCCGCGGTCGCGCCAGAGTCGTACCCCAGAACCTCGGAAATGCCTGATAGGCGAACCCCATGATGAAGAGGCCGACCCACCCGTAGATCTGGGCCTGAGCGTGGGCGTTGATGGCGAAGATCGTTGGCGCAGTGAACGAGTGGTGGATCGCGATGTCGAGAAGCAGGATGGCGCCCCAGCTCGCGCCCGCAGTCAGGGTGACGGCGATCCCGGCAAGGAAGAAGCGGCGCCACAGGCGGTCCGCAAGAGGTCTTTCCGGCGCAGGGTGGGTGGGGAGGCTGGCAGAGATGTGAGACCCAGCGAAGCTCCCGCTTCCCGCTGGCGCTCCGTCGCGGGCACCCGGGCCCGCGACAATCAACGGCGCTCGACCGACCGTCGTGGCCACCGGCCCATCACCGCGCGGCCAGATCATGGACGAACCGGTGGTACCTCTCGTGGACGCCCTCACCCATCTCCTCCCGCTCGACCTTCTCGAAGCTGACCTCGAGCTCGGCCATGTCCTGGGCCGAGAGGGCCTGCCGGGCCATCGGGTAGAGGATGTTGTCTTCCTTGTAGATGTGGGCACGAAGCAGCTCTGCCCACGCCGTCAGGTGGTCGGCAACCGCCGCGAGCGCCGCACCATCCGCCGCGGCGGCGCGCGGGAGGGCCTCGGCGACGGCGCGAACGTGACTGCGTCCGAGCTCGTGCTCGTGGAGCATCATCGCGACGGGTCCGGTCTGGACCGGGAACCCCCG
This sequence comes from Acidobacteriota bacterium, assembly GCA_050257595.1. Classification (GTDB taxonomy): domain Bacteria; phylum Acidobacteriota; class Thermoanaerobaculia; order Thermoanaerobaculales; family Thermoanaerobaculaceae; genus JBLMXF01. The sequence continues at coordinate 20,227 of JBLMXF010000010.1, read as the reverse complement.
CTCGGCCATGCGCGCGAACAGGTGGTCCTCTTCCTTCAGGTGGTGGCAGCGGTCGGCGAAGTTGCGGATGAAGTCGAGCATCCTCTCGACCCTCTCGGTGTGGAGCGCGCCGCCTGACCGCAGGCGCTCCGCCTCCCTGACGGTCGCGTCGCAAAAGGTGAGAATGACCTTGTGCTCGTGCATCAGGGTCTCGATGGGATCCATCGTCACTCCCTCTCTTTCCGGGGGGCGGCCGCAGCACTCGCGCGCAACTCGTCGACGAACCGGCCGAGCGCGATGCCGTAGACCGCGGTGGCCTCGCCGACGGTGTCGAAGCGCGCCATGGCGCACCCGACGCACGCCATCCGGTGAGCGATGAACACGCCGGCGGCCGCCGGCGACTGCGCCAGGACCTCGTCAACCGTCAGCTCGGCGCTCACCCGCACCATGGGTCGCCTCCCGAGTGGAACAGTAGACGCCCTGCGCGTCCCCGTCTTTGCTCTGGCGCAAGGTGTGAGAGACCTCGCTCAGGAGCGGGGGGAGCGGCTGCGGGGGCGTTCCTCGTCGAGCCCCTCCGCGATCGCCACCAGCGCGTGGGGCGAGGCGACCACGATCCGTCCACCGCGCGACCTCACGATCCCCAGTCCCTGCCACTCGGACAGGGTCCGGCTGACCGTGAAGAGGGTGGTGCCGGTCATCTCGGCGAGGTCCTGGCGAGAGAGTCGGACATCGATCAGCACGCCGTCGGGCACCCGCCGGCCGGTCTGGCGTGCGAGGCGGACGAGCGCGCGCGCGATCCGCTGCGCGACCCGCTCCGTGGCCAGCTCGAGGAAGCGCTCCTGGAGCTCGCGGATCCGCGCAGCCAGAATCCCGATCGCGTTGACCGCCAGCTCGGGGTGGCGGAGCAGGAGGTCGTGGAGCAGGTCGCGGGGCCACAGCAGGACCAGCGCCGGCTCGACGGCCCGGGCGGTCGCGGGATAGCTCGACTCGGCGAGGGCGGCGACCGCGGCGAGGATCTCGCCGGGCCCGGCCAGCCTCACCATGACCTCCTGTCCTCCCGCCGCGCCCTGCTTCAACGTGACGCGTCCCTCCAGCACGAGGTGGAGCGCCGCCGCGGGCTCGCCCTCCCGGAAGAGGATCGCGCGGGAACGGATGCGTGCCTCACGGCCCTGCCCAGCAATCTCCCCGATCTCGTCCGCCGCGATGTGCCGGAACAGCGGGCTGGCACTGAGCAGGGCAAGACGCTCGGGGTTCATCGCGAGCCATTGTGGCAGAAGGGCCATCTTCGCGGTCTCGTTACCCGCAGGCTCGCCCGCACTCCTCACGAGCGTGTCCGCTGCGGGCTAGTAGCTGTGGCTCCCGAGCTGGACCTTGCCGCGGAAGACCCAGTACACGACCGCGGTGTAGGCGAGCACGAACGGCATGCCGATGAACGCGATCGTGCGCATGATCCCGAGCGTCTTCTCCGACGACGAGGCGTTGTAGATGGTCAGGCTCCAGGCCGGGTCGAGCGTCGACGTGATCAGGTTGGGGAACAGCGCCACGCCGAACAGGAAGACCAGCGCGGCGATCGTGCACGACGAGGAGACGAAGGCGTAGAACGGCTTGCCCTTGAAGATCGCCCGCGGGATGTTGGCGATCGCGAGGACGCTGAGGAACACCACGCCCCAGGCCCAGGGGTGACTGGCGAAGTTGGCGGTCGCGTGGGGAATGCGCACCAACGTGAAGATCGTGGTCAGCATGTAGAGGACCAGGAAGAAGCCGAACGTCCTCCAGATCAGGCGGTGGACCCTCTCCTGCAGCTCGCCCTCGGTCTTGAGGTAGAGGTAGATCGAGCCGTGCATCGCGAAGGTGGCGACGGCGAGCAGGCCGACGAGCACCGCGTAGGGGCTCAGCAGGTCGAGGAACCGGCCGGCGAACTCCTTGTCGGGACCGATCGGCAGGCCGGCCATCGAGTCGCCGACCGCGACACCGAACAGGAACGCCGCCACGGTCGAGGCGACGGAGAAGGAGACGTCCCAGAGCCGGCGCCACGTGGCGCTCTCCCGCTTGCTGCGGAACTCGATCGAGACCGCCCTGAAGATGAGGGCGAAGAGCAGCACCATGAACGCCAGGTAGTAGCCGGAGAACGCAGTCGCGTAGGCGTCGGGGAAGGCGGCGAAGAGGGCGCCGCCGAAGGTCACCAGCCACACCTCGTTGCCGTCCCACAGGGGCCCGATCGAGTTGATCATGATCCTGCGCTCGGTGTCGTCGCGCGCGGAGAGGTGGAGGATGCCGACCCCGAGGTCGAAACCATCGAGGATCGCGTAGCCGGTGAGCAGCACGCCGAGCAGGCCGAACCAGAAGACGTGAAGGTTCATCGCCTCACTCCCTCCCCTCGTCGCGCCGCTTCGCACCGTCCTGTGCCTCGGTGAGCGAGAAACCGGCCCGCCCGGCAAGCCGCCCCGCCGCCTCCATCAGGCCGGCGCCCGTGGTCGGCCCGGCCGTTGCGACCGCCTCGTCGGGCCCGTGGTGGATCTTGTCGTTGAGCACGAACACCCAGACCGCGAAGAGCATGAGGTAGATGGCAGCGAACATCACGATCGAGACCAGCACGTCGTTGGCCGCCACCGCCCTGGACAACCCCGCCGGAGTGCGCAGGAGCCCGTAGACGAGCCACGGCTGGCGGCCGACCTCCGCCGCCACCCAGCCCAGCTGGTTCGCCGCGAAGGCGCCGCCCACGGCGAACACGTAGACCCACAGCAGCCAGCGCCGCTCGAACAGGGTGCCCCGCCAGAGCAGGACCAGGCCGCCGAGGGTAAGCGCGATGAAGCCCATCCCGAGGCCGACCATCAGGTGGTAGGAGTAGAACGGCACCGCCACCGGTGGCCGGTCGGCGGGCGCGGTCTGGTCGAGGCCGGCCACCGGCTTGCCGCGGTCGCCGGAGACCAGCCAGCTGAGCAGGCCGGGGATCGCCACCCCCGCCCGGACCCGCCCGTGCCTGCTGTCGGGAAACCCCCACAGGTACAGCGGGGTTCCCCCCGTGCCGGTCAGGAAGTGACCCTCGAAGGCCGCTAGCTTGGCCGGCTGCGTGGTCGCGAGCGTCTTCGCCTGGCTGTCGCCGGAAACCAGCGCCGCCAGGGAGAACACGGCGCCGAAGACCAGGGCGATGGTGAAGCTGCGGCGGGCGAAGGCCTCGTGCCGTCCCCGCAGGAGGTAGTACGCCGAGATGCTCATCACAAAGAACGCGCCCAGGATGAACGCGCCGATCAACACGTGGACGAGGCGCTCCACGCTCGAGGGGTTGAAGATCATCGCCCAGAAGTCGGTGATCTCGGCGCGAGCGTTCATCCCCTCACCGACGATGTGGTAGCCGGCCGGCGTCTGCTGCCAGGAGTTGGCCACCACGATCCAGATCGCCGAGAAGATCGAGCCGAGCGACACCATCAGCGTGGCGAAGAAGTGCATGCGGCGCGAGACCCGATCCCAGCCGAAGACCAGGACGGCGAGAAAGCCCGATTCGAGGAAGAACGCGAAGATGCCCTCGGCGGCCAGCGCGGAGCCGAAGATGTCGCCAACGAAGCGGGAGTAGGTTGCCCAGTTGGTGCCGAACTCGAACTCCATGACGATGCCCGACGCGACACCGACGGCGAAGTTGACCGCGAAGATCCTCGTCCAAAAGCGCGCCATGCTCTCGTAGAGCGAATCGCCCGTCTTCAGGTAGAGGCCCTCCATGATCACCATCAGGGCGCCGAGGCCGATGGTGAGTGGGGGGAACAGGTAGTGGAACATGATGGTGAGCGCGAACTGCGCGCGCGACAGGGTCAAGACGTCGAGGCCCATGATCTCGATCAGCCTCCCTGCTGCGAGGTTAAGAGCGCGTGCCGCGAAGTCAAGTGCACGCGTTCACAAGGTCGAACACGAACGCCATCGTGGGCATTTCGGCGGGCGCCGGCAGCGCAGGACAGGCGGGCGCCGGCGTCGCGCAGCGCCGCCACGAACCCCGCCCCGTCGGCGGGCGAGACGAAGACCCGCTCGCCCCCCTCGACCAAGACCCCATCCTTCAGCGTCGAGGCATACACCGTCGTCACCCCGCCGTCGATGGGGAACCGTCCTGCGTAGTACCCCGGCATCGCCGACCCCACGATCCTCATGCTTCTCCCGGGCGACACCTGCCGGACGGTGGCGCCGGTCACGTCGAACCGACGGCGACGACGCCGGCGAGGACGGCGCCCGGCCACACCCGGTCCCGACACTCGACCGAAACCGCCGGGAACTCCACCAGGGCAGGTCGACACGGCCATCTCGCCGGGAGTATGGCAACGGGGCGGGCCTTGTCCCGGTATCGGCGGCTTGCTACCGTGGGGCTGGACTCGTCGTCGGGGGCGGGGCCGCGGAGGATCGCCATCATGAACTCGTACGTCACCGGCATGCTCGCACGTCTCGGGGACGCCGACCCGCTCGACGTCATGGCCGCCACACCTTCCCGTCTCGAGGACCTCTTCTGGGAACTCGGAGACAAGAAGCTCGATCTCTCCTACGGGGAGGGGAAGTGGACCGCCCGGCAGATCTTCGCTCACCTCGCCGACGTCGAGATCGTCTACGGCTTCCGTTTCCGGCAGGCGCTCAGTGAGGAGCACCACCGCATCCAGCCCATGGACCAGGACGCCTGGGCTCGTCACGAGGGCGAAGCCGACGCATCGCTCGCCATCGAGCTGTTCCGGGCGGTCCGGCTGTGGAACCTCGCCGTGCTGCGCTCGCTGGGCGAGGAGGCCCGGCGGCGGGTGGTGACGCACCCCGAACGGGGAGAGGAGACCATCGGACTGATGGTCAAGCTTCTCGCCGGGCACGACCTCAACCACCTGTCCCAGCTCGAGCAGATCGCCGCCCGGTCCTGATCGCCGCGCGGTCACACCCCACCCCTCGGGTGAGGAGAGTCCTTGACATCCCCGGAGGCCGGGAGTCATGGTGCCGAGAGGACTTCTCGGCACAGGCGGTAGTCCCGCGGGTCGGTCACCGCGCGAGAGAGACGGGGACGACGATGAGCGAGTCCGCAGCCAGGTGGGGGCGCTACACGGCGGTCTCCCTGCTCCGCAAGGGGTCCTGGGGCCTCGAGTACGATGCCGTCGACGGCGGCGATGGGCGGCGGGTGGTCCTCGTCGTCGCGCCGGCGACCGGTGGCCACGACGACCAGTCGACCAACGAGAGGTTCCTCGCGCGCGCCCGCGCCGCCGTGGCGCTCGATCACCCGAAGATCGTGCCGGTGCGTGAAGTCGGCACCGATCCGGCGACGGGGAGGCCGTTCTTCGTCAGCGACCACCCTGCCGGCCGCACGCTCGACCAGCTCGTTCGGGAGGGGGTCACGCTCTCTCCGCTGGAGGTCGCCGGCATCGGTGCTACGGTGGCCGAGGTGCTCGCCCACGCCCACCGGCACGGCGTGATCCACGAGCATCTCACCCCCGACGACCTCGTCATGGGCACCAGCGGCACGGTCTCGGTAGGAGGGTTCGCGCTGCTGGCGACGCCGCCCGGCTCACCCGGCTCGAACGACGCGTTCCTCGCGCCCGAACAGCTTCGCGGCGAACCCGCGAGTTGGCGCAGCGACCTCTTCTCGCTCGGGGCCATCCTTTACCAGCTCGCGACCGGCAGCCAGCCGATGGAGCAACCAGGCCTGGCGGGGCGGGGCGGAGCCCCGGCGCCGCCGAGTCAGCTGCGTCCCGACCTCCCGCCGGCCCTCGGCGCCGCGATCTTCCGCATGATCCAGAAGGACCCGGACAAGCGACCAGGCAGCGCCTCCGAGGTGTCCCGATTCCTGGAGGGCGTCAAGCGGGGCCTGCTCGGCGGCCAGGTGACCGACGCCGCGCGCGCGTCCGGCGCGGCGCGGACGAGTGACCGCCGCACCGGCGTGCGGGTGGCGGTGGCGCTCGGCGCGGTGGGCTTCCTGGCCCTGGTGGCGCTGCTCGCGCTGCTGCCTCGCTCTTCCCGGACACCGGCACGCGCGCCGATCGAGGTCGGAGTTCCCGCCGCCGGGCGGGCGGAGGTCGGCGAGATCGAGGCGGCGCTGGCCAGCGACGACGTCGTCACGGCTCGCCGGCTTCTCGCCGAGCTCGCGAGGGACCAGGGTGACAGCCCGGTCACGGCGGCGCTGCGGAAGCGCGTCGAGGATCGCGCCGGCGAGCTGGCCGATCGCCTCCTCGCCCGCGGCATCGCGGCGATGGGCGAGAAACGTTGGGACGAGGCCGCCGAGATCCTCCGCGCAGTGCTCGTGCTCCGCCCCGAGCAGGCCGACGCGAGCCGGTACCTGGGCGAGATCCGCGACCGGCAGCTGGCCGACCTCAGGGCGTCCTCGTTCGTGGCCTCGGAGCGGCCCTCGCGCCCCCGTACGACGGTTTCCCGACCGACGCTCGGGCTCTACTTCGACTCTCCCCTGCCGGCTGGCCGGATCGAGCTCACCCTCGACGGGAGCATCCTCGCGAGCGAGAGATTCGACTTTGCCAGGGACGCGTTCATGGGTCTCGCGCGCCGGTCGTCGGGGCTGATCCGACGCTCCTGGCCGATCGCGGTCGGCGATCATCGCCTGACCGTGGCCTTGTCGGATAGCAGCGGCCGGTTGCTGCGCGAGGAGAGCTTCACCCTGACGATCCGCCCCGATCAGGGGTTCCTGATCCGTATCGAGATGCGCGATCCTGCGGCCACGCCGACGTTCATCCTCGCCGCCTCGCGGCCAGGCAACGCTTAGCCCGGTCTCCGGCCTCACCGCGGCCCGGCCGCGTGCTCCTCCCCCGGCGTCGCGTCTTCGTCTCCGGCGGCTGCCAGGCTGGCGGGTCGAGCGCTCCCGCTCGTACCCCCGATCGGGAGTCCGCGCGGGCCGCCACGGTTCGCCTGGGCCCGCGCCAGGATGACCAGCACCACCCCGGCGAGGACCACCGGCATCGCCAGCCACTCCGTGGGGGTGATCGTCTCGCCCGCGAAGGCAACTCCCAGACCGACGGCGATCACCGGGTTGACGTAGGCGTACGAGGTAGCCACGGTCGGCCGCACCCTGGTGAGGAGGAAGACATAGGCGGAGAAGCCGATCAGGGAGCCGAAGACGATCAGGTAGGCGACGGCCACCACCGCGCGAGCACCGGGCCGTTCCGGCAGGCTCTCCCCGGCGAGCCAGCCGATGGCAATCAGCAGTACGCCTCCGGCCAGCATCTCGGCGGCCGGGGCCATGAGGCCGGCCGGCAAGGTGAGCCGCCGGCTCCACACCGAACCGAACGCCCAGCTCACGGTGGCGACCAGCAGTGCGGCGGCGCCGGCAGGGCTCGCACGCAGGCTGCCCTCCAGGTTGAGGAGAATGATGCCGCCGAAGCCGACCGCCAGCCCGACCCACTCGAGCCGACCCGGCCACTGCCCCCAGAGTCCAGCGAACAGCGCTGTCCACAGCGCGACGGTGGCAACTGCCAGGGCGGTCAGCCCGGAGGCGACGGTCTGCTCGGCGAACACCACCCCGCCGTTCCCGCCGACTAGGAGCAGGGCACCGACGAGCGCCGAGCTTCCCCACTGGGTCGGAGTGGGCGCCGGTGAGCCCCGCCATTTCGTGAAGACGAAGAGCAGGGCGCCGGCGACCACGAACCGCCCACCAGCCATCAGGAAGGGGGGAAAGCCCTCGAGGGCGATGCGAATGGCGAGGTACGTCGAGCCCCACACCAGGTAGACAGCGAGCAGGGCGAGGCCGACTCCCAGCCATGCTCTCGTTGCCGGCGGCTCGCCTCCTCGCACCGCGCGACTGTACCTCCGACGCCCGGTCGCGTACAGCTCGGCGCGAGGAGTCGCTCCCCGAGCCGACCACCGATGCGCTCCGGCCCTACCCGTCCGCAGTGGGGGCGGCCGGCGACGACCTTGCGGCGCCCGAAGTGGCGGCCAAGAACGAGTTGGCGGCCAGCCGGCCGAGCATCGCCGCGCAGGCCGTGGCGGTCACGCCGACCATCGCGAGCGGGCCCGTCCCGATGGCGAGCGCGGCCACCAGCACGGCAACCTCGAGCAGGGTCGCCGCCGTGATCCGTCGGGTCCGCCGCGCGGTGACGAGGAGCGCCCGCTGTAGGGAGAGCAGCACCTCGAGCGCGGGAAGCAGAACGAGGATCCTCAGGGGAAGGAGCGCCAGCCGCGCCAGCGCGGGCGACAGGCCGGAGACGCCCTCGAACCAGGCGCCGGCGAGCGGGGTGAAGGCGATCACCGCGAGCACCCCGGAGGTGGCCACCCCGAGAAGGCCGGCAAACGCCTGGAGGCGGCGCAACGCGCTGCGGGAGGCAGACTGCAACGCGATGGCCACCTCCTGGAATGCGAGGCCGGGGCTGCGGTGGATGAACACCAGCCCGTTGAGAACGGGCAGCACCGCGAGCGATTCCAACGCGAGCCGGCTCCGACCGACGAAGAAGGTGATCACCGGGTACACCCCCAGGGTCAGCATCGAGGTCAGGGCGAGGGGGACGTAGAAGCGCACGATCTCCCGCACCCGCAGCGCTTCGCCCCGCTCCTTCTCCCACACCTCCGCGACCGCCCGTCTCGCCATCACCCTGGCTGCCACCGCCTCGCACACCACGCCGAGCGAGAGCGCGGCCGCACCCACCACGACACCGGGCACGCTGGTCGCCACGGCGAGCGTCGTCGCCGTCGCCGCCATGGTGGTCAGTCGGACCACGGTCCCGTACGCGACCCTGCGGGTCAGACCCCGCCGGATCAGCAGACCCTGGTAGAACCGTCGATAGCCGATCGCGGCCGGCCACGGCACCAGGATTGCGGTCCCGCTCCACGCCAGGCGGGCGACCTCGGGCGGAAGCTCGATGGCGCGCAACGCGAGGAACCGGAAGACGGGCGGGAGCAGGAGGAGGACGATCACCGCCGTGACCATCACGTTGAGCGACCAGGAGAAGCGGCGCAGGGCGAGAAACGAGGGCCGGTCCTGCACCAGTGCGGTCGACGCGCTCATCATCATGATCACCGGGGCCTCGATGAACATCGCGATGGCGAGCGCGACGCCGAACGCTGCGAGGTTGCTCTCCGCGCCCGGCCGGCGGGCGATGAAGGCTGCAACGAACGGGCCTTCGCCCGCCATCATGAACCAGGTGGCGGCGAGGGGCGCCCAGAAACGGAAGATGGCGCGCAGGTCGAGGTCGTTGGCACGGCTCATGAGCCCGTCCAGCCCGGATAGGCTCGGGAGCGGACGAGCCTGCCGGAAGCCTTTCCCATACTAGACGGGTCGTCCGGCATCGCGGCAAGAGGGAGCGCCGACCCCGTCGGTCACCGCCACGCGACTCGCGACGCTGGCGGCCGAGCCTGCCCGGTGGTACGGTTGCGGTGATGGTCAGGGCAGTCGTCACCATCGCCGTCGCGGCCGGCACGCTGGCTTGCGCGCAGCCGCAGGCGAGAGTCTCCTCCACCGGTACGGCGAGCCCGGGCAAGCAGGTCTACCTGGCCGACAACTGCACCGGCTGCCATGGCTCCGGCCGCCAGGGCGGCACCACCGGCCCGCCCCTGTGGAACCTTTCCGGCCGCTGGACGGAGGAGGCTCTGCTGCGCTACCTGCGCGATCCCTATGCGTATCGCCAGCACGACGCCCGTCTCCAGCAGCTCTACGAGCGCTTTCACGTGACCATGCCGGCCGCCCTCACGACCAGCGAGATGCGCTTGCGCGAGCTCGCCCGCTACCTGCTCGAGGACTGAGCCGACAGGCGATGCCGCCTGGCGCCGCAGCGGCCGGAGGTCCCTGCTATCCTCGCGGGGCCCGACGGGCGCGGACGTTTTGAGGTATCGTGGCAGCGACCGCCGGGGCGGATCGGAACGTCGGGCCGGGGTATGTGTGCCCGGCCGCCACCGGTCGCAGCGGGGCGCGGACGAGAATGGCGATCAGCGGCAACCTCCGGACCATGCCCTTTCCGGACCTCATGCAGTGGATCTCCATGAGCCGGAAGACGGGGACGCTCGTCATCAAGGGCGAGAAGTTCACCAAGAAGATCCTGTTCCACGACGGCGCGGTGGCCGCGGTCACCTCGAACAACCCGCGTGAGCACCTCGGGTACTTCCTCGTGGGGTGGGGGTATCTCACCGAGGACGAGCTCCATCACCTTCTCGAGATGCAGCGCGAGCGCCGCGTGATGCTCGGGCAGCTCCTGGTCCAGATGAGCCTGATGAGCGCCGACGATGTCGACCAGTTGGTCCGGGTCAAGACCGAGCAGACTGTGTTCGACCTCATGCTGTGGGAGGAAGGCGAGTTCTTCTTCGTCGACGAGGCGCAGCCTCGCCGCGGCTTCCGCGAGCTGAACCTGACCGTCGACCACTTCGTCTTCGAGGGGGCGCGGCAGCTCGACGAGCGGATGCGGATGCGGAACCTGATCCCCGACGCCTCGTACCGTCCCCGCATCGCCCAGCAGCTCAACGAGAGCGCGCTCGACGAGAGCGGACGAGCGATCGTTCGCGCCATCGACGGCGAGAACAGCATCGAGGAGATCGCCCTGGCGTGTCGGATGCCCGAGTTCGACGTGCTTGGCTTTGTCCACGAGGGTGCACTGGCCAAGGCCTTCGAGATCCTGCCCCCGTCGCCCACGGCGCGACCGATTCCCGGCTCCGGTCACGCGACCTGGCGAGACCTGATCCGCGAAGCCGAGACCAGCCTCTCGCTCGGCGATCTCCTCGAGGCCTACCGGTCGCTCCGCACGATCCGGGAGAAGCACGCGATCAACCGATCCGCCCTCGACGCGGCCGGCACCGTGGAGAAGGAGATCGAGAAGGAGCTCGAGAAGGCGCCGCTCGGGCCCACGATGGTTCTCGAGCTCGCCGTGCCGCTCCAGCAGCTCACGGAGCTCAAGAGCGGACCCGACGAGGCCTTCGTGATCTCGCGGATCAACGGGCAGTACACGGTCTCACAGATCCTCAGCGTGCTGCCGGGCGTCGCGCTCTACAATCTTCTCATCGTCCACAACCTGATCCAGCGCGGCGTGGTCAAGACGCGGGAGTCGCAGTCGGTGGTCAAGTACCGCGGGTTCCGCCACGGGGGTCCCTGAGGGCCGGACGCCTCGCGGTCAGACCACCTCGGTCCCGGCCGCCGCGAGCGCCGCGAGGAACTCCTGCGGCGTCGCCGGGCTCACGAATATGCGGGTGTCACCCTCGATCAGCACGCCCTCCTGCTGTGTGGTCGCGGCCACCGTGGTGGCCGCGTGGTCGAACATGAAGGTCCCGGAGTAGTAGCCGGGAAGTCCGAGGCCGGAGAGGCGCTGGCCGAGCAGCGGCTGGTGAGACCTCGCCTTCGTGCGCGACAGCGAGATCGTCTGGGTGGAGAACATGGTCTGGACCTCGAGCGCACCGGCTTTCACCCGGTAGCGGAGGCGGCGCGGCGCCACGAAGACGTCGACGGCGAGCACTGCGGCGAGAGGCCAGAGCAGGAGGGCCAGGGTGACGAACAGCGGCCACGAGATGCCCCGAGGCCGCTCGGCGGTCATGAACTTCCCGGGCGTGACGGATTTGAGCGCCGCGATGAAACCATCGCGGTCGTGGGGCGCAATCACGATCGGATGGGTCTCCCCGCCGGCGCGGATCACCACCCCCTCGTCGGCACAGTCGGTGGCTTGCCACACCTCGCCCAGGGATGGATAGCGGAAGAAGCCGACGCAGTAGCCACCTTTGACCGTGCCGAACTGCAGTTCGCCGTCGCGCAGCCAGGCGGGAGAAGCGTCGTCGAGCCGCGACAGCGGGATCTGCTTCACGTCACCCGCAAACCCCTTCGCCGTGTGGATCGTGATCTGGCGCGTGTCGATCTCGTACCAGATCTGCCGGGGCGCGCCGAGCCAGGCGACCAGCAGGTAGACGAAGGGAATCGCGACGGTCACGAGCATCGCGACGATCAGCAGCGGCGAGCGCCTCACCCGGACAGGGCGAAACTCACGGGCGGTCTGGGCGGACATGTGGGACTCCTTATCGTATCTGCATGATAGCAAGCCGCCGAGCGCGCACGGGAGCCTCAGGCCCACTCCCGCGGCGTGCGCAGGGCCTCGAGCAGCCTGGCCTCGGGGCTCCCGTCGTCCACCTCGACGGCGTACTCCCATCTCACCACGGGTGGCAGCGAGACCAGCACGCTCTCGGTGCGTCCGCCGGTCTTCAGGCCGAAGCTCGTGCCGCGGTCGTAGACCAGGTTGAACTCGACGTACCGGCCGCGGCGCAGCTCCTGCCAGCGACGCTCGGCCTCACCGTACGGGGTGTCCTTGCGACGATCAATCACGGGAACATAGGCGGGCACAAAGGCCAGGGCGCAGTCGCGGGCAAAGTCGAGCAGCCGATCCGCCGGGCGGTCGTGGAGATCGTCGAAGAAGATGCCGCCCACTCCGCGCGCCTCGCCCCGGTGGGGCAGGAAGAAGTACTCGTCGCACCAGCGCTTGAAGCGCGGGTAAAAGGCCGCATCGTGGCGGTCGCACGCCGCCTTCATGGTTCGATGAAAGTGCGCCGCGTCCTCGTCGAACAGGTAGCACGGCGTGAGATCGGCTCCGCCGCCGAACCACCACGCGCCGGCGTCGTCCCCCCCCGCGCGCTCGAAATAGCGGACGTTGCAGTGGGCGGTGGGTGCGTAGGGATTTCGTGGGTGGACGATCACCGAGATCCCGGCCGCGAAGAAACTCCTCCCGCTCACCGGGTGGTTGTGACCTCCGGCCAGCGCGCGCGCCGCGTCCTCCGGCAGCTCACCCCACACGACCGAGGTGTTGACCCCGGCCTTTTCGATGACCGGACCGTCCTGGAGGATGCGGCTGACACCCCCGCCGCCGCCGTCCCGCGCCCAGACGTCCGCGCGGAACCGGCCCCCGTCCAGCTCCTCGAGGGCGCGGCAGATCGTCTCCTGGGCCTCGCGGACCATCGTCTCGGCCCGCTCCCGCATCGGGCTGAGGCCCCGCCTCATCCTGCGCCTCCGGAGGCGCTCCGCTTGCGCAGCAGGATGGCGCGAAACAGCCCCCGAAACGCGGCCGGTTCGTCGCTCGCGACGGCGAGCGGGACGTCGGCGCGCGCGAGCAGGTCGCCGAGCTGCCGGTTGATGTCGCTCGCGACGAGGAGCGCAACCGCGTTGACCGCCTGCCGGAGCGCACCGGCGCTCGCCCGCTCGGGGAGGAACTTGTCGAAGATGGCCATCCGGCCGCCGGGCCGCAGCACTCGCGCGGCCTCCCTGAGGCAGCGCACCGGATCCTCGACGAGGGCCAGGACGAGATGGAGGATCACGGCGTCGAACGCCCCATCGGGAAAGTCGAGGTGGTGGGCGTCCATGACGAGCAGCCGGTCGCCCGGCCTCGCCTTGCGGCGGGCGCGTTCCAGCATGGCCGGCGTGACGTCGGTCGCGACCGCACGTACGCCGGCCGGAAGGAAGGGGAGGTCGGCGCCCGTGCCCGCCCCGACGAGCAGCACGCTCTCCCCGGAGACGAGCTCGAGCCCGGCGATCGAACGCCGCCGGGCACCGTCCAACCTGACCAAGCGGTCGTAAAGCGGAGCGTACGCCGAGAAGCGCCACCGTTGCAGGCGGGCAGCCAGCAGGCGGCTCATCGTCCGTAGCGCTCCAGGTACCCCGCGACCGACAGCTTGCGGGCGGCGTTCTCCGACGACATGTAGCGCACGGTGCCGAAGATCGGGCGCTCCGGCCCCCAGGGTCGGTCGTATCGCCCGAGACACCAGAAGATCCCCGTCGTCGAGTTGGGGTCGCGGCCATCGAGCGCATAGCGGTCGTTGAGCTCGCGCATCACCGCGGCGGCCTCACGCGGGGACGCGGACCACTCGAGGATCTTCTTCCCCCAGAGCATGCGCAGGTAGGTGTGGATGACGCCCTCGCGCAAGAGCTGTCGCTGGGCGGCGTTCCACAGCGGATCGTGGGTGTCGGCGGCGGCCAGGCGCTCGAGCGGGTAGGCCCACGGTCGCGGGTCGCGCTCATGCTTCGCCAGGGTGTCCAGGGCCCAGCGCGGAAGCGACTCGAATCGGCCGTAGTCGTCGCGCAGGGAGCAGAAGTTGAAGCCGAGCTCGCGCCAGGTCACCGCCTGATCGAGAAAGGCCTCGGCAGGCCCGCTCATCCCCCACCAGCCCGACCGCCGCCCGGCTGCCCGGTCGGCGATCCTCTCCGGCGACCATCCCTCGTGCCGCGCGAGCGCGCTGAACACCTCGTGGGCCGCGAGGTGCCCGAAGTGGAGATAGGGAGACAGCCCGCTCCCGACGGCCTCGTCGGGCCGGTTGCGGTCGCTCTCGTAGCGGGCGAGCCGCTCGGCGAGGAAACGTTGGAGCGCGGCGCGAGCGGCCGCGCCGCCACCGATCACGCCGGCCACGGGAGCGACGCCGTGATCGATAGGGAGGGACATGGTGAGCGCAGCCCCCGCGGCGAGCCCCCCCACGGCGGCCGGCCGCCAGCGTTCCTCGGCCGCACCCCGCAGCGCGCCGAAGCCGGGCAGCGCGACGCCGGCGAGAGGCTCCGGAACCGGCATGTCCTCGAGGTGTGCGGGAAGTGCACGCTGCAGGAAACGGCGGAACGCGAAGGCGGTCGGAAACACGGCTTCCGGGGCACGGAGCGGCAGCAGCCCGTTGGAGTCCACGGCCTCGAGCCGGACGGTCACTCGGGCGGCAGCGGCTGCCGTCATGGCGGGCAGGAAGAAGGCGGGGAAGTCGTCGGTCACGACCACGCAGGCCCGCGCGGCCAGGAATTCGAGCAACCCGCGCCCCGCTCCCGGCTCCGGCTCGACGTAGGGCAGATAGGCCGCCGGACCGCTGGCCAGCGAGCGGGCATGCTCGGCCATGCCGTCGAGGACGAAGCGGTGCAGCCGGTCCGACGCCCACGGGTAGTCGCAGCGCAGCGCCTCGAGGACGAGCAGCGGCCGGCCGAGGCGGAGCGCGTGCTCGACCGCCCGCTGGAGCGCGAAGTTGAAGCGCAGTCGGCGGTGGGCGATCATCCAGTAGAGGACGTACTCCCCGTCGCCGCGGACCGCCGCCGCGTTGCACGCCCGCACCCTGAGCGCCGGAACCTGCCCCATGCCGCCTTCCGACCGGATCTCCTCACGTCCCGGTCCCCAAACCCCGTGTAACGTCGCGGGGGTGCGGATCATGCCGGCCGATCGGGGCGCCGGCGAGGTCCCCCGCTCTCCTTCGAGCGCTCTCGGTCTGCGGTTCGGGCCGGAAACCAGGGGACGAACACACTGGTGGTCCGCTGGTAGTCGCGGTACTCCTCGCCCCGGCTGGCGAGCGCCTGCGCCTCGGTGGCCGGGATACCCGTCACCTTGAAGAGGAAGAGCAGCATCAGCGCGGGACCGAGCAGCGCCACCCACCAGCCGGGCCCCGGAAACGCGAGCGCGACGTACGCCCACCAGTGCAGCCACTCGAAGAAGTAGTTGGGATGGCGCGACACGCGCCACAGACCACGGCGGCAGGTGCGTCCACGGTTGGTGGGATCGGAGCGGAAGCGCGCGAGCTGCGCGTCGGCCATGGCCTCGCCGACCACGGCGACCGTCCACACGCCGATCCCGAGCAGGTCCACCACCCCGAGGAGCGGCCGCGGGTTCGCCATGGCGAACAGGAACGGCAGGGCGAAGACCACGTCGAGCGCCGCCTGAGCCTGAAAGAACACGAAGAAGTTGCGCTGCGCCGCCGCGCCCCACCGCGCCCGTAACGTCCGGTAGCGGCCATCTTCGGGCCGGCCGAGCACCCGATTGACGAGGAGGTAGCCGGCGAGGCGCAGCGACCACACGCCGGCGAGGAGCGCCACCAGGAGGCGCCGCGAGGGATCGGCGTCGAGCAGGAACGCGGCGAGCACGGCGATCACCCCGAGTCCCGCACTCCAGCCGACGTCGACGATGCCGGCATCGTCTGTCGCCTTCTGGACCAGCCAGAGGACGGCCATCATCACCGCCACCGTCAGCCAACTCCACACGATGATGGTCACGAGCGCCAAGGTTGCCCCCTCTGCCCGCCTGCGGCAGTCCCGATTCCCCGTCCGCCGTCGGGCGTGTCCGCGCCGGCCGGCGGGCGGAAGTCGGGACTCCACGCGGCGGCGGTCCAGTAGCTCAGATCTCGACCGCCAGTGTGACGCATCCTGGCCTCGAAGGGGCCGGACCACGTCGGCCGACGCTGGTCGGGCAGCGTTCCGTGCTCACGCGCCGTCGCGCCTGTGCCGCCCAAGCCTGGCGCGCCCCGCCGGCCGCGGAGGGCGGCCGTATCGCTGCCGGGAATACGGGGACCGGCTGCGGCTGTATTCCGGCTCACGAGGTATCACGGTCGCGCCCGGTCTCCGACCTGGCGTCCCCGCGCCGATGGGCCGGGAATCCGCCGCGATGACGCGCACATGAAGAGCCACGAACCGACGACGCCGAGGGCCGTGCCAGGATCCGGAGGCGCTCTCCCCGCCGTCGACGCGGGTTCGATCCTGTGGTCGATGGCGGCGGTCAGTCGCACCACCGGCATCGGGCAGCACACGCTCCGCGCCTGGGAGCGCCGCTTCGGCGTGCCGCGGCCGACCCGCCTGCCGTCCGGTCACCGCCGGTTCACCGACGAACAGGTCCGCCAGCTCCGCCTGGTCGCCCGCGCGCTCGCCGCCGGCCACCGGCCGAGCGACGTGGTGTCGCTGCCCGCCTCTCAGCTCGAGGCTCTGCTCGTCGGCGGGCGGCGCGACGGTGCGACCACCGCCTCGTGGATGGACGAGGTGCTGGAGCAGGCACGGGCCTTCGATCGCGAAGGACTCGCCCGCTCCCTCCACCAGGCCTTCGCCGTGCTCGGCCTGCGGGAGTTCCTGCGTGATCGGCTCGCCCCCCTGACCGAGGAAATCGGCCGGGCGTGGTCCTCGGGCCGCCTGGAGATCCGCCACGAGCACTTCCTCACCGGGATGATCATCGACACCCTCCGCGGCCTGCGCACACCTCTCGAATCCGCAGCCAGGGCGCGCCCGCTCGTGCTCAGCACCCTGCCCGGCGAGCGACACGCTCTCGGCTTGCACATGGTCGCCCTTCTCGCGGTGCTGTCGGGCCGCGCCATTCGCCTGCTCGGCCTCGAGACCCCGGTGGACGAGCTCCTCGCCTCCGCCCGCGAGCTCCGTCCCCTGGCCCTGTGCGTCTCGGTCACCGAGGCCTCGGCCGGTGAGGGCGCCGCGACCAGCCTGGCCCGACTCGCCGGGGAGCTCCCGGCGGACGTTGCCCTCTGGATCGGCGGAGCCGGCGCCCGCCGCCTCGTGGGCCTGCCGCCGCGGGTGCAGGTGATCTCCTCGCTGGACGCTCTCGAGCGCCACCTGCTGCGCGCGGTCGCCAGCACCGTGCGCTGATCTCGACCCCTCCACATCCGCCGGCCCGGCCTCCCAGCCGCCGGGCGTGCAGGGTCGCGACAACGGTGGCGGGCGTCGGTTTCGCCGCGGCGCCGGCGGGACCGGCGCCGGAGTCGCGGGCCTACCGTTCCTGCTCGGTCAGCGAGCGCAGCGCCTCGCGCACCTTCGGCTGGTCAGGATTGATCGCCAGCGACCGCCTCAACTCCCGCTCCGCGGTGGTGCGATCGCCCGCGCACGCCGCGGTCAGGCCGAAGAAGGTGTGGACCTCCCAGCTGTCCGGGAACCGGCTGGCTGCCTCGCGGCCCAGGCGAACGCCCTCACTGCACTGGTTGAGGCGGAGCTCGACCACCAGGCGGTGGACCCAGAACGGCTCGTAGGCCGGAAAGCGCTCGGTCGCTCGGACGAGCAGGGCGCCGGCGCGCGCCTCCATGCCGAGCCCCTCGTAGTCGGCCGCCGCGCGGTCGATCGTCCTCTCCGGATCGCGCAGGCCCAGGTCGATGGCGGTCCACAGCTCGCGGTCGGCATCGTCGAAGCGCTTCGTCTCGATGTACAGGCGGCGCAGATTGTAGTGGGGAGCGGGGTACGACGGGCTCATCGCGATGACCTGGCCGAGGAGCTTCTCGGCCTCGTCGTACCTCTTGTCGTTGATCGCGAGGATGGCGAGGTTGTTGAGCTCGCCGCGGGTCGCCGTGGAGGCGTTCGGCCCCGCGGTCTGCGCGCCTGGCGCCGACGCAGCTCCGGCCCCGTCGGTCGGGCTCGGGCCGCTCAGGTAGCCGAGCGAATGGAGCTTGGCGATGTACTCCTGATCGACCGGCGCCGCGGTGCCGGCACCGGTACGGTACGACTCCGGCGGGATCAGGGGGCCGTAGCCCACCGGCGCGAGCGTGTTGCTGCCCGCCCCGGGCAGGGGTCTCCCCTTCCACGCCGGGTCCGGCGGCAGGCCGAGCAGAGTCGCGAGGGTCGGCGTGATGTCGTACACGGACGCACGGTGGGGAATCTCCCCCAGATGTGGCACGCCGGCGCCGGCGAGCAGGAACATCGCGTGGTCGTCGTGCCACAGCGGCGCCGTCGGCCCCGACGTGCCGGACAGGTCCGTCGGCCGGTCCGGGCCCCACTTGAAGCCGTGATCGGAGAGCACGAGCACGGTGGTCCTCGACAGGGGACACGCCTCGACTAGGCGACCGATCCAGCGATCCACCACCTCGAAGTAGCGGGGCACGGCGGCGGCGTAGACCGCAGCGGTGGCGGGGTCGACCGCGAGCAGGGGGGGTGGCATGTACGGCGCGAGGACGTGACCGATCTCGTCCGTCCCCTCGATGTAGACCATCAGCAGGTCCGGCTGATGCTCCGCCAGCAGCAACGCGGAGCCGAAGTAGGTCCGCGTCGAGGCCACGATCCGCCGCGTCCCGTCGATCGGGTCCTCCCAGCCGCGATCGCCCTTGACGGCCGCCAGGTAGGCCGCCTCCGGCACGTCCATGAACGCCCGCATCGTCTTCCAGTCCGTCTCTTTCACGGCGCGGTCGCGAAGCTCGGTGAAGGTGGCGGTCTGGTCGGGCGGGGACACCATCTCCGGCGGATCGCCGCGCAGCACCTCCTTCGAGATACCCTGGGTGAGCGTGAAGTAGAGTCGGTCGCTGATCATGGTGCCGTCGATCTTCTCGGCCGGCCAGGTCGCCCACCAGCCGACCACGTCGGTGGTCTTGCCGAGCGCCGAGGTGATGTTCCAGATCGCGGGCACCCGGCGATCCCGGCCGGTGATCGGCAGCATGTTCCCGGTCTTCGGGTCGCGCTCGACGAAGTCGAGGATGCCGTGCTGCTCCGGCCCGACCCCGGTCGCCATCGTGGTCCAGATCAGCGGGGACAGCATGGGGACGATGGTGTCCATCTCGCCCCACGCGCCGATCGAAAGCAGCTTCTTCAGGTTGGGCATCAGGCCCCGATCGACGAACGGCATCAGGAGTTGCCAGTCGGTGGCATCCAGCCCGATCACGAGGACCTTCCGCGACGTGGCCGGCAGCGCCGTCCGGATCGCTGACAGGAGATACCGGCGCATCGCTTCGGGGTCGGGCTCGAGCCGTACGCTCACGGCTTCGCCCGGCAGGCCGAGTGCGGTCGCGGCGGCGCGGGCGACGGCGCCCGCGAGGTCGGGAGGGCAGGTGGTCCCTGGGTGCGGGGCGGAGGTCGCCAGGCAGGCCAGCGGCACGCTCCTGAGCACGCCATCCACGCCCTGGCGGGCGGCGCGCGCGAGGCCCTCCTGCGGGGTCGGGGCGGGCGCCAGCTGCCACCGCCCGACCGGCGGCACCACCGTGAGCCGAACGTTGATCGCGGCCCCCTCGAGCGACGATGCGGCGACCGTGCCGTCGAGGGAGCCGGCCGCGACACGCAGGAAACGCCACCGCGGCAGCCACACCATGCCTCGGCTCGCGACCTTCAGCTCGCCGCGCGAGGCCGACCATCCCCACAGGCTCCCGTCTCCCCCGCTCCACGCCACGGTCAGCCACACCGCTCCGACGAGTGCCGCGACCACGGCGAGCCACGCGGCGATCCGACGCATGGCGGGCATTGTATCGCGCGGCACCGGTCGCATCGGCCAGGAGACAACTGACAGGTGAGAGCCGACAGTCGACGGCGTCCCGCATTCCCCCGCCCAGAAAGGGGTCCTCTCCGCCCACTTGGTTCAGGCTCGAAGGTCAAGTGTCAAAGGCCACGACAGAGCGGCGAGGACGCCGGCCACGCACGCCTGCGCGGTCTCTCGCGCAGGCCGTCGCTGCCCAAGGCGATGCGGGGGTGCCCGGAGGCGAGAACCGCGAGGCCGAATTCACTTCGGCCGAGCGAGGGGGGCTCGGGGGGGCAAGGGCGCGGAGGTGTGCGCGGGCGGCGCCCGGACTCCCAAGTCACGCGGGGGTCGCACGGGGTGGTCGGTGGGTGGATCGGAGGCGAGAACCGCGAGGCCGAATTCACTTCGGCCGAGCGAGG
>JBLMXF010000009.1:0-2864 GCA_050257595.1 Acidobacteriota bacterium | reverse complement strand
ACGCTCGGCGTCCCGGGACGCGAGGAGTGGCAGATGCGTCGCGGGCTCTCGATCCTCCCGGTGATTCTGCTGGCGGCCTGCACGACGGGCGGCGCGAGCCCTCCGCCGACCTCCGCGCCCGCGATGACCACCCCGGCGATCACCGCACCCGCCGCTACCCCGAGGCCGGTACCCACGCTGCCGCCCTCGGCCCCCCCGGCGGCCACCGCATCGCCGCGCTCAACGGCCACGCCCCCCACGACGCTCGTCAAGGGTTGGCCGACCGTGCGCCGGGCGGGGGTCACCATGACCGGGGCCACGGAGGACGAGCCACCACCGTTCGAGGGCTGTCCCGCGCCGCGCCCCTCGCTCGTGGTCGTGGTCAGGCTCCGCGGGCTCGAGGCCGGTGAGGCCGTCTCGCTGGTCGGCGCCGCCAGCTACGACCTCAAGAACCTCGCCTGCGGGGTCGAGCCGAGTCCCTGCGAGTGGGGCTCGGACACAACGGACCCGAGCGTGCACCCGTGCCGGCCCGAGTACTCGCGGCCCGTCAAGGGAACCGCGAAGGCGAGCGCGATCGCGACCGCCGATGCCCACGGCAAGGCCAGCGCGACGCTTCGATTCGTGGTGCCGGAATCGCAGGTCCCCTGCCCTGCCGGTGCGTCGCGACCGTGGTACGTCCAGTCCGGGGAATGGAAGGCCCGCGTGACGGACCGGGCCCACGGGCTGCGCCTGGTGGGACCGCCGCACTTCGTCATCGGACCCTGAGCGTTCGCGACCTGTCGGGTCATCCAGTCCTGCGGTGACTGGCAGACGCCCGGTTGGCAGGTCCTGGGCCTGAAACGCTGATAGCCAGCCGCGTGGCGACTGGGTGACACGACGTCGGCGACCACGATGCGCCTCGCGACTGGATGACCGAAACGTCGGGCGTCGCGCCGCCCGGTGAACGGGCCGAGGAGCCGGGCGCCCGGGGGCGAGGCGATCGAGCGGTCCCGGGCAGGACCTACGCGGAGGCGGCCTGGTCGACGAGGAGCTCCTCGTAGTTGGTCTCGTCCACCCCGCGGTCCACGTCGGACTTGGTCAGCAGGAGCGGGGAGCGCCCGGCGCGGATCGTCTCCTCGGTGATGATGCACTTGCGGACGTCCGACCGCTCCGGGATGTCGAACATCACCTCGAGCAGCGCCTCCTCGACGATCGAGCGCAGCGCGCGGGCGCCGGTCTTGCGGTCGAGCGCGACCTCGGCCGCGGCGAGCAGCGCGCCGTCGGTGAACACGAGCTCCACCTTGTCCAGCTGGAGGAACTTCTGGAACTGCCGGGTGACGGCGTTCTTGGGCTCCACGAGCACCCGCTTGAGGTCCTCGACCGAGAGCGGCGACAGGGTGACGATGACCGGCAGCCGGCCGATGAACTCGGGGATCAGCCCGAACTTGAGCAGGTCCTCGGGCATCAGCTTCTCGACGATCTTCGCCCCCTCCGAGGCGGACATGCCGCCCTCGGACCCGAACCCGATCGAGCGTTTCCCGACCCGCTCCTCGACGATCTTCTCCAGCCCGTCGAACGCCCCGCCGCAGATGAACAGGATGTTCGTGGTATCGATCTGGATGAAGTCCTGGTGGGGGTGCTTGCGGCCGCCCTGGGGCGGCACGTTCGCGAGCGTCCCCTCGAGGATCTTGAGCAGCGCCTGCTGGACGCCCTCGCCGGACACGTCCCGGGTGATCGACGGGTTGTCGGCCTTGCGCGCGATCTTGTCGATCTCGTCGATGTAGATGATCCCGCGCTGCGCCCGGGCGACGTCGAAGTCGGCGGCCTGGATCAGGCGGAGCAGGATGTTCTCGACGTCCTCGCCCACGTAGCCGGCCTCGGTGAGCGAGGTGGCATCGGCGATGCAGAACGGCACGTCCAGGATCCGGGCGAGCGTCTGGGCGAGGAGCGTCTTGCCCGAACCCGTCGGACCGACGAGCAGCACGTTGGACTTCTGGAGCTCGACCTCGTCGACCGCGGATCCCGCGTTGATCCGCTTGTAGTGGTTGTAGACCGCGACGGAGAGGACCTTCTTCGCCTTCTCCTGCGAGATGACGTACTGGTCCAGCGAACCGGTGATCTGGCGTGGATTGGGCAGCTTCTGCTGGGTGGGGCGCGCCTTGGGCGCCTCCAGCATCTCCTCCTCGATGATCTCCTGGCACAGGTTGATGCACTCGTCGCAGATGTAGACGCCTTGCCCTGCGATGAGCTTGCGAACCTGTTCCTGGCTCTTGCCGCAGAAGGAGCAGCGGTAGGGAACCTTCGTTCCCTTCGAGCCCGACGTGGTCACCGGCACATCGTCCCCTGTCAGCGGTCCGTCGCCGGACCGGGCTCGTCCCCGTCCGAGCCCTTGCGGCTCCCCTCCCCGCCTGCCAGTCCCGCGTCGTGCGCCTGCGCGATCAGGGAGTCGCCGGTGAGGGTGTAGACCGCATCGATGATGCCATAGTCCCTGGCCTGGTCGGGACCCATGAAATAGTCCCGCTCGGTGTCGTGCACAACCTTCTCGACCGACTGGCCGGTGTGGCGCGCCAGGATCTCGTGGTTCACCTGCACCAGGTGCTCCCACTCCTTCATCTGGATCATCGCGTCGGGCGCGTTCCCTCGGTATCCGCCGGAACCCTGGTGGATCATGATCCGGCTGTGCGGCAGCGCGTAGCGCTTGCCCTTGGCTCCCGCGGCGAGCAGGACGGCGGCCATCGAGGCGGCCATCCCGATGCAGATCGTGCTGACCGGCGCCCGCAGGTACTGCATCGTGTCGTAGATCGCGAGGCCGCTGGTCACGATGCCGCCCGGCGAGTTGATGTACAGGCTGATGTCCTTCTCGGGGTCCTCGGACTCGAGGAACAGCAGCTGCGCGATGACCAGGT
>JBLMXF010000008.1:0-31183 GCA_050257595.1 Acidobacteriota bacterium | reverse complement strand
GGCGAGATCAAGGGGATCCGGGGCGCCGACGGCGCGCCGATGCCGACGTTGAAGATCCACGTGTTCGCGATCATGACCAAGGCGGGCGGCAAGTGGCAGATGAAGGACGCTCGACCGTACGTGATCGCGCCAGCCCCGGGATCGCCGCCGGCCGGCGCCAAGTAGCCCGCCACCACCCGCGGCCGGTGCCGGCGCGGTGACCCCGCGGGGCATCTGCCTGCGGCGCCGGGATGGTCCGTGCGCCGCCGGAAGAGGCGCCTGGCGTGGGCCTCGCACGCTCGGGTCGCGTGCCGCAAGGTGCCGTCGGTTACCGGTCCTGGCCACGCCCGGCAGAAGATCTGGCGCGGCTGTAGTGCCCCCCTTCACGTCAAGCCACCAAGGGTTCTTGTTGGGCGCGAAACTCGGCGGGGCTCGTGTAGCCCAGTGCCCCACGCCGCACCGCCTCGTCCTCCGCGTAGCCGGCCATGAGGAGCACCTTCAGCCTGGGCCCCTCATGCGACTCATCGAGCGGCTCATGCTCCTCGGCTTCGGACCGCACATGGTTTCCCCCGAGCGGTCCGGCAACTCGCGAGGCCCGGCTGCCTCTTACCTCGTCGATCGGCGCCGCCGGTACGCGCGGCTGCTTCCTCCATGCGCGCTCAGGTCCAGCAGCAGGGCGATCACGATGATGGCCCATTCGAGCGTCGTGATTCCGCCCGGCGAGACGAAGACGTAGGCGATGGTTGTCCACGGCAGGAGCACGAGGCCGATCAGCGGCCATATCCATTGGGGGGCCGTGATGCTCCCGACCGTGGTGGACCACCCGCCAAACGTTCCGTTGACGCGCGCGGGATCCATGAACCACCACAAGAGAAGAGCGATACGCGGTGCACCGCCAAGCAGCAAGACTCCAAGACAGCAGCCCATCGAGCACCCCCTCTACTCAGGATCCCATTTCCCTTGGTACCCGTTCGCGAGGCCGTCGCGGCGTTACAGCGATGGATGAGGGCGACGAGTCGGGGATAGGAAGTTCTATTCCCACGTATCCGAGCGTATCACGCGGCCCGCGCTGGGACGGCCAAGCCAGACTGCACATGGCCGTTCTCGATGTTGAGCAGAGGCCTCGGAAACCTTGCAGCGGCTGCCACCCGTTGCCACAGACGGCAAGCGCTCCGCCCGCTCGGAGCGCTACGTGTTTGAGTGGATTGGTGGAGCCGACGCGGATCGAACGCGCGACCTCCAGAGTGCGATTCTGGCGCTCTCCCAGTTGAGCTACGGCCCCACCCAGGGGCGCGAAGTGTACCACGGAGCTGGCCTCGCCGGCAACGGACGGGGCGCCAAGAGGTTCGAGGCGCCGGCAGAAGCTCCTGGCTCGGCGCGCGGAGCCCGGGTGCGCATGTCTCGCCTGCGCCGGCCGGGCGGGCAGGCATGCACCGGCGATGTTACGATTCGCGCGAGGAGACGGACGATGGCGCGCTTCAACCCGGCCGAGCTGGAGATCGAGCTGTTCTGCCGCGGCGTGCGGATCGATGAGTCGTGCACGCTCGAGCAGGACGCCCGCGGTTTCCACCGCATCCGCGCCGGGCTGGGCTCGGGCCTCGAGTTGGTGATCCCGGGCGACCTCAAGGACGTGTGGTGCAACGTGCCGGTGGAGGAGCCGTTCGTCGCGGCCTCGCCGTTCGCGCTGCGCAAGGAGAACGGTGGCTACGCGGTGGTCGACACCCGCGACGACACCGGCTACCCGGTGTGGCTGCCGCCCGAGCCGGCGTGGTACGGCCGGACGACCTCGCGCGGCACGCCGATGTCGGCAGTCGGGGTACTGCAGGGAACGTACCTCGGGATCTACATCTCGGAGACCTGCCGCTTCTGGGACCCGGGCAACGACCGGCACTGCAAGTTCTGCACCTCGGGGCTGAACGTGGGCAAGGCCGAGGTGCTGCACAAGAAGGTCGAGGACGTCGCCGAGGTCGCGCTCGCCGCCAAGGCGGAGTCGGGGATCACGTTCACCCACTTCAACGCCGGCTACCAGCGCGAGGACCGCGCCGACGCCAGCCGGTTCCACGGCCTCAACCTCGCGGCGCCCTACGTGAAGGCGATCCGCGAGCAGGTGGGCGGCTTCATCGGGGTGCAGGTCGCGCCGGTGCTGCGCCACGACTTCTGGAAGTACGACTGGCTGGTCGACCTCGGCACCGACCACTTCTCGTTCTGCTACGAGTTCCACAATCCGGAGTACTTCGAGCGGTACTGCCCGGGCAAGTGTGGCTCGCTCGGTCAGAGCGCGTTCTTCGAGGCGATGGAGTACACGGCGCGCAAGCTCGGCAAGGGCGCGGTTTCGGGCGAGATCATCGCCGGCATCGAGCCGATCGAGGACACCATCGAGGCGATCGACTACATCACCTCGGTGGGGGCGTTCCCGACCGTGTGCATCTTCCGGCCGCTGGTGGGCTCGCTGATGGAGGACGTCGCCTCGCCCTCGCCCGACGCGATGCGGCGGGTGTTCGAGCACCTGTGGGAGGCGATCCTCAAGCGCGGCATCCCCTCGGACGTGATCCCCAACATCCAGGTGTCGCTGATCGTCAACCCCGGCGACTCGGCGTACCTGGGCAGGCGCGACCTGCGCTTTCGGCTGTACCGCGCGCGCATGGCGGCCATGCGGACGCTGGCCAAGCCGTACTTCGCGCGCAAGATGACGCCGAAGCCGGTAGCCGTCTCCGCCACCGATCCCCCCGCCCACTGACGCGTGGGGCTCGGAGCTCGAGGCCCGGGCCAGCCCGCCGGGACGCGGGCTACGGCGAAGGGCCGAGCTCGACGAGCTCGACCTCGACGCGGCGGCCCTTGGCGAGGTTGATGCCCCGCCAGCTTTCGAGTGGTCGGATTCGCAGCGTCGGTGCTGAGGTGCGCAGGATGGCGATCTCGCCGGGCGTCATCAGGGCGCGGACCGGACCGTGCTGTGCAGCCTGCCAGATCCTCCCCAGCGACGCCTCCTCTGCCGAGCCGTGGGCGTAGACGCGTAGAGAGGGCTCGTCGACCGCGGCGGTCACGAGGGCGCCGCCGCGCGCCGCGATTGCCTCGCCCGCCGCCCGCCAGGGCGCGAGGCGCGCCACCGCGACGAGAGCAACCAGGCAGGCGGCGCCGAGCACCCAGCCGGTGACGCGCGCGCATCTGCCGGCGCCGGCCGCGGCGGCGGCCACGGCGAGCAACGGGAGCGCGGGCAGGACGTAGTGCGGCAGCTTGGTGGCGGCGAGCGAGAAGGCGAGCAGGGGGATGACCACGCCGGCGGCAGTGGTACGCCACGTCGCGGGCGGCAGCGTGCGGCGGACGCGTACGAAGCGGAAGGCTGCCGGGATCACCGGGAGCGCCCCGATCGCCAGCGCCAGCAGGTAGAACGGTGGGCCGAGGACGACGCCCAGGATGCCGCCGGCACCGTGGTGCTCGAGAGGCGTGAGCGCGCGGCCGACGATGTGGCGGCCGACCAGCAGGCGGCCGAGCTCGCCGCCGGTGGCGAGCTCCGCCGGGACGAACCAGGCGAGCACGAGGGCGGCGCACAGCGGGACGCCCCACCACCAGCCGAGGCGTCGCGCGGCCGCGCCCTCCCGCCACAGCCGGCCAGCCAGCGCGGCACCGACGAACAGCGGCGCCACCGGACCCTTGACGAGGATGCCGGCCGCCAGCGCGACCCAGCCGAGCGCCGCCGATTCCACGCGTTCGACGCCGTCGGCAGCACGCAGGAAGGCGAGCAGCGCGAGCGCCGTCAGCATGGTGGCGAGGGCATCGGGGATGGCGAGGGCGCCCATCACGAGAGCGCCTGGCAGGACGAGGGTGCCGGCGAGGCGCGGATCGGTCCCCAGACGTGCGGCGAGACCCGCCGTGAGCAGGATGAGGAGGCCTGCCGAGAGCGCGCTGGGCAGGCGCAGGGCGAGCTCCGACTCGCCGAGGAGCGCGGTGCTGGCGGCCTGGAGCCAGTAGGACAGAGGGGGCTTGTCGGGGAACAGGCGGCCGTCGAGGCGCGGGACCAGGAGGTCGCCGGTGGACCGCATTGCGCGGACCACCCCGGCGTAACGCGACTCGTCGCGGTCGGTGAGGGGAGCGAGACCACCGGCAAGGGTACAGGCAAGGGCCACCGCTGCGGCGGTAAGCAGCACCGGACCGGTGAGGGCTCGGGCGCCTGTGCCGGGCACTGCCGACTCCACGACCTGCGATCCGCCGCTCACGTCTCGCCTCGCTTCCGCCTCATCCCGAGGGAGCGCGGGCCGCCCCCGGGGTGAGGCTTCGAGCGGCCCGCTCGAGGCCGGGAGGACCGTTCGCCCTCGGTCTTGCCCGGGCTCCAGGCCTCACGCCCCAAGCCTTCGCGGACCGGCTACATCAGCTCGACCTTGCCTGAGGTCGTGGTGATGACGACCTTGGGCCCGGAGCCTCCGAGGTTGAGCTGGCCGCCCTCGGCCGGGCTCTGCCCGGGGTAGCTCGAGCGGATCTCTCCCTTGGAGGAGGTGATCTCGCCGCTCGGCTGCGCACCTGGGGGCAGGGTCACGCGCACCCACCCGGAGGAGGTCGTGATCGAGACGGCATCGCTCGCCTGAAGGGCGTCGAAGCGGGCCGTGACCTTGCCGGACGTGGTGGCGATCTTAAGCGGGCCGATGAGGCCGTTGAGGAAGACGTCGCCGCTCGAGGAGTCGCAACGGACGCTACGCGCGCCGCCGGTGAGGTGGACCGCGCCCGAGGCGGTGCGGACCAGCAGGGTGTCGATGGCCTTGGTGGCGAGGACGGTGATGTCCCCGGAGGTGGAGCGGGACTCGAGATCGGGCGTCCAGCCGGTGAACTCGACGTCACCGGAAGCGGCGCGCAGCCGCATCGGCGTGCCGCGCGGGTACTCGCCGTCGACCTGGAGGTTCCCGGAGGAGACCGAGAGGTCGGGCCGCACGGTGCTGGGGACGATGATCTCGATGCGTGCCTTGCTGATCACCACGCCCTTGAGCAGGCCGAACCCGGAGGCCTCGGGGGCGATGATCTTGAGGGTGTCTTCGCTGTCCTCGAGCGTCGGTCGGTGGGCGTCGATCCATGCCTTGGCCTGCGCCTCCTTGAAGGCGGCAGCGGAGAGCTCGACCTTGACCCGGATGTCGGGGATGTCGGTGCTGCGCACGGTGAGGTCGAGGGAGGCGGCGTCGACGAGGACGACCTTGCCGGCGTGGGACGGGTAGGACTTGGTGATCGTCTCCTCCTTCTCGGCGGCGAGCAGGGGCGCCGCAAGGAGGAGGGCGAGGGCGGCGATTCGGCGTACGGGCATGGCAGCCTCCCAATCCTGAGACGGCATCCTAGAACGCACCGCGCGGAGGAGCAAGCACCGGCGTCGGAGGCGACGGTGCGGCTTGACACGTCGCGGCGGGGAAAGCTACCGTGTCGAGGCCTCGCGAGGGGCGTGAGCGGGCATAACTCAGCTGGTAGAGTGGCAGCTTCCCAAGCTGCAAGTCGCGGGTTCGAATCCCGTTGCCCGCTCCATTCCGAGGAGCCACCATGTCACCGTTGGGCAAGGACTCCGGCCGCTCCCAGGGCGACGCGCGCCAAGCCGCCACGACGACCACCATCGCCCGGGGCGCCCGGGTGAACGGCGAGATCGGGGGCGGAGCGCCGGTCCGGGTGGAGGGCGAGCTCGCCGGCGCGATCGATGTCGGTGGCACGGTCGAGATCGCCTCGGGGGCCAGGGTGGAGGCCGACGTCCGCGGCACCATCGTGCGGGTGGGCGGTGCGGTGACCGGCCACGTGACCGCGAGCAAGCTCGTCGAGCTCCAGGCCACCTCACATGTGGTCGGCGACGTGACCACGCCGTGCCTCCACGTGGTCGAGGGTGCGACCCTCGAGGGACGCGTCCACATGGAGAAGACCACCCTCCCCGGCGGCACCCCCGATGAGCCGGAAAGGTCCTGAACAGCGAGACCATAAGCGTCCCCGGATCGATTGACGGTCAGTGTATACTCAGGTCGTGAGGTGCGGATGAACTCGCTCAACCGCACGACGGTGGAGGTCTTCGGGCGACGCTTCGAGCTGCGCGCCACGGAGTCCGGCGAGCACCTGCAACAGCTTGCCAGCTACGTGGACCGGCGCATGCGAGAGCTCGCCGAGGTCTCGCCGCACGTGGACACCGCCAAGCTCGCGGTGCTGACGGCTCTCAACATCGCGGACGAGCTCTTTCGAGAGCAGACGACGGAACCAGGCACGCGAACGGAAAAGATGCGCCAGAGGATGGAAGGGTTGATTGCTCAGTTGGATGAAGTGCTGGAACCCTCGGACAGAGGGAGCACAGATGAGTGAGAAAGGGGCCCCTGCGCGGTTGGTGATGAGCGAAACTATTCTTGAACCAACACCTATTTGATGGGCTCCGCGTCCTTCCGCCCAGAGCGAGCCATGCGGCGAGCGAAGGGCGGCGGGTAGGATCCCCACCTGTGGCGAGCAGGTTCAAATAGGGTTGCTCACACGGCCGACTGCGGGGGCCTTCTCAACCTAGACCCTCCTCCTCGACAGGGACGCGTGCCCGACGTTCCTTGAAAAGGGGGGTTGTTTCATGAGCACCGTGATCATTCTGGCGGCGGAGGTGATCGCCGCGCTGGCCCTCGCACTGGGGCTGTGGCACTTCGGGCAGAAGGCCAAGGCCCGAGCCGAGCAGCTTCACACCCAAGCCGAGCAGGAAGCCCGCCGCGTGCTCGCCGTTGCCGAGCAGGAGGCGGAGCAGCGCATCCGGGATGCGGGGATCGAGGCGCGCGAGAAGCTCCTTCAGGCGCGGACGGAGTTCGAGCGTGACAGCAGGGAGTACCGGCAGGAGCTGCTCGAGATCGAGAAGCGGATCGAGCAGCGGGAAGAGGCCGTGGACCAGCGGGCGGTCGAGCTGGACAACGGCCACCGGGAGCTGGAGGCCAAGCGGAAGGAGATCGACGAGCGCGAGACCACCCTGGCGCTCCAGGAGGATGCCATCGCCGCGACGATGGCCGAGCAGAGGGCGCAGCTCGAGCGCGTCGCCGGGCTGACCTCGGAGCAGGCCAAGCAGGAGCTCGTGCGGGCGATCGAGAACGAGGCGCGGATGGACGCCGCCAAGATCATCCGGAGGATCGAGGAAGAGGCCACGCAGGAGGCGGTCAACCGCGCGCGCAAGATCATCTCGACCGCCATCCAGCGGATCGCCGCGGACCATGTGGTGGAGAGCACGGTCTCGGTCGTGGACCTGCCCAGTGACGACATGAAGGGGCGGATCATCGGTCGCGAGGGACGCAACATCCGCGCCCTCGAGACCGCCACCGGCGTCGACCTGATCGTCGACGACACCCCGGGCGCGGTGCTCCTCTCCTGCTTCGACCCGGTGCGGCGTGAGGTGGCCCGCCTGGCGCTCGAGCGGCTCATGCAGGACGGCCGCATCCACCCGGGACGGATCGAGGAAGTGGTGGGCAAAGTCCAGCAGGAGCTCGACGACAAGGTGTTCCGCGACGGCGAGGCGGCGGCAATCGAGCTCGGCTTTCCCGACGTCCACCCCGAGCTGCTCAGGCTGCTGGGTCGCCTGCAGTACCGCACCTCGTACGGGCAGAACGTCCTGCTTCACTCCAAGGAGGTCGCCTGGCTCGCCGGCTACATGGCCACCGAGCTCGGTGTCAACGTGCGGGTGACCAAACGAGCCGCGCTGCTGCACGACATCGGCAAGGCCGTCGACCGCGAGATGGAAGGCACGCACCTGACCATCGGGCGCGATCTGCTGCGCAAGTACGGCGAGTCCGATGCGGTCATCCACGCGATGGAGTGCCACCACGGCGACGTCGATCCGCGCAGCGTCGAGGCGGTCCTGGTGACGGCCGCCGACGCGCTGTCTGCGGCCCGGCCGGGCGCGCGTCGCGAGATCCTCGAGAGCTACCTCAAGCGGCTCGAGAAGCTCGAGGCGATCGCCGGCGACTTCAAGGGCGTGCAGAAGGCGTTCGCCATCCAGGCGGGCCGCGAGCTGCGCATCATCGTGGAGTCGAACCGGATCACCGACGACGAGGCGGTCTGGCTGTCGCGCGACGTGGCCAAGCGGATCGAGGCCGAGCTGACCTACCCGGGGCAGATCAAGGTCACGGTGATTCGCGAGACCAGAGCGGTGGAGTACGCGCGCTGAGCGTTGCGGCCCGGGGCCGGGACGGCGTGTCGGAGCGAGGGGGTCGCTCCAGACCGGGCCGGCGGCCACAGGATGCTTTCGGCGCAGGCGGCCCCGCCAGAACGTCCGGCCCCGGCACGAGTCGCGGAGTCTGTCATGTTTCCCACCCGGCCGGTTGCATTTCGCCCGTCCGGATACTATGATAAATACCGAACAGCCGGTAGGTAAACGTGAACCAGGCCGAACGCTCCCAACGTAGCCGCGAGACGATCCTCGAAGCCGCCCTGCAACTGTTCTCGAGCCAGGGCTACCGCGCTACCAGCGTGCGCGACATCGCCGCCGCCGCCACTGTCTCCACCGGTAACGTCTACCACCACTTCCCGGACAAGGAGACCATCTTCCGCACCCTTCTCGACCAGTACTGGGCGGCGATCGACAGCGCCGATCTGCCGTTCCACCGGGCGCTTGCATCGGGGAGCTTCCCGGACAACCTCGAGGAGCTCGGGCGGGCGTCCCGCGAGCTGGTGGTCACGTACCGCCGCTACATCGCCCTCATCTACGTGGACGTGGTGGAGTTCGAGGGCAGCCACATCCGCAAGTTCTACGCTGCGATGGCCGACCGCTTCGCCACGTTCATGGAGAGCCGCGGAACCGCGCGCGAGATGGCGAAGCGCCTGCGCCCCGGGATCTCCCCGGTGTCCGCGGTCATGCTGGCCAGCCGTTTCTTCCTCAACTTCTTCGCCGTCGAGGTCCTGTTTGGCGTGCCCAACCACTTCGGCCGCAACACCGACGAGGTCGTCGCCGAGATCTCCGGCATCCTGCGCCGCGGCATGCTGCGCGAGAACGCCTGAGCCACCCGCTACGACGAGCTGAAGACTGGCCGATCCTTCTCCGGTCCACCCGTCGGCGCCTGTGTGCTCACGGCTCGAATGAGGTGATGCGCCACCCGTCTCGCGCCCAGCGCGGAGGCGGCCACGCCCTGCCGGGACGGGCCCCGGGTCAGAAGCGAACGCCGACCGCGATCACCCCCTGGGTGTGATTGCTGAGCAGCACCTTGCCCTGCAGGTATGGGATGAGGCCGCTCCCCGTGCGCCAGCCGCCGCCGATGATGAGGTTGAGGCCTGCGCGGGTACGCTTGCCCGGCTCATCGGGTTCCGGGTCGTTGATGACGAGTGCTGGCCCGGCACCGACCCACAGGTAGCGCCCTGGCGGCGCGTTCAGGTCGTAGTGAAAGTCGGCGTTGACGGTGACGAGGTCGCTCCCCGACGCGAAGACGACCTCGACGTTCGGGTCGAAGAAGAGCCTCGGCTGGAACGGAAGAAGCACCTCTCCCCCAACGAAGGGGTCGGAGTCGCGGGTGTAGATGCCGGCCCGGACACCGAAGCGGGTCTGCGCCGAGGCGGCCGGCGGGATGCTCAGCCCGGCGGTGACGACTGCGGCGAGGATGATCAGCTTCACGGTGGACGTGCGTGTCATGGCTCTTTCCTCTTGGGGGTTGCAGGCTCACGGCAGTGGGGCGGAGGTGCCCCGGCGTAGCCGCGTGCGCCGGGCAGGCGGACCGGAGCGACCCGCAGCACGACGACGCGCTCCGCCGCTGCAGTGGAAGCGATGAGGGGCGCCCCCGGGGAGATCCCGGGGGCGCCGCAGGAGGAGAGAGGTTCACTCGAGGACAACGATGGTGACGCGGCGGTTCTTGGCGCGACCCTCGCGGGTCTTGTTGTCGGCGATCGGCTTGGTCGCCCCGTACGAGATGACGTTCATGCGGTGGAGCGCCACGCCGCCGTTCATGTTGAGGTAGCGGAGGACTGCCTCGGCCCGCTTGAGGCCGAGCTTCATGTTGTACTCGGCGGGGCCGGTGCTGTCGGTGTGTCCCTGCACCTCGATGTAAACGTTGCGGTTCTCGCTCTTGAGCTTGCCCGCCAGCTCGTCGAGGGCCTGCTTGGCCTCGGCGGAGAGCTCGGAGCTGTTGAGCGGGAAGTGCACGGCGTCATCGGTCAGGGTCACTTCCTCGATGAACTTCCCCTTGGCGAGCTTCCCGGCCTCCTGGGCCCGCGCGAGCGCCTCCTTCGCGGTGTCAGAAAGCTGAGAGATCTTCTGGTTCTGATCGGCGTCGGACGTCTTCAGTGCGGCGACATCCGACTGGGTGGACTCGACCTGCTTCTGGACCTCGCCGATCTTCGTGTCGGCGGACCTGCTGGCCTGCCCGACCTGGTCCTGGACGTAGGTCTTGGTGGCGCACCCGCTGAGCGCGAGGCCGACGACACCTGCTCCGACCACCGCCATGAGAGTGGTGAACCTGGGCTGCTGGATCATCTCGAACCTCCCTTCCTTCCTCAGTCTCAATGTCCCCGAGGGTCGGGCCACCGTGTGCTGGGACCACCCCGGCTCATGATCGGCGGTGGGCCTCGTCCCCACCTGGCCCATGGAGCAATCGACGTGCCATCTTTGGCCGCCTGTTGTAAGTATTGTATGTACCTATGTTTATGATGATTGTCAAAGATTGCCGACGGGGCAGGAGGGCGAGACTCGGGGAAATCTTCCCGCGGCCCGACGGTTACCAGAGTGGCGTACGATGGTCGTCGCAGGTGCTGCAAGTACCGCCCCGACGTTGGCCTCGGCCTGGCTGCGTCGGTCATTCCGGGCACCCGCCGGAAAACGGGAAACTTTCCCGGTGGACGGCAGGTAGGAAGGAAGGAATCACGGTGGCGGACCACCCGCTCAAAGTCCTGGTCGTGGATGACGAGGCCGCAATGCGCGAGGTGCTGGCGGTCCGTCTGGCCTCGTGGGGGCTCGCTGTATGCACTGCCGGAAGCGCCGAGGAGGCCGAACGGATTGCGCGCTCCGAGGGACCCGACGTCGTCATCTCCGATGTGGTCCTGCCCCAGGCCTCCGGACTCGACCTGTTGCGCCGGCTCAAGGCAGGCGACCCGGCACGGCCGGTGGTATTGATCACCTCGCACGGGAGCATCGACGCGGCGGTCGAAGCGATGAAGGACGGCGCCGAGGACTTCCTGACCAAGCCGCTCGACTACCCGAAGCTACGCTCGACCCTGGCTGAGCTTGAGCGCGGACTCGAGCGACGCCGCGAGGCGAGACGGCTCGCCGAAGACCTCGAGAGCGGAGCCGGCCTGGGCTCGCTGGTCGGCCGCAGCCAGTCGATGCAGGAGGTGTTCGAGACCGTTCGGGTGGTCGGACCGACCGACGCCTCGGTGATCGTCACCGGCGAGAGCGGGACGGGAAAGGAGCTGATCGCGCGGGCGATCCACGATTTCAGCCCACGCCGGGCCGGGCCATTCTTCGCCGTCAACGTCGCCGCGATCCCCGAGGGGCTGACCGAGAGCGAGCTCTTCGGCCACGAGCGCGGCGCGTTCACGGGTGCCGTCGCGGCCCGGGCCGGCTGTTTTGAGCTCGCCGACGGCGGGACGCTCTTCCTCGACGAGGTCACCGAAATGCCGGCGGCAACCCAGCCCAAGTTCCTCCGCGTCCTCGAGGAGGGGAGGCTCCGTCGCGTCGGCGGCAGTCGCGAGGTTGCCTTCGACGTGCGGGTGATCGCCGCCACCAACCGCCCGCCCGAACAGGCGGTCGAGCAGGGGCAACTGCGTCAGGACCTCTATTTTCGCCTCAACGTGTTCACCATCGTGCTCCCACCCTTGCGCGAGCGCGGGAGCGACGTCGCCCTGCTCGTCCAGCACTTCATCGCTGAGTTCGACCGCAAGCACGGCGCCGCCGTCGAGGGAGTCGGCGACGATGCGGCCGCGCTGCTCGCGGCGTACCGATGGCCGGGCAACGTGCGGGAGCTGCGCAACGTAGTCGAGCGTGCCGTGATCCTGGCTCGGCGCGGTCTGCTCGGTGGCGCGCACTTGCCACCCTACCTGCGGGACGCGACGGGAGAGCCGGGCGGAAGCGGGCGAGGGATCGTGATCCCGCCTGAGGCCACGGCCGCGGAGGCCGAGCGCATTCTCATCCTGAGAACGCTCGATCGCGTCGAGGGCAACAAGGCCGAGGCGGCACGCCAGCTCGGCCTCGACGTCAAGACGATCCGCAACAAGCTCAAGCGCTATGGGGTCGAGAGCGAGGGCGAATGAGGGTTGCGGGCCGTGTCGCGGCGGGGTCGGTGGTCCTGCTCGTCCTGCTGGTGGCGGTGCTCGCCTACCACGTGGCGCAGGTGCAGCGGCTGGTCCGCGTCAACCGGCAGCTCGCGGCGGTAACCTTCCGCACCGCCACCGTTGCGCTCGAGCTCACGCGCCGCATCGACCAGATCGACGAGTACACCCGCAAGCTGTTCGTCACCGGTGACCCCGCCTACGCGGAGCGGGTGGACGAGGCAATGGTCGTGGTGCGGGCGAAGCTGCAGGAGCTCATGCTCCTCGACCTGTCGGCCGACGAGAGCCTGGAGGTCGGTCAGTTGCGACGCCAGTGGCAGGCATTCCCGTTCGCCGGGGCCGACACCGCCGCGATGGTCGCGGCGAGCCGGGCTCCGGACGCTGGGGAGCGGCTGAAGGCGGTCACCGACGCCACCGACCTGCTCCGCCTCCAGGCGAGGACGGTCTTCACCGCCGCCGAACGGGCAGTGGGCGAGCAGGTGGTGCGCTCGACGGAGGCTGCCGAGGCCGTCAGCCGGGTCTCGCTGGTCGTGATCGCCCTGGCTCTGCTCGCCAGCGTGGTCACCGTGGTCCTCACGGTCCGCTCGATCAGCGCGCCCCTGCGCCGTCTTACCGAGGGGACGCGGGCGGTTGCGGCCGGTAGCTTCTCCACCCAGCTCGAGGCTGACGGCGGCGACGAGTTCGCGGAAGTCGCCGGGGACTTCAACGCCATGGTGCGGCGGCTCGGGGAGCTCGACCAGCTCAAGAAGGACTTCGTCTCTCACGTCTCCCACGAGCTCAAGACCCCGCTGGTCGCGATGCAGGAGACCACCAGACTGCTGCTTGACGAGGAGGTCGGCCCGCTCACGGAGCGGCAGCGCAGGCTGCTCGGGCTCAACCTCCAGGGCGGCACTCGTCTGGCGGCGATGATCTCGGCCCTGCTCGATATCTCGCGCATGGAGTCCGGCTCGCTCGTCTACGACCACCGGCCGCACGATCTCGGGCCGTTGCTCGAGCGCGCCGCGGCCGAGCTCGAGGCGCTGGCCGCCGAACACGGTGTCACGCTCGAGGTGGAGAAGCCGGAGCCTGCGCTGCTCGTGTGGTGCGATGCCGACCGGGTGGTCCAGGTCGTCCAGAACCTGCTCCACAACGCGATTCGCTTCTCCCCCCGCGGAGAGCGCGTCCGGCTCCTCGGTCAGCGTCTCGCGGAGCTTCCGGCCGGGCAGCGTCGCGGACTGCCCGAGAGCGTGGCCGGTCGGGACGGATCGCGGTTCGCCGCGATCTCGGTGGCCGACCGCGGACCGGGCGTGCCGGCCGCCGACCGCACCCGCATCTTCGAGAAGTTCCGCCAGCTCGGCACCCGGGCGGAGAGCCGCGGCGGAGTCGGCCTGGGGCTCGCGATCTGCCAGCAGATCGTCGACGACCATGGCGGCGCGATCTGGGTCGCCGACGCCCAGGGTTCCGGCAGCGTCTTCACCTTCCTGCTGCCCCTGACCGTGGGCCGCGAACGCTCGCAGCGCGTAGAATCGCGGCCGGAGGGGACCCCGTGAGAGCCGTGACTGCCGCCGCTGCCCTGGCCCTCGGAAGTCTCGCGCTGTCGGCCTGTACCTCGGTGGTGCGGACTGCCGATCGCGACTTCTCGCAGGGCAAGTACGCCGCAGCGAGCGCCGGCTACCAGTCCGCGCTGGCCGGTACCCTGTCCCCCGCCGACCAGGCGCGCGCCCTCTATCGGCTCGGTCTGCTGTGCGCGCTCCCCGGCAGCGACGAGTACGCCCCGGCACTGGCGCGGCAACGCTTCAACCTGCTTCTCGAGCGCTTCCCAGGCAGTCCTTACACGCTCCCCGCACGGGCGATGCTGGCGCTGCAGGACGCGGCGGACGTCGCAGCGGCGCGGGCAGCGACGCTCGAGGCCGAGGTCAGCCGCCTGCAGGGCGAGGCCAAGCTCAGCGAGTCCGCGGCACAGGCGCGGGAGGCGGCGATCGCCCACCTGCGCGCCGGCCTGGCGGATGCCGAGGCACAGCTCAAGCGGGTACGCTCCGAGCTCGAGCAGCTCAAGGCGATCGACCTCCGTCGCCGACCCTGAGCGCGCTGCCGCGTCGGGTCAGAACGCAGTCGACTTCGCCCGCATGAACGCTTTCAGGGTCGAGAAGAAGACCTCCGGACGCTCGAGGTAGGCCACGTGGCCGCAGTCGGGGATCGGCTGCCAGCGGCTGTCGGGGAAGACGTCGAGCATCTTCCGCTGCGCCCACAGAGGAATGCAGCGATCCTGCTCACCCGGCATGATCAGGGTCGGAGTGGTGACCGCTCGGTACCCCGGCATGCGGGCCTCCAGCTCGCCGAAGTACTCCTCCTGCGCCTCGGTCAACCGGGTCAGGCAGTGAATGTCGTTCTTGTAGCGCTCCTCGAAGCGTCGCCGCATCGGCTCTAGCCCGTCGATGGTGACCCTGCGGACGAACGGCTCGCCGAAGATCTTCTCGTACAAGTAGTGGGTGTAGAGGCCGAACAACTCCGGCCCGCCGCGGTAGAAGCGCAGCGACATCGCCTCGTACATCTCGAACAGCTCCTCGCGGGAGAGGATGATCCCCGACAGCGTAAGTGTGTGCAGGCGGGATTGGAACTGGCGGGCGTGCTCGAGGGCGATGAAGCCGCCGTATGAGATCCCCATCGAGTGGATCTTCTCGACGCCGAGCCGATCCATCACGTCGCTGAGATCCTGCGCGATCCGGGTGATCGAGTACGGCCGGTCGGGCTTGGAGGACTGGCCCTGGCCAGGGTAGTCGTAGAGCAGGACGTCGAACTCGTCGGCGAGCACGGGCAGAAACCCATACCAGGCCTGGGTGCTCATGGCGAGGCCGTTGAGCAAGGCGACAGCCTCGCGATCGCCTTTACCGAAGTACTCGTACCAGATGTCGTAGCCGTCGGAGCGGATGTGCCCGCAGCTGGCCGGTTGCGGTGTCGATAGTTGGGTCGCCACGCCGTTCCTCCCGAGCCATGTGTCGCGAGGTGGGTTCCGGGATCCGGGGACCGGGAGCACGCGCTGCTCCCAGCGGTGGCTGTACCCAGACCCTGGGCTTCTGGCCCCGGAACCTCGTATCTCGTCAGGCCGCCGGCATGAGCACGGTGCACACCGACGCACAGATCGGGCCGCCGATGTTGAAGGTGGCCGCGACCTTGGCGTTGGCGACCTGGAGCCCGGCCGGCACCTTGCCAAGCAACTGCCATGCCGACCAGCCGATCATGGCGACGCCGGTGGCGCCGATCGGGTGGCCCTTGGCGATCAGGCCGCCGGAGGTGTTGATCGGACACTCGCCGCCGAGCGAGGCCCTGCCGTCGGTCCAGTACGCCGCGCCCTGGCCGTAGGCCGCCTTGCCGAGCACCTCGGCGCCGATCGCGCCCATCACGGTGAAGCAGTCGTGCACCTCGGCGACGTTGACGTCGGCGGGTGTCACGCCCGCCATGGTGTAGGCCTTCTGCATCGCCGTGAGCGCGCCGGCGGGCTTGAGGACGTCGCGCCCGGACTTCTTGAGCGGGTCGGTCGCCTGCGCCCACCCGGCGAGCTCGACGCAGTCGGCCTTGGCGACGCCGAGTCTGCGCAGGCCCTCGTCGGTGGCGAGGATCATACCGGCGTAGCCGTCGGAGATCTGCGAGCAGTCGTAGGTCTTCAGGGGCAGCCCGTCGACGACGTAGCGGTTGATCCCCTCGATCTTCATCGCCTGCTCGAGGGTCAGCTGGACCTTCTGCATCTGTGCGTAGGGGTTCTTGTTGGCGTTGCCGTACTCGATGACGGCAATGCGCGCCAGGTCCTGCTCGGAGACGCCGTGAGCCTTCATGTAGGCGTCCATCACCTCGGCGAACAGGTGGGGGAAGACATAGACCTTGCCCTCGCGCTCGTCCGGATGCGAGAAGAGGCCGAGCGCCTCGCCGATCAGCTTGCCGTCCATCTTCCCTTCGGCGTCGCGCATCTTCTCGTAGCCGACCGCGAGGCCGACCTCGCCGAGGCCGAGGAGGAGCTTGGACGCGACGGAGAGGACCGCCTGGCCACCGGTGGCGCAGGCGTTCTCGACCGCCTCGATCGGCTTGCTCGCCAGCCCCGGGACCTGGGCCATCAGGCCGGAGAGCAGCCCCTGCTTGTTGAGCGAGACGTTGCACACGGCGCCGATCGAGCCGACGTCGACGGCGGCAGGGTCGGCCTTGACGGTAGCGCAGGTCTCGACGACCGCGTTCGTGATGATGTCGGGGACCGATATCCCCATCAGCTTGCCGAACTTCGACTGGTGGTAGGCGGCGATGTAGATCTTCTTCACTGAGATCCTCCTGTTTTCTCCCGATCCCGCGTGGCGGCAATTCTATGGCCGGTAGCCGAATCGGGGTCCGGGGTCCGGGGTCCGGCGTCCGAGGTGGACGAACCGGTGAGCTGTCTTGGGCCGGCTGTGTCCGCGGGGCGCGACCCCGCGCCGGCCTGTTGGCTGAGGAAGTCGAGGCAGATCCGAGCGAGGCGCCCGGGTTGCTCGTTGACGAGGACGTGGCCGCTGCCCGGCACGACCTCGAGTCGGGCGCCGGGGATCGCGGCCGCCAGCGCGCGCGCCCGCTCGAGCGGCATGATGCGGTCGCTCTCGGCGGCCACGATCAGTGTGGGGCACGTGATGTTCCCAAGCCACGGGCGCAGGTCGAGGGTGTCAAGCGAGGCGAGCAGCCGCTCGGCGGCGGCGAACCAGGTGTCGGGGAGAAGGGCGACCTGCTCGCGCCGCAGGGCGAGTTCGTCCGCGTGAGCCATGGCCCAGGCAGTCGAGTAGAAGGTCGGGATCAGAAGGTCGTGGACGCGACCACGGTCCCCGGCCGCCAGCGCCTCGCGGCACGCCATCCGGAGCTCCTGGCTCGCCGAGCGCAGCTCCTCGCTGCACAGGTCGGTGACGGCGACCGCGGTCAGCGACGCCACGCGCTCCGGTGCGGTGGCGGCGAGCAGGATCCCGACCTCGCCGCCGAAAGAGGTCCCGATGACATGGGCGCGGTCGGTCCCCAGCGCGTCGAGCAGGTGGACGACGTCGGCGACGTGGCCGTCGAGCGAGGCGTGAGGCACCCCCGGGGAGCGGAGCTGCCCCCGGAAATCGCAGCGCACGACGCGGTAGCGGGCAGCGAGCGCGGGCAGGAGAGCGTCCCACGAGGCGATGCTCATCATCCCGCCGTTGAGCAGCAGCACGGGCTCGCCCCTGCCATCGACGCGGTGAGCCAAGAGCCGGGTCGACGGCGTCTCCGGGGGCGAGACACGGGTTCCGGGGTCCGGCGCGCCGGGTTCATCCGGTAGCGGGGCGGCGAGGCGAGCGGCGAGTTCGGCCTTGACCACCTTGCCATAGGCGGTGCGCGGGAGCGTGTTGGCGAAGATCCACCGCCTGGGGATCTTGTAACGCGCGATCCGCGTCTCGAGGTAGGCGGCGAGTGCTTCCGGCGCGGGGCGGTCTCCGGGGCGGAGGACGATGAACGCCGCGCCGACCTCGCCCCACGTCTCGTCCGGGACGCCGATCACGGCGGCATCCTGCACCTGCGGGTGAAGGAGGAGCTCGCCCTCGATCTCGGCCGGATAGACGTTGACGCCGCCCGAGATGAACATGTCCTTCTTGCGGCCGGCAATGGAGAAGAACCCTTCCTGGTCGCGGCGGGCGGAGTCACCGGTGTGGAACCAGCCGTCGGCATCGAGCGCTGCCGCTGTGGCCGCGGGGTTGTTCCAGTAGCCTCGACAGACATGCGGGCCGCGCAGGAGGAGCTCGCCGACCTCGCCGACCGGCACCTCACGCCTGTCGTCATCGACGAGCCTGGCCTCGGTGAACATGAGCGGCTTTCCGATCGCCCCCTTCTTGCGTGCGGCGTCCTCGTCGGTCATGGCGAAGCAGTTGACGCCCACCTCGGTGAGCCCGTAGCCCTGCCGGAAGACAACCCCGCGTGCCAGGTAGCTCTCGATGATGTAGAGCGGCAGCGGCGCGCCGCCGGAGATGAACCAGCGTACGTGCGAGAGGTCGACGGTGGCGAACTCGGGGACCTCCATGAGCAGTTTCCAGATGGTCGGGACGCCGAGCGCGACGGTACAGCGCTCGCGCTCCATGGTGCGCCAGACCTCGGCAGGATCGAACCCGGCATGGAGGACGATGGTCCCGCCGATCGCGATGACCGGCGTGAGGAAGGCGCCCAGGCCGCCGGCATGGTAAAGCGGAGTGAAGACGGGCGAGACGTCGTCCTCACGCAGCTGCCAGCCGACGGCGGTGTTGTAGGCGTTCCAGGTCACCATGCGGTGGGGCAGGATGACGCCCTTCGGTCTTCCGGTCGTGCCGCTGGTGTACAG
This sequence comes from Acidobacteriota bacterium, assembly GCA_050257595.1. Lineage (GTDB taxonomy): Bacteria > Acidobacteriota > Thermoanaerobaculia > Thermoanaerobaculales > Thermoanaerobaculaceae > JBLMXF01. Next base: position 12,687 of record JBLMXF010000008.1, on the reverse strand, counting down.
GAGGCAGTAGGGATCTTCGGGAGAGACCGGGGTCCGAGGTCCGGGGTCCGGGGTCCGGGAGATGAGCTCGGACCAGAGGGCATCGGTCGGGTCGGCGGGAGCGTCGAGGGCGACCCAGTGCTCGAGCGTGACCAGTTCGCGGAGGGCGCGAACGGTGTCGGCGAAGGCGCCGTCGTAGAGGAGGGCGCGCATCCCCGAATCGCGTACGACATGCTCGAGTTCATGGGACGTGAGGCGGGTCCCGAGCGGAACGAGGATGATGCCGGACTTGCCGGCGGCGAAGAACGCGTCGAGGAACTCCGGGCGGTTGTGGGCGAGCAGCCCCACGCGGTCGCCCGGGGAGAGGCCGAGGCCGGATCGCCACGCCTCGGCCGTTCGCGCCGCTCGTTCGTCGAGCTCACGATAGGTGAAACGCGCGCCGGTGGGCACGAAGACGAGGGCGGTCTTCTCCGGCGTCAGCCGTGCGCGCTCGCCGAGCAGGTCACCGTGCAGCACGCTTCCCTCCCGCCCGCCCAAGGGACGGGGGACCGGGGACGGGGGACAGCGCGGGGATCACCGGTGGGCCTCCGGGGTCTGGCGGAGGGCGGCGAGCAGACGGTCGGGGCACTCGATCTGGGGCACGTGGCCGCAACGATCGAGGCGGACGAGGGTGGCGTGGGGAAATGCCTCGAGTAGGCGCTCGGGGTAGTCGGCGGGCATCAGGCGGTCGGAGGCGCCCCAGATGATCTGGACCGGTACGTCGATGGCGTGCAACTGGTCCTCGCCGAGCACGAAGGGATCCATGGACGAGACGGTGGCCGCGAACCGGGCGAGGGGCCCCTCCTTTGCCTGCCGGACGATGTCGTCGAGGACGAAGTCAGGGACCGGTGGACTGCCGGGGTCGCGGGTCTGCGCCACGCTCTCCCGGGCCTCGGCGCGGTTCTGCGGCAGGACGCGGGCACGCACGTTGCTGCCCTTGAGAGCGCCGCCGTCGATCAACACGAGTCGATCGACCCAGCCGGGATGGCGCTGCGCGACCAGCGTGGCCACCCAGGCGCCCAGCGAGTTGCCGACGAGGATCACCCTCTGCCCCCCGGCGAGCTGCGCGATCTCGGCCTCGACGCCGCCGAGCACCGCCGAGAGTTCGATCGGCCCGGAGGACGGTGCGCTGCCGCCGTGGCCCGCGAGATCGGGCACGATGAGCGTGAAGTGCTTGGCGAGTTCCGGCGCCACGCGATACCAGGTGCCGGCCTGGTCTCCCGCCCCGTGGAGGAGGACCATGACGGGTCCCAGGCCGCCGCGCCAGACCGTCTGCTGGCCGGCGGGCGCCTGGACCTCCACCTTCGTCAGGCCGGCCTTGCCGAGAGCGAATCGGCTCGACCACGCGAACACCTCGAGCGGCCGGTAGCGGAACATCCACCCACCCCAGATTCCCACGGCCGCCACCGCGATGAGCACGACGATGAGGACGATGACCAGCTTACGCACCGGTGCTCCCATTCCGGGCCGAGGTGCCCCCGACGACCCCCGGGAACCAATGTCGGCCGGACCGCTCTGGCCTAGCGCATCCGGAACGCCGCGGCCGCCTGGTTGTAGCCGACCCCGGACCCGATGAAGACGACCAACTGCTCCGGCTTCACGATACCCTGTTCGCGGGCATCGTCAAAAGCCATCGGAATGCACGCCGATCCGGTGTACCCCCACTTTTCCATGATGGTGTGCGTCCGGGACATCGGCAGCCCGAGGTCCGCCATCACCAGCTCGATCGACGGTTTGCGCACCTGCGTGAAGATGATGAGGTCGATGTCGTCCAGGGCAAAGCCGGAGTCTCGGGCGAGCTTGCGAACCAGGCGCGGCCACCCCTCGTGGTTGACCTCGGGCGGGTAGCGCTCGAGGATCTTCACCCGCGTCCGGCCCGCGTTCACCGACTCCACGGTGGCCGGCTCGAAAGTGCCGCCGGAGTAGATGCCCCAGTGACGGTGGTACTCGCCTCCCGCCTGGGCGGCGGACCCGACGAAGCCGGGCTGGGCCGCGGGCTCGAGCACCGCCGCACCGGCGCCGTCGCCGTAGAAGAAGATCATCGGGTCGTTTGGGTCGGTGAGCTTGTGCATGAGGTAGACGCCCACGACCAGGATCGTTCTCAGCGCGGGATTGGTCGCGATCATGCCGGCACCGGCGGCCAGCGCGGTGGGAAACGAGGCGCACGCGCACCCGACGTCGAACGTCCCGGCGTTGGCCGCGCCGAGCTTGTGCTGGAGCACGACCGATGTGGCCGGCGTGATGTAGTCCGGGGAGTCGGTCCCGAGGATGATCAGGTCGACGTCTTCCGGGCGCCGTCCGGCGCGCTCGAGCGCCTGACGTGCCGCTGGCAGCGCCACATCCGAAGTGGCCCAGTCATCGGGTGCCCACCAGCGGCTGCGGATGGCACTCGAGGCCTCCATCTTGTCCACGAACTCTGGGACGATGGGGTCGAACTTCGCCCGCAGCTCGTCGTTGGTGACCTCGCGCGGCGGGAGATAGCGTCCGGTCGAGACAATCGTCGCGTAGCGTGTCATGTCAACTCTCCATCCTCGACCGGGGACCGATCACTATTCGGTTGGTCGTGCGGACTCCGGGCCCCGGTCCGCGATCACTACGTCCCGACGACCAGGCCACCGTCCACCGAGATGACGGCGCCGGTGACGAACGAGGCGGCGTCGGAAGCGAGCCAGACGTAGGCGTTGGCGATGTCTTCGGGCCTGCCCATGCGTCCGAGGGGGGTGTGGCCGATCATCGATTCGATCACCTTGGGCGGCATCGAAGCGAGGATCTCGGTGGCGATGAAGCCGGGCGCCACGGCGTTGACGCGGACCCCGTAACGGCCCAGCTCACGGGCCCAGACGCGGGTCATGCCGATCACTCCCGCCTTGGTCGCGACGTAGTTGGTCTGGCCGAAGTTGCCATACAGACCGACGACCGACGAGGTCGACAGGATCACGCCGGACCCCTGCGCGATCATCGTCGGGGCGACCGCACGTGCCCCGTGGAAGACACCCCTCAGGTTGACGTCGAGGACAGCGTCCCACGCCTCGTCGGTCATGGTGGCGACGACCTCGCCGTCCTTCCACTTGACGAGCTGGGAGTCGCGCACGATGCCGGCGTTGTTGACCATCACGTCGATACGGCCGAAGCGGGCGACGACGGCGTCCACGGCGACCCTGACGGCGTCGGCGTCGGTGACGGAGACCTTGAAGAAGGCTCCCTCGCCGCCGGCAGCGCCGAGTTCGCCGACGAGGGCATCGCTGCCGGCGTCGTTGACGTCCCACGCTGCCACCTTGCACCCCTGACGGGCGAACGCGAGAGCGGTCGCGCGTCCGATGCCGGCGGCGGCGCCGGTGACGATGACGACCTTGCCAGAAAGGCCGGTCTCGAGAGCCATGGTTGAACCTCCTCGTGGAGTGTTCCCCCTGCCCGGGCGGTCGCCGACCTCCCGGGCAGGGGGTCGAGTCGAAGCGGTCAGAAGGTCAGGCGAAGCCCGAGCTGGATCTCCCGGGCCGGGAAGGTCGCCGAGTACCTTCCGTAGTTCGGGTTCACGACGTACGCGGTGGTCGGGTTGGTGATCGTGGGTCCGTTGAGGTACCTGGCGCCGTCCACCGACGCGACCTGGTAGTTGACCGTGTTGAACAGGTTGAAGGCCTCGGCGATGAGCTCGAGGCGGGGTCCGCCGCCGAACGGGAAGGCCTTGGTGACGCGCAGGTTGACCGACGAGTAGCGGGGACCGTCCATGCTGTTGCGCTCGACGCCCGGGAGCCGATCCGAGTTCTTGCCGTCGCCGTTGTAGTCGTAACCGTAACGCTGGGTCCAGGGCTGGCCGGAGCCGTACTCGATCACCGGCGCGACCGTGAAGTCGAGGGGCAGACGGAAGACGCCGCTGAGCACGATGTGGTAGCGCTCGTCGGTGCGCGAACGCCCGTACTCGGCCCCGATGTTGGCCGGATCGTTCGGATAGCCGTACGGGAACTCGGGGCTGAAGTCGTCGGAGATGTTCTTCTTGTCGGCGATCGTCACCGACGCGGTGAGCAGGTGGCCGCCCTTGAGCGTGCCGTTGAGGCTGAAGACCAGCGCCTTGTACTCGGAGCGACCCTGGTTGGTGTAGACGTTGATCTGCGTGTAGGCCGGGTTCGGCCTCGTGTGGGTCGCGTTGCCGCTCCAGTTCTTGTCGCCGACCACGATCTCGTCCGTACCCTTGACGTACTGAGCCTCGGTGTCGAAGAACAGGTTGGCGCCGAGCCGGACGGCGATCCCGAGCGTGGCCTGGTCCGCCTGCGGATTGACGAATCTCTTGTCGAGCAGGGTGATCGACGGCGGGCTGGGCATCCCTGTGTGGGCCGGGTTGTTGGGGTCGAGTGCCGGGAAGACGAGCTGGCAGACGGTGGGGTCGGTGATGCCGAGCGACGGGCACAGGGGCCAGTAGAGGGCGCCGTTGATGTTGGTATAGGTGACCCGGCCGGTGACGCCGTTCTGCTGCAGCTCGGTGAGCGCCGGGATGAGCAGGAAGCGGCCGGTGAACCGCCCCCAGCCGCCGCGCATCACCGCCTTGCCGTCCCCGCGGAGGTCCCAGGAGAAGCCAACACGCGGCTGATAGTTGTTCGTGTCCCGGCTACGGCCGTTGGGGACCAGGGGATGGTGGAAGTCGGGGTCGTTGCCGTTGGTGTCGAGGTCATAACGGAGGCCGAGGGAGAGCGTCAGGTTGGGCTTGACGTGCCAGTCATCCTGGACGAAGCCGGCCCACAGGTTGGTCGAGGTGGTGACGTCGCTGGAGCCGACGCCGTAGCTGTACGCCAGCGGCAGTGCGCGGGTGTCGGTCACGTAGAGCATCAGGCCTTCCTGAAAGGTGTCGATCCGCGAGCGGTACTTGATGTGCTGGTAGTCGATCCCCATCTTGATGTCGTGCGCGCCTGCGTACATGTGAGCGGTGTCGCGGAGCTCCCACTGCTCGTCCTTGCCGAGCAGGTCGCCGAGGATGTTGGTCCCGGTCTGGAGCGTGTTGCCGCTGGAGAACCACTCCGCCATCCGGATCGAGTTCGGCGGCTCCTGGTACTTGCTCGAGCCGATCTGGAGGTGGAGCTCGTTGACGTAGTTCTCGCTGGGCACCAGGACGTGCTGGAGGGCGAAGTTCCAGTTGTCGCGGTTGAGCTGCTGGCCGTAGGAGACATCGGCGACGCCGCCGACCCGGAAGTTGTCCTCCCGGTACTTGTCATAGACCAGCTTGGCCGAGAGGCGCTGGGCGTCGGAGAACGAGTGATCGAGGCTGCCGAAGAGAAGGGTCTGGTCCCACGGGTGCTTGATGTCGGCCTGCTGGCTGAGGAACGCGCCCTTGGGTCGGTACAGCGTGATGTCGTCGGTCTTGATGTACTCGCCCGAGAAGAAGAAGTAGGTCTTGTCCTTCACAATCGGGCCGCCGAGCGTGAAGCCGTACTGGCCGCGGTCGTAGGGCAGGCTCTCCCGCTCCAGGGCACCCTTCGAGCGCAGGCCGTCGCTGCGGTAGAAGGCAAAGGCATCGCCGGAGTAGAGGTTGGTCCCGGACTTGGTCACCACCGAGAGCGCCCCGCCCGCGGAGCCGCCGATCTCGGTGTCGAAGCGGTTGTTGATGACGCGGAACTCGCGGATCGCATCCTGCGAGAAGCGCGCCCGCGCGAGCCCGAGCGCCGGGTCCGTGAAGTCGACGCCGTCCACCAGGATGGTGGCGTACGACGCGTTGCCTCCGGCTCCGATCACCGGTCCGCCCTTGATGAAGCGGAAATCGCCGCGCTCGCGTTGGACACCGGGTGCGATGAAGGCGAGGTTCTCGAACTGACGGTCGGGGACCGGCAGGTCGGCGATCTGCTCCGGGACGATGTTGCTCGATGAGTCCATCTTGAGGACGTCCACCACCGGCGCGGCGGCGGTCACGGTGATCTGCTCGGCCTTCGCCTGGGCCATGGTCGCGTTGATCCGGGCGATCTGGCCGATCCGGAGGACGACCTGCTCGTCGAGCGGGTTGAAGCCCGCGAGCTCGAACTTGATCGTGTAGCTCCCGGGTGGCAGGGCAGCGACGCGCGCCATCCCATCCATTCCCGTCACGACGGTTCGATTCAGTCCAATGGCGGGCTGGGCGACCTGGACGGTGACGCCCGGCAAGGGCTGGTTACCCTCGTCGACCACATAGACCTGGATTTCGGCGGTGCTGATCTGGGCCACGGCGACGGTGCCCCAGGCGACGGCGATCAGGACCGCCGCGGCGACGACCGCAGCCGTCCCGCGAGACCTCCCCGCTGTGTGCACGACTGTTCCTCTCGGCATGCTCTCCTCCCGGGCGCCATCGCACCCTGACCGTTGTCCGGTTGACTGGTTCGTCCGCATCCGCGATCTAAAAACCGAGCGCTCGATATGTTTTCCATTCGCAATCTAATTCCGCGTCACGCGCATGTCAAGAGGCCGCGGACCGGCTCTCCCAAGGTTCCTGTCGCTCAGTGGATATTCTTCCCGGAGAAGAAGTTGACCTCAGTTACGGAGCTCTGGAGCAGCGCTGTCAGGGGCCGTGCCCGGTGCGCGCCGCGTCGTACATGGCGATCGCCGCTGCGGCCAGGCGGTGTGGAGTCCACGAGGCGGCAGCTCGGGTCGCGGCGGTGCGACCGGCGTCGCGGCGATGTTCAGCATGTCGCGCCCACTCGCGGATGAGCAGGGCGAGAGCGGCAGCGTCCTCGCGGGGATAGAGAGCGCCGGTCGCACCGGGTTCGACGAGCTCACGCACCCCCGGCACATCGGCGGCAAGGGTGGGAATGCCGCAGCCGGAGGCCTCGGCGATGGCGCGATGGCCGTGATCGGAACCCGCGGCCGGAAACACGAACAGGTCCATCGCACGGTAGAGCGTCTCGAGGCCGCTCTCCACATAGCCCGCGAAGACCACGCGGGTCTCGACCTCGAGCTGGCGGGCGAGGGTGCGCGCCGCCGGCTCGGCGTCGCCGGTGCCGACGATCAGGCCCCACACGCCGGGAGCCGCGGCCAGGGCGCGCAGGAACAGGTCCTGGCCCCGCCCGCGATCGACCTTGCCCACCGTTCCCGCCACCACGGTGCCGGCAGGAATGCCGAGGGCGGCCCGGGTGGCGTCGAGGTCGGTCGCAGGGCGAAAGCGGGGTTCCAGGGCGATCGGCAGCACGATGCGCGGGACGCCGGCGAGGGCCGGGAGACGATCGCACAGCCCGAGCAGCTCAGCGTGGGCGACGCCGACCGCGCGGCAGCCACGGAACAGCCAGCGGTGGTAGGGACTGGCGCGCAGGTGCGGGTGCCTGCGCACGGAGCGCACCAGGGGGTGCCGGGTACCGCGGAGGGCGACGCGGGCGAGCGCATGATCGTGGGGCAGGTGGGCGTGGACGAGATCGGCACCGACCGCGCGGGCGCGGATCGCACGCAGGTTGGAGGCGAGCTCCGCGAGCGACCTCTCCTTGCACAGCGACGGGTGGGCCCAGGACTTGCCCGCCAGCCGTCCAGCGAGGTTGTTACCCCGCTGGAAGAGGAAGTCGACCTCGACGCCGGCGGCATGAAGCGCCTCGACGAGCTGGAGCGCCGTGGCACCGACCCCGGTCCAGCGGCGGCCCGCCAGCACGTGGAGCACGCGCATGCCGCCATGCTAAACGAAAGCCGAGGCTTCGAAGTCGAAGGTCGAAGATCCGCGCGTCCCGGCCCAGGCCACCGGTGAATACGAGTCCGCCGCGGAACATCGCAGCCTCACCTCGCAAAGCCGCGGCGCCCCATCGTGTTGTCGGCCTTCAGCGCTGGACTTTGAACCTCGAGCCTTTGGCTCCCTAGCGGTGATAGCATGCGTGCGGAGGTTGACATGCCGGTCGATCCGCAACTGCTGGAGATCCTCGTCTGCCCTGCGTGCCGGACCGATCTCGAGGTGATCCCGCTCCCTGCCGAGACGGCCGCCCTGCTCGTCGAGCGTTACCGGGAGAAATTCCGGGACGAGGTGCCGCGGGTCGAGGAGGGATTGCGCTGTACAGCCTGCCGCCGCACCTACCCGATCGTGAGTGACATTCCCGTCATGCTGATCGACGAGGCACTCCCCGCCGAGGGCTAGTCCGCGTTGACTGCCCCTGCCCCCGGCGACGGCTCCCAGGCGCGCGTCGTGGCGGCGGCGACCCTGGTGGGGGCGGCGGTCTTCTCCTCCCGGCTCGCCATCGCCAACTCGCTCCTGGTGATCGCCTACATCGCCGCGTGGATCGCGTGGCGGCACGGTGCGCTCCGCGGCCGACCCTGGGCGCGGGCGCTGGCGTGGCCGCTCGTCGCATTTGCGACAGTCTCGCTGGTGTCCTCGTTGTTCTCGGTCAACCCGCTGATCAGTCTCGACGCCCAGCCCCGCCTGTTGGCGTTTCTGATGGTGCCGCTGTCGGCGCTGCTGATCGACGAGACCTGGTGGGACCGCCTGGTCGCCGGGCTGGCGGTGGCAACCGTGGTCCTGGCCGTGTGGGGAATCATCCAGTGGTTCCAGGTTACCGGCGACCGTCTGGAGCACCGGATCACCGGTCCCCTCGCCCACTACATGCTGTACTCCGGCTGGCTGCTGCTCGCGGTGCTGGTCCTGCTCGCAGAAGTGGCCTTGCGACCGAGCTGGCGGCGCCTGTGGCTGTTGGGCGCCGCGCTGCTCGGGGTGACGGCGATCGGCCTCTCGCTGACCCGCAACGCCTGGATCGGTCTCACCGTCGGCCTGCTGCTGCTGGCGGCGGTGTGGCGGCGTCGGCTGCTGTTCGTCTACCCGGTCCTGGCCATCGTGATCTGGGTGGCAGCGCCGCGATCGGTCCTGGACCGGGCGATCTCGACCTTCGACCTGCGCCAGCAGGCCAACTACGACCGTCTGTGCATGGTGGTTTCCGGGGTGGAGATGATCCACGACTACCCGTGGACCGGGGTGGGACCCGACATGGTGCCCGAGCTCTACCCGCTCTACCGGCGCGACGACGCGCCCCGCTGGCGTGTTCCCCACCTCCACAACAACCTCGTGCAGATCGCCGCCGAACGTGGCTTGCCCGCGCTCGGTATCTACCTGTGGCTGATGACGACGTTCTTCGTCGTCACGTGGCGGGGCTTGCCGGGGCTGCACGGCACGGCCCGCTCGGCGGTGGCGGCGACGTTCGTGGCCGTCGCCGGGATCTCGGTCGCCGGGCTGTTCGAGTACAACTTCTGGCAGGCGGTCGTCCAGTACCTCACACTGGTGTTGATGGGGGTGGGCGTGAGCAGGGTGGAGGCCGCATGAGCGCGCGCATCTGGCGGGTCGGGGAGCTCATCCGCGAGATCAACGCCCAGCTCGCCGGGGGGTTCGGCGAGGTGACGGTGCGGGGCGAGCTTTCCGGCGTCAAGGTCGCCGGCTCCGGTCACCGCTATTTCCAGGTCAAAGACGGCGACGGCACCCTGTCCTGCGCGATGTGGGCCGCCCGCGCCGACCGCCTGCGCTTCAAGCTGGCCGACGGTCTCGCAGTGCTTCTGCGCGGCACGCTTGAGGTCTACCCGCAGCGCGGCTCGCTCCAGCTCATCGTCTCGGAGGTCGTGCCTGAAGGGATCGGCGAGCTCCAGCTCGCCTTCGAGCAGCTCAAGACCAAGCTGGCCGCCGAAGGGCTGTTCGCCGCCGAGCGCAAGCGCCCGTTGCCGACGCTTCCGCAACGCCTCGGGCTGGTCACCTCTCCGAGCGGTGCCGCGGTGCGTGATGTCCTCAAGGTGCTCTCCCGCTGGGACCACCTCTCGGTGCTGCTCTACCCGGTGCGGGTCCAGGGCCGCGGCGCGGAGGGCGAGATCGCTCGAGCGGTACGCTACCTCGGCGGCTCGCGGCTGGTCGATGTCGTGCTCGTGGTGCGCGGTGGCGGCTCCCTCGAGGATCTGTGGGCGTTCAACGAGGAGATGGTGGCGCGGGCGATCGCCGCCTGCGAGGCGCCGGTGATCTCGGGCGTGGGCCACGAGATCGACTTCACCATCGCAGACTTCGTCGCCGACGTCCGCGCGGCAACCCCGACCCAGGCTGCCGAGATCGTCGTGGCCCAGCTCGAGACCCAGCTCCGCCGCGTTGCGGAGGGCGAAGAGCGGCCGCGTGTCGCCCTACAGCGACGCCTCGAGCGGGCGGTCCTTCGCCTGCGCGGGCTCGAGGGTGCGCGCGGCCTCGCCAGGCTGCCGGGACGCCTCGCCGAGCTGGAACAGCGGCTGCAACGCCTCGAGGCGCTGCCCGCACGACTGCGCGCATTGGTCACGACCCGTCACCGGCGCCTCGAAGGTGCGTCGGCTCGTCTGATCCGCTGGCCGGTCCGCTTCGGGGCAGCACGGCGGCGGGAGTTGGTCTCGGTGCGGCTGGCGGTGGCGTCGGAGCGATTGCGTGGACTCGTGCAGCGACGCCAGCTCGAGTTGGAAGGGCGGGAGCGAGCGCTCGGCGCACTGTCACCGGAGGCTGTGCTCCAGCGCGGCTACTCGATCACCACTCGCGAGGGGGAGACGACGCCGCTCCGGGACGCCGGCCGTCTGACCGCCGGGGAGCGCCTGGTCACCCGCCTCGCGAGGGGGCAGGTGCGCTCGCTGGTGCTCGGCCGCTCGGGCGGGAGCCAGGGCTCCCTCTTTGACGACTCGGACGAGAGGGAACAGGGAACGGGGAACAGGGGACAGGAGATGGAGGACAGGTGAGAAGAGCTGCCGGGACGCGTTGGTGGAACCGCTTGCCGTACCCGGTCCCCGGTCCCCTGTCGCCTGATTGGTCGGGAAGGGGGAGATGGTGACGAAGGAGACATTCGAGGATGCCCTCGCACAGCTCGAGGACGTGGTCGCCAAGCTGGAGGACGACTCGGTCGGCTTGGAGGAGGCGCTGCGCCTGTTCGAGCGTGGCGTGAAGCTCGCCCGCCGCTGCCGGACGCAGCTCGAGTCGGTGGAGAAGAGGGTCGAGCAGCTGCTCGCCGAGGCGGGCGAGGGCGGGCACCCCGAGACTGCCCCGTTCGCTCCCGACGGGGAGTGACCGTGGACATCACGGCGCTCTTGCGCCGCGAACGGGCGCTCGTCGACGCCGCCCTCGAGCGGCTGCTGCCAGCCACGACGGAGTGGCCGGTCCGCCTGCACGAGGCGATGCGCTACGCCGTGTTCTCCGGCGGCAAGCGCGTGCGGCCGATCCTGGCGCGGGTGGCCTGCCGCGCCGCCGGTGGCGATGCCGAGGTGGCCGTGGAGCCGGCCTGTGCGCTCGAGCTGATCCACACCTACTCCCTGATCCACGACGATCTCCCCGCTCTCGACAACGACACGCTGCGCCGGGGGCGGCCCACCGTGCACGTGGCGTTCGACGAGGCGCTGGCGATCCTGGCCGGGGATGCGCTCCTGACCGAGGGGTTTGCCGTGCTCGGCCGCTACCCGGTGGGCTCGCGGCACGCCAGCCACCGGGCCGAGGGGTGCCTGGTCGTGGCCGCAGCGATCGGGTCGCGCGGCATGGTCGGCGGCCAGGTGGAGGATCTCGAGGCGACCCGCTCGGCGCCTGATGCCACCCGCCTGGAGCGTATCCACCGGGCCAAGACGGGCGCCCTGATCGGCGCGGCCGTGGAGCTCGGCGCGATCCTCGCAGGCGTGCGCGCCCGTGGCAGGGTCGCGTTCGCCAGTTTCGGACGCGGCCTCGGGCTGCTGTTTCAGGTTGCCGATGATATTCTGGACGTGACGGGTACGGCGGCGAGCCTGGGCAAGAGCCCCGGGAAGGACGCCGCTGCCGCCAAGCTGACCTATCCCGCCGTATATGGCCTCGAGACCGCTCGCTGCACCCTCGAGGAGTTGGCTGGCCGGCTGGGCAAGGAGGCGGTCGATCTGGAGGGCGGCAGAGGCGAGCTGGCGGCGCTCGTCGACTACATCGCCCACCGCGACCGCTGAGGAGAGTCATGGGGCTGCTCGACAGCATCGGCGACCCGGCGGACCTGCGCCGGCTTCCGGAGACCGCGCTCCCGGAGGTGGCGGAGGAAATGCGGCGTTTCCTGCTCGCGTCGGTGTCGCAGAGCGGCGGTCACCTGGCCTCCGGGCTCGGCGCGGTCGAGCTCACGCTCGCGCTCCACTACGTGTTCGACACGCCCCGAGACCTCCTCGTCTGGGACGTCGGTCACCAATGCTACCCGCACAAGGTGCTGACCGGTCGGCGCGAGCGGTTCTCCACCCTGCGGACGTATGGCGGGCTCTCGGGCTTCCTCAAACGCGAGGAGAGCGAGTACGACACGTTCAACGCCGGGCACGCGTCGACCTCGATCTCCGCGGCGCTCGGGATGGCCGCCGCCCGCGATCTCAAGGGCGACAGCTATCACGTGGTGGCGGTCATCGGCGACGGCGGCCTGACGGGCGGGATGGCCATGGAAGGCCTCAACCAGGCGGGCTACCTCGGCCGCCGGTTCATGATCATCCTCAACGACAACGAGATGTCGATCTCACCCAACGTTGGAGCGCTGGAGGGCTACCTCAACCGCATCCTGCACGGGCAGCCGTACCGCCGCTTCAAGGACGACATCGAGCACCTGCTGCTCTCCATCCCGCGCGTCGGCGAGCCGATGCTGAAGTTCGCCAAGCAGGCCGAGCACATGGCCAAGCAGCTGCTCGTCCCGGGGATCCTTTTCGAGGAGCTCGGCTTCAAGTACGTGGGCCCGGTCAACGGCCACTCGATCCCGCAGCTGATCGCGGCCCTGCGGCAGTGGAAGGACCACA
>JBLMXF010000007.1:0-31636 GCA_050257595.1 Acidobacteriota bacterium | reverse complement strand
CCGAAGGCGTCGAGAGGCTGGCCGGCGCGGCACCCGATGCCGAGATCTACACCGCCGCGGTCGACGATGGCCTCGACGCCCGCAAGTACATCCTCCCGGGCCTCGGCGACTTCGGCGACCGACTGTACGGGACGACATAGAACCGGCGCCAGTCCGCTCGCCTCACGCGCTCGCGAAACTGCACCTGCTCCCGGCGTGAGGCCCCGATCATGGGACTTGAGGGTGAGGCACGAGAGGCTTGTCGCGGGGCGGACAGAACCACACCCGCCTCTGGCTTTCCCCTCGCCTCGGGCCCCACGCCTCGAGTCGGGCGGGTGGTTGGCGGGCCGATCTAGAACGAGTTGTCGCCGTCGAGGATGCGGCCGAGGGGACCCAGGACCGAACCCTCCTCGCGGCCGCCGCCCCCGCGCTGCGGCGCGGCCTGGAGCATCCTCCCGGCCAACCGCGAGAACGGCAGCGATTGCAGCCACACCTTGCCGGGACCGCGCAGCACCGCGAAGAAGACACCCTCGCCGCCGAACAGCATCGACTTGATGCCGCCGACCTGCTCGAGGTCGAAGTCCACCGTCGGCTGGAAGCCCACGATACAGCCGGTGTCGACGTGCAGCACCTCGCCGGGGGCCAACTGTCGCTCGACCAGCGTGCCGCCCGCGTGGACGAACACCAGGCCGTCGCCGTCGAGCCGCTGCATGATGAACCCCTCACCGCCGAACAGCCCGGTCAGGATCTTGCGCTGGAAGAAGATGCCGATTGAGACACCGCGCGCGGCCGCGAGCAGCGAGTCCTTCTGACAGATCAGCGAGCCGCCAAGCTCGGTCAGCCTCATGGGCACGATGTTGCCCGGGAACGGCGCCGCGAAAGCGACGTGGCCTTTGCCCTGCCCGGTATGGGTGAACACCGTCATGAACAGGCTCTCACCGGTGAGCACTCGCTTGCCGGCCGAGATCAGCTTGTCCATGAACGCCCCGGCGCCCGAGGTCGAGCCGTCGCCGAAGATGGTCTCCATCTGGATGGTGGCGTCCTTGTACATCATCGCGCCGGCCTCGGCGACGGCACTCTCGCCGGGATCGAGCTCGACCTCGACGAACTGCATCTCAGCGCCGACGATGCGGTAGTCGATCTCGTCGGCGCGCCGTTGCGTCGCCACCGGCGCAGGACCAACCGGCGCCGGCGCGACCGGCACCGCCACGGCGGCCGGGGCGGCAGCGGCGCCCGTCAGCTCGGGAACCTGGCGGATCGGCAGCCAGTTGGCGAAACCCTCGCGCCAGGCGAAACCGTTGGGGTTGGCGGTCGCGTGGGTGCGGGCCTGGACCTCGTCGTAAGGGCCGTACTGCTGGTTGTTGTAGGACAGATACCACTGCGCCATGGCTGGCTCCTTTGCTCGCCCCCGCCCTTCCGGGCGGTCGATCCTGAGGTGCGGTGATTCTAGCCCGGGCTCTCCCTCACGGCGCGGGAACACCCGCGAGCTGGTGGAGGCGGGCCACGGTCTCCTGATCCAGGGCTAGTCGGGAGGCCAGCTCGCGGATGTACACGCGCTCGGCGTTGCTGTCCAGCGTGACCGCGAGCAGCGAGGCGAGGTAGACCTCCTCGGCGAGCTGCGGCGAGCTGACCCCGGCGACGACGGCGTCGAGGTTCGGTGGCGCCGCGAGCTGACTCTCCAGGAACGCACGCTCCTCTGGTCCCGCGCCGCTTCCCTCGACCCGGGCATGGATGCGCGCGCGCTCGTCGTCGTCGATCACCCCATCGGCGCTGGCTGCGGCAATCATCGCCTGCACCAGCACGATCGCCTGCTGATGAGCGGCGGCGGGCAGGGGCGGCGGCAGCGCGCCCGGCAGCGGCGGCGGGACTGCTCCACCCGCACCGCCGGGGGGAGGAGGCGGCGCCGAGGGCCGCGCCGCGGTCTGCTGCTGCTGGTAGTGCTCGACCGCCGCGATCGCGACGCCCATGAGGCCGAGCCCGATCGCGGCCTTCGCCCCGCCCGGCATGCTCCGGCCCAGGGTTCCGCGCGCCAGCGAGCCCAACAGTCGCAGTGCGTCCATACTCTCGCCTCCCCGGCCCGGGCGCGCCGTGCTGCGTCGGCCCTCGCCGTCCGGTCAAGTCTAGCCGGACCCCGGCCGAGGGGTCACGCCACGTGCCGAACGCAGCTCCCTCGACTGGTCCCGCTGGCCGGACTACCCTTGCCCCATGCCCCTCGCTGCCCGGACCGTCGACACGTATCGCGAACACCTGCAGGACGAGGCCGATTCCGCCTTCCTCTATCGCGTCCTGGCCCAGGCTGAGGGCGACCCCGCGCGACGAGAGGTCTATCTCCGTCTGGCCGCCGTCGAGGACAAGCACACCGCGGTGTGGGAGAAGATCCTCGCCGACGAGGGGGTGCCGGCGAGGCCGCGTCGCCCCTCGCTGCGCGCCCGGGTGCTCGCGGAGGTGGCGCGGCGTTTCGGCCCCGGGTTGCTCTCGTCCCTGCTGCTTCGCGAGGAGGGGCGCGAGGTCAAGGGATACCTCGCCCTCCACCGTTCCAGCCCTTCTGGGACCGCGCAGAACGCCGCGCTGCGTCTCGCCCGGGAGTCGGCGGAGCACGCCGAGACCCTGCGCGGCCTCGACGGCACCTCAGGCGAGCCCTGGCACCAGGCCTCCTCCGGGGGCTTCCTGCGCAACGTGGTCTACGGCTTCAACGACGGGCTGACCGCCAACTTCGGCCTCGTCGCCGGCGTGTTGGGCGCCGACGTCGCGCCTCATGTCGTGCTGCTCTCCGGGATCTCCGGGATGCTCGCGGACGCGCTGTCGATGGGCTCCTCGGGCTACCTGGCGGCCAAGAGCGAGCAGGAGGTCTACGAGCACGAGACCGCCATGGAGGCGGCCGAGATCGCGCTCATGCCCGAAATCGAGGCCGAGGAGCTGGCGCTCATCTACGAGGCCAAGGGGGTCGAGCGCGATGCGGCGCAGCGCATGGCGGCCGAGGTGATGGCCGACCCGGGCCGGGCCCTCAGGGAGAAGGTCCGCGAGGAGCTCGGCATCGGCGCGCAGACCACCACCCCGATGCGGGAGGCGTGGGTCACCGGTGTCGCCACGGCGGTCGGCGCGTTCATCCCGGTGGCGCCGTTCCTGCTCCTCTCCGGGCCGGCCGCCATCTGGACGGCCTTCGCCATCGCCATGCTCTCCCACTTCGCGGTGGGGGCGGCACGCAGCTTCTTCACCGGCCGCGGCGTGATCCGCAGCGGCATCGACATGTTCATCGTCGGCCTCGGCGTCGCCGCGGTCGGCTACCTGGTCGGTGACCTGATCGCCAGGGTGCTCTAGCCCCGACGGCCCCCGAGGACCCCTGCCGGACGTGGCGTCAGGGGCGGCCGAGCCGGCGACCGACGCGACGCACGATATCGCGCCAGAGCGAAAGGTAGGCACCCGCCGCCGGGCTCGACGGCGCGTAGGCACCGACCGGTGCGAGGCGGGTGCCCATCTGCTCGATGACGCTCGCATAGGGGATCGCCGTGGGCAGGAAGCGTGACCGCGGCAGGTCCTTGAGCTCGACCGTCTCGCGGTGGAGCTTGCGGCGCAGGTCGGCCAGGCAGAAGAAGGGCAGCACCACCAGGCCCTCGGGGCCCTGTCTGGCGGCGAAGGTGTCGACCATCTCGAGCGTGCGCATCGACAGCGGCGTCGGGATGAGCGGGACGAGCAGCACGTCGGCGGCGTGGAGAACGGCCTCGCTGACCAGGGAGACCGAGGGCGGGCAGTCGAGGAAGGTGTGGTCGTACGCCTCGCCGACACCCTCTAGCACCCGCGACAGCCCACGCTTGGGCCGCTTGGTGGCGTCGAGCAGGAGGTCGAGGTTGCGGAAGGAGAAGTCAGCGGGGAGCAGGTCGAGGCCGTCGTATTCGGTCGGCCGGACCATCCCGGCGACCTCGGCGTCGCCGGCCAGCAGCTTCTTGCCCCCACCCTTTAGCGAGGGCTCGGCCCGGAAGTAGAAGCTCGCCGCGCCCTGCGGGTCCAGGTCCCAGATCAGCGTCCGCGCCCCGCCGAGAGCGGACAGGAAAGCGAGGTTCACCGCTGTGGCGGTCTTCCCCACCCCACCCTTCAGGTTGTACACGGCAAACGTGCGCATAGTGAACCGATTGTATTACCTCTCGCCCGCGCGGGATCCCCCCCGGCCGAAGGCCCTGGCCGCCGCCTCGCGCATCGGCAGCGCGCTTCGCGCGATCCCGTCGTAGGCGGAAAGGGCGGAGGCGACGGCGGCGGCAGTGGGGACGAGGCCGATCTCGCCGACGCCCTTGGCCCCATAGCCGCCTACCTCGTCGCGCACCTCGAGGAGGATGACGTCCACCTCGGGCATGTCCTGGGCGCGGACGATACCGAGGTCGCGCAACCGCAGCGAGTCAGGCACTCCACCGGTACAGGGGAGTCCCTCGCTGAGGGCATGACCGAGACCCATGTGGACCGCCCCCTCGATCTGTTGGGCGCAGGCCAGCGGGTTGACCGCCCGGCCGACGTCGTGGGCGGCGACGACCCTGACGATCCGGCCCGCCTCGTCGAGCACCACGACCTGGGTGGCGTAGCCGAAGGTCATGTGGGTGATCGGGTTGTCGACCGGCGCGCCGGGCGCGACGGTGAAGTCACAGATGTACTCCCCGCGGTACTCCCGGCCGGCGAGATCGGCGAGCACGCGCCCATCGAGGCCGACGGCGAGCTCGACGGCGGCACGCCGGGTGGCCTCGGTGGCGAGGGCGGTCGCCCGCGACGCGGTGGTCATGCCGGACAGCGTGGCCGGCTCGGAGCGCGCGACGACGTCCATGACCTCCGGGTCGAGCCCGGTCTCGTGGGCGATCACTTGGCGGAGGATGGTGAACAGTCCCTGGCCCATCTCGGTGAACCCGGTGACGACCTCGACACGCCCGCCGGGCGTGACCCGCAGCACGACCCGGCCGATATCCGCCACCCCGTTGCCGATCCCGGTGTTCTTGATCCCGCAGGCGATCCCGACGTGGCGGGACGACTTGAACACGTCGCGCACCGCCTCCAGCGTCGCCAGAGCACCGCAGGAGGCGGCCATGATCTGCCCGGTGGCGAAGCGGTCGCCGGGCCGCAGCAGGTTGCGCTCGCGGATGTCGTAGCGGTCGACTCCGACCTTGGTGGCCAGCCGGTCGAGCATCCCCTCGATGGCGAACGCCGCCTGGTTGGCGCCGAAGCCCCGCATGGCGCCCGAAGGAGGATTGTTGGTGTAGACCGCCTGCGCCTCGACGTCGACGTTGGGGACGCGGTAAGGGCCGCACGAGTGTCCGGCCGCCCGCTCGAGGACCTTGCCTCCCACCGAGGCGTAGGCACCGGTGTCGCCGACGATGCGGGCGCGCACGGCCGTGAGCCGGCCCTCGGCGTCGCAGGCCACCGTGTAGTCCATGGTCATCGGGTGCCGCTTCGGGTGGATGAGGATCGACTGCTCGCGGGTCAGCACGCAGCGCACCGGCCGTTCGAGCAGGAACGCCGCCAGCGCCGTGTGGGCCTGGACCGAGAGGTCCTCCTTGCCGCCGAACGCCCCGCCGTTGGTGACCAGCTCGACCTCGACCCGTTCGCG
Source organism: Acidobacteriota bacterium (assembly GCA_050257595.1). Taxonomy (GTDB): domain Bacteria; phylum Acidobacteriota; class Thermoanaerobaculia; order Thermoanaerobaculales; family Thermoanaerobaculaceae; genus JBLMXF01. The sequence goes on along the minus strand of JBLMXF010000007.1, from coordinate 26,076 downwards.
CGGGACGCCGAGCACCGCCGCGATCTGCGCCTGGTCGTCGTGCACGCCCTGGCCCTGGGAGAAGACCTTCACGCCCCATCCACCCGGTCGACAGTTCACAGTTGACAGTTCACGGCTCTCCCCCGTGGCGGGGCCGGCGCTCGTGCGGTCGACTGTCGACTGGCGAGGGTCGACGGGCGGCAGTGGGAGCGCGAGGCACGCCTCGGGCTCGAGGAACGCGTGCTCGACCCGCTCGGTGGTGAAGCGCTCCGTCACCACGTGAGCCGCGGCAACCAGCGCCGCATCGACGTCTCCGCGGGAGAAGGCGCACCGCTCGAGGAGGTTGCCGCCCGGGTGGATGGCCGGGGCACCGGGAGCCAGCGCCGCGACGGGATCGGTGACGGGCTCGAGCGCCTCGACCTCGACGCGGACTGCCGCGGCCGCCCGGCGGGCGTGGAACTGGCCGTCGGCCACCACCACCGCGAGGACGTCGCCCACGCACCGCGTCGTCTCCCCGACCGCGACCAGCACCGGCCAGTCCTTGACGACGAGACCGACGTGACGCTCGCCGGGGACGTCGGCGGCCGTGATGACGCGCACGGCGCCGGGCATGGCGAGCGCTGCGGTGGGATCGATGGCCAGCACGCGGGCGCGCGGATGGGGTGCGAGGACGAGAGCCGCGTGAAGCATCGCCGGCATCCCCATGTCCGCGACGTACGGCTTGCGACCGAGGGCGTGGTCGAGACCGCGGTACCGCGGGGCCGCCGCTCCCACCCCCTGCTCGTGGCGGCCACAGCACCCCTCGTGGCGGGGCACGGTGCGCCCGTACCGCTCACCGAAGACGTCGCCGCGGCGCGGCGGGCCGGAGGCGAGCGTTCCGCCGTTGTCCCACGCTTCGGCGGCGGTCGCGACGGCGTCGAAGATCCGCAGGTAGCCGGTGCACCGGCACAGGTGCGCGTTCAACGCTCGCGCCACCGCGGCACGGTCCCGGCCCTTGCCCCGCCGCAACAACGCGTAGGTCCGCATCATGATGCCGGGAGTGCAGAACCCGCACTGGATCGCCCCCTCCCGGACGAACGCCCGGGCGAGCAGCTCCCGTTCCTTCTCCGGCAGCCCCTCCAACGTGGTGAGCTCCCGCCCGACGACGTGCTCCGGTTTCTTCTGGCAGGCAAGGGCGGGGCGGCCGTCGATCAGCACCGTGCAGCTCCCGCAGAACCCCTGCGAGCAGCCGTTCTTCGCCGCGGTCACCCCGCACGCCGTGCGCAGCACCTCGAGCAAGCTCATGCCCTCGTCGTAGCTCGCCGTGGTCGGCCGCCCGTTGAGAGTGAAGTCCAGCTCAGGCATCAGGACCGACCGCCGGCGAGCGCATCCGTGTCTTTGAGGTCCCCAACCCCCGCGGCGCGAGCCCCGATATCATCGAGCACCCACGCGAAGGGGTGCCTCGCTCCGAGCGCCGCGACCAGCGCGGGCGGCGTCATCGGCAGAGTGTCGACCTCGACACCGAGGGCGTCGCACACCGCGTTGCGGATCGCCGCCGCGACCGGGATGAACGACGGCTCGCCGATCCCCTTGGCACCGAACGGCCCGCTCGCACCGTCGCTCTCGAGCAGGGCGATCTTCACGCGGGGAGCGTCGGCCGACGTCGGGACCAGGTAGTCCGTGAACGTCGGGTTCAGCAACCGCCCGGCCCGGAGGACGAGCCGCTCGCTGGTCGCCCACCCCTGGCCCTGGACGATGCCGCCCTCGACCTGACCCTCGATCGCGTCGCGGTGGAGGACGCGGCCGACATCGTGGGCGGCGTTGACCTCCTCGACCCGGACCAGGCCGAGCTCGGCATCCACGCTGACCCGGGCGACGTGGCAGGCCATGGCGTAGAACTCGTAGGGTGCCCCCTGTCCGGTGTCGGTGTCGTAGCGTCGCCTCCTGGTGCGATGGAAACCGGTCGCGATGGTCTCCAGCCGGCGCGCGCTCATCTCCCGCGCCACCTCGGCGATCGGCACCGTCCGGGCCGGCTCGCCGGCGGCCCGCGCAACCCCCCCGGCCAGGATGACCTCGGCCGCGGGGCAGCCGAGCAACTCGGCCGCCACCGGGTCGAGCCGGGCGCGCAGGCGGCGCACGGCATCGAGGATCGCCAGCCCCGACATGTGCGCGCCGCGGGAGGCAACCGTCGGCCCCGAGTCGGCCACCGTGGTGGTGTCGGGCTGCCAGACCTCGACCATCTCCGGGTCGATCCCGAGCGCCTGGGCGGCGATGGTCTGGCACGCGGCGAGGTTTCCCTGGCCCATCTCGGTGAGGCCGACCCGCACGACCACCGACCCGTCGGGCTGCAAGATGACGACCGCCGAGGAGCGATCGAGCTGCTGGCCGCCCCAGTGCAGGTTGCAGCCGTACAGCACGAGGCTCACGCCGATTCCCTCCCGGCCCGGCCCGGTGGCCGCTCGCGGCGCGTTCCGGAACTCCTCCCAGCCGGCGAGCGCCACGGCCCGCTCGAGGCACGCGCGGGCGAGCACGGGACGGCGCAGGCGCTGCCCGGTGCAGGTGGTCCGGCGGTGGTCGTCGAGAAGGTTGAGGCGACGGAACGCGACCGGGTCGAGGCCAAGCCCGCGCGCGAGGCGATCCATGGTGGCCTCCGCCGCCCATGTGACCTGGGGCGCGCCGAAGCCCCGGAAGGCACCACCAAACAGGTTGTTGGTCGTCACCACGTGGGTGGCGACCCGGACCGCGGGGACGTCGTAGGGCCCGATGCTGGAGACGTTCGCGCGCTCCGCGACCACCGTGGACAACCCCACATAGGCGCCGGCGTCGAGGAAGCTCTCCACCTCGGCGAAGCGCAGGCGGCCGTCGCGGTCCGCCCCCCAGCGGTGGCGGATGACCATGGCGTGCCGTTTGGTGGTGGCCTGGAGGTCGAGCTCGCGAGGGTAGATCAGCCGCACCGGCCGGCCGGTGGACCAGGCCAGCAGCGCCGCACAGGCTGCCGGCTCGCTGGGGTAGTCCTCCTTGCCGCCGAACGCGCCACCCGTGGGAGCCTGCTCGACGCGGACCGCCGCCAGGGGTAGGCCGAGAACGCGGGCCACGCCCTGCTGGATGTAGAACGGGCACTGACAGGAGGCGACGAGGGTGATCCGTCCCCGACCTTCCGGGATGGCGAGACATCCCTGGGTCTCGAGGTACGCGTGGTCCTGGCCGCCGACGTGGTAGGTCGCCTCGACGACCACCGCGGCCCGGCGGGCCTGCGCGTCGAGATCGCCGCGCATCACGCGATAGCTGCGAAACAGGTTGCTGGCGCCGTGGACGGCCGGCGAGCCGGCCGCGCAGGCCGCGACCGGGTCGTGCACGGCGGGCAGCTCCTCGAGGCGAGCCGTGACCAGCCTGGCCGCCGCCCAGGCCGCCTCCGCGGTCCGCGCCGCGACGACCGCCAGCCGGTCACCCACCATCCGGACCCGCTCCTCGACGAGCAGCGGCTGGTCGCCGAAGATCACGCCGATCCGGTTGACGCCGGGGACGTCCGCGGCGGTCATCACGGCCACCACCCCGTCGTGGGCGCGGGCTGCCGCCGTGTCGACGACGCGCACGCGCGCCGACGGCACCGTTGCCGTGGCGAGCGCGGCGTGGAGCATCCCGGGAAGAGCGAGATCCGCGACGTAACGGGTGCTTCCGGCCACCTTGGCGCGGGCGTCGGGCCGGGGGTGGCGGCCGCCGAGAGGGCCGGGGCCCGCGGCTCGGGGCTCGGCGCTCGACGCGCGTGCCCGACCCGCAGGCCGGGACGTTGTGCCGCTCCTGCTAGCGCGAGCCATCGGCGCTCTCCTCGGCGGCGGCGTCGAGCGCGGTGAGGATCCTGGCATAGCCAGTGCACCGGCACAGGTTGCCGGCCAGCAGCCGCGCCCTTTCGCCGGGGTCGCCCACGCCCCGGGCGAGGATCGCCGCCCCGGTCACCGCCACACCGGGCGTGCAGAACCCGCACTGCACACCACCGTGATCCACCAGCGCTTCCTGGAAGGGGTGAAGCCTGCCTGCGGCGCCGCCGAGCCCCTCGATCGTGACCACCTCGCGGCCATCGCACGAAGCGGCGAGGACGAGGCAGGAGACGACCGGCGCGCCGTCGAGCAAGACGGTGCATGCGCCGCACTCCCCCGCGCCGCACCCCTCCTTCGTCCCGGTCAGGCCGGCGTCCACCCGCAGCAGGTCGACCAGCCGGCGCCCTGGCGCCACCGTGAAGCGACGTGGCTCCCCGTTGAGGGTGAGCGCGATCGAGACCGGCTCAGCCACCGCTCGCCCCTCGCGCGATCGCCCCGCACTCGGCCAGGAAACGGTCGACCAGCACGGCGGCGGCGACACGCCGATAGCTCGCCGGCGCCCGCACGTCGTCGATCGGCGCGATCTCCGCCTGGATCTTCCGCGCGGTCTCGCGGCGGGTCGCCGGGTCGGGGCGGCGCAACGCGAGGAACTCCTCGGTCCGCCGCGCCCGCACCGGCGTCGGCGCCACCGCGCCGAACGCGAGCCGGACGTCCGCCAGCGAGCCGTCGCCCCGCACGGTGGCGCGACCCGCCATGCTGACCGTCGCGATGATCTGCTCGCGGCGGGGCCCGACCTTGCTGAAACGCTCGACCCGTCGACCCTCCGGAGGAGGTGGGAGAAACACCGCAGTGATCAGCTCCTCCGGGCCGAGCACGGTCCGCCCCGGAGCGAGGAAGAAGGCGTCCACCGGCACCACCCGACTCGCCCACCGCGAGGCGACGTTGATCAGGGCGTCGGTGACCAGCAGGGCGGGCGCGGTGTCGGCCGCCGGCGACGCGTTGGCGAGGTTGCCGCCGAGCGTGGCGCGGCACTGGATCGGCCAGGCGCCGATCACGCCCGCCGCCTGCGCGACCCCCGGCCACCGTCGCCGGATCTCGGGGTGGCGGGCGATCGCGTCCATCGGGGTGGCGGCGCCGATCTCGACACCGCCGTCGCGCTCACGGATGCCGGACAGGCCGACGGCGCCGAGTTCGAGCAGGGTGTCCGCGCGGCGGCGCCCGTCCCGGAGCTGGACCACGAGGTCGGTCCCACCCGCTACCGGCCGCGCCCTCGGGTACTCGGCGAGCATCGCCAGCGCCTCGTCGAGCGACGCGGGCCGCAGAACCCGTTCCACGGGTAGGTCCATCGCCGAGGTCCCCCCTGGCGCGAAGGTAAACCCTCGTCGGTCGCATTGCAACGTTCCATACATGATCGGGGTCGAGTGTCAGCCCTGTGTCGTGGACAGCCACGCCGCCTGCGACTATCCTCGGACGGGAGCTCCGATGCCCGACACCCTGCCCCCAGTCCTGATCAGCGAGCGCGCGATCGCTCGCAAGGTCGGCACGCTCGCCGCCGAGCTCTCCCGCGCCTACGCGGGTATCGACGATCTCCTCCTCGTGGGCGTGCTCAAAGGTGCCTTCATCTTCCTCGCGGACCTCTCCCGCCGCCTGACCATCCCCCGCCGGGTGGATTTCATCGCGCTTTCCACCTACCAGGACGCCACCACGACGACCGGAGCCGTGCGGCTGATCATGGACCTGAGGACCGACATCCGGGACCGGCACGTTCTCGTGGTCGAGGACATCGTCGACACCGGCCATACGCTTGCCTACCTGCTCAAGACCCTCGCCGCCCGCGAGCCCGCGTCGCTCGCGACTTGCGCGCTGCTGCGCAAGCTCGATCGCAGGGAGGTCGACGTCAGGATCGACTACCTGGGCTTCGACATCCCCGACGTGTGGGTGGTCGGCTACGGGCTCGACTGGGCGGATCGCTACCGGACCCTGCCCTACATCGGCGTGATCTCTCCTCCCGCCGGCTAGCGGGCGCTCGCCCGGGACCGGCAGTTCCGCTGCCGCACGAGAGATCCCTCGAGCGGTCGCTCCGTTCCGGAATGCCCCGGTCTCGCCGCGCGTTGCCGGCGTCAGATCGGCGAGACAGCGAGGTGGAGCGGTCGATGACCGTTCGTGGGAGGTCCCATGACGCTCGGCTCACGTGCTCTGGAGTTCGCCCTGCTCCCGCTTCTGGTCCTCCGCGCGGGCCCGGCAATCGCCGGGCACCAGCTGCCGCAGGGTCGGCGCGATCCCCGCGACGGCTCGTCGTTCGTCCGTGACCAGGAACCTCCATCGCCGGTCCTGGCCGCGGGCGAGGAGATCCTCCTCCCGCCAGCGGCCGCCGGTGGCGAGGTCGAGCTGAACGAGGTGGACGGGCACAGTCTCGTCGCCCGCCTCACGCCCGTCGGCGACGATGGCACCGCGCTCGACGGCGGTCGCGTGATCGTCCTGGTTGCACACGAGCGTCGCGCCCTTAGTGTTTCCGCGGTGTTCGCCGCAGGCGATCTCGCCGTGATGACCGGGCTGCGGGTCGAGGTTCTCGAGGGGAAGGGGCGCCTCGCGTTGGGGGCGCCCTGGGCCCGGATGGCTGGTGCCACGGTGTCACGCGCCGTCCGTCGCCGCCTCGCGAGAGCAGAGCGACCGTCGAGCGAGACCCTCATCGATGCCGCCGAGGCAGCCGGGACGTTGAACCACGAGACGGCGGTCCTCTACCACGTCTACGCGATCTTCGGCGATGCCCGGCTCCCCGACGTCTACCGCGGCGACGACACGGGCACCATCGATTCCATCTACCTGGGCAACGTGGTCGCCGAGTGGAACAGCTACTCCGCGGCGACCCAGGCGGCGCTCCAGCCGTTCCTCATCCCGCCCGCCTATCAGCAGAGCTTTCAAGGCGTGGCCGCTGGGATCTCCGCACTCGACAGCCCGCCGTCCTGCTCCCCGCTCAGCAACTGGGACTTCGTCGAGAACACCTCGGGTCACGTGCGGGTGTGGTTCGACGTCGACACCGGCGACCGGACTGTCGCCGGCGTGTTCCTCCTTCAGGCCGAGAACACCATCTGGCCCGCACTCCAGACGCTGATGGGATTGCAGCATCTCCCGCTGTCCGACGGTGGCTTCGGGTGCAACGGCGGCAGCGAGCGTCTCGACATCTACCTGGCCGATGTGCCGCAGTCGACTACCGTGCCCTATCCGCTCAGCTCGGGGTGCAGCAACAGCCCGGTGTTCATTCTCCTGCGCCGCTCGACCACGGCGGCGTTGCTCGCCCACGAGATGTTCCACGCGTTCCAGTGGTCGTTCCCACTCGCGGGGTGCATCGCCTCACCGGACTACCGCTGGTGGGCGGAGGCGAGCGCGGAGTGGGTCCAGGACTACGTCTACCCGCACGATCAGCACGAGCACGAGTCGGCGAAGGAGCTGCTCTTCGACCCCAAGAAACCGCTCGACCTGTACAACGATCCGCACTGGTACGGCGCCTACCTCCTGCCGTTCTTCGTCTACCGCAGCACGGGCCATGCCGACTTCGTCCGCCAGAGCTGGGAGAACGGCAGGACGTCGAAAGCCGTGCAGGCGCTCAACGACGCGCTCGCCTCGGTCGGGCCGGGCGACCTCGCGAAGGTGTGGCCCGACGTCGCCCTGCACAACTGGAACCGGGCCCCCGTCGATCAGTACACGACGTGGGACTCGTTTCCCAACACCCTGCGAGCGAGCTCCAACGGCGCGACCATCAATGCGAGTGCCCTGCCCTACAGCGAGTCGACGTTGACCGTCGACCTGCCGCACCTGAGCGCCACTTACAAGCACTTCGTCTTCTCCGGCACGGAGATCAGCAGCGTGGCGTTCTGGAACGGCGTCACCTACGACCTCGAGAAGCAGGCGGTGCCGATCATCGGTCCGCTGTGGAACCCGCAGACCCCCAATCCCGACGCCGTCAAGGGGATCAAGGTGCAGGCGCTGTACAAGGTCAACAACGTGTGGACGCAGGAGGACTGGACCGAAAAGCCGTATGCCCTGTTCTGCCGCGACCTCGCGGCCGAGCGCCTGCAGGAGCTCGTTCTCGTGATCAGCAACTCGCGGCTCGACGACACGGCCGGCAGCTTCAAGCCGGTGGGGATGGCGCCGGTGCTGTGGGTCTCGGGGATCGGGTGCTACCAGTGGAAGGGAACGGCGAGCTACACCGCGGCGGTCTCGGGCGGCACCCAGAACGACACTGTTCCCGACCTCGTGTTCACCCGGGTCGCGTCGCAGCAGCCGCCGTCGATCGACTACCTGGCGACCGGGAACGTCACCGTCACGATGGGCGGAGGCTGCTCCGGCGGCGGCACGGTGCCCCTGTCGAACCAACTCAGCGTGCTGACCACGTACAACTTCCTGCCCGCCGACTCGTCCGCCGTGCAGTCCTACAAGGGTCAGGGAGAGGAGACGGCAATGGTGCCGGTCACCTGTCAGGGCCACCCTGGAATGACCATTGTCGGTCCCTGGCTTGCGATCTACCCACCGAACCCGCCAACCTTCCCATACTTCACCGTCAGCCCGGACGGCAAGCACATGACCGGTATCTACAGCCCCGCGAACGGGATCGCCTGGCAGTGGGATCTGCACGCGGAGCGTGAACCGTAGGTCTCGCCGAGATCGCGGACTCCCGCGGGCCGCTCAGGTAACCGGTTCCGGCTCGCGGACCGGCTGGAAGGCGAGTTCGTCGCCCGCCACCGTGAGCCGGACGGTGTCGCCGTCGGCAATCTCGCCCGCCAGGACCATCCGCGCGAGCGGGTCCTGCACCAGGCGCTGGATCGTGCGCTTGAGCGGGCGCGCGCCGAAGTCCGGGTCGTACCCCTCGCGCGCGAGCAGCTCGAGCGCAGCCTCGTCGGCCTCGACCGCGATCCGGCGTTCCGCCAGGAGCTGGTTCAGCCGCGCGAGCTGGATGGCGACGATCGCCCGCATGTGCTCGCGGCCGAGACGGTGGAACACCAGCACCTCGTCCACCCGGTTGAGAAACTCCGGCCGGAAGTGCGCCTTCAGCTCGCGCTGCACCAGATCGAGCATGCGCGTGCGATCCCCTTCGGTGAGCTCCGCGATCACGTTCGAGGCGATGTTGGACGTCATGATCACCACGGTGTTCCGGAAGCTGACCGTGCGGCCCTTGCCGTCGGTGAGGCGGCCGTCGTCGAGGAGCTGCAGCAGGACGTTGAAGACGTCGGGGTGCGCCTTCTCCACCTCGTCGAGCAGCACCACGCTGTACGGCCGCCGCCGCACCGCCTCGGTGAGCTGGCCGCCCTCCTCGTGCCCGACGTACCCCGGCGGGGCGCCGATCATGCGTGCCACCGCGTGCTTCTCCATGTACTCGGACATGTCGAGACGGACCATGGCGCGCTCGTCGTCGAAGAGGAACTCGGCCAGGGCGCGGGCGAGCTCGGTCTTGCCGACACCGGTCGGACCCAGGAAGAGGAACGAGCCGACCGGGCGGTTGGGGTCCTTGAGGCCGGCCCGGGCGCGGCGCACCGCCGTGGCCACCGCCACCACCGCCTCGTCCTGACCGACGACCCGCATCCGCAGGCGCTCCTCCATGGTCAGCAGCTTGGCCTTCTCGCCCTCGAGCAGCCTGGCGACCGGGATGCCCGTCCAGCGGCCGACCACTTCCGCCACTGCTTCCTCGGTCACCTCCTCGGCGAGGAGGGAGCCCTGCTCGTTCTGGTGGGCCTTGAGCGCGGCCGTCGCCTCGTCGAGCTCGTGCTGCAACCGGGGGAGCTCGCCGTAGCGCAGCTGGGCGGCCTTCTCGAGGTCGCCGTCGCGCTCGGCGCGTTCGGCCGCCTCCCGCGTGGTCTCGGCCGCTTCCTTGGCCGCCCGGATCCGGCCGATGAGCTCCTTCTCCCGCTGCCAGGAGGCCTTCATCCCGTCGGCCTTCTCCCTGATCTCGGCGAGCTCGCCGTCGATGGCCGCGAGGCGCTCCTTGGACGCGGCGTCGTGTTCCTTGGCGAGCGCGCGCCGTTCGATCTCGAGCTTGACCGCGCTCCGCTCGAGGACGTCGATCTCGCTCGGCAGCGAGTCGATCTCGATGCGCAACCTGCTCGCCGCCTCGTCGATCAGGTCGATGGCCTTGTCGGGTAGGAAGCGGTCCGTGATGTAGCGGGACGAGAGCGTGGCGGCCGCGACGATGGCGGGGTCGGTGATCCGCACCCCGTGGTGGACCTCGTAACGCTCCTTCAGCCCGCGCAGGATCGCGATGGTCTCCTCGACCGAGGGCTCGCCAACCAGAACCGGCTGGAACCGGCGCTCCAGCGCGGCGTCCTTCTCGATGTGCTTGCGGTACTCGGACAACGTGGTGGCGCCGATGCAGCGCAGCTCCCCCCGTGCCAGGGCGGGCTTGAGCAGGTTGGCGGCATCGATCGCGCCTTCGGCGGCACCGGCCCCGACGAGGGTGTGGATCTCGTCGATGAAGAGCACGACCTCGCCCTCGGAGTCCACCACCTCCTTGATCACCGCCTTGAGGCGATCCTCGAACTCGCCCCGATACTTGGTGCCGGCGATCAGCGCACCCATGTCGAGCGCGACGAGGCGGCGGTCCTTGAGCAGCTCCGGGACGTCGCCGCTCGCGATGCGCTGTGCCATCCCTTCGGCGACGGCGGTCTTCCCGACGCCGGGCTCGCCGATCAGCACCGGGTTGTTCTTGGTGCGGCGGGTGAGCACCTGCATCACCCTTCTGATCTCCTCGTCGCGCCCGATCACCGGGTCGAGCTTGCCGGAGCGGGCGAGCTCCGTGAGGTCGCGGCCGTAGCGCTTGAGCGCCTCGAACTTCTCCTCCGGGTTCTGGTCGGTCACACGGTGGGACCCGCGCACCTCCTGGATCGCGCGCAGCAGGGAGTCCTTCGACACCCCGTAGCGGGCGAGGAGCTGGGCCGCCGAGCCCCCCGATTCGTGCACGATCGCGAGCAACAGGTGCTCCACCGACACGAACTCGTCCTGGAACTGGGGCATCAGCTTGCCGGCACCGTCGAGGATCTGGCGTAGCTGGCGGGTCGGCTGGGGTTCGGCCCCCCCTTGGGCAGACGGCAGCCGGTCCAGCTCGCCGCGGACATCCTCCCGCAGCCTCGCGAGCGGAACCCCGATCTTGCCGAGCAGGCGGGGGGCCAGCCCCTCGTCCTGCTCGACGAGGGCCGACAGGAGATGAACCGGGCCGACCTCGGGGTTGCCCCGCGCCCGGGCGATCTCGACCGCGGCCTGCAGGGCCTCGCCCGCCTTGATCGTGAAGTTGTTCGACGCCGCCACGTTGATCCTCCGGAGTCGCGGTCTTGTGGGCCGCGACACCTGTTAAGAATAGAATCTGCGCGTCGTATTGTCAAGTAAGACCTGCCAACAATATGAGCACGTTCATAGCATATCAACGAGTACGTCGCCGGCTCCCACCACGGCGCTGCACCCTGCGCCCGGCAGCCTTCCACGCGCGCCCGCGCCGCCGTGGCCGTTTGTGTACAATGCTCCGTCGCCACTGCCGCAGCATCCCTCGAGGCCGGTAGCAGGGACCTCACGGAGGACATCGATGAGCGAGAAGAAGCCCTTCACTCCGTACGTGCCCGTCGACTCGCAGATGCGCGAGTTCACCCTGCGGGCACTCATCCTCGGCCTCTTCATGTGCGTCATCCTGGGAGCGGCCAACGCCTACCTCGGCCTCAAGGCCGGCATGACCATCGCGGCGACGTATCCGGCCGCGGTGATCGGCATGGCGGTCCTGCGCCTGATGAAGGGATCGCTCCTCGAGGAGAACTTCGCCCGGACCGTCGGTTCGATCGGCGAGTCGGTGGCGGCGGGCGCCATCTTCACGATCCCAGCGTTCGTCATCCTCAAGATCTGGAAGTTCGAGCCCGGCCACCTGCTGCAGGACTACCTGACGGCCTCGGCCCTGATGGTCCTCGGCGGCGTGCTCGGCATCATGTTCGTGACCGTCCTGCGCCGGGTCATGGTCGAGGACCCGGGACTGCCATTCCCGGAGTCGGTGGCGGCGAGCGAGATCCACAAGGCCGGTCAGCGCGGCGCCGAGGCGGCGCTGCAGCTCTTCCGTGCGATGGGGGTGGGAGCCCTCATCAAGCTCCTTGACGGCCTGGGTATCTTCCGTTCTTCCAATGACTTCCCTCTCGCGGTGGGGAAGATCAACGAGAGCGTGGTGCGGCTGGGGCTCGACAAGGACGCCAAGACGATCGCGGCCGGAGGCGTGACCACCATCTCGGCTCCCGCCGCCACGCCGGCGTACATCGGCGTGGGCTACATCATCGGCCCGGAGCTCGGCGCCCTCAACTTTGCCGGAGGCCTGCTGGCGTGGGGGCTGTTCGTGCCGCTGCTCGTGTACTTCCTCGGCCCCACCATGATCGGGCAGTACACGACCAACGGCGTACAGGACTGGGCGCTGCTCACGGCCCGTCTCTACCAGTTCATCGTCAAGCCGATCGCCGTCGGCGGGATGCTCGTCGGCGCGTGCTACACGCTGTGGCGGATGCGCAAGAACCTCATCCTCGGCATCAAGCGCGGGGTTGCGGACGTCAGGAAGTCGGCCTCCGCCGCGACCGCGACGCAGCGCACCGAGCGCGACCTCAGCTTCAAGGTGGTGCTGTTCGGCATCGCGCTGATCTTCGTCCTGATGATCGCCCTGTACGCGTACTTCACCAAGGCGATCGGGCCCGCCATCCTGGCCGCCATCGTCATGCTGATCACCGGCTTCTTCTTCGCCGCGGTGTCCGGCAACCTCGTCGGCATGATCGGGTCGTCCAACAACCCGATCTCCGGCCTCACCCTCGCGACCACCGTGGTTGCCGCGCTCACCATGGTGATCGTCGGCGCCAAGGGGAGCCAGGGGGTCGCCGCGGTCCTCGGGGTGGCTGCGATCGGGTGCGTTTCGGCCGCGGTGGCGGGCGAGATGCTTCAGGACCTCAAGGTCGGGCACATCCTCGGCGGCACGCCGTGGAAGATGCAGATCGGCGACGTCATCGGCGTAATGGTCGCGGGCCTCGTGATGTTCTTCCCCCTCTATGTGCTGCATGTCTCCGACCTGGCCGCGAACCCGGCCGTCGGCGGCTTCGGCGGCAAGAACCTCCCCGCGCCGCAGGCCGGCCTGATGGCGGCGCTCTCGCAGGGGATCGTCGGCGGCCAGATGGCGTGGCCGCTGGTGCTGGTCGGCATCGCCATGGGCGTTTCTCTCATCCTCATCAAGGTGAAGAGCCCGATGCTGTTCTCTGTCGGCATGTACCTGCCGCTCGAGACGACCTTCGCGATCTTCATCGGCGGCATCATTCGCGGCGTCGTCGACCGCATGCGCGAGAAGCGCGGCTACAACGACGCACAGAAGGCGCGTGTCGAGAACGCTGGCATTCTGGCCGCATCCGGACTGATCGCCGGCGAGGCGCTGATGGGCCTCTTCATTGCCACGGTGGTGTTCATCCGCGACCGCATGCACCAGCCGGCGCAGTTCTGGACCGTTCCGGGGTTCTCCGGCATCGCACCTTGGCTGGCCATCCCCGTGTTCGTCATCCTCGCCGCCTACCTGGTGTTCGTACCGCTTCGCAAGGCCGGGGCCGCCGACGAGCCGGCGCCGCCGACCGCAGTGATGTGACGAGATCCGTCACGAGGCCGTGGGCAGAAGGCCGCGACCCCGATGGACGGCGGTGATCGTTACGGAGCACGGGTGCCGACTGCCGCACTCACCATCGTGCACGTGACCGAGGCCACCTCGCTGCTGCGCGAGCCGGCCCCGCACGTCCTCGCGGCCGCGGCCGGCCTCGCCGCCCGCGGCCACCATGTCGTGCTCGTCTCGCGCCCGGATGCCACTCTCGCGGGCGCCTGCTCGGAGGCCGGCGTCGTGCACGTCCCGATGCCCCTCCGCCATCGCCTCGACCTTGCGTCGGCCCGCCGCCTCGCGCGCATGCTGGACTCCCAGTCGGCCGATGTCGTCCACGCCCATGGGGTCGCCGCCCCCGCGGTGGCGGTCGCAGCGTCCCACTGGGCGCCAGGCCCAGCCCTGTTCGTGGACGTCGATACCTCCTTCCCGGTGAGCTGGCGGGCGCGGCTCGTCCTGCGTTCCCGCAAGGTGCGCCGGATCGTGACCGGCTCCGAGGCCCTCCGTCTCGTCGTCACGACCACCGGGAGACTCGACCCCGCACGCGTTGCGGTGGTCTGGCCGGGAGTCGACTCGGCCCCTGCCACCCCCACCCCGCCGGACCCTCCGACGGCCCGCGGCCGCCTCGGAATCTCCGTCGGTACGCCAGTGGTCGTACAGGTCGGGGCGCATCTCTGGCAGGGTTGGCGCGAGCTCCTCCACGCCGTCCCCGCGATCCGCGCTCAAGTGCCGACCGTCCTCCTCGTGATCGCGGGGTGCGAGTCACCCGGCCAGCGCCGCGCCGTGCTGCGCGTGGTCAACGAGATGGGCCTGCGCGAGGCCGTCCGGGTGCTGCCACCGGGAGTCGATCCCCTCGTCCTCATCGCGGCGAGCGACGTCGTCGTCGATGCGTCGTGGGCCGGCCGAGGTTTCCCCTGGGCGCTGGCACGTGCCATGCAGTTGGGCCGGCCGATCGTCGCGACCTCAATCGCGGGTGCTGGCGAGCTCGTCGAGGATGGCGTCTCGGGCATCCTGGTGCCCGCCCGGGAGGCGCCCACTCTCGCCGCCGCCGTTGCCCGCCTGCTCCGCGACGCCGACCTCGCCGCCGGCATGGGACTCGCCGGCCAGCTGCGCACCCACGAGGAGTACTCCCTGGCCACCTCCACCGAACGACTCGAGACGCTCTACCGGACCGTCCTCGCAGGCGAAGCCACGAGACCATGAGGCGCGGTGCCCGCGGGCATCCGCAGGCAGGTCACCCACACCTCACGCTTGCGCGGGCCGCCATCGCCTCCGGGGGGCCGGCGGCCCTCCACCCACTCCTCCGCCGCCTCTACCCCCCGGACCCCCGTGCTCGCCGGGAGTGAATCCCGGCTCGCCGGTCTCGCCTCCGGCCACCCCTCCCTCACCACTACCTGCCCACCTGAGCTGCCAGCCCCACGGCTCCCTTGCCATCAAGACTCACACCCGCAGACAGGTCACCCACACCTCACGCTTGCGCGGGCCATCCAACTCCAACAGGTAGATACCCTGCCAGCGGCCGAGGGAGAGCTCGCCGTCGGCGATCGGGACCGTGATCGAGCAGCCGATCAGCGAGGAGATCACATGCGCATCGGCGTTTCCCTCGACGTGCCGCCAGGGAATCGCCGGCAGCATCGCCTCGAGAGCACGGAGGAGGTCGTCGCCGACGTCGGGATCGGCGTTCTCGTTGACGATCACCGCGGCCGTCGTGTGGGGAACGAAGACGTGGCACACCCCGTCCGCCACGGCGGACGCGGAGACGGCCTGCTGCACGAAGCTGGTGACGTCAAGGAGCTGGCGGCGGCGCTGCGAGGAGACCCCGATCACGTCCACGGATACCCCTTTCCCTCCGGCCAGTACGCGACCCGGTAGCCCTCGGCATAGAGCACGACCCGGTGCACGTAATCCCACGTCTCCGGGATCTCGATCGACTCGACGAACGCCGGCCCGTCCCGGCGACCGGCGCGCGCCCACATCTCCCGGACCCGGCTCTCCCCCGCGTTGAAGCATGCCAACGCGGCCGTCCACGACCCACCGATCGCGACCCGCCAGCGGGCCAGCAAGAGCGCCCCGATGGCCAGGTTCACCTCAGGGTCGGTGAGGTTCCGTGCGTAGGAGGCCGGCAGGTCGCTACCGCGCACCAGTTCGGCCGCCGTCGCCGGGAGTACCTGGGTCAGCCCCACCGCCCCGGCACCCGAGCGCGCCGATGGGTTCCACGCCGATTCCTGGCGCACCAAACCTGCGAGGACCCACGGGGGCACGCCGGCCCGCCGGGCGGCGAGTTCCAGCTCGGCCCGCCAGGGCAACGGTAGATAGCGACGAACCAGAGCCTGCGGCAAGCCGGTCCACGGTCCGGTCGCGAGCCGTGGCTGGCCGCGCACGAGCAAGGGGATGGCGTCGAGGGGAGGGAGGTCCGCAAGCTCGACCAGTCCCAGCCACCCGGGACCGTCGTGGCCGGCCGCCTCGAGGTCCGAGCGCCAGGCGATCGCGGCATCACCGACCCTCCCGGCCGCCAGCAGGTCGCCGGCCCAGTCGGGCGGCGGCGGGGCCGAGACTGGCGCCGTCGACAGCGCGACCGCAACGCCCGAGCGGCCCAGGGCAGCGGCGGCCCAGTGCGCGGCGAGGTCGGGGAATCCCGACTCCGCGAGGCGCTCGAGTTCCCGGCGATCGCCGTGTTCCGCCTCGACGGTTCCGATCCAGTAGTCGGCGACCCGCCGTCCCCGCGTGGTGGCCATCTGCGCCGCCAGGGCAGTGCTCTCCATCCGGTCCCGGCCGGCCTGGAGAAAGAAGAAGCGGCGCAGTACCCAGTCGTAGCGTGCCTGGCGACGGACATCGTCGCGGGCGAGCAGAGGCACCGCATCCGCGAACCTCGCCAGCTCGGTGAGCGCCTCGCCCGCCTGCAGGCCAGCACGGCCCCGCAGCGGGGAGCCTTTGGGAAGCAGGCGCTCCGCCTGGCGGGCGCAGCGCAGCATGTCCGCGAACGGGCGCGCGCGCCGACTTCGGTCGCCCCCCCATGCAAGCTGTCGATAGGCGTCGGCGCGTTCGAGCCACCCCTCGGGGTCCGTCGTTCCCATCCGCTCGGCAAGCTGCAGGGCGAGCGAGCTCCGGCGCAGCCGCAGAGCCGCCCGAGCGCCGACGAGCATGCCCGCGGGTCCGCCGCGCAGCGCCGCCCCGAGCGCCGGCTGGGGGTAGCCCGCGTCCAGCCACGCGCGCGCCTGGTCCGCCCACTCGGCCGGCGAGAAGCCGCCGGCGATCCGCGCCAGGCTCTCGCCGGGGACGAGCTTGCCGAACAGGATAGGGAAGTTGATGGCGAGCCTGCGCGCCGCCTGTGGCGCTCCCGGACCACCGCAGCGGGCGGTCACGGCCAGGGAACGGGCCAGCAGCGGTCCCCCGCGGACGCTCGCCGCAGCTACGAGGCGAGTCGCTCCGTTGCAGTCGTGACGGTCGAGCAGTTGCTCCCCACCCCGAACCAGGAACAGCTCGCGCTCCTCCGGATCGACCCAGGCCTGTGTTGCCGCCTCGCGCCACAACACCTCGCCAGCCGGAACCGCGGCCAGCGCCTCAACGAGCCGGTGCGCGGCGAGGCGGCCACGGCCTCCAGGCGGAGCCGCGATCCGGAAACCGGTCAAGGCGGCCGCCGGAGAGCGGGCGTCGCACGCGTACAGGCCGGCGAGGAACGCGGCGCGCGGCTGCTCTCCGACGCTTCCCTCGATGGCGACGCGCAGGAACGCCTTGGCGCGCTCCGCCGCCCCTCCCCGTGCCGCCAGCGCGGCGGCCAGGGTCGGGGCTTGTGGGACCCGGCGTCCGCACGCAGTGGTCGCGATGGCCACCGGGACCACCACAAGCAGGAGTCCCATCAGGGCGGCGACGCCGGCGCGGCCCCGCCGCGCACCATGCGGTCGGAACGTGGTCACGGTCGGTGCTGGAGCGCGGATTGCCCCGGTCGCCGCCCTACAGGCCCAGCGCGTCGGGATCCCCGTCTCCGAGGATGCGCACCAGCTCGTCGAAGAAGTAGTTGCTCTGTCCCCGGATATCGGCCGGAATGCGTTGCTCGTACATCTCGCGAGAGCGGTCGATGTCCTCCTTGAGACGCCGGTAGATGTCACGGCTGGCCTTGCCCTCGACCACTGCCTGCTCGTTGTACAGCCTGACTTCCGACACCAGGAGTCGGGCGAAACGCCGCGCCTCCTCGTGCTTGCGATCCTCCTCGGGCGAGCGCGCAGGCGCCGGTGGCTGAGGCGCCGGTGGCGGCAACGCGGTCGGCGCCGGGCTCTCCACCGGGGCCATCGGCGGCGCGGCAACGACCGGCGGCGCCGTGCTCACCGGTTCCGGAGCCGGCTCCGGCTCGGCAGCCCGCTCCGGCTCCGGCTCAGCGGCGTACTCCTCGACTGGTGCTGCCGGGGCGGCCACCACTGAAACCGGCTCGGGTTCGCGGGCAGCGGCGACCGGTGCGGGTATCGCCGTGGCTGGCTCGACCTCGAATATCGGAGCAGCGGCGGCGGCAATCGCTTCCGGTTCGCTCAGGGACGGCGTCGGGATCTGCGTCCTGACGTTGAGCGTCTCCATCAGCAAGCCGACAATGTAGACCAGCAGCTGGACCGTCTCGGTCACGAAACGCTCGCCGGTATCGATGGCGACCAAGCCGCCGACGACCTTGCCGCGCAGGGACATCGGGACGATCAGGACGCGCCGCGCCTGCGGGCCCACCCAGGCCGTGAGGACGGTGTCCGACTCCGAGCCGAGCAGAACGGCCTTGCCCTCCACGACGTTCCCGAAGGCCTTCGAATCAGCGAGCGCGGCGCGCCAGCCGCGCGAGGGGTCACCGTCAGGAAAGCCGGAGCCACTCCAGCCCAGGATCTGTCCCTCCCGGAAGATGACGATCGCCCGCGCGCCGCACCACGGCTCGAGCTGGACCAGGAGCTCCTGGAGGACGGCAGACTGCTGGCGCCCTTCGTCGAGGCGGCGGAGCCCCTCGAGGCTAAGCGTCCCCGTCGTCACCACCGGCTGCATGTACGATGCGAGACGGTCGCTCACGGAGGTGAGCGGGAAGAGGGTGTCGAGATCGGGAGGTAGGACGACATCCAACTCGCCCACAGTGCGGGCCGCGACCTCCCGGATCTGCCCGGCGACCGCGTCGAGCTTCGCGCGCAGCAGTGCCGCAGCGCGCTCCCGTACCTCCTGGAGCTCAGCAAGTACCGCCTCACGCTCGTCCATCGGCGCCTCCTTGCTCGTTCAGCCAAGTATTATCGACGTCTTGCACAAAGAGTGTCAAGGAACCCGCCGCTCCGGCTTGCCAACATTCGACGTTCCTGCTAAGGGTACCGGGTGAGGAGCGGGCAGTGCGAGGCGCAGCGGCGGCGGTCCTGATCGTGGCCGTGTCGGCGGTCGTCGGCTGTCACCGGCCCGCGCCCACCACCTCCGCCGGCGCCGAGCGGGCGGCGGCCTTCGCCCGGGTGGAGGAGGCTCGCGAGGCGTTCGAGGAGGCGCGGAACCGTCTCGGCTCACGGACTGGCACCGCGACCGACGAGGCGTCCCGAGCCGCCTTCGATGCCGCGTTCACCCGCTACCAGAGCGAGCTCGCCCGCTT
Source organism: Acidobacteriota bacterium (assembly GCA_050257595.1). Classification (GTDB taxonomy): domain Bacteria; phylum Acidobacteriota; class Thermoanaerobaculia; order Thermoanaerobaculales; family Thermoanaerobaculaceae; genus JBLMXF01. Next base: position 7,088 of record JBLMXF010000007.1, on the reverse strand, counting down.
CCTCACCACCGCCCTCAACCTGTTCCCCGACGCTCCCGAGACCAGGAGCGGGGTCGAGCTCTATGCCCGTTCCGCCGTCGAGATCGCGGACCAGGCGCTCGCCAGGGGCGGCGACCTCTCCGCGGCGCTGCAGGCGCTGGCCGACGCGCGCCGGAACTTCGACGTCGTCGGAACGAGCCCTCCGGCGGAGCTCGGCGCCGCGATCGAGCGCGTGCGCTCGCGCCTCGGTACGCAACGGACGCCGCTTGCCTCTGGCACCGCCCGCCCTTGACCGCCCAGCCTCGCTTCTGCTAGATTTCCGTTCCTTGTCGCGTGGTCGTGCGGGGCGCACGACAATCCCGGCGCGGACGGGGGGTGAGAAACCGCAATGCCCACGACGGTGCACGTGCGGGAGAACGAGTCGTTCGAGCAGGCGCTGAGACGCTTCAAGCGCAAGTGCGAGAAGGCGGGAGTTCTCTCGGAGATCAAGAAGCGCCAGCATTACGAGAAGCCCAGCGTCAAGCGCAAGCGGAAGCTCATCCAGGCGCGCAAGAAGATGCTGCGCAAACTCGCGCAGCAGAGGAAAGCCGGCCTGCTGTAAGCGGTACCGAATGTCCCACACCCTCGCGGCGCTCGAATTCGACCGCGTCCTGACATTGGTCGCGGCGTTCGCGCGCAGTCAACGAGGACGACAGGCTGTCCTGGCGACCCTTCCCGGTTTCAGCACCGCGGAAGGGTCGCAGGCTTTTTCCCTAAGCCGCGAGCTCGACGTGTTCGTGGCCGCAGCCGGTCCCCTGTCGTTCGCCGGGCTCGACCATGCCTCTCTGCTCGCAGGTGACGCGACCGCACTCGAGGCCACCGAACTGGCGCGCCTGATTTCCCTGGTGCGCACGCTCGTGGAGGTGCGGGACGCGCTCGGCTCCGTCCGCCTGGGCCCCGAGCTGGCCCGGCGGGGCACCTCGCTTCCCCACCTCGAGCCCTTTCTTGCCCACTGCGACCGCTGTCTCGGCCCTGCCGGCGAGATCCTCGACAGTGCCAGCCCGCAACTCGCCCAGGCCCGCGCCGCAAGGGAGCGACATCGTCAGGCGATCGTCTCGCGCCTCGACCAGCTGCGCCGCCAGCACGGGCTCCAGGCCCCGTTCACCGTGCGCCGCGAGCGGTACTGCGTCCCGATCCCGAGCGGGGAGCGGCAGGCGGTCGGCGGGCTTGTCCTCGACGTGTCGGGGACCGGCGCGACCGCCTTCGTTGAGCCGCTCGAGGTGGTCGAACTCAACAACGCCCTCGCGGAGGCGCTCTCGCGCGTCCGCGAGGAGGAGCAACGGGTGCTGCGCGAGCTGGCCGCCGACTTTGCCCGCCGCCGGGACGAGCTGGCCGCGGCGGCTACGACCCTCACCGAACTCGACGCCTTCCAGGCCCGCGCGCTGTTCGCACGCCGGTGCGACGGTGTTCTGCTCGAACCGGGAGCGGGGAGCGACTTTCGCCTCCTCGGCGCCCGCCATCCCCTGCTCGATCCTCGTCTCGCCGGCCTCAGGGAAGAGGCCCTCGGCGAAGCCGGCAATCGGGGCGAGGTGGTCCCGCTCGATTTCGCGTTCCCCGCGAATCGCCGAGTGGTGCTGCTGTCGGGACCCAACGCAGGAGGCAAGACCGTCGCCCTCAAGACCATCGGCCTGGTCGCCCTGATGGCCCAGGCGGGCATCCCGGTCCTGGCCGCGGCGTCCAGCGCGCTCCCCAGGTTCTCCGCGGTCTGGTGCCACATCGGGGACGAGCAGAGCCTGCTCTCCGACCTCTCCACGTTCACCGGTGCCATGCAGGCCACCTCCGCGCTGCTGAGCAGCGCCGACACGGACACCCTCGTGCTCTACGACGAACTCGGCTCCGGGACCGACCCCGAGGAGGGTGCGGCGCTGGCGGCTTCGCTGCTCGAGGAACTCGCCCGCCGGGGCTGCTGGACCCTGGCCACCGCCCACCTGGTCACCGTGGCCGCTCACGTCGAGCAGCTTCCCGGTGCCACCAACGCTGCGATGGGCTACGACGAGGACGGCGGGCGGCCCACCTACCGCTTCCGGCTCGGCATACCGGGACGTTCCCGGGGCCTCGCGATCGCGGCGGCATGCGGCGTCGTTCCTCGCGTCATCGCCCGGGCGCGCGGCTTGCTCTCGACCTCGTATCTCGCCCTCGACGGCTATCTGTCGCGCCTCGAGGAGGAGCGGCGACACGTTGAGGCGGAGGCCACCCGCCTGCGCGCCCTGGAGGCCGCCGCCGAGGAGGCGCGCCGGGGTTGGGCCGTCGAGCGCGACCGGTTGGAGCGCGAGCGCGGAGAGGTGCGCTCCAGCCTGGCAACGGAGCGGGAGAAGCTGCGGCGGCGGGCCCAGGAACGGCTGGCGGCGGCCCTCGCCGAGCTGCAGGCGGCCCGTGCGCGGGGCGAGTTGCCCGGCCGGCGGAGGGTGGCGGCGGTGCGTGCCGCCGCGTTCGATCTCGGCGACGAGGAGGAGTCGACCACCGCGCCGGCCCTGGGGCTTGCCCCTGGAGTGCGCGTGCGCGTGCTGGGAACGGGGGCGGAGGGGACCGTCGGCCGCATCATCGGGGATCGCGTCGAGGTTCAGCTCGGGGGCAAGCGCGTCTGGGTCGCCCGGAACGGCTGTGAGGTGTGTCAGACCGGTCCGCCGGCGCCCCCACCACCGGCACCGGCGCTCGTCGAGGGCGGGACCGAGCCCGAGGAGCTCAAGCTCATCGGTCTCACCGAGGAGGAGGCCCGCGAGTCCCTCGACCAGTTCCTCGATCGGGCGCTCCTGGGCGGCCTGCGCCGGGTGCGGGTCGTCCACGGCCACGGCTCCGGTACGCTACGACGCATGGTTCGCGAGGTCCTGGCGGCGCACCCCGCCGTGATCAGTTTCTCCCACCCACCGCAGTTCCGCGGCGGAACCGGCGTGACCGAGGCGGAGCTCGAATGAGGCCCGGGGCCCAGGATGCGGGATCCGGGGTGCAGGATCATCCGATGCCTGCCGAGAACATCCGGCTCTCGGACCCCGGACCCCATACTCCGGATCCCAGGGTGGGTCGGGGGCCGACATGAGTCAGTACGACCTCTCCCGCCCCGTGCTCGAGCGCGTCCGTGAGGTTGCCGACATCGTCACCGTGGTCGGCGACGTCGTCACGTTGCGCAAGTCGGGCCGAAACTGGATGGGGCTGTGCCCGTTCCACGGGGAGAAGACGGCCTCGTTCTCGGTCTCGCGCGAGAAGGGCACGTTCTACTGTTTCGGGTGTAAGCGCGGTGGCGACGTGATCGACTTCGTCATGGAGATCGAGCGGCTCGCCTTCGCCGAGGCCGTGGAACGGCTCGCCGAGCGCTTTGGCGTCGAGCTCCCCCTGGCCACTCCGGGCGCGCAACGCCGCCGCGAGGAGGCGGACGCTTTCGGCGAGGCCCTGCAGGCGGCGCAGGCGTTCTTCTTGCGGCGGATCGGCGACGACCGGCCGCGGGCGTTCCTGGAGCGGCGCGGTGTCCGGCTCGAGACGGCGGCGGAGTTCGGCCTCGGCTATGCCCCGGCCGAGTGGAGAGCGCTCTTCGACGAGCTTCATCGCACCTTCCCGGAGCGCACCCTGCTCGGCGCCGGCCTGGTCGCCACCGGGGAAGGAGGCCGCTGCTACGACCGTTTCCGCGATCGGATCACCATCCCGATCCGCAACTCCCGCGGACAGCTGATCGCGTTCGGCGGCCGCACCGTCGGTGACGACCCCCCCAAGTACCTCAACTCGCCCGAGACCCCGCTGTTCTCCAAGAGCCGTGTGCTGTTCGCCCTCGACCGGGCGGGCCGTGTCTTCGCGCAGACCAACCGGGCGATCGTCGTGGAGGGGTATTTCGACTGCATCGCCCTTCACCACGCGGGCTTCCGCGAGACCCTGGCGACGCTCGGCACCAGCCTTTCGGAACATCACGCCAAAGAGCTTGCCCGCAAAGTGCCTCACGTCGTCGTCTGTTTCGACGGCGATGCCGCCGGGCGTGCCGCCGCCGTCACTGCGGTCCGCACCTTGCTCACCGTCGACCTCGCCATCTCGGTCCTCCTCCTGCCCGAGGGCGAGGATCCCGACGATGCCGTCCGTACCCGGGGTCGGGAGGGATTCGCCGCCCTGCTGGACGCCGCCCTCGACGTGGGCGAGTTCTTGATCTCCCTGCTGGGGGCCACGCGACAGGAGCGCCGGGAGAACCTCCTCCGTGTCCTCGAGCTCGCCGACGCCTGCCCCAACCCGGTGAGACGCTTCGCCCTGCGGGAACGGCTCGCCCGGGCCGCCGAGGTCCCGCTTGCCGAGTTGGGCTCGTGGGAGCCGCCGAAGCTGGTCGCGGCCCACACCGGCGCCGACGACTTCTCCGCCGCTCCCGGCGAGTGGGCGCTCGTCCGCGCGCTGATTTTCGACCTTGCCCCCCATCAGAGGCTCGACCTCATCGAGCTGCTCCCCACAGACGCGCTCGAACACCCGATCGCGGCCACCCTCTTCCAGGTCGCGGCCGGCCTGCTCAAACGCGGAGAGGACATCGACATCGCACGTCTGATCAATGAGTTCGACGACCCAAATCTGCGCCGGGTCCTGGCCGCGATCGAGTTCCGTGTCCCCGAGATGGACGCCCGGCGGCTGGCCGAGGACCTCCGGGTGACCTGGGAACGCGCATGGAGGCGGCGCCTCGGGGAAGCGCGGAACGCGCACGCCGCGGCACTGAAGGCCGGCGAGGGCGAACGAGCCGCCGCCCTGACGGAGGAGCTCAGCTCGCTGATCCAGCAGAAGAAGGGGCGGGAGCACCTGCTGGGCGAGATCGAGCAGCTCCTCGCTCGAAGCCGGCCACCGGGCCCGGGCGCGTAACCGCGCCCAAGAGGTCGTCTCGCGGCCGGCCAACCAGGCAGCCCCGGCGAGACCATGTGCCCCACCCCTTGAAATTTCTCGCCGGACGCCCGACATTGACGAGCGTGAGGCGTGCCGGCTCCTGGCCGCCCAAGAGTTCGAGGTGCCACCCCCCGGGGGCGAGCACCTCGTCCTCGTCATGAGGGGACATTGGCGAAAACACAAGAAAAGAAGAGTCATCGAGGTCAGTCCGCGAGCCACAGGCCCCACACGACCGACCGCCGAAAGACAGCACGCCTGAAAGTCGAACCAGCCGGCGTTGGGGGTCGGAAAACCGCTCACAAGCCGAGCGCCCGCCCCAAGACTGCTCACGGCCCGACTGCTCAACGGAAGAAGGAGCAGCACCCGCGGCCGCCGGCCGGCCGGAGCGCCAAGGCCAAAGTCAAGCCGAAGCCGGCCACGCGGACCAGGGCCACCGCCCCGCGACCCACTCGCCCTCGTCCGAAGCCCAGCGTCGCTGCACCCAAGACGAAGCCCGCGGCCAGCGGTCGACGCCCCGCGCCGCCAAGCCGGGTCAAGGCGGTTTCGCGACCCAGCAAGGCCGTCACGAAGGCGCGGCCCCCGAAGCGGATCGCGAAGCCGCCGGCGAAGGTCGTGCGGCGCAGTGGGAAGAGACATGGACGCCCCGCTCCCGCCGGGAAACCGGCTCCTCACCGGCGGGCCGAGGTCCACACGGCCGCCGGCAGGCGACCCTCACCCAGGAAGACGGAGAAGCCTACGCCCACATCCAAGCATGAACGAGCGCCGAGCACCACCGCAGCCGCTGCTCGTCTCGCGGTCAAGGCCTCGCGCGCCGGCCGGGCCGCCGGGACGCGCCCGAAGAGCGCGGATCACCGCAAGGATGGCCGCTCCGGAGAATCGCCACAGAACCACGACACACCCGAGAGGGAGACTCTCGCGCTGAGCGTCGAGGAGAAGTACGTCGAGCTCGCCAGGCTCCTCACCCTGGGACGCGAGCGCGGCTATGTCCTGATCGACGAGATCGTCGAGGTGTTGCCGGAAGAGATTGCGGCAACCCCCGAGGACCTCGACGAGATCTATCTCCGCTTCACGGAGAACGACATCGAGGTGGTCGAGAGTCCGGAGAAGGCTGCAGCCCTCGAAGAGGAGGGCGGCAGTGAGAGGCCGGACGGAGCCGAGCCGGTCGCGGGTCCGGCGCTCGTCGACCCGGCCCTGCTCGAGAAGACCAACGACCCGGTCCGCATGTACCTGCGAGAGATGGGCACGGTCAAACTGCTCGACCGCGAGGGTGAGGTGTCGATCGCGCGCCGGATCGAGTCGGGAGAGGCCAAGGTGTTCTGCGCCCTCGCCTCAAGCCCGCGGATCCTCGAGCTGTTCTTGCGGGCGAACGAGGTGGCGCGCCGGGATCGCCGGATGATGCGCGACATCCTGTCCGGACTGTCCGCCGAGCTCGACGAGCGCGGTCGGACGCGCGTCGCCGAGGCCCTCAAGACCTTCAGCCGCTTGTGCGTCCTCGACGATCAGTGCAAGGGTCTGAAGGAACGCCTGCGCCGCTGCAAGCGGGGCACCAAACGGGCCGACGAGCTGGTCAACCAGATCGACAAGCTCGGCGGCGACGTTTCGGTGCTGGTCCGCTCCACCGACTTCACCACCACGACGCGCAACCGCCTCCTCACCTTCCTTTCCGAGGTCGAGCGCCAGTTCTCCATCCCGATCACCACCATCCGCAAGGACGACGTCAAGCTCAAGACCGAGCGCAACGCCGAGCGGAGGACCTTCTACCGGGAGCGCATCAAGCGCTACCAGGAGGAGCTCAAGACGATCGAGAAGCGCTTCGGCGTGCCGTATGAGGAGCTCAAGCGGGTCATGGCCGAGGTCCGGCTCGGCGAGAGCGAGACCGACACCGCCAAGCAGGAGCTCATCGTCGCCAACCTCCGGCTGGTGGTCTCGATCGCCAAGAAGTACACGAACCGCGGTCTCCAGTTCCTCGACCTCATCCAGGAGGGGAACATCGGCCTGATGAAGGCGGTGGACAAGTTCGAGTACCAGCGGGGGTACAAGTTCTCCACCTATGCAACCTGGTGGATCGGCCAGGCCATCACCCGGGCAATCGCCGACCAGGCCAGGACCATCAGGATCCCGGTCCACATGATCGAGACCATCAACAAGCTCACCCGGACCACCCGGATGCTGGTCCAGGAGCTCGGCCGCGAGCCGACGGTGGAGGAGATCGCCGAGCGGATGGAGATGCCGGTCGG
>JBLMXF010000006.1:0-3881 GCA_050257595.1 Acidobacteriota bacterium | reverse complement strand
TGCGGCTATGATCTCCTCGGCCTTCGTCTTCCGGTGCTCGGAGGTGGTCCCCGCGAACACCACCTCGCCCCCCCAGTGCTTCACGCCCTCGACCTTCTTGGCCGGCGCGTTCTCCGGCATCACGATCACGGCACGGAGCCCCATCCGGCGCGCGGCGTACGCCAGCGCCTGGCCGTGGTTGCCCGAGGAGTAGGTGATGACGCCGCGGCGGCGGGCTGCGGCGGGCAGCCGCCGCACGGCGGTCCAGGCGCCGCGGAGCTTGAACGCCCCGGTGGGCTGCCGGTTCTCGAGCTTGAGGTAGACCGGAACCCCCGCCAGGGCGCTCAAGGCCTCGACGGCCAGGAGGGGCGTCCGCTCGGCGACGCCCACGAGCCCGGCCGCGGCCTCGCGAATGGCGTCGAGCGTCACGGGTGCGGGTACGGGAGTCGCGCCTACGGTCATCAGGTCGCCAATCTACCGATCATCCGGAGCCGCCGCTACACGTCCATCTCGCGCTGATCGCGGCCTCTGGAAACGATCTCCCCGCCGTTCCCTTCGTCCCCGTTGCCGTCCCCGTTCCCGTTCCCGTTCTCCTCCTCCCTCACGACACGGGCGACGTCCATCACGGTATCGCCCTCGTCGAGATTCATCACCCGTACGCCCTGCGTGTTCCGGCCGATCACCCGGATGCCCTCGACCGGCACGCGGATGATCACCCCGTGGCGCGTGATCATCATCAGCTCGTCCTCGGGCAGCACCTCCTTGAGCGCCACGATCTCGCCGGTCTTGTCGGTGCGCTTGAGGGTGATGATGCCCTTGCCGCCGCGCCGCTGCACGCGGTATTCCGCGAGCTCCGAGCGCTTGCCGAGCCCGTTCGCCGTCACCACCAGCAGGGTCGCATCCCGCCGGATCACCACCATCCCGATCACCCGGTCGCCCGGCTCGAGCTCGATGCCGCGCACCCCCGTCGTGGCCCGGCCCATCTCGCGCACGTCGTGCTCGTGGAACCGGATGCTCATGCCGTGCCGGGTGGCCAGCACCACGTCGTTGGAGCCGTCCGTGATCTGCACGTCGATCAGCTCGTCACCCGGCTCGATGTTCACCGCGTTGATGCCGCTGGCGCGCGGGTTCCCGTACGCCGAAAGCACCGTCTTCTTCACCGTCCCGGTGGCGGTCGCGAACACCAGGAAATGCTGGTCGTCGAACGCACGCACCGCGACGAACGCCGCGATCCGCTCCTCGGGCTTGATCTGGATCAGGTTGATGATCGGCTTGCCCCTGGCGGCCCGGCCGCCCTGCGGCACGTCGTACACCTTGAGCCAGTACAGCTGGCCGTTCTGCGTGAAGAACAGGACGTAGTCGTGGGTCGAGGCGATGAACAGGTGCTCGACCCAGTCCTCTTCCTTGGTCCCCATCCCGGCGAGGCCACGGCCGCCGCGCCGCTGCCGCCGGTAGGTGGTCACCGGGATCCGCTTGATGTACCCCGCGTGCGAGATCGTGATCACCATGTCCTCTTCGGCGATCAGGTCCTCGATCGTGAAGTCGCCCTGGTCGGCCACGATCTCGGTGCGCCGCTCGTCGCCGAACTTGGTCTCGAGCTGCTCCAGCTCCTCCTTGAGGATCGCCATCCGGCGGTCGCGCGAGGCGAGGATCGCCGTGAGCTCCTTGATCAGCGCCCGAACCTCCTTGAGCTCCTCCTCGAGCTTCTCGCGCTCGAGACCGGTGAGCCGGGCAAGCCGCATGTCGAGGATCGCCTTGCTCTGCTTCTCGGAGAGCTTGAACCGCTCGCGCAGCGCGGCATCGGCGGTCTCCACGTCGGGCGAGCCGCGGATGACAGTGATCACCTCGTCGATATGGTCGACGGCGATCTTGAGGCCCTCGAGGATGTGCTCCCGGGCCTGGGCTCCCGCCAGGTCGAACGCGGTGCGCTTCGTGATCACCGCGTGGCGGTGATCCACGAAGTGCTGCAGCATCTCCCTGAGTCCCATGATCTTCGGCGCGCCGTCCACGAGGGCCAGCATGATCGCGCCGAAGGTGGTCTGCATCTGGGTGTGCTTGTACAGCTGGTTGAGCACGACCTCGGTGTTGGCGTCGCGCTTCAGCTCGATCACGATGCGCATGCCGTCGCGGTCGGACTCGTCCCGCAGGTCGCTGATCCCGTCGATCTTCTTGTCACGCACCTGGTCGGCGATCTGCTCCACCAGGCGCGACTTGTTGACCTGGAACGGGATCTCCGTGACCACGATCTGCTGCTTGCCGGAGGACTCCTTCTCCTCGATCACGGCGCGCGCCCGCATCACGATGCGGCCGCGGCCGGTCTCGTAGCACTCCTTGATCCCCTCGCGGCCGTAGATGAACCCGCCGGTCGGGAAGTCGGGGCCCCGGACGATCTTGCGCAGCTCCTTGAGGTCGCACTCCGGGTGGTCCACCAGGTAGCGGACCGCCTCCCCCACCTCGCGCAGGTTGTGCGGCGGGATGTTGGTGGCCATGCCGACGGCGATGCCCGAGGTGCCGTTGACCAGCAGGTTGGGGAACTTGGACGGCAGGACCGTCGGCTCCTCGAGCCGGTCGTCGAAGTTCGCGACGAACGGCACGGTCTGCTTGTCGATGTCCGCCAGCATCTCCAGCGCGATCGCCGTGAGGCGCGCCTCGGTGTAGCGGTAGGCCGCCGCCGGATCGCCGTCCACCGAGCCGAAGTTCCCCTGCCCGTCCACCAGCGGGTAGCGCAGTGAGAAGTCCTGCACCATCCGGACGAGCGAGTCGTACACCGCCGCGTCGCCGTGCGGGTGATACTTGCCCAGCACTTCGCCGACCACCGTCGCCGACTTCTTGTACGGCCGGCTCGGAATGAGTCCAAGCTCGCTCATCGCGTAGAGGATGCGGCGGTGCACGGGCTTCAAGCCGTCCCGCACGTCGGGCAGGGCGCGCGCGACGATCACGCTCATCGAGTAGTCGATGAACGACTCGCGCATCTCGTCTTCGATCAGGCGCGGCAGGATGCGTTCGCGCTGGTTGGGAGCGGTCATGCGTGTTCCTTCGCGATACGGAAAAGGGGCCCGAGGGACCCCTACTGCGGTCTACCAAAGGTAGCTGGTAGCCGGCTGGTTTTCAATGGGCCGCACTCAGCACAAGCCGTTGTTTGGCAAGCACTTACGGCTGTCAGATCGGACGCCTATTGATTTACGTGCTGACATTGCCAAATTAACAGTGATGAATTTGTCGGCTGGCTCGCATGGAAGGATGAGAACGTGGCACGCAAACCCCCGCGCCGGCTGCGCGAACCGATCCAGGTCTATCTCGACATGGACGAGCGGGCCCTGCTCGATCGCGTCGCCGCGGAAACCGGGCTCTCGCGCGCCGAGATCCTGCGGCGCGGCCTGCGGCGGTTCGCGGCCGAGCAGGCCGGGGGGAAGAGCCCGATGCTCGAGTTCATCGAGTCGCTGGGCGACCTCGACCTCCCGCCCGACCTCTCCGAACGGCACGACGACTACCTGGCGGAGATCTACGAAGTGGAGGCGAGCCGAAAGGTGCCGAAGAAGGCGCGATGAGCCGCCGGATTCTGCTCGACACGTCCGGGTGGGTCGCGGCCATCAACCCCCGCGACCAGCGTCACGCTTCCGCCAGGGAGTACTACCGGCGCGCCATCGCGGAGCGTCAGGCGTTCGTGACGACGAACCTCCTGCTTGCCGAGACGCACGCCCTGGTGGCGCGGGGCGTGGGGGAGGCGGCAGCGCTCACCCTGCTGGACCAGCTCCCACGCGACCCATTGCATGAGGTCGTGTGGAGCACGCCCGATCTCGAGCGCGAAGCGATCGACCGTTGGCTTCGGCCGCGCGTGGGTCAGGGAATCAGCCTGGCGGACGCGGTGAGCTTCGAGGTGATGCGGCGGGAGGGTTTGCGGA
>JBLMXF010000005.1:0-43542 GCA_050257595.1 Acidobacteriota bacterium | reverse complement strand
GCCCACTGCTCTCCCGCCTCCGCGTGCCCGTCGACGGGCGAGGCTGGCTGGTGTGCCAACGCGACATGAGGGTCAGCGGCCTCGACCACGTCTGGGCGTTGGGCGACTCTGCCTCCATCCCCGACCGCGACGGGAGTCCCTACCCTGCGACCGCACAACATGCCGTCAGGCAGGCCACACAGCTGGCGGCGAACCTCGCTCGCGCGATCCGCGGTGAGCCCACCCGTCCATGCGACATCTCGTCCCGGGGCGCCCTGGCCGCGCTCGGTTGCCGGACCGCCGTGGCCGACCTCCCCGGCTTTCGCCTGTTCGGTTTCGCGGCCTGGTTTCTCTGGCGCTCGGTGTACCTGATGAAGATGCCGGGGTTTGCCCGCAAGCTCCGGGTTGCCCTCGACTGGACGATGGGGTTGTTCTTCCCGCGCCCGATCGTGCAGCTCGGCATCCACCGCGCGCGGGCCGGATCCCGGTCACCGGATTGACGGTACCGACGAGAGCGCGGCGACTTCCCCGCCGGTGTTGAGCTCGAGGTCACGCTCGCCGGTGGCGTCGGAAAGGGTTCCCCGCGCAGCCGTGTTGCTAGAATTCCAAGTGGTTGACGGGGACGATGATGAGCGACGACAAAGAGCGCGCCGACGACTACGGGCCCAACGTCTGGCTGATCGACGAGATGTACCGGGAGTACAAGGAACACCCGGAGTCGCTCTCCGAGACCTGGCGGGAGTTCTTCTCCGACTACCGGCCGGCCGTCGGTCGCGCGGCGCCCTCGGTCGCGGTGGTCGAGGTGGCGGCTCCGACGGCACCCGCTCCTGCGCTGGCTCCGGCCGCGCCGACGAAAGTTCCAACCCCGGCCGCGCCGTCCGCCCCGACACCCACGCCGCCGGTCGCCGTGCCGCTGCGCGGCCCCGCGGCGCGCCTGGTCGAGAACATGGAGCGCAGCCTTCGCGTGCCGACCGCCACCACTGCCCGCACGATCCCGGTCAAGCTCCTCGAGGAGAACCGCGCCATCCTCAACGACCACCTCGCCGATGTCGTCGGCGGCAAGGTGAGCTTCACCCATCTCCTGGCGTGGGCGGTGGTGCGCGCCCTGGCGGTCACACCGTCCATGCAGGCGATCTTCATGGAGCTCGACGGCACCCCGCACCGCATCTCGCCCGAGCATGTCAATCTCGGCCTCGCCGTCGACCTCGAGAAGCGCGGCGGTTCGCGCAGCCTCGTGGTCCCCTCGATCAAGCGCGCCGAGGCCCTCGACTTCGCGGCGTTCTTCGCGGCCTACAACGACCTCATCCGGCGGGCGCACGCGGGCCAGCTCACGCCCGAGGACTTCGCCGACACCACCGCGACGCTGACCAACCCCGGGATGCTCGGCACCACCCAGTCGGTGCCCCGCCTGATGGCCGGCCAGAGCCTGATCGTCGGCACCGGCAGCATCGACTACCCGGCCGAGTACCAGAGCGCGGACCGCACCGCCCTCGCCCGCATGGGCGTGGGCAAGGTCGTCACCGTGACGTGCACGTACGACCACCGGGTCATCCAGGGGGCGGAGAGCGGTGCCTTCCTCGGACTCATCGGCCGCTTGCTCGCCGGCGAGGATGGTTTCTACGAGACCATCTTCGCCTCCCTCCACGTCCCCCACAAACCGCTCAGGCTCGCCCGCGACGCCAACCCGTTCCTGGCCGATGACGGCGGTCAGGCGCTGGTCCGCAAGTCCGCTGGTGTCCTCCACCTGATCAACATGTACCGGGTCCGCGGGCACCTGGTCGCCCACCTCAACCCGCTCGGGCAGGAGGTCCCGAGTCACGCCGAACTCGACCTCGCCCATCACGGCCTCACGGTCTGGGACCTCGACCGCGAGTTCTACGTCGAGGGGCTGGCCGGCCGCGACCGCGCCACCCTGCGCGAGGTGCTCCACCTCCTCCAGTACGCCTACACCGGCCCGATCGGGGTCGAGTACATGTTCATCCAGGAACCCGACCAGAAGACCTGGATTCAGCAACGGGTCGAGGGCGTCCCGCGCTCGTCGTGGGTGACCGCCGACGACAAGCGCCGCATTCTCGCGCAGCTCAACGCCGCCGAAGCGTTCGAGCGCTTCCTCCACACCAAGTACATCGGCCACAAGCGCTTCTCCCTCGAGGGCGCGGAGGCGCTCATCGCCATTCTCGATCGGCTGCTCTCGGCCGCGATCGCCGCCGGCGTCGAGGATGTCGCCATGGGAATGTCGCACCGCGGCCGGCTCAACGTGCTCGCCAACATCCTGGGCAAGAGCTACGAGAAGATCTTCCGCGAGTTCGACGGCGACCTCGACCCGTTCAGCCGCGAGGGCAGTGGCGACGTCAAGTACCACCTGGGCGGCAGCGGCACGTTCCACGGACCGACCGGAGCCTCCTTGCGCGTCGTGCTGGCCTCCAATCCGAGCCACCTCGAGGCCGCCGACCCGGTGGTCGAGGGAATGACCCGCGCCATGCAGGACATGCGCGGCGACACTGCCCGCGAGCGGGTGCTGCCGGTGCTCATCCACGGCGACGCCGCCTTCTCCGGACAGGGGGTGGTGGCCGAGACCCTCAACATGAGCGCACTCAGCGGCTACCGCACCGGCGGCACGGTCCACATCGTGGTCAACAACGGGATCGGCTTCACCACCTCGCCGGCGGACGCTCGCTCTTCGGTCTACGCCACGGACGTGGCGAAGATGGTCCAGGCGCCGGTGCTCCACGTCAACGGCGACGACCCGGAGGCGTGCGTGCGCGCCATCGATCTCGCCTTCGCCTTCCGGGAGCGGTTCAAGAAGGACGTCGTCGTCGACATGGTGTGCTACCGGCGGCACGGCCACAACGAAGCCGACGAGCCGGCCTTCACCCAGCCGCTGATGTACGCCAAGATCCGCGAGAAGCGCTCCGTGCGCAAGCTCTACACCGAGACCCTGGTCAACCGCGGCGACCTGAGCCTGCCGGAGGCGGAGGCGGCCCTCAACGATTTCCAGGCCCGTCTCGAGGCTGCCTTCGCGGCGACCCGCGAGAGTGCGCCTCCCGAGGTCTGCCCGCTCCCCGCCGAGCCGACGCCGCTCCCGGTCGGGCCGGTTCCCGCGGTCTCGCGCGCGGTCATCGAGCGGATCGTGGAGATCATCAGCACGGTCCCCGAGGGGTTCGGCGTCCATCCCAAGCTCGCCAGGCACCTCACGAGCCACCGCGACGAGATCGCCCTCGGCGCGGCGACCACCGGGTCAGCCGTTGGCCAGGTAGAGTGGGCGACCGCCGAGAGCCTGGCATTCGGCTCGCTCCTGCTCGAGGGCAAGACGGTCCGGCTGGCCGGCCAGGATTCCCGCCGCGGCACCTTCTCGCAGCGCCACGCTGTCCTCGTCGACCAGCACACCGGCGCGGAGTACGTGTCGCTCCAGCACCTCGACCCGCAGCAGGGGGCGTTTCTGCTCTTCGACTCGCTGCTCTCCGAGTACGCGGCCCTCGGCTTCGAGTACGGCTACTCGGTGGCCCGGCCCGATGCGCTGGTCCTGTGGGAGGCGCAGTTCGGCGATTTCGCCAACGGCGCGCAGATCATCATCGACCAGTTCCTCGCCGCCGCCTCCGAGAAGTGGAACCAGCGCAGCCGGCTCACGCTGCTCCTCCCGCATGGCTACGAGGGACAGGGGCCGGAGCACTCCTCGGCGCGGGTGGAGCGCTTCCTTCAGCTCTCCGCCCGCGGCAACTGGCGGGTGGCCGTCCCCACCACCGCGGCGCAGTACTTCCACCTCCTGCGCAGCCAGGGCCACCTCGCCGAACCCACGCCTCTGGTCATCCTCACACCCAAGAGCCTGCTGCGCGCGGCGGCAGCCAAGAGCCGCCCCGACGAGCTCACGACCGGCTTCTTCCGTCCCCTCCTGCTCGACCCCGAGATGCCGGAGACGCCCGCCAGCCTCCTGTTGTGTTCCGGCAAGGTGGTCTACCACCTCATGGAGCACCGCCGAGCGCAGGGCGTCCGTGACACCGCCATCGTGCGCGTCGAGCAGCTCTACCCCTTCCCGGCGCAGGAACTCTCGGCCCTGCTCGCCACTCTTGCCGCCGTGCGCGAGGTGACCTGGGTGCAGGAGGAGCCCGCGAACATGGGGGCGTGGTCGTTCGTCCTCCCCCACCTCCAGGCGGCGCTCGACGGTCGCTCACTGGCGTACGCGGGACGACCGGCGAGTCCGAGCCCGGCGACCGGGAGCTCTCGCATGCACCAGGCGGAGCAGGAGAGGCTGGTCACCCAGGCCTTCCGCTCCGGCGCCTGACCGAACATCATCTGGTCAGCGGCGAGGAGGGAGGGCGGCGGGGCCGGCCTCCTCGAAAGACCCGTCGGCGCGGACGACGAGCCAGTCGGTTCTCTCGAAGCGACCTCGCTCGTGCACGTGGCGGTAGGTGTCGACACGCAGGGTGTCGCGGTCGGCGGTGATCACCAGGAAGGCGTCGAAGCGCCAGTTGAAGGGGCCGTCACGCGCCTGTCCGGCGTCGATCTGCCAGACCGTGCTACCCGGCGGTCGGAACCGGCTGTACCGGTGGGTGTGCCCGCACAGATACGCGCCGACGTCGTGCGCCTCGAGCATCTTCCAGAACGCATCGCGGGCGGCCGGGTACTGGTTGAGCGAGGTGGTGAGGTGCCGGCCGCTGCCGAGATCGCGGTCCGGTTGCGGGTAGGCCGGTTCGTGGCCCACGACCAGCTTCCAGGGTCGATGCGAGCCCACCAGGTCAGCGGCCAGCCAGGAGCGCAACGCCGGCACGACGGTCGCGTCACCCGCCGCCTCGCTGCCAGCGGCGGTCAGCCCGTTCCAGTACTCGTCGATCACCGCCACATGGACGGGGCCGGCGTCGAACGAGTACGTGGTGTCCTGCGAGCCCGGCGGGCCGCGACGCACGCGTCCGGCCAGGCCCTCGCGAATGTGACGGCGGACGAACTCCAGGTTCGCGGCGTCGCCGAAATCGTGGTTCCCGATCGCCGGAAACCACGGGAAGCCAGGCCCGAGCACACAGTCGATCGCCGCCGCGGTGGCCGGGGCGGGGTCGAGGTCACCGGGGATGACCAGAAAGCCGCCCGGGCCACCCTCGATCGCCCGGAGGCTCTGCAGGACAGAGGCGAAGCCTGGCGCGTCGCGGTTGTCGGCCACCACCGCGAAGCGGACCGGCGCCGGGGCGGAGGCCGGCGCGACCAGGAGCCCGGCGACGAAAAGGAGAGAGACCATCACGACTCAGTGTGCCACGCTCGGGTGGTCCCGGCGAGACCTGCAGGGGGCGCGGTTCGGCCGCCGAGGCCCCCGGTCGCTCACCAGCCCGGGACCAGCGCCGGGTCGCCCGTGACGTTGTCCACCACCGAGGCGTAGGCCAGGAACCTTGCCCCCGGCGTGGTCACACCGACGCGCGCGAATCCCGCGGCGGGCGGCGACGACACCCTGGCGAAGACGTCGTCGAGCTGTCGCCATTCGTGAGGCGCGAGCGTGGGTTCAAGCTGACCGACCACACCCTGCGGGGCTTTGGAGAGCGTGATCACGAAAGTGACTGGCAGCGCCGAGAGGTTGAGGAGGCCGAGGTTGGTCCGAAACCCCCGGCTACGATCCTGAGATCCCGCGAGCGCAGCCAAGTGGATCTCGTCGCCGGAGACGGCGGCACGGCTGACCGCGACCGCCGGCACGAACTGGCCGAAGGTCCCTCGCGCGGTCAGGTTGTACGTTCGGCTTCCGACCAGCACCGACCCACCCGACGGCGTGACGACCAGCGCACCCGAGCCCTCGACACCGAACAGCGTGCCGACGACGTCACCGAAGCTCTTCAGCTCGCCGGGAGCCAACACGACGCTCCTCGTTGTCGCCGAGGAGCCGCCAGATGGCACGGCGTTCACCTCGAAGGCGAGGCTGCAGGTGAGAGGGGTCCGCCCCGGATTGAACAGCTCGACGTCGGTGCGCCAGAGGCTCCCGTTGAACCCGAGGTTGTGAGCGGCGGCGGCAATAACTGCAGGCTCGGCGAGAGGCTCGAAGGAGGCGAGGTAGCTCGGGTCACCTGACCGGTTGTCGACCCGGGAACCATAGGCAAGCACCTTACCTCCGGGGGTGGTGGCGCGCACCACCGCTCTCCCGCCGTTCGCCTCGGGGGCCCCAGCCTCGTGAAAGATGTCGGTCACCTGAAGGAAGCCGAACGCGGGCAGGTCGTAGGCGAGCGTCCCGATGAACGTCGAGCCCGCGCGGAAGAGGTCGACCTCGACCGAGGCGGCCGCCGCCGATGGATTGACCAGTCCGAGGTTGGTCCGGTAGCCGATTGCCGGGTCCGCCGAGCGGGCGAGGCCGATCAACTCGACCCCCCGGCCCGCGGGTGCCGCCGCGGCCTCCGGGATCGCGGGAATGTACTGCCCGCTGGTGCCGGCGGCGAGCAGCGTGTAGGTCCGCGCCGAGGCCCGCACGTCCCCGGACTCGCTGACGACCCGCAAGGCGGCCGTGCCGGTGCGGCCGAACAGCGTCTCGAGGACGTTGGAGATCCATTGGCTGCTACGCGGTGACAACGAGATCGTCGCCACCCGGGGAAAGGTGTTGTCCTGACCCGCCTCGAGGAGTTCCAACCTGACCACGGCGGGGTCTGGGGAGCCGTTGTAGAGCGTGACGTCGCTGCGCCAGCGGGTGCCGTTGAGGCCGCCGGCGTTGGCCAGCGAGGGCAGGTACGAGACGACCGGAGCAGCGGTGTCCGAGACGGTGACGGCACGGCGCACCTCTTCGCCGAAACCGTCGTCCGCCTGGCGTTCCATCCGCCAGGCGAGCTCCAACGGGGCGTCGGAGCCGGCCGCCGGCGCTTTGACCGCGAAGGTGAAGACGGCCACGGCGCCGGGAGGAGTATCGGTGGGAGGCGGGATGCCTTCCGTTGGCACCCCGAACAGCACCGCGTCGGTGCGCGGCACCAGTCGGTATCCGTCCTCTCCCGACCACGTGGTGGTCCCGGCGTTGCGCAGTGAGAGAACCACCGTCGCGCTGGCGCCGGGAGCGAGCCGGGGCGGAATCGTGGCGTCCACGACCTCCGCGTCATCGACGAGGTTCACCGTGATGAAGCTGCGGTACGCGGCATAGGAGGGCCGCGGTTGCAGCGCCGGACGGGGGCCGAGGAGGGCGAAGTTCGAGTCGGTCATCTCGTAGAAGAACACCTTGTCGACCCAGGTGACCGACCGGTTGGGCGACAGGAGGTCGAAGAGCAGGTTTCTGACGAAGCTGGCCTGCTCTTCCTCACCGGACGCGTCCCCGAAGCGGGCCTCGACCCCGGTCTCGGTCAGCCAGAAGGGCCGGCCCAGCCAGCCGGCGTCGTCGAGAACCCGGCGCACCGACGGCGGCTCCCAGGGGTACCGGCTGCCCTCGGTCAGCTCGCGCACCACCGACCCGGCATCCGCCCCGACCGGGTAGATGTGATGCGTGACGACGTCGAGAGAGTCGCTGGCCTGTGCGAGGACATCCCGCAACCAGGTGTCCCACGCCGCGCCCTGGAGATGTGCGAGCTCCGGACCGCACACACGCGCCCTCGGGTTGGCGGCACGCACTGCCCGGCTTCCCGTCTTGAGGATGAGTGTGATGTAGTCGGAACGCCCGCCGGACCAGAAGCGCGCCAGATTGGGCTCGTTCCACATCCCCCAGTAGTCGATCCGCCCGCGGTAGCGCGCCGCGGCGCGGTAGCAGACGTCGTACCAGTCCTTTGCGTCGCGTGGCACGCCAGTCCCCGCCGGCCCGTCCGTCGCCCAGGCAGGAGTCGTCGCGATGGTGGCGTAGATGCGCAGACCGCGGGCGATGGCCGCATCGACCAGGGCGTCGTAGACGCCCCAGTCGAAGCGATCCTGCTCGGGCTCGACCCACGCCCAAACGAGATCGATCCGCACCCACCCGATCCCGGACGCAGCGATCGCATCCAGCACCTCGGGGCCGGGAACATGGGCGTTGACCCCGTACGGAGCCGCGGTGAGCTGACGGCTACCGCCCGCCAGCGCGAGGACCGCGGCAGCGACCGCGACGAGCGTGGCACGCCGAGGCCGCCATGCCTGACCACGCGGCGGCGCCGGGCGACGCGGGTTCCGGGGAGGCATCCCCTCCATTCGTGCTCCATTCGGCAGCACGGGCCCGACGGCCGCCGGAGGACTCTCCGGGGCGGGCGGAACCCGCGCCACCGCAGGCATTGTCACACACCGGAGGGCAGGTGCTGCTAGAACCGAAGCCGGTACATCGTGTCCCCGCTTTCGTCGATCGCCCGGCACACTCCGGAGCCGCGCAGGCTGAGCCGCTTCTCCACCTGGAGCACGCAACGCAACCGCGTGCCCTGGTCGCCGGTGAGCTCGCCCGCGAGGGTGAGCGTGTTGCGGGAGGTCCCACCCGGCGGCGGCGCGAGACCCGCGACGGTCCCGGGGCCGCCTCCGCTCACCGGACCGGTGATGCTGCGAGCCTCGCTCTTGCGGGCGTCGGCATCGAGGGTGAGGTGCCCGCCAAGCACCTCGCGGGTGGTCGGGTTGGTGACGGTGACGTCGGCGCTGTCGGCCGAGATCGACACCGTGGCGGCCATCGTCGGCCCGCCGGGGATCCTCTCCAGCGTTCCCTGGCGAACGGCCGTGCAGCCGCCCGAGGCGATCACGGCGGCAAGCGCAGCGGCACGAAGCGGAGGGCCCATGGCGGATTCTACCCCGGCCGTCGGAGGACGCCGCCGCGCCGCGGCCGTCTCGGACTGAGACGATCACGTTGGGCGGGGGTCCTGTATCCTAGCGCCGCGGCACGACGGCCGGCGGGGAGGGAAGGCGATGACGACTACAGGGAAGGGACGGGGCTCGGCCCTGTACCGCAACACCATCAGCTACTTCGGCGGCCTGCTGGTGGCCGGCGCGGCAACCGTCATGGTGTTCGCCCTCGTCCTCCAGTACACCCTCTCCGAAGCCAACCCGTACCTGGGCATCTTCACCTTCATGGTGCTGCCCGCGTTCCTCACTCTCGGTCTGATCCTTGTTCTCTGGGGGATGCGTCGCGAGAGCGTGCGGCGCCGGCGCCTCGGTGCCGATGCCCTGCCCTATCCCCGCCTCGATCTGAACGATCCCAGGCAGCGCCGCAGTTTCGGCTTCGTTCTCGTCGGTGGCTCCCTCCTCTCGATCATCATGGCGGTCGCCGGTTACCACGCCTTCTTCTTCACCGAGTCGGTGACCTTCTGCGGGAAGATCTGCCACACCGTGATGGAGCCCGAGTACTCCGCCTACCTGCGGTCGCCGCACGCCCGCGTCTCCTGCGTTGAGTGCCACGTCGGGTCGGGCGCGTCGTGGTACGTCAAGTCGAAGCTGTCCGGGGTCCGCCAGGTGCTGGCCGTGACGTTCCACACCTACGAGACACCCATCCCGGTCCCCATCTCCAACCTGCGCCCGGCGCGCGAGACCTGCGAGCACTGCCACTGGCCACAGAAGTTCTACGGCGCACAGTTGGTCCGCAACCCGCACTTCCGCTACGACGAGGCGAACACGGCGGAGCAGATCAGCTTCGCCCTCAAGACCGGAGGCGGCAGCCCGGCGCTCGGCCAGAATGCGGGCATCCACTGGCACATGATTCTGGAGAACACGGTGACCTACGCGGCCACCGACCGGCAGCTCCAGCACATCCCGTGGATCCAGGTGAAGCACCACGATGGAACCGTGGCAGACTACGTCGACACGTCGAGCCCGCTCTCACCGGAGGCGCTCGCCAAGCTTCCCCGGCACGTCATGGACTGCATGGACTGCCACAACCGGCCGACCCACATATTCTCGCCGCCGGAGACCGCGGTCGACCGCGCCCTCGCGAGCGGGTTCATCTCCCCGACCCTGCCGTGGGTCAAGAAGCTCGCCGTCGACACGCTGGTCCGCGACTACCCGGACCGTGCCTCGGCCCACACCGCCATACGCCAGACCATGGAGGGGTTCTATCAGGAGAAGTACCCGGCCGTCGCCCGCGAGAAGGCCAAGCTGGTCAGCGCGGCGATCGATGTCGTGCTCGACATCTATGACCACAACGTGTTCCCGAAGATGAAGGTCAACTGGACGACCTACGCCTCCAACATCGGCCACCGTAACTGGCCCGGTTGCTTCCGCTGTCACGACGGCAAGCACGCGACCAAGGACGGCAAGGTGCTGACCCAGGATTGCGGGACGTGCCACACCGTTCCCCAGCGCGGTCCCCTCGCCCCGCTCGGCGAGACCCTGCCCGCGAGCAGCGCCTCCTGGCACCCCTTCCAGCTCCAGGGCAAGCACGCCGAGATCCTGTGCAACCGCTGTCACGCCGCCGGATTCCGGCCGCCCCTGCAATGCGCTGAGTGCCACAAGATGGACACTTCGGCGCCGATGATGGCCAACGGATGCGACTCGTGCCACCAGGTGGCGGGCGCGGTCAAGCCGCTCAATGACTGCAAGACCTGTCACGACACCCTGCCTGGGCTCCACACCAAGGGCGCCCACCCCGATACCTCGTGCACCGATTGTCACCAGCCCCACACCTGGAAGGTAACCGGCCGCGACACCTGCCTGACCTGCCACGACGACAAGAAGCAGCACAATGTCGAGGGCGGCGCCTGCACGAACTGCCACGAGTTCGGCTCCGGCGGGAAGACCGCGCTGGCACCGACACGACCGACCGTCCCGGCGACCGTTGCCTCACTGCGGCCCGCGCATGCGGCACATGGCTGATCGGCAGGGAAGGCCGACGCCCCGAGGCACTCGAGGGCGAGGCTGTCCGAGGGAGTACTGCGAGAGGTGGCACACCGGAGCGTGACTATGGAGCCCGACGACAACCCGCGCAGCTATGTGGTGGTGTTCTTCGTTCTCGCGGCCGCCGGCATCGGGTACCTCTGCTACCGGGTCCTGGTCCCGTTCCTGGGCGCCATCGCCTGGGCCACCATCCTCGCTGTTGCGCTCCAGCGCCCATGGTCGGCC
Organism: Acidobacteriota bacterium; assembly: GCA_050257595.1. GTDB lineage: Bacteria > Acidobacteriota > Thermoanaerobaculia > Thermoanaerobaculales > Thermoanaerobaculaceae > JBLMXF01. The sequence goes on along the minus strand of JBLMXF010000005.1, from coordinate 32,631 downwards.
CTCGAGCGAAAGTTCCCGCGCCGCCGCAGCCTTGCCGCTGGCCTGCTCACCGTCCTCGTCGCGTTGGTCGTGCTCTTCCCGGCGGCGCTGCTCATCGGGGTTCTGGCCAGCCAGGCTCTCGACGTCGTCTCGAGAATCAGCGCGACCCTGAACTCCCAGCACATCACGTCGTTCTCCGACATCATCGCAAAGCCCGCAGTGGCGAGCTTCCTCGATGATGTGCAGACCCGCGTCGGGATCACGCCGGCGGACTTCCAGACGCTGGCGACCGGCTTCGTGACCCGTGCCTCCGCACTCGCGGCCAGCCTCTCCGGGAAGCTCGTGCTCGGCCTCTTCGACATGGCGCTCACGTTCGTGTTCGCGATCTTTCTGCTCTTCTTCCTGCTCCGCGACGGAAAGGGGATGGCCAGTGCCATCCTCGACCTCCTGCCTGCCGCAACGGAGACCAGAGCACGGATCGGACGGTCGATTTCCGACATGCTCCAGGCGATCTTCCGCGGCTCTCTGCTGTGCTCGTTGATCCAGGGGCTTTCCGGCGCGGTGGGCTGGTGGATCGCCGGCCTGCCTTCCCCTGCCCTGGCGGGCGCCGCGATGGCCGTGCTCTCCCTCCTTCCCGTCGGCGGGACGGCCCTCGTGTGGCTCCCGGGTGTGATCATCCTGTGGATCCAGGGCCGGATGGCAGGGGCGGTCTTCCTGCTGATCTGGGGCGTGGTGGTGACCTCGTTCCTGGCCGACAACGTTCTCCGCCCCGTGCTCATCGGCGGCGTCGAAGAGCTCTCGATGTTGGTCGTCTTCCTCGGGGTGTTCGGCGGTCTCGCGGCGTTCGGCCTGCTCGGCATCTTCATCGGTCCGGTCGCGCTCGTCCTCGCCGTGACTCTGCTCGATGCACTCCGCGAGGTAGCCCGCGGGGGCGACACCACCGTCCCGGCCTCTGGCTGAGGAGCCGGGGCCTCAAGCCTCGCCTCATGCGTCGTTCAGTGCCGTCGCCGCAGCACCCTGCGCCGGGCCGGCATCACACGACGGCTCGCGTCTTCCGGGGATTCTGGCGCCCGGCGAAATCGTGACGACCGTGTCCGGGTTGCAGAGAGCGGCCGTATCGGCCGTGAGCCTGACGGAGACCAGGGATGAAACCTCTCGGCGACCACATCGATCAACTCTGCATCGACACCATTCGGACGCTGTCGATGGACGCCGTGCAGGCCGCGGATTCCGGTCACCCGGGCACGCCGATGGCGATGGCGCCCTTCGCGTACACCCTGTGGCAGCGAGTCCTGCGCTTCGATCCCGCCGACCCGATCTGGCCGAACCGCGATCGCTTCGTCCTCTCGGCGGGGCACGCCTCAATGCTGCTCTACTCTCTGCTCCACCTCGCCGGGGTCAGGGCGGTCAACGCCAGGTACGAGAGGCTCGGCGAGCCCGCGGTCAGCCTCCACGACATCAAGCGCTTCCGCCAGCTCGGCAGCAAGTGCCCGGGCCACCCGGAGTACCGCTGGACCTCCGGCGTGGAGACCACCACGGGACCGCTCGGCCAGGGCCTGGCGGTGAGCGTCGGCATGGAGGGCTTCGGTGCCTCCGCACCGCTCGCCGCGCTGCAGGAGAGGTTCGGCTTCACGCCGGAGCGGATCGCCGCCACGGTCAGGGAGCTGCTCGCCAAGGCGGGGCGCTGATGCGCATCGCCCTCGGGTGCGACCACGCCGGCTTCGAGCTCAAGCAGCAGCTCGGCGAGGAGCTCGCCCGCGCCGGTCACGACGTGCTCGACCTCGGCACCCACGACACCTCCCCGGTCGATTACCCGGACCTCGCCGAGGCCGTTGCCCTCGCGGTCCGGGCCGGGCGAGCCGAGCGCGGCGTGCTGCTGTGCGGCAGTGGGGTGGGCGCCGCGGTGGCCGCGAACAAGCTGCCCGGCATCCGCGCCGGACTGTGCCACGACACCTACTCCGCCCACCAGGGCGTCGAGCACGACGACATCAACATCCTCGTCCTCGGTGCGCGCGTCGTCGGGGCGGAGCTGGCGAAGGAGATCGTGCGGGTCTTCCTCGCGGCACGCTTCTCCGGCGAGGAGCGACATGTGCGCCGCCTCAGCAAGGTGAGCAAGATCGAGCGACGATTCGCAGGTCGGCTCGCCGCGACAACGGGAGAGAAGACTTGAACCCTCTGCACAGGCTCGGCAGGTTGGGCCAGTCGGTCTGGCTCGACTCGATCCGGCGCGGTCTGGTCAGAAACGGCGAGCTCAGACGCCTGGTGGAGGAGGATGGCCAGTGTGGCGTGACTGCCAACCCGGCGATCCTCGCAAAGGCGATCTCGGCGAGCAGCGACTACCGGGCAGCCATGGCCGCCGTTGCCGGTGACCGCACGCTCGAGGCCAAGGCGCTCTACGAGCGGTTCGCCGAGGAGGACATCCGCGATGTCGCCGACGTGCTCGCCCCCGTGTACCGGGACAGCGCGGGTCGGGACAAGGTGACCCTGCTGGCTTCTCCCAGCGTTGCGAGCCTGGGTGCATGGCTCGAGCAACTGCTCGCCGAGTCGACCGGCAAGCAGGGCAAGGCCCTCATCATCCCGGTCGCCGAGGAGAGGATCGCGGCGCCAGACGCCCACAGCGAGGATCGGGTGTTCGTCTACCTCGGCGTGGCGGGCGACGACGATCGGGTCGATCTGGACGCGCTCGCCCGGCTCGAGCAGACCGCGCAGCCGGTCGTGCGGATCGCGCTCGCCGACCGCTACGACATCGCCCGGGAGTTCTTCCGTTGCGGGGTCGCGGGCGCGATCCTCAGGATCGACCCGTTCGACCAGCCCGACGTGGCGGCGAGCAAGCTCGCGACCCGACGCCTCACCGAGTCCTACCAGGCCAGGGGAATGTTTCCTGCTGAGACACCAATCCTGGCAGATGGCGGCATCGCGCTGTTCGCCGATCCTGCCAACGCCCGCGAGATGACTCGTGGCGCGGGTGCCCGGCTCACGCTCGCCGGCCTGCTGCGCCCGCACCTCTCCCCGGATCGCGCCGGGCGACTGCTTCGCCCTGCTCGCCTACGTCGAGATGAAGGCGGCGCACCACGAGGCTCTGCAGACGAACCCGCACCGCGGCCGCGACACTCGGCGCGTGGCGACCTGCCTCGGCTTCGGCCCGCGCTTCCTCCACTCCACGGGCCAGGCCTACAAGGGCGGGCCCGACTCCGGCGTGTTCGTGCAGGTCACCTGCGAGGACGCGGCAGATCTCGCCATCCCGGGGCACGCCTACACCTTCGGGGTGGTCAAGGCGGCGCAGGCGCGGGGCGACCTCGAGGTGCTCGCCGAGCGAGGCCCGCGCGTGCTCCGCGTGCACCTCGCCGGCGATGTCGGGGCAGGGCTCGCCCGACTCGGCGAGCTCTTCGCCGACGCTCTGCGGTAGGGTGGTCGTGACGGAAGGGAGGCCGGAGATGCAGCTCGGCATGATCGGGTTGGGACGGATGGGCGCCAACATGGTGCGCCGGCTGATGGCGGGAGGGCACCGCTGCGTGGTCTACGACCGCGACCCGAAAGCGGTTCGTGCCGTCGCCGGCGAAGGCGCCACCGGTGTCGGCTCCCTCGACGAGCTCGTCACTTCGCTCGAGAGGCCGCGCGCCGCCTGGGTGATGGTCCCGGCGGGCGAGCCCACCGAGCAGACCGTGGTCGCCCTTGCCGGCCGGATGGACAGGGGCGACGCCATCGTCGACGGCGGCAACTCCTTCTTCAAGGACGACGTGCGCCGGGCCGCCCTCTGTGCGCAGCGGGGCGTGCACTTCATCGACGCCGGTACCAGCGGCGGGGTGTGGGGCGTCGACCGTGGCTACTGCTTGATGATCGGCGGCCCCGACGAGGCGGTCCGGCGCCTCAAGCCGGTGTTCCGCACGCTCGCGCCGGGTCGCGGCGACATTCCGCGGACGCCGGGATGGGAGAAGCTGCCGAACACCGCCGAGGAGGGGTTCCTGCACTGCGGGCCCGCGGGCGCCGGACACTTCGTCAAGATGGTCCACAACGGCATTGAGTACGGCCTCATGCAGGCGTTCGGCGAGGGGTTCGACGTGCTGCGCGGCGCGAGCGGCGAGCGGGTGCCCGAGGCCTATCGCTACCGTCTCGACCTCCCGGCGATCGCCGAGCTGTGGCGACGGGGCAGCGTGATCGGTGCCTGGCTGCTCGACCTCGCCGCCATGGCGCTGCGGGAGGACCCTGGCCTCGCCTCCTACACGGGGTTCGTCCAGGACTCCGGGGAGGGGAGGTGGACCATCCAGGCCGCAGTGGAAGAGGGGGTACCGGCCCACGTCCTCGCCGCCTCGCTGTTCGCCCGCTTCCGCTCCCGCGAGGAGCACACCTTCTCGGAGAAGGTCCTCTCCGCCATGCGCTACAAGTTCGGTGGCCACGTCGAGCCTCCCGGCGAGGGCAAGTAGCGGAGCCGCCCCCGCGCGAGGTCGCCGCCAGAAAGGGGAACGATCATGCCAGGAGACGACACCACCACCGACGGGATCGGCGGGACACCGGCGGGGCCCTGCGCTCTGGTGATCTTCGGGGCCTCGGGCGACCTCACCGCCCGCAAGCTCGTCCCCGCGCTCTACAACCTCGCCGCGGAGAAACGGCTGCCCGACTCGTTCGCCGTCGTCGGCGTGGCCACGCGGGAGCTGTCCGACGACGCGTTCCGCGAGCAGATGCTCGACGGGGTGAAGCAGCAGGTCGGGAGCGCCTTCCACGACGAGCCGTGGGCGTTGCTCTCGCCCAGGCTCTCCTACCTGGCTGGCGACTTCCGCGACCCGGCGACCTATGCCCGTCTCGGTGAGACGCTCGCGCGCGTCGCGGAGGAGTTCAAGACCGGCGGCAACCTCCTCCACTACCTGTCGACCCCGCCCAGCTTCTTCGGCGAGATCGTCGGCCAGCTGGGCCGCTCAGGCCTGGTCGCCGAGGAACAGGGGCGCTGGCGCCGCGTGGTGATCGAGAAACCGTTCGGCCACGACCTCGACTCCGCGCGGGCGCTCAACCGCGAGATCGCCGCGGTGCTGGACGAGGAGCAGATCTACCGCATCGACCACTACCTGGGCAAGGAGACGGTGCAGAACATCCTGGTCTTCCGCTTCGCCAACGGCATCTTCGAGCCGATCTGGAACCGCCGCTACGTCGACCACGTGCAGATCACGGTCGCCGAGCAGCTCGGCGTCGAGCATCGCGGTCGCTACTACGAAGAGGCCGGCGCGCTGCGCGACATGGTGCCCAACCACCTCCTTCAGCTGCTCGCGCTGCTCGCCATCGAGCCGCCGTCCTCGTTCGGCGCCGGCGCCGTGCGCGACGAGAAGGCAAAGCTGCTCAGCGCGATCCCGCCGATGACGCACGAAGAGGTGTTGACCCGGACCGTCCGGGGCCAGTACGGGCCGGGTTCGCTCCCGGACGGCGCGCAGGTCCCGGGCTACCGCCAGGAGCCGCTCGTCGACCCCGCCTCGACCACGGAGACGTACGTCGCCCTCAAGCTGGCGGTCGACAACTGGCGCTGGGCCGGCGTGCCGTTCTACCTGCGCACCGGCAAGCGGCTCCCCAGTCGCTCCACCGAGATCACCATCCAGTTCAAGCGTGTGCCCCTGAGTCTGTTCCGCGGCACTCCCGTGGACCACCTCACACCCAACCAGCTCGTCCTGCGGATCCAGCCGGACGAGGGGATCTCCCTGCGCTTCGGCGCCAAGATTCCCGGGCCGACGGTCCGCATCGGCTCGGTGGACATGAGCTTCGCGTACGCCGACTACTTCGGCTCGACACCCACCACCGGTTACGAGACACTGCTCTACGACGCCATGAAGGGCGACGCGACCCTGTTCCAGCGCGCCGACGGCGTCGAGCGCGGGTGGAGCGTGGTGACGCCCATTCTCGACGTGTGGCGGGCCCTGCCGCCGCGCAGCTTTCCCAACTACGGCGCGGGCAGCTGGGGGCCCGAGGAGGCCGAGCAGCTGCTCGCCAGGGACGGCCGGGCGTGGAGGAACGAGACGTGAGGGTGATCGCCGGCGACATCGGCGGGACGAAGACCCGCCTCGGTCTGTTCGAGATCTCCGCGGCAGGCGTGGTCGAGCGGACGGAGCGCACCTTCGCGAGCGCCGACCACGCCGGGCTCGACGAGATCGTCGCGGCCTTCATCTCCGAGGTCAAAGGAGCATGCGAGCGGGCCGCGTTCGCGATCGCCGGACCAGTGACCGGGCGCACCGCACGCACGACCAACCTGCCCTGGCTGGTCGACGCCGATGCCATGGAGAGCTCGCTCAAGATCGCCCGTGTCAGCCTGCTCAACGACCTCGAGGCGGTCGCCTACGGGATCGCCGAGCTCGGCGAGACCGACCTCGTGGTCCTGCACCCAGGTGCCCCGGGGGCGGCGGGCAACGCCGCGGTCATCGCCGCCGGCACCGGCCTCGGCATGGCCGGGCTGTTCTGGGACGGGTCCCGCCACCGGCCGTTCGCCACCGAGGGCGGACACGCCGACTTCGCTCCGCTCGACGACGAGCAGGACGCCCTCCGGCACTTCCTGGCCGCGCGCTTCGATCACGTCAGCACGGAGCGGGTGCTCTCGGGGCCCGGCCTGGTCCACATCTTCGAGTTTCTCCTCGACTCGGCACGAAACGCGGCGCCACCGTGGCTGCTCGAGGCGCGCGCCGGCGGAGACCCGGCCGCGGCCATCGCCGAGCGTGCCCTGGCGGGGACGGCACCGCTCGCCACGCGGGCGCTCGACATGTTCGTGAGCATCTACGGCGCCGAGGCGGCCAACCTCGCCCTCACGATGATGGCGCGCGGAGGGATCTACGTCGGCGGCGGCATCGCGCCCAAGATCCTCGCCGCCCTCACGAGGGGGCCGTTCCTCACCGCCTTCCTCGCCAAGGGCCGGATGCGGCCCGTCCTCGAGGCCATGCCGGTCAAGGTGATCGTCAACGACCGCGCCGCCCTGCTCGGCGCGGCTCGCGTCGCGGCTCTTGCCGGGGACACGCGGTGATGCCGCCGCGCGACCGCCGGAACGCTCCCGGAGAAGTGCGCGTCTTCCCCGACCCGCAGGCACTGGCCCATGCCGCCGCCGAGGAGTTCGCGCGGCGCACGATGGCGGCCGTCGCGGCCGCTGGCCGCTGCGCCGTCGCGCTTTCCGGAGGCGCCACGCCCCGGCTGCTCTTCCGGGAGCTGGCGACGGCGTCCTATCACTCGCTGCCGTGGGCGCTCGTTCACCTGTTCTGGGGCGACGAACGGTGCGTCCCGCCCGATCACCCGGACAGCAACTACCGGACCGCCGACGAGGAGCTGGCCTCGAGGATTCCCATCCCGCCCGGACACGTTCACCGGATGCGGGGCGAGGACCCCTTGGCCGAGCGCGCCGCCGCCGACTACGAGCGCGAGCTGCGCAGCTTCTTCGCCCTCGCGCGCGGCGAGCTGCCGCGCTTCGACCTCGTCCTCCTCGGCCTCGGCGGTGACGGCCATACCGCGTCGTTGTTTCCTGGCACCGCGGCAGTCGGCGAGCAGCGCCGACTGGCGGTCGCCAACCGCGTGGACGCACTGGCAACCTGGCGTCTCACCCTCACCCTCCCCGTCCTCAACCACGCCGCCTGCGTGGCCTTCCTGGTCGCCGGGGCCGGGAAGGCCGAGATCCTCGCTCGGGTGCTCGACGGCCCGCAGACCCCACACGCGCTCCCCGCGCAGATGGTCCGCCCGGACGACGGCACGCTGCTCTGGTTCGTCGACCGGCTCGCTGCCGCTCGGCTCTCCGGCGTCACCCGCTAGGCTGTCACGCCCGTCCTTCCGCTCCCGCCCACGGTCACGACCGCGACCCGTGACGGCCGTGCTGTACGATGTCCTCGAGCACTGCTGCCAGTTCTCTCTCCGGGACCAGGGAGGCTCGCGCCATGAAGCTCGACCGTCTCGTCAAGAAGGCCCATCGACTCACGGACCCGTACCGGGTGACTGATGGCGCCACCTTCCGCCTCAAGGGGTGGGACCCGGACGATACCGGCGACCTCGAGGCGGAGGACAAGCCTGCCGCCGTCGAGCTGCTCCACACGGGCGTGGAGGCCCTGGCGTCGCTGCAGGACATGCTCTACGCGCAGGACCGCTGGTCGCTGCTGCTCATCTTCCAGGCCATGGACGCGGCCGGCAAGGACAGCGCCATCAAGCACGTGATGTCCGGCATCAACCCGCAGGGGTGCCAGGTCGCGTCGTTCAAGGCGCCGTCCGCCGAAGACCTCGACCATGACTACCTGTGGCGCTGCCAGAGGCACCTCCCGGAGCGGGGCCGCATCGGCATTTTCAACCGCTCGTACTACGAGGAGGTGCTGGTCGTCCGGGTCCACGCCGAGCTGCTCGCCAGGCAGAAGCTGCCCTCCGCGGTGGTCGGTGCGCAAATCTGGAAGCAACGTTGCCAGGACATCCGGTTGTTCGAGCGCTACCTCACCCGCAACGGCACGGTGGTCCGCAAGTTCTTCCTCAACGTGTCGCGCAAGGAGCAGAGGAAGCGCTTCCTCGAGAGGATCGAGACCCCTGCGAAGAACTGGAAGTTCTCCTCCGCCGATGTCGCCGAGCGTGGCTTCTGGAAGGACTACATGGCCGCCTACGAGGAGATGATCCAGCGCACCGCCAGCGACGAGGCACCCTGGTACGTCGTGCCCGCCGACAACAAGTGGTACACGCGCCTGATCGTCGCCGCCGCCGTGGTCGACGCCCTCGCCTCGCTCGACCTTCGCTACCCGAAGGTCTCCCCCGCACAGCGCAAGGAGCTGGCGACCGCCAAGAAGAGCCTGCTCTCCGAGAGGTAGGGCGGCCGCCCTCACCTCGGCAGACCGCGCCGCACGATATCGCTCGGTTACCGCGCCGCACCATGCGGGTGAAGCGGCGCCCGCAGCGTAGCGAGGAAGCGGTGGTGGTGCGCGGACTGCAGGTCGAGGTGCCGGTACACCGCCACCTTCGCCCAGTCGGTGACGAACGACCATACGATCGAGTAACCCCAGACGAGGGCGATCTCCCCCCACCCGATCGGGGCGACGAGGCCGAGGCCCCAGGCGCACAGTAGAGTCGCCACGAACTTCGTCCCCAGCGCCGACCAGATCATGATCGGCGCCGGGTACGGCCGGGTGAGGTACCAGCGGCGGGCGCGGGAAACGAACAGGGTCAGGTGCCCGGCCACCGCCATCTTGAGGAAGATGTAGGTCTGCACCTTGGGAACGGGGAGCTTCAGCCAGTCCACCGCGAGGTAGAGCATGAGGAAGCTGCCGAGTGTCCCGGTGATCCCCATGACCGTCGAGACGCTGATCACGCGGCGGGTGTTCCAGCGCACCGGCCGAGGGTCGAGCCAGGTGCGGTCGTAGGCGATGGTCATGATCGGGATGTCGTTCAGGAAGGCGAGCAGGATGATCATGATCGCCGTGATCGGGTAGAAGTTGAAAGCGATCATCGCGAGGACGACGAAGATCATGATCCGAATCGTCTCGGTGATCCGATAGATCGCGTAGGAGTTCATCCGCTCGAAGATCCGCCGGGCCTCCTCGACCGCTTTGACGATCACGGAAAGACCGGGCAAGGTCAGCACCAGCGCGGCCGCGGCCCGCGCGGCGTCGGTGGCCCCCGAGACCGCGATGCCGATATCGGCCTGCTTGAGCGCAGGTGCGTCGTTGACCCCGTCGCCGGTCATCGCAACGAGGTGACCCCGTGCCTGCAGCGCTTTGACGATCCCGTACTTGTGCTCCGGGAAGACCTGGGCGAAGCCGTCGGCTCTCTCGACCTTCTCGGCGACCGCAGCGCTGAACTGCTCGGCCTGCTCGCCGTGGAACAAGGCGTCGGCCGACTGGATGTCGTGCCGCAAGCCGAGCTGACCGGCGATCTCGCGGGCGATCGCGACGTTATCACCGGTGACCATCTTGACCGTGATCCCGTGGGCTTCGGCCTGGGCGATGGTCTCCTTGGCGTCTTCCCGGGGCGGATCGAAGAGCGGCAGGATGCCGAGGAACACCCAGCGGCCGGTGGCATCCGTGCGCGCCACGCCGAGCGTGCGGTAGCCGCGCACCGCGAAGCTCTCGATCGCCTGAGCGGCCCGCGCGGCCGACTCGCCCTTCACACCGGCGAGCTCGAGGATCACCTGCGGGGCTCCCTTGCTGACCTTGAACGCGGCCCCTTCGGGCCCGCGGATGTCACCCTCTGTGCGTTTGCGGACCGGGTCGAACGGGATGAACCTGCTCTGCGTGAAACGGCCCGCCGCTTCGCGGTCGCTCAGTCCGGCGAGGATGGCCAGGTCGATGGCGTCGCGGTCCTCCTCCCTGGAGGCGAGAGCCGCAGCCAGGATCAGATCCTGAGCACCCTCCGCCGCAAAGACGACCGGCTCGCCGAGGGTGAGGGCGTTCTGGGTCAGGGTGCCGGTCTTGTCGGAGCACAGGACATCGACACCGGCCATCTCCTCGATCGACTCCAGGCGGGAGACGATGGCGTGCATCTTGGAGAGTGCAAGGGCCCCGACCGCCATCGTCACCGAAAGCACCGCCGGCATCGCCACTGGGATCGATGCGACGGTGAGGATAAGAGCGAACTGGACGAGCTCGAGGAACGGCGTGCCGCGGAACAGCTGGACGACAATCAGTACCGCGACAAGGCCGAGGCTGAGGTAGATCAGGTAGTCCCCGATCGTCAACACGGCCTTCTGGAAGTGGGACACGGCTCCGGCCTTGGCGACCAGTTTCGCGGTGCGGCCGAAGAACGTTGCCGCGCCGGTTGCCGTGACCAGGGCGACCATCTCACCCTGCTTCGCCACCGACCCCGAGAACGCGACATCGCCGGTCTTCTTGTCGACCGGGAGGGACTCGCCGGTGAGGGCGGACTGATCCACCGTGAGGTACTCGCCGTCGAACAGCTTGACGTCCGCCGGAACCACGTCGCCGAGCCGGATCCTAATGACGTCGCCGGGCACCAGCTCCTTCGAATCGATCTCCCGCCAGCGGCGATCCCGCCGCACCCGGGCCTTGAGCGCGAGCTGCCTCTTGAGCGCCTCCAGAGCGTTTGCCGCCTTGTGCTCTTGCCAGAAGCCGATGCCAGCGTTGAAGACGAGCAGGGCGCCGATGATGGCAAGGTCGGCCCAGTGACGGACCACCCCCGAGAGGATCGCCGCCACCTCGATCATCCACGGGATTGGACCCCAGAAGTACCCGAGGAACTGGAGCAGGGGGCTGACCCGGTGTTCCTCGAGCGCGTTGGGCCCTAACCGCACCAGCCGCCTTGCGGCCTCGTCGCGGCTCAGACCTTCCGGCGCTCCGGCGAGCCGCCGGAACAGCTCATCGAGGCCGAGCTTCGGGACCTCCTGGGGATCGATGACGTCCGGATCGGGTTGGCTGTGCTCGCTCATCCCCGTTGCCTCCTCACCCCCTTGGGCCCGCGTCCCTGTGCTTGAAGAGCGAGAAGGGGCGTTCTCGGTCATCGGCCACCTCGCTGCGACACCCCGACACCCGATCAGTCCAACCCCTTCCCCAATGTGGAGTCGCTCGACCGCTTTGACAAATTCCCGGCGCACGCTCAGACGCGAGACTTCAGGGCCGGGCAGCGTGGGTCGGCTCTTCAAGGCGGCTTCAGGATGTTGCTGTGCCGCCCGTGAGCTCCGTTCTGCCGCTCTCAAGGGTAGCCGAGGCCGCGGCTTCCGGCCCGACGAGCCGCGGCAACGCCTGGGAGCGATGCGACGGCCACGGCTTCTTGACACGGTCGTCCTGGGCGTCGTGGACGCACTCAGCGCTCAGGCGTTCATCTGGCTCCTGCGTGTCGCACAGGGGTGGCTGGCCGGCTACCGACCGCCGGGTCTGCCTGGCGAGCGTCGCATCGACGTCGAGCTGATCGCTGTTTTCCGTGAAGGTGAGGTCCTCTTGCCCTCGGGGAAAGGCCACCTCAAGGCTGGAGACGAGCTGCTCCTGATGACTTCACAGGACGCGGTGAAGGCCCTGGCACTTCACCTCACGCCCGCCCGCCAACGCCCCTCGGTCGATGCCGGAGGCTATCTGACGCGGGGAGACCGTCGCGCTCACCACTGACCCTGGCTCGAGACGCGGGCAGCGAGCCCCAGCTCGCGAGACGGCGCCCGTTGCCATCAGGTTCCCAGCTCCCGCAGGGTGCGCAGGAAGGACACGACGTCCTCGCGGGTGAGCATGCCGACCATCCGCTCGCCGCTCATCACGGGGAGCTGGTTGACGCCGTCGCGATCCATCTCCTGCAGGGCGGACCACACCTCGCTCTCGGGCGCAACCCGCTTGAGCTTGTCGAGAGGCAGCATGACGTCGCCGGCGAGCGTCGTCGGCCACTTCTCCCGCGGCACCTCCTTGATCCGATGCACCGTCATCAGGCCGACGGTGTCCCCGCCCCGAGTGACGGCGAAGCACCGCTGGCCCCCGGCGAGGATGTGGTCGTCGACGAGCCGTTGGAGGGTGAGGTCCGCGGGGATGGCGGTGCAGCTCCCGCCCATCGCCTGCGCCACCCGGTGCCCGGCGAGCAGGCCCTGGAACACGACCTGGCTGGCCTGGGCGGAGGCGGCGGAATCGAGGAACCAGCCGATCACCGCGATCCACACCCCTCCAGCCAGGTTGCCGCTGAAGATCTGCAGCACACCGACAAAGATGAAGAGCAGCCCGAAGAACCGCCCGACGTTGGCGGCGATCAGCGTGGCCCGCCTCATGTCGTGCGTGCCCGCCCACACGATGGCGCGGAACACCCTCCCGCCGTCGAGGGGATAACCCGGGATGAGGTTGAAGCCGACGAGGACAGCGTTGATGTACGCAAGGTACTTGAACACGCCCCACACCGGCTCGCTCCCGGCCACGAGCGGCTTGGTCACCCAGAACGCAGCCGCCAGGGCAAGGCTGACGAGCGGACCCGCGATGGCGATGAAGAGCTCGGCGCGTGCCGTCGGGGGCTCTGCACCGATCTCGGCCACGCCGCCGAAGATGAACAGGTTGATGCTGCGCACCGGGATCCCGTAGCGCAGCGCGACCGCCGAGTGCCCGAGCTCGTGGAGCAGAACACTGGCGAACAACAGCAGGGCCGTGGCCCCACCGGTGATCCAGTAGACCGCCGGCGTCCAGTGCCGGAACTCGCCCGGGTAGTAGCTCGTCGCGAGCAGCCAGGTGAGCAGCGCGACGATGAGAAACCAGGAGTAGTCGAGGCCGATGGGGATTCCCATGATGCGGCCGACGGAGACGTTGTGTCGAGTCATCGGGTGCTTCCCCTCCGCTGGCCTGGGTTCCTGGCAGCGGAACGTCCACGGTCACCAACCCCGGCCACCGGTGATCTACTCCCGGCCCGCCCGGCGCCACTCGGGGCCAGCACCCGCTCGTGTCGGGGCAGGCCGGCCGCGGCTCACGGCTCCTGTCCAGGCGGCGGCCGACACGCCGGGCGCCGCGGCACGGCTCCCGTTCGTCAATCGCGTCACCGACGAGGCACGCGCTAATCGGATCCGGCCGGCCACTGCGGCAGCGGGTGGTGGTAGACGGGGTACGGCGGTCACGCGAACGTCCCGCTTGGGATCTTGCTCGACCTCGACGTCGCGCGCGACACCGTGGTTCTCGACTTCCCACTCGCCGTGGAGGTCGCCGATAGCCCAGCGCGGCGCGGTGATCCGCCCACCGTCGATCGGCACCGGGTCGCCGTCGCGGTGATTGCCCGTGTGGGCGTCACGACCTCGGCGCCGCACGCCCTCGCCCAGGTCCTTCCAGCCAGCGGGTGCGGGAGGACCGCGCTCCCTTGGGCGATCGCATCACACAGCCTCCGACCCACCGCCCGCGGCTTCGGGCCGCGGAGATGCAGCCCGCGTCGCGCCGCCACCCCAAGCCCCCGCGCGATGCGGGGGTCCCCCGCAACCAATCCTCACATTGCGGCGCTCTTCCGGGCGGGCCCGCACCAATCGGCCTCAACCAGCCGCGGGCGCTGAGACCGCAGGGCTTGGAGAGGGCGCGGTTGCGGGAGCGCCGCGCTCCCCTGGGAGTTCGCATCACACAGCCTCCGACCCGCCGCCCGCGGCTCCGGGCCGCTGCGATGCAGCCCGCGTCGCGCCGCCACCCCAAGCCCCCGCGCGATGCGGGGGTCCCCCGCAACCAGTCCTCACAATGAAAGCGGTACTTTGGTCCACAAAACAAGAAAACGACCGCCAATTGGCGGTCGCGGTTGTTCGGTTGGTTGCGGGGGCAGGATTTGAACCTGCGACCTTTGGGTTATGAGCCCAACGAGCTACCGGACTGCTCCACCCCGCGTCATGCCCGGGCGCTGGCGCGCCGGGGATGAGAAGTCTAGCGGACGAGCGGCAAAAGTCAAGGTTCAGGCGCGCCAAAACGGCGGTCTCCGCGCGGCCGTACCGCGGGGGCGTAAGCGTCGAGACGGGCACGAGCCTTGCTACCCTTTCGCCATGGAGGAGCTCAATGGGCGGGACTGACGCGCGCGAACGTATCGAGGCGGCCAGCCGACAGTGCGAGGCGCTTCTCGCCTCCATTGCCGGCACGCTGGTCGGCCAACGGACCCTGCTCGAGCACCTCCTCCTCGGAGCGCTCTGTCGCGGTCACGTCCTGCTCGAGGGCGTGCCGGGACTCGGGAAGACCCTCGCCGCACGCTCGTTCGCCGCCGCCGTGCACGGACAGTTCACCCGGGTGCAATTCACCCCGGACCTCCTTCCCGGCGACCTCACCGGGACCGAGGTGTACGACCCTTCCACCCAGACGTTCGTGCCGCGCCTCGGGCCGATCGCGACCAACTTCCTGCTCGCCGACGAGATCAACCGCGCGCCGGCGAAGGTGCAGTCGGCGCTGCTCGAGGCGATGGAGGAGCGGCAGGTCAGCATCGGAGGCACGACCTTCCGCCTGCCCGAGCCCTTCCTGGTGCTGGCCACCGAGAACCCCATCGAGCTCGAGGGCACCTACCCGCTCCCCGAGGCCCAGGTCGACCGCTTCCTGTTCAAGGTGACGGTCTCCTATCCCACCGCCGAGGACGAGCGGCGGGTGGTGGATGCCCACCTCGACGAGGGCCTCCCGAGCGTCCAGCCCACCCTGACCCTCGAGCGCCTGGCCGAGATCACCGCCGCGGTGGGGGAGGTGCAGGTCGACCCGCGCATCCGCGACTACTGCGTGCGTGTGGTCCGTGCCTCGCGCTCGGAGAACGGCCAGCAGAGCGAGCGGCTGCGCCCCTGGGTGCGCCTCGGGGCCTCCTCGCGCGCTGCGGTCGCGCTCGCCACTGCCGCGCGGGCGCTCGCCCTGGTGCGCGGGCGTAGCTATGTGATCCCCGAGGACGTCAAGGAAATCGCCCCAGCCGTGCTGCGCCACCGCCTCCTGCTCACCCTCGAGGCGCAGGCCGAGAACGTGAATGTGGACCACCTGGTCCACGACCTCCTGCTCGCCGTGGAGGTGCCGTGACGCCTGGGCCGCGAGGGGCGGACTCGGGGCACGGTGCCACCGCTGCCGCGGGCCGGCTGCTCGCCCTGTGGCGCCGCTTCCTCGGTGACGCGGCTCCCGACAGGGCGGTCCCATCCGACCTCGCCCGGCGGCTGACTCGGCTCGAGCTTGCCGCGGCGCGGCGGATCGCCGGCCCCTGGGTGGGAGCGTACCGCTCCGCCTTCCGCGGCCTCGGGATCGAGTTCGCCGGCGTCCGCGAGTACGTGTCGGGCGACGACGTGCGCACCGTGGACTGGCGTGTCACCGCCCGGACCGGCCGTCTCGCGGTCCGCCGCTACGTCGAGGAGCGCGACAGACCGGTGCTCTTCATCGTCGACGTCGGCCCCGCCACCGAGACGGGCAGCGGCGAGCGCACCCTGCGCGAGCTGGCCGCCGAGGTGGTCGCGGTGGTCGGCAGCGCCGCGCTCGCGGCCGGTGACCGGGTCGGCCTGCTGGCATGGAGCCACCGGCGCGAGCTGCTCCTCCCTCCCCAGCGCCGGGGGGCCGTGCTCCTCCGCATGGTGCGCGCCCTCCTCCTCGCCGCTCCGGGAAGGGCGAGCGACCTCCGTGGCGCGTTGGCCGAGGCCACGCGGCTGCTGCCCCATCGCAGTGTGGTCGTGATCGTCGCGCCCCTGCTCGACGGGAGCGTGTCCGCACAGATCGCGGCGCTCGCCCTCCGGCACGACCTCGTGGTCGTCAGGCTCTGGGATCCGCGCTCCGGGCGGGGGACGGCGACGGCGGGCATTCCGGCCCGCAGCATCGCCGGTGACCCCGGGCGCGCCGCCACGGTCGCGCCCCCGCCTCTCCCGGTTCCGATGGCGGGAGCCGTGCGTGCCCTCTCCCTGACACCCGAGAGCAACGTGCCGGCGGTGCTCGCCCGCGTATTCGAGCCCGGCGCCCGGCGGTTCCATGCCTAGTCTCGCAGCCGTGCTCCTCGCCGCCGTTGTCCAGGTGCCGTTCGGCTCCATCGTCACGGTGCACGTTGTCGGGCCGGCACCGCACCTCACCACCGGCGCCCAGTTCGGCTCCTTCCTGGTCGCGGCTCCCGCCCACCTGCTGCCCGACGGTCACGTCGAAGTCGAGCTGCGGCCCACCGCGCTCGGACCGCTCACCGTCCCGCTGCCGGGCGACCCGGAGC
Organism: Acidobacteriota bacterium; assembly: GCA_050257595.1. Classification (GTDB taxonomy): domain Bacteria; phylum Acidobacteriota; class Thermoanaerobaculia; order Thermoanaerobaculales; family Thermoanaerobaculaceae; genus JBLMXF01. Next base: position 16,110 of record JBLMXF010000005.1, on the reverse strand, counting down.
CCGCCTCGGTCGCCGTGGTGCCGACCCTCGACGGAAACGCGCCGCCCTCTCCGGTGATCGTGCCGCGAATGGCCCCGCCGCTCGCCTGGCTGGTGGTCGTCGCGGCGGTCATCGGATTTGCCGCGTTGTTCATCCACCGCCGGAGGGAACGGCGGTCCGCGGATCTCGCGGCGCCGCTGCGCGGCTCGCTCGCCCCACTCGCCGACCCCGCCGGCTGGCTGCGGCCTGAGGCCGCCGATACCTTGGCGACGGCGGTCCGCCGCTTCCTGGCGGTCGCGCTCGGCGCGCCCTTTCAGGCCATGACCACCCGGGAGGTGGCCGCGACCTTGCCCGCACACGCCGCTCCCGAGCATGCCGTCGCGTTCATCGCGGCGCTGGAGATGTCGGACGCGGTCCGGTATTCCGGCGTGGCCCCGCGGCCGCAGACCGCGGCCGAGACGGTGCGTGGCGTTCTCCGCACCGCGGCGCTGGTGACGGGCCCCGAGGCCGAGCCGTGAGCCACTTCGCCCACCCGTGGGTGCTCGTCCTCGCGGTCCTGGCCCCTCTGGCCGCCGGGTGGCTGGCACTGGAGCGGCGCCGGCGTCAGCGCGTCCCCGCCCTCGCGGTGCAGCGCGACGGCGCGCGCCGGATCGCCCCGCTCCTCGCCCTCGCACTCGCGCTCGCGGGACTGCTGGCGAGCTGGATGGCGACAGCGGGGCCACGACGGAGCGCGCCTACGTCTCCTGGGCTCGCGGGCCTCGACCTCGTGCTTCTGCTCGACGCCTCCGGCTCGATGGCCGCGTACGATGAGGGTGAGCCCACCCGCCTCGAGGTCGCCCGCGAGGTCGCCGAGAGGTTCCTCGCCGCCCGCCCGCACGATCGGGTGGCCCTGGTGGTGTTCGCCGGTAAGGTCGCCGTGCTCTCGCCGCTGACGACCGACCACGACACCCTGCTAGACCTCGCGTCGCGGCTCACGGCGGGCAGTCTCGGCCGCGGGACGGCGATCGGCGACGCCCTCGCCGTCGCTCTCGAACGCCTGCGCTCGGCACGGACGGGCTCGCGCGCCATCGTCCTGGTGAGCGACGGCCTCTCCAATGCGGGCGCGATCGACCCGGTCACGGCCGCGACCGCCGCCGGGGAGCGCGGCGTGCCGATCGACACGGTGGCGGTTGGGACGTCGGCGGGCGCGAAGGCGGCGCGCGCAGAAGATGACACACTCCTGCGCGTCATCGCCGAACGGAGTGGAGGTCACTTCATCCGCGCCGGGGACGCCGCGGGGCTCGACGGCGCCTTCGCCGAGCTGTCGCGGCTGCGCCCGAGCCCGGCGCCGCCTCCTCCCGGCGTGGCCTGGCACGACCGCACCGGGCATGCGGGGCGCTGGGCGGCGATGCTCCTGCTGGCGGCCGGCCTCACCGAGCTGGCCTCGCGAAGGGCGTGGGCGTGATGAGCTGGGATGAGCCCCTCTGGCTGGCTGCGGCGGGCGTGGCCGCGCTCCTCTTGCCGGTGGTGGCGTGGCGGGCGCGCTGGCAGCGCCTGCAGGCCGCACGGGTCGCGTCGCCCCGGCTGTGGCGGCGCTGGCTGGGCGGATACCCGGCGACGGGCGCGGGCCGCGTGAGCCTGTGGCTGGTTGCGGCCCTGTTCGCGGCGGCGGGCGCCGCCGGGCCCCGCTGGGGGCTCGCGACCGGAGGTGCCGCGGGCGGATCACACGTCGCCATCGCCCTCGACGTGTCGGCCTCGATGGGTGTTGCCGACGTGCCGCCCAGCCGGCTCGCTCGCGCCCTGGCTGTCCTGCACTCTGCTGTCAACCTGCTTCCGGACGCCGACTGGTCGCTGAGCGTGGGCGCCGGCAACGCCATCCCGGTCCTGCCGCTGTCGGCGGACCGCGAGCTCCTGCTCGCCGACCTGGAGCAGCCGGGATGGCGCACGGCCGTCGCACCGGGCTCCGATCTCGCCGTCCTGCTCGCCACGGCCGCCGCTCAGCTCCCCCTCCAGGCGCGGGGACGGACCGTGATCCTGGTGTCCGATGGCGAGGAGCTCGACGGCGATGCTGCCGAGGTCGCCGATGGGTTACGAGCACGCGGGATCACGGTGCTCGCGCTGCAGGCGGGCACACCGGCCGGCGGACCGGTTCCCGACCCCGCGACCACCGGTCGCCCCACCTACCTGCGGGAGAGCGGCGGCCGGCTGGCCCACTCGAGCGCGCACCCGGACGTTCTGGCCGCCGTGGCCGGCCCGGCCGACAACGTGATCGACGCCGGGCTGCCCGCCGCCGCCGAGCGACTGGCCGGCGAGATCTCCGCGGCGGCCACCGCAGGACCCTCGACGCGAGCCCCGCACAGTCGGCTCTTTCTCCTGGTCGCCGCGGTGGCCGCGACGGCATCGTTCTTCCTGTGGCCGTGGCGGCGCGTGGCCCCAGCCGCGCTGGCACTCCTCGTCGTCTCGACGGCCGGCGCCGGCGACACACCGCGTCCCGTGCCGACGCGGCCCGGCTGGCTCCCGGGAGCTCGTGCGATGTGGTCGTGGCGAGGCGAGGCGGCCGCACGCCGGCAGGAATGGGGCCGCGCGCGGGCGGCCTTCGCCCACGCCCTGAGTCACTCGCCGGGAGACCGCCGCCTCGAGCTGGCGTGGGCCACCGCTGCGGCTTTCGAGGCCGACCCAGAAGGCGACGCCGCGCTCGAGCGGCAGTGCGACGGTGGCGGACTCACTTTCGAGGCCTGCTACAACCTCGGCACCATCGAGCTCGCCCGCGGGGATGCGAGCGGTGCGGTCAAGTCGCTGCTCCGCGCCGTCAGCCTCCGTCCGGAAAGCCGCGAGGCCTGGCATAACCTCGAACTGGCGCGGATCCACGCGGCCCACCAGCAGGAGCGAGCCGCGGCCGCGTCGGCCCGGACCACCGCTCCTCTCGACGAGCTCGTCTCGGCCGCGGCACGCCACGCCCTCACGGTCGCCAACCCCGTTCCCGCACGCCCCGGCCCTGTCCCGGAGAAGCCATGGTGACGCGGCGTCTCCTGGCCGCGGCAGCGATGCTCACGGCGGCCGCGCTCGGGGCCCAGACCGCTCCCCGCGTGGTCGCCCGTTTCGCGCCGGGGACGGTGCCGGGAACGGTGCGCTACCAGGTCCTGCTCGAGGGCCTGGCCCGTACCGACATCCGCGCCGAGCTTGGCCGTCTCGACAACCTCGTCGTGATCGCGGGTCCGATGATGAGTCAGGAGATCGCCTGGGAGGATCAGCAGACCTCGGCGGTCACCTCCATCACGTGGATGGTCCGCGCCGCTCACCCGGGGCCGATCGCTGTCGGTCCGACCACGCTGACCATCGGCGGCACGACGCTTCAGACCGCTGCAGTTCACGGGCGTGCTTTCCTGGGCGATGGCGGTGCCGGCGAGGCGGGCGGACCGCGGCTCGAGCTCGAGCTGTCGCGCTCCCGGGTCACGGTAGGTGAGGCGTTCGTCGCGGCGTTCAGCCTCCATGCGAGCGGGCTGGCCGCCGATCGTGACTGGGACGTCGTGCCCCGCTTTCCGTCGAGCTGGAGCGAGCCGCTGCCGCTCGAGGCGCTTCGCCACGCCGCGGCCGGATCGGGTGCGGCACGACGGACGCTCGCCGGGTGGCTGGTGATCCCGGCTCACCCCGGCCGTCTCGAGATTCCCGGCGCCAGCGCGCGGCCCAGCCGCAGCGACCCGGACCAGCCTCTCACACCCTCGCCGGCGCTCACCAGCGCACCGGCGACGATCGAGGTCGACCCGCTTCCGACCCCTCCCGCCGGGTACTTCGGCGCGGTCGGCCGGCTCACCGTGTCGCGCACGCTGGTGCCGCCGCGGGTGCGGGTCGGAGAGCTCGCCACGGTCGAGGTCGAGGTCCGCGGCAAGGGCAACTTCCCCCTCATGAGCCAGCCCCCGTGCGACCTGCCGGCGGGAGTGCGCAGCTTCCCTTCCGAGGAGGCCCAGGACTGGAAGGCTGGCCCCGACGGCCTGGTGGGCTTCCGGACCTGGCGGATCCCGGTGAGCGCGGACCGGCCCGGCCGCTTCCACCTTCCCGAACTCACGGTCGCGAGTTACGTGCCCGGGAAGGGCTACGAGCAGCATGCCCTGCCCGCCCTCGAGCTGGTCGTCGACCCCCTCTCGGCGGTCGCCGGGGCCGGGGAGATTCCCGAGCGTTCCGTGCCGGCCGGGGCCCGTGGCTGGCCGGTCTGGTCGCTGCTCGCCTTCCTGGGCGGCGCCCTGCTGGCCGTAGTTGCACTGGGCTGGCGGCGGCGCGTGGTGGCGCGTGCGCTCCTCCACCAGCAGGGCGACGTGGACTTTCAGATCACGCAGCTGGAGTCGGTGCTCGAGAGCTGGTCGAGGACGCGCTACGGGGTCGGACCCGAGGCCGGCGAGCGGGGTCTCGTCCTGGCCGGCTGCCCGCTGCGACTGGCAGCCGAGGTCACGGCGTTGTTCGGCGCCCTCCGCCGTGCCCGTCTGGCCCCCGGCCTCACCGACCCGGGAGAGACCCTCACCGCGCTCCGGGCTCGCCTCGAGCAGTTTCTGGGCGCCCAGCTGCCGCCCGCTGCTAGAATCGCCCCGTGACCGAGCAGGATTCGGAGATCCTCGTCCTCCCGGCCCCCGAGCTGGAGCCGTTCCTGGAGCGCTACCGCCACGACACGGCGATCCCGGAGGCGATGGACCCCAGCCTGTTCATCGGTGAGGTGCTCCGGCGGGCCAACGCGTTCGTCCCCTCCGAGGCCGGTTCCGTGCTGCTCGATCACCCGTTCGAGCGGGCCTCCGACCCCGCCAATCCCGCCCTCTACTTCATCGCCGCCTTCGGACCCGCCGCCGCGCCCCTGATCGGCGCCAGCATCCCGGCCAAGGAAGGCGTGGTCGGGCACGTGTACCTGACCGGCGACTCGCACCTGGTGGTCGACCCACGCGACGATCCCTTCTTCTACCAGCGCTTCGACGAGACCCACGCCTTCCGCACCCGCAGCCTGCTCGCGGTGCCGATCCGGATCGAGAACAGCGTGTGCGGCGTCCTCGAGATGGTCAACCGCAAGGACGGAAGGCCGTTCGACAAGCACGACCAGGCCTTGCTCGAGATCTTCGCCGCCTACACCTCGGTCTCGATCCAGAACCTGCTCGATGCCAAGCGCGCCGGCGAGGCGGCCCGCAGCGACGACCTCACCGGGCTGGCCAACGACCGCTTCTTCCACCGCCGGCTCGCCCAGGACCTGGAGCTCGCGGATGCCAATTCCGGACGGGTCGGGCTGCTCTTCCTCGACCTCGACAACTTCAAGCGCGTCAACGACACCCATGGTCACCTGGCGGGCAGCCAGGTGCTCAAGGAGGTCGGCTACCTGCTGCGACGGGTCGTCCGCCTTCCCGGTGTGACGCTCGCCCGCTACGGCGGCGACGAGTTCGTCATCATCCTGCCCGGTTTCGACGAACCGACGGCGCGCAAGGTCGCCGAGGAGATCCGCAAATCGATCCGGGAGCAGGCCTTCCTGCGCGGCCGCTTCTCCTGGGCGGCGGGCGAGGTCAACTTCCGCGGTCCCCTGACGTGCTGCGTGGGTGTGGCCGTATACCCCGACGACGTCCCCCGCAGCGGCAGCTCCGACCACCGCCGCAACCAGCTCCTGCGGGCGGCCGACCAGGCGATGTACCTCGCCAAGGCCTCGGGGAAGGATCGCGTGATCCTCGCCCAGGAGATGCCGGTCGCGCCAGAATGACACGCCGCGTTGCGGCATGAGGTGCCGCACTCCCCGGAATGTGGCACGCTCGTTGCTAGTTGCCAGCAACGGGGTCGCCCCCGATGCGGCCCGACAAGGAGTTCACTCATGAGCACATCCACCCGTTATCGATTCCTCTCACTGGGAGCCGTCGCGGCCGGCGCGATGGCACTCGGCATGGTGATCGCCGGCGGCCTCGGCGTCACCCCTGCCGGAGTCGCGAAGGAGACGTCTGCGAGCACGGCATCGGCGGCCGCGGGCACGCCCTTAGGCCCCACCGATTTCACCTATCTGTTCGCGAACCTCGCAGAGAAGGTGAATCCTTCGGTCATCTCGGTCTACACGGAGGATCGCGTCACCCCCAACGAGATGCGCCGCTTCCATCAGGACATGGATCCCTTCGAGTTCTTCTTCGGGCCGAATTTCCGTGCGCCCAACACGCAGGCGCCGCGTCGCATCGGGGCGGGCAGCGGGTTCTTCATCCGCTCGAACGGCACCGCCATCACCAACAACCACGTCGTCGAAGGGGCCGACAAGGTCTGGGTCCGGCTCGCCGATGGCACGCGCCATGACGCCAAGGTGATCGGCCGTGATCCCGCGACCGACGTGGCGCTGATCAAGGTCTCCGGCTCCGGCCCGTTCCCGCCGCTGCCGCTCGGCGACTCCGACACCCTGCGCGTCGGCGAGTGGGTGATGGCCGCCGGAAACCCTCTCAACATGGACCACACCATCACAGTCGGCGTGGTCTCGGCCAAGAACCGCTCGCTCGGCCTCTCGGAAGAGGGAAGGTCGTTCGAGAACTTCATCCAGACGGACGCTGCCATCAACCTCGGCAACTCGGGCGGACCGCTGGTCAACGTCCGCGGCGACGTGGTCGGCATCAACACGGCGATCAACGCCGCGGGTCAGAATCTCGGTTTCGCGGTGCCGATCAACACCGCCAAGATGGTAATCCCGCAGCTCGAAGAGAAGGGCAAGGTGGTGCGGGGCTACCTCGGCGTCATGATCTCCAACGTCGATGAGGACACCCAGAAGGCGTTCAACCTTCCCGGCCGCGACGGCGCTTTCGTCCAGAGTGTCGAGAAGGACGGGCCCGGCGACAAGGCCGGCATCCAGAAGGGCGACACCCTCATCGCGGTGAACGGCACACCGATCAAGGAAACCCGTCAGCTCATCGACCGCATCTCCATGACCGCCCCCGGGAAGACCGCGGAAATCGAGCTGATCCGGGACGGCAAGAAGAAGACCGTCACGGTCACCGTCGGCGAACGGCCCGGCAACGGCGAGAGTTCCGCCAAGAGCGCGCAGAATGGGGGCTCCACCCAGGACAAGCTGGGAGTCGCGGTCGACGACCTCGACGCGCGCGCCAGGCGCGACATGGAGCTGCCTCGCGACATCCAGGGCGTGGTCGTCACCAACGTCACCGAGGACTCGCCCGCCGAGGACGGCGGCTTGCGTGAGGGCGACGTCATCACCGAGGTCAGCGGCGCCAAGGTTGCCTCGGTCTCGGACTTCCGGAAGGCGCTCGACCAGGCGCGTCCAGGGGCCCGGGTTCCGCTCTACGTCTACCGGCCGCAGGCCGGACGCAGCATGTTCGTGATCGTCCACCTGCCGTAAGCGCGCCGTTGCTGACATCTTCACGAGGCCGCCGGCCATGCCGGCGGCCTCTGTCGTTCCCCCTCGCGACGTATAATGAGCCAGCGGCATGGCCCCGATTGGCACCGTTCTCGTGATCGACGACCTGCCGGACAACCTCGATGCCCTGGCCGGCGCGCTCCGGCCAATCGGCTACGAGGTCTGGCAGGCGATCGATGGTGAGGCCGGTCTCGCGCTCGCGCGCGACCGGCAGCCCGACGTCATCCTGCTCGACGTCATGATGCCCGGAATGGACGGCTTCGAGGTGTGCCGCCAGCTCAAGGCGGACGAGGAGACCCGGTTGTTGCCGGTGGTGTTCCTCACCGGCCTCGACTCCCGCGAGGCGAGGCTGCGGGGGCTCGAGGCTGGCGCCACCGACTTCCTCGCCAAGCCCTTCGACCTCGTCGAGCTCGAGGTCAGGGTCCGGAATCTCGTACATTTCCGCCGCCTCACCCAGGACCTCGACGACGCCGAGCAGATGCTGTTCGCGGTGGCGCGGGCGGTCGAGGCCAGGGACGAGGGCACGGGAGAGCACTGCGACCGGCTCTCGCGCCTCGCCTCTCGGCTCGGCGAGCGGCTCAGACTCGACCAGGAGGCCCTCAAGGCGCTGCGCCGGGCCGGCTATCTGCACGACATCGGCAAGATCGCCATCCCTGACTCGATCCTGCTCAAACCCGGCAAGCTCTCGCCCGAGGAGTGGGAGGTCATGCGCTCGCACGTCGACATCGGCGTCCGGATCTGCGCCCCCCTCCGCTCGCTCCGGCCGGTGATCCCGATCATCCAGCACCACCACGAGAAGCAGGACGGCTCGGGATATCCGAACCACCTGCGCGGCGACGATGTGCCGCTGCTTGCGCGGGTCTTCCAGGTGGTCGACGTGTTCGACGCGCTCACCAACGACAGGCCGTACCGGAAGGCACTGAGCCCCGAGAGCGCGCTCGCCATCCTGGAGGACGAGACGCAACGCCGCTGGTGGGACCGCCGGATCGTAGACGCCTTCGCGCGTCTGGTCGACGAGGAGCGGGCCAGGGCGTCCGGTTGAACGCCGGGGGACTTGGCAGGACGCTGGACTTCAGGTAGACTCTCTGTGGGGCAGGAAGCGCCTGCCGTGCTCCGCCCCGGATCCTTTCCATAGGCTGTCTCGCAGGCGGCGGCGATGCACGTGATCGTCGGAGCGAGACGCCGTTGTAGGGAGCCAAAGAAGATGACCGAAGAGAGCAGTGGCTCGTCCGCCCCTCCCTCAGAGGAGCGCGGTGGGAACGTTCAGGGTTCGCGACGCAGGCGGCCCCGCCGACGGCGCGGTCGGCGTTCCGTCGGCACCCCGGACACGCCGACCCTGGACGTGAGCGGCTATCTGTGGTGCCGCGACGACGGCAAGGGGTTCCTGGTGCCGCCGAAGCGGAACTTCCACCAGACCGCCGACGACCCGCAGCTCGACGGGACGTTGCTCACCCGCCTCCATCTCGACAGCGGACTCCTGCTCGACGGTCGCGCCCACGCGGCCAATGGCCGCCCCCGCCCCACCATGGTCGAGATCACGGCGATCGAGGGGATGCCGCCCGAGGAGTATCGCCATCGCGCGGTCCCGTTCACGGAGCTGGTGTCGATCGATCCCATGGAGCGGTTCCGTCTCGAGTCCGACCCGGCGATCCTGGAGCCCCGCGTCGTCGAGCTCATGGCCCCGATCGGGAAAGGTCAGCGCTGCCTGATCGTCTCGCCGCCCAAGGCGGGCAAGACCACGCTCCTCCAGCAGCTCGCCCACGCCATCGCCGTCAACCACCCAGAGGTCCATATCTTCGTCCTGCTCGTCGACGAGCGGCCAGAAGAGGTCACCGACTGGAAGCGGAGCGTGATCCGCGGCGAGGTCTACGCCTCCTCGTCGGACGAGTCGATGCAGAGCCACATCGAGGTCTCGGAGATGGTCCTGGAGCGGGCTCGGCGCCTGGTCGAGCTCCACCAGGACGTGGTCGTCTTCATGGATTCCCTGACCCGCATGTCGCGGGCCTACAACGCCAATCAGAAGAGCTCCGGGCGCATCCTCTCGGGTGGTATCGACGCCCGCACCATGGAGAAGCCGCGTCGTTTCTTCGGCTCGGCGCGCAACATCGAGGACGGCGGCTCACTCACCATCATCGCGACCTGCCTGGTCGACACCGGATCGCGGATGGACGAGGTGATCTTCCAGGAGTTCAAGGGCACCGGCAACATGGAGATCGTGCTCACCCGCGATTTGTTCGAACGGCGCATCTTCCCCTGCATCCACATCCCGCAGTCGGGGACCCGCAAGGAGGAGAAGCTCTACAGCCGGGCGGAGGTCGACAAGATCTACCTGCTCCGTCGCGCTCTGGCTTCCCTGTCGCCCCATGAGTCGATGCAGCTGCTCCTCTCCAAGCTCAAGCAGTTCAAGAGCAACGCCCAGTTCCTGTCGAGCATCCAGGCACAGCCGAACGGGCGCTGAGGTCGGCCCGCTCCCCGCGTCGGACATTCACGCCACCACGACAACGGCCCGCATGCGCGTCGTGCGCGCGTCGCGAGAAGAGGCTCAACTCGCGGCGAGGATGCGGATCTGAATGCTGACCGTGATCCAGGTCTTGACGCGCTTGCCGTCCTTCATCGCCGGCTTGTAGTGGTTCTTCTTGACGGCGTCCACGCAGGCCTCGTCGACTCCGGGCTTCGGCGGCGAGAAGCCACGCAATACCCCGACATCGTCCACACCGCCGTTCTGGTTCACGAGCGCCTTCAGGATCACATTCCCGGTGACTGGAACCCGACTCATCAGGGCGGTCCGTGGCAGCACGACCTTAGGTTGTGTCAAGGGCTCGGGCGGTGTGTCCACCTGCGCGAGATCGACCAGGTCGCCCTCGTGGACCGTCGCACCAGGCCCTGGAGCCGTCGGGGCCACCACCTGCGTGGTCGGGGCCACGGCCGTCGGCTCGACTGTCGCCGCGGCGGTGACGCTCTCGGCCGAAGTCGTCGGCACGGCGGCCACCTGCGCTGCCTGGACGGTGGGAGCTGCGGTCGGTGCGACGGCCGCCAGTCGGGGCGGAACCGTCGTCGCGACCGTCGCGGGCGCGGCAGCCGCGGCTTCCGCCTTCTGCCGCTGGATCTTCGCGATCTCCTCTTCCTTCCTCTTCTGCTCGGCGAGCTGCGCCTCGAGGTCGCGCCGTTTCTGCTCGAGCTTCGCCTGCTCATCCGCGCTGGTCGCCCGCTTCCCGGAGGCGGCCGCCTTCTGCTGCTCCTCGAGCTGGCGCTGCATCTCTGCGGTCTTGGCCTTTTCCTGGTCGAGCTGGGCACGGAGGTCGGCTTCCTTCTTGGCCAGCTCCTCCTGAACCATCTGCTGCACGAGGGCACGCTGCGCCGTCTCGTCGAACGCCGGCTTGCCGGTCTGCCGGCTGAGCAGGAGGTAGCCGACGACGCCGAGGAGGACAGCCGCGGCGCCAATCCCGAGGAACAGACCGGTGCGGTTCGGCGAGGGGGCCGGAGGTGGTTCAACCGGGGTGGGGGCCGCACTGCCCGGCGGACGGGGCGCCTGGTAGTAGGGCGTGACATCCATGCCCTTCTCACGCTGGAGCTCGCGGTCCTCTTCCTCGATCTCGTGACGGTAGAGCCTGTCCATGAACAGGGCGAGGTTGAACGTCGTCGGCGAGTAGGCGCCGCCGTAGAGCAGCTTCTCCAGCTCCCGCTTGAACTCCGTGGCCGAGGGGTAGCGGTCGTCCGGCTTGGCGGCGAGTGACTTGCGCAGGATGGCGAGCACGTCCTGCGGGATCGGCCCCTCCTCGTGCGAGAGCTCCGGAGCCTGCAGTGCCGCGACCCGAGCCGCCGGATCCGCCGGCAACGGTGAGCCCGACAGGAGCTCGAAAAGGATCGCGCCCAGCGAGTAGACGTCGGAGCGGCGGCTCGCCGTGCCGCTGGCCAGGACTTCGGGCGCGAGGTACGGTGCCGCGAGCTGCTGGACGGCGGCGCGGTCGAGGTTGGCGAGCAGCCCCCGGTCCAGTCCAAAGCCCCCGACAATCGCCTCGCCGTCGTTGCCGACCAGGACGAGCTGCGGCACCAGGAAGCCGTGTATCAGGGGCTCACCGCGCGCCTCGAGGGCCAGGGCGGCCGCGAGCGCCGCGGCGAGCTTCTCCGTGATGAGGAGAGCGTTGTCGATCGCCACGGGGAACTGTTCCTGCTTGACGCGGGTGAGAAGCTGGTCGAGAGGCTGCGAAGGCACGTAGTCCCAGGCCAGGAACGGAACCCCACCTTCGACCCCCGAGGTCGCGTTGCGCGCGACGTTGGTCGCCCGGAAGCTCTGCGCGATCTGGCCGACGAGCGCGGACTCGGCGCTCAGTGCCGACCGGTTGAGGTTGGGCTGGTCGAATCGTCGCAGCCAGACGATCCGCCTGAACCCCCCCTTCTCCATCTCGCCGGCTCGCCACAAGGTTCCGAGCCCGTCGCGGGAGCGCTCCTTGAGGAGGAGGTAATTTCCAAAGCTCGTGTAGCTTGCGGACATGAGGATCCCTCCAGCGGCAACTCTGGCACACGCTAGCACCCATGCCGTGCGGGGTCAACGGAGAGCGTGAGGCCGACGTCGCAGCGCCAGGAACCCCTCGAGGATCACGGCGGCCGCTACCGCGTCGATCAGGGCCCGCTGCCGGCGCGCCGGCACGCCCGCGTCACGCAGGCGCTCGCTTGCGGCGGCTGTGGTCCCGCGCTCGTCGCACTCCTCCACCGGGATCGTCAGCGCGACGCGAAGCTCGTCGATCACCGACCTGACCCTGCGCTCGCCACGCCCCTCTCCGGAGCGCGTGACCGGGACGCCCACCACGACGCCCTCGATGCCTCGCTCGCGCACGAGGATGGCGACGGCCGCGGCCAGTGTCCGGGGGTCGCGGAAGGGAAGCGTGCTCGAGGGTGTCACAACTTCTTCCCCGGCGTCGCACACCGCGACGCCGACCCGCTGCGCGCCCACGTCGAGCGAGAGCCACCGCACGGGGTCAAGGATACGGGAATCGCGAGCCGCCGTTGTCGCCGGGCTCATGGCCACTGCCGATCCGGGCTAGAATCGCGCGACGAGGGAGGCCCCCATGGCCCAGGAGATCGTGATCCTCAGCGCCGCCCGCACACCGATCGGCAGCTTCCTCGGGCAACTGGCTGGCGTGCCGGCGCCCCGCCTCGGTGCCATCGCCATCAAGGCCGCGCTGGAGCGCTCCGGCGTCCGGGGCGAAGCGGTCGACCAGGTGATCATGGGCAACGTCCTCCAAGCCGGCGAGGGACAGGCGCCTGCCCGTCAGGCCGGAATCCATGCCGGCCTTCCCGAGTCCGTTCCCGCCGTCACCGTGCACAAGGTCTGCGGCTCCGGGATGCGAGCCGTGATGATGGCCGCCAACGACCTGCGCTGCGACGACGGCGAGATCATGGTCGCGGGCGGCATGGAGAGCATGTCCAACGCCCCGTACCTGCTTCCCGGAGCGCGCAGCGGGATGCGCCTTGGCCACGGCCAGGTGCTCGATCACATGGTGCTCGACGGCCTGTGGGACCCGTACGGCGACAAGCACATGGGCAGCTGCGCGGAGACCTGCGCCCGGCACTACCGCTTCACCCGCGGGGAGCAGGACGCCTTCGCCCGCACCTCGTACGAGCGCGCCATCCGGGCAGCCGACCAGGGGTGGTTCGCGGACGAGATCGTCTCTGTCGACATTCCCGGTCGCAAGGGAGAGGTGACCCGGATCGACAGGGACGAGGAGCCGTTCCGTGCAGATCTCACGAAGATGGAGACACTGCGCCCCGCCTTCGAGAAGGACGGCACGGTGACCGCAGCCAACGCCTCGAAGATCAACGACGGCGCGGCGGCACTGGTCCTTGCGACTGACCGGCGCGCGCGCAAGGAAGGCCTGAAACCCCTCGCCCGCATCGTGGCCCACGCCGGCATCGCTCAGCAGCCCGAGTGGTTCACCACCGCCCCCGTGGAGGCGATTCGCCGGGTCCTGGAGCGGTCGACGATGTCACTCTCCGACATCGACCTGTTCGAGGTCAACGAGGCATTTGCCGTCGTCGCCATGGTGGCCATGAGGGAGCTCGGGATCCCTCACGAGAAGCTCAACGTCCATGGTGGCGCCGTGGCACTCGGTCATCCCATCGGCGCGTCGGGCGCTCGGATCCTCACCACGTTGCTCCACACCCTCCGCCGCCGTGGGATGCGGCTGGGGTGCGCCGCGATCTGCATCGGTGGCGGCGAGGCCACGGCCATGGTGGTCGAGAACCTGTCGTGAGGTGGCGGCTCCTCACCCATGGCCTCCACGCGACGCTGATCGCCGGCGCCGCGCTGGCGGCCGAGCCGGTCGTGACGCCTGTTCCGACGGCGACGGCCACTCCGGCGGTGGCACCGACGGGAGGGACGACGCACGAGCCACAGGTCCCAGCCGCGTCGGCGTCACCGACCCCCACCCAGACACCGCCGACGGCGGAGACGACCACGGGTCAGACCGTCGCCACGACCGGCACCCAGCTCGGCCCCGAGGTGGTCTCACTCGATGCGGCACAGCAGGAGTGGATCCAGGGCACCCTGTGGTGCGGACTCGGGAACGTCGTGATCCGCTATCAGGACGTCACGATGCGTGCCGATGAGGTGGAACTCGACCTGACGACTCTGGTAGCCCACGCCCGCGGGAACGTGATCATCGACCAGGGCACGACCAGACTGTCCTGTTCGAACGCGGTCTTCGACCTCAAGAAGAAGGTCGGCACGTTGGAAGACGCGGAAGGGTTCTTCCCGCCCACCTACTACTTCCGCGGCAAGCAAATCGAAAAGCTCGACGAGACGCACTATCGCTTCCGTGAGGGCGTGTTCACCAGCTGCAACCTCGACGCCAACACTCCCCCCTGGAGCATCAGCGTGCGCGAGGCGGTCGTCGAACTCGAGGGCTACGGTCACTTCCGGGGCGCGGCGATCAAGGTCAAGGGAGTACCGATCTTCTACACGCCTCGCCTGCTCTGGCCCGTCAAGCGGGACCGCGCGGCGGGTCTGCTCACGCCGATGGTCGGCTACTCCGGAACCCGGGGAGCGTACCTCGGCAATGCGCTCTTCCTCCCGCTTTCGCGCTCGTTCGACACCACTCTCCTCCTTGACCTTTACTCCAAGGGATTCGTCGGCATCGGCGACGAACTGCGCTGGGCACCGGCGGCAGCCGCCAAGGGATTCCTCCGACCCGAGATGGTCTGGGATCCCGACACCCGGACGTGGGAGTGGAAGGTCCAGGGCAAGCACAACCAGCTGCTCCCGGGCGGCTACGCCATCCGCGCCGAGCTGATCCAGTTCTCCAACATCGACTTCTTCCAGCAGTTCGAGCACACCTTCGACCAGAACGCCCCGCGCAGCGTCTACTCCTATGTCACCCTGTCGCGGACCTGGGGCCCGCAGGCGGTCAACCTCATGGTCGACCACCGCCAGACCTTCTTCGGCACGACCTACACGGGGTCAAGCGCCAACAACGTCACGCTCGACCGCCAGCCGACGCTGGAATACCGGCTGCGCTCCACCCGGGTCGGGCACTCTCCGGTCTATGTTTCGCTGATCGCGTCCGCCGACCGCTTTCGGGTCGGCCGCTCGAGCACGCTCAAGGGCAACTACTCGCGGCTCGACGTGTTCCCGAGCCTCTCGCTCCTCACGCCCGGGCTGTCGTGGCTCAACGTCACCCCCACCCTGGGAGCGCGCGGCACCTGGTACACGGCCCGCTACAACCAGTCGCAGACCGCCTTCGAGGACCGGGCGATCTCGCGCACCTACTCGAGCGCCGGGCTGTCGATCGTCGGACCCTCGTTCTCGCGGATCTGGGTGGGGAAGACGAGCAAGTTCAAGCATCTCATCGAGCCGCGAATTGACTACAGCTACGTCTCCAACCCCGGTGCCGCCACGCAGATCCCGTTGTTCGACGAGAAGGACTCCGTCCTGGTCACCAACCAGACCACCTTCACCCTGGCGAACAGCCTGTTCTTCAAGGGCGCCGATGGTTCCTCCCGCGAGGTGGCGCGGCTCGAGCTGAGTCAGGCCTACTCGTTCTCCGATCCCATCACCTTCGCCCGCCCGGCTGCTGACCTTCCGGCCAGCCGTCGCGGACCGCTCTCCCTCTGGCTGCACGCCTCGCCGCTCCCCAACGCCACCATCGATGCCCGGAGCTACCTCGATCCGCTCACCCACCACCTCACCAGCGCCTCGCTGACCGGCGGGATCTTCCAGGGCGGCAACGCACTCAATCTGACCTGGTACGCCTCGTACGACGGCGCGACCGGAAGGGCGCTGTCCTCGCAGACGAGGATCTTCGCCGGCTTCTCACCCGGAAACGGCGCCCTGCGGATCGAAACCAACATCGCATACGACATCCACATGGCGAAGCTGCTCGACCAGACCTACGTGATCCGCTACCGGGGGAGCTGCTGGTCCGTCTACGCGCAGGTGCGCGACTACAAGAACCAGACCTACCCCATCCGTGACTACCGGATCGCCATCGACCTCACCGGCCTCGGCACGTTCCTCGACATCCGCGGCAGTCTGGACACGTTGGGACGCACCCAGTAGCGGCTTGCGGGCTCGGGGGGCCTGGTGTAAGCTGCGCGTCCCAGGTCGGGGCGTAGCTCAGCCTGGTAGAGCACACGGTTCGGGACCGTGTGGTCGGAGGTTCAAATCCTCTCGCCCCGACCATCTCACAGGACGGTCCGTTGGCCTCCGCCCATCCGGACGACAGCTGGCAGTCGACAACCTCCACCGCACTCCCACCCGGCGAAGAAGCAATCCCACCCACCCGTCCCAAGTCGAATGTCGA
>JBLMXF010000004.1:0-2535 GCA_050257595.1 Acidobacteriota bacterium | reverse complement strand
GATGCGCCTTGAGCGCCGCGACGCAGGCCTTGACCAGGAAGGAAACCATGGTCAGCTTGAAGCCCCGCGCCTGCGCGTCGGCGGCGTTGGTCTGGCGGAACTCCTCGAGCTCGGTGATGTCGGCCTCGTCGAACTGCGTGACGTGCGGCACCGTCACCCAGGCGCGGTGGACGTTCTGCGCGGTCAGCCGCTTGATCCGCCCGAGCGGCACGCGCTCGATCTCGCCGAACTTCGCGAAATCGATCGCCGGCATCTCCGGCAAGGCGAGCCCGCCCCCACCCGGTGAGCCGGCTGCGGCGCGCTGCAAGGCCGACTTCACCCAGGCCTCTACGTCCTCCTTGAGAATCCGCCCGCCGCGCCCCGAGCCCTTCACCTTGCCGAGGTCGGCACCCAGCTCGCGCGCGAAACGCCGCACCGCCGGCCCGGCATAGGCATGGGCGAATCCCGCCTCGTCGATCGGTGCGCTCACTGCGGCGGGAGCGGTCACGGTCTCGCTCTCACCCCGGGAGGGGAGTGATTTGCGGACCGGCGGAGCGGCCTCCGCAGGGGCCGCAGCCGGCGCCGAGCTCGCAGGAACGTCCTCTCCCCTACTTGTGCCATCTCCCCCCGGCGTCGCAGACGCCGCGGTCTCGACCACCTCCACGACCGCGATCACCGCGTCCTTCCCCACCTTGTCCCCAGCCTTGACCTTCACCTCGCGCACCGTGCCGGCGAACGGCGCCGGCACGTCCATGGAGGCCTTGTCGCTCTCGAGAGTGATCAGAGGGTCGTCGACCTTGATCGCGGCGCCGGGCCCAACCAGGACCTCGACCACCGCCACCTTGTCGAAGTTGCCGATGTCGGGGACTCGGATTTCGCGCTGCGCCATCGTGTCCGCTGCCTCCTGCGGTCGGGTGTCTCGGGTGGGATGTCCACGCAAACGGGGGCTGCGCCCCGGGGGAGCCTTTCCCGCGGAGCGCAGTATATCGAGCGGCGAGACCGGACTAGGGGCAGGTCGCGAAATCGGTGGTGTTCTGCAGCGGCCGGAACGCCGTGCCCTGTGGGTTGCTGTACGCGTGATGCTGACCGTTCGCGGTGTCGGTCACGGTCATCGTGGTGTGGACGTTGGTGAGGCCACCCGCGAAGACCCAGTAGTGATCGTTGAGGCTGCAGCCGTCGAGCACCTTCACCAGCATCTCGACGTTGCTGGCATTGAAGAACCAGAAATAGCCCGTGTCGCTGGTCAGCGGCACCGCCTGGCCGCTGCCGGAGGCGGTCGTCGTCTGCCAGGCGACCTCGACGCGGAAGCGGTTGTTGTTGAGCAGGAGCTGCGTGCTCGGCGACGCGACCCTGCCGAGGTCCTCGGCGAAGGCCTCCGACGCCTCCGCTTCGCTTCCGACCTCGGTATCGGCGGCGTCGGCCACGGTGCAGCCGGAGAAGGCGCTGGTGTTCTGGATCGGCTGGAAGGGCGTGTTCGCCGGGTTCTCGGCCGTGACCACCGCCCCGGTATGGGTGTCGCGCACCCGGGTCACGACGTGCACGTTGGTGAGACCTCCGGCGAAGAACCAGAAGTGCCCGTTCACGCCGCAGCCGTTCACGACCTTGACGATCTCCTCGACGTTGCTGGAGGCGAAGAACCACAGATAGCCGGTGTCGGTCGTGAGGTCGACGGTGTGCGCGGCGCCGGAGCTCGATTGGGTGTCGAAGGTAGCCGTCACCTCGAAACGGTCGCCGACGCCCAAGCAGAGCGTCGTCGCTCCCGCCACGCAGGGCGAGGTGTCGACCGTGCCGTTGAGCAGGCGCACCACGCCGACCCGCTCCGGGTGGAAGAGGTCGGTCGTGAAGACGTGGCCGGAGATCACAATCTTGCCGTCCGGTGTCAGGGCGGCGCCGGTGCCTCGCGACCCCGTCGAGTTGGGGAAGATGACGGTCACCTTGCCGCCCGTGCCGAAAGTCGTGTCCAGCGCGCCATTCGCGCTGTAGCGCACCGCGCCGAAGCTGCCGTCGTGCGAGCCGACCGTGGTCGTGTTCACTTCGCCGGTGAGCACGATCTTGCCGTCGCTCTGGATGAGCATCTCGTTGGCGTACTCCTGCTTGCCGCCGAAGTCGGTCAGCACCTTGCCGCCCGTGGCAAAGGTCGGGTCCACGGCGCCGTTGGCGTTGAAGCGGGCGACCATGAAATCCGGTGTGCCGGAGGGTCCGAGACCGCCTCCTCCGACCAGGAACTTGCCGCTCGACAGAAGCGCGATGCGGATGCCGCCGGCCCCCTGCAGCCCGAGCTTGGTCTTCACCTTGCCCGCCGTGCCGAAGGTCGAGTCCAGGCTGCCGTTGGCGTTGTAGCGCGCCATGACCAGCGAGCTCGTGCTGGTCAGCCCCTCCGGGCCGCTGATTCCCACTGCCAGGATCTTCCCGTCCGGCTGCACCGCCAGCCCTGCGACGCGGTCGCTGCCGCCGAGGTCAGTCACCACCTTGCCACCGGTGCCGAACGACGTGTCCAGGGTGCCGTTGGCCCGGTAGCGCGCCACCGCGAAGTCCCAGGGCCCGTTCAGCGGCCCG
>JBLMXF010000003.1:0-4317 GCA_050257595.1 Acidobacteriota bacterium | reverse complement strand
AACCCTTGCGGATCGTCGGGGTCGCGGAAGCCGACGGTGCGTTCGACCCGTGAGAGCGCGAGCTCGAGCTCACTCCCCTGGTGCAGCGCCACGTGGATCGGGATCGCGGCCACCGTCTCGTCCTCCGAGGTGGAGCGGTGGGGCGTGACCCGTGCCCCGGAGAACGGAATTCCGGTGAACAGAGTGAGCCGGTGGAAGAGTACGCTGGCACGCGTCCCCGGGGCGATCTCGTAGCTCGCGTCGACGAGCCCGGCACGCGAGCGGAAGTCGTCGTTGGCCAGCGACCCGCTGCCGTCGCGCGCGCCGCCGGCGACCGTGACGCTCCACGCTCCGGCCCGCACCAGGGCCTCGAGTTCGCTGCGCCGCCACCCTTCGGCTCCCCCCTCGGCGAACAGGCGCACGCGGCTGTCGCTCGCCCGAGCCGGGAAGATCTGCACCACACCGCCGAGGGCGTCGGAGCCGTAGAGCGCCGAGTAGGGGCCGCGGACGATCTCCACGCGGCCGATGCCGGTGGTCAGGGGAAGGCTCCAGTCGTAGCCTCCGAAGAACGGCGAGTTGAGCCGCACCCCGTCGAACAGGACCAGGGTCTGAGTCGAGCTGGTCCCGCGGACGAACAGCGTGCTCACGCCGCCCTCGAGCCCTGAGCGCAAGAGCTCGGCGCCGGGCACCCGGCGCAGGAGCTCGGCAAGGTTGGCGGCACCCGACGCCTGCAGTTGGGCGGCATCGATGACGGTGGTCGCGGCACCGATCTGGTTACCGCTCCCGGTGTCGCCGGTCGCCGTGACCACGATGGTATCGCCGAACGGGGGTGGCGACTGCTGGCCCCAGACCGGGGTCCAGGAGAGAAGCAACACCGCGATGACCGCGAGGCGGCTGGTCATGGAACCTCCCGTTCCTGCGGGGTGGCAGGTCTCCTGGCTCCCGGATCAACCGAAGCCGCTCGCCTTCCCGGAGGCGAGGCCCGAAAACCCCGGCCCTCCAGTGGCACTATGAGCGGTCCGTCCCCGGATACAGTGGCGGGGGCCGCGCCGGTCTTGCACCGGCTTCCCTCGGCACCACCCCGGTATCGTGTCCTCCTCACCGTAGCTCGACCAGGGACCGAAGACAAGGGCCCCGAGGGCAGCGGCGGGAGGGTTGCGGTACGCGGGGGGAGAAAGCGCGACGCGCCGGGAGTCCCCGGCGCGCCATGGAGTGCTGCGTCCTCGTCTTCGAACTACTGGACGACCGCCTCGACCGGCACCTCGATCGCCTTGCGGGAAGGATCGTTGGTGGTGATCTTCAGGGTGCCCTTCTGCACACCCTTGGCGAGTCCGGGCTGCATGCTGACGGCGACCTGGTAGCGCTGCCCCGCCTGAAGGGGAAGCACCTCGGTGGTGAAGTTGGGGTTGTCGATCTTGACGTCGGTGAGCTCGAGCTGACTGCCCTGACGGTTGTTGATGAGGATGACGTTGCGACCCACCGGGGCGTCGCCGGGGACCGTCCCGAAGTTGATCTGCCCCGGGATCACCTGGACGATGGGGCGGACGACACCGCTCACGTTGAGGTCCACCGTGGGCGCCTTGGCAGCGTCGGTGGCGACCGTGATCTTCTGGTTCAGCATCCCTTCCTTGGCGTCAGCAGGCACGTTCACCGTGACTTCCCACTGCGACCCCTTCTGCTCGGGGACCAGTTCCTTGCCCTCGAGCTGTCGATAGGTCACCTTGTAGGGACCACCAGCGGTGTCGACGCCGGTGACCTTGAACTGCAGGCCGTTGCTGCCCACCAGCACGACCTTCTCGGTCGCCGGCTCGCCCTGCAGGACGTTGAAGCGCAGGAGGCTGCGCGGGAGCACCTCGATGGCGGCACGAACGTCGGCCTTGATCACGAGGTTGACCTGCGGATTGTCAGGGTCGTTGCTGAACACCAGGAGGGCCTTGGTGATCGGGCCGTTGAACCCGGTGGTGTCGACCTCGGCGTCGATCTTTCCGGTGCCGCCCGGGGGGACGGTCTTGTCGAAGCTGGCCACGGTGCAGCCGCAGGTGGGCCGGACCTGGGGGATTTCGAGCGGGGCCGTGCCGGTGTTCTTCACCAGGAACGATGCCTTGATCTTCTGCCCCTTCGACACCACCCCGAAGTCCTTGATCTTCTCCTGGATGTCGATCACCGGCTTGGGGCCCGCCGGTTTGTTCCGCGCAGCCGGGGCGGCCTGCTGGGCCCACGCCAACGCCGGGGCCGCAGCGAGCAGCAGGGCCAGGACACTCTTTCGCGTCATCACCTGATCCTCCTCATCGTTTGTTGCGCCGACGCGGCAACATTCGAGGGGTGCTAGAGTACACCCTCGTGCGCCGGGGCGCCAGATTTCATGCAGGAAGCTTGCCACTACTACCTCCTCCCCATCGGCGGGACGGCCACGGCGGCCCTCGCGGGGCTCCTCCACGAGGCCGGTGACAGGGTCTCCGGGGTCGACACCGCGCTCTACCCGCCCACCTCCGACCTGCTCGCCGAACTCGGGGTGCCGGTCCGGCTCGGCTACGACCCCACCCTCATCCCGACCGACATCGACGAGGTGGTGATCGGCAACGCCCTGCCGCGGAGCAACGTCGAGGTCCAGGCGGTGCTCGACCGCGGGCTCCCCTACACCTCGCAGGCGGCCGCCTTCGGCGAGCGGTTCTGCCGGCCGGCGCGGACGGTGGTGGTGGCCGGCACCCACGGCAAGACGACCACCACCGCTCTGGCCGCTCACCTTTTCACCGCCGGCGGCCTCGACCCCACCGTCCTGGTCGGTGGCGTGCCGTGCGGCGGCCGCCCCTGGCGGCTCGGCAGCGGCGGCTGGACGGTGGTCGAGGGCGACGAGTACAACACCGCATTCTTCGACCGCGGCGCGAAGTTCCTGCACTACCATCCCCACCTGTTCGTGGTCGGCAACGTCGAGTTCGACCACGGTGACATCTATCCCGACCTCGATGCCATCCTGGCCGCCTTCCGTGCCGGAGTGGCGCGAGTGCCGGCCACCGGAGCCGTGGTCGCCAACCTCGACGACAGTGGGGCGAGGGCGGTCGCCGAGACTCACGAGGGGACCGTGTGGTACGGCCAGGGGGACCGGGCCGATCTCCGGTGCTCGCGTTGGGGACACGCCGGCGGTCGGCTGGCCGCCACCCTGTGCTGGCAGGGTCGCAGCTTCGACGTCTCTGTCCCTCTCGTCGGCCGCCACAACCTCGACAATCTCCTGGCCGCGACCGGTTGTGCGCTGCTTGCCGGTCTTGCGCCTGAAGCGATCGTCGCCGCCGCCGAGACGTTCGCGGGCGTGCGCCGGCGCCTCGAGCTGGTCGGCGAGGCGGAGGGTGTCGCGGTCGTCGACGACTTCGCCCACCACCCGACCGCGGTCGGGCTCACCCTCGACGGGGCACGTCACCGTTTCCCCGGCCGCCGTCTGGTGGTCGTCTTCGAGCCCCGCTCGCTGACCGCCGGGCGCGCGCTGTTCTTCGACGCCTACGTCGACGCCTTCGCCCGCGCCGACCTCGCCCTCATCGCACCGGTCTTCCACCGCGGCCGGCTCGCCGACGACGAGCTGCTCGACCGCGATGCGCTGGTGGCTGCCGTCCGCGGCCGGGGCGTCTCGGCCGCCGTTCTGCCGGAGAGTGCCGACCTGCCCTCCGCGGTGCGCTCGCTCCTGCGACCCGGCGACGTCGTGGTGTGCATGTCCTCGGGCGACTTCGGCGGCCTGCCGCGACGATTGCTCGGCGTGCTCGAGGAGGGCGCATGAGCCGGCTCGCGCGGCATCTCGCCACGGTCGGCCGGCTGGGCGAGGTCCTGCCCGCCCCCGGCACCACGGTCGGCTCACTGGTCGGCGTGCTGCTGTTCTGGGCCGCGGCTGTCCTCACCCACGACCACCCGCTGCTGACGGCGGTGGCCGGGCTCGTCGTCCTCCTCCCGCTGTCGGTGTGGGCCTGCGGCGCCGAGGCGGCGCGCCGCGGCGAGAGCGATCCCGGGCCCGTCGTTCTCGACGAGGTCGCCGGCCAGTGGCTCGCCCTCACCACGCTCGTCGCCGTCCACCCCACCGTGCCCCGTCCCGGTGCTCTGCTCGTGTCGTTCCTGCTCTTCCGCGTCTTCGACGTCGTCAAGCCGTGGCCGATCCGACGCCTGGAACGCCTGCCGGGCGGATGGGGGATCGTCGCCGACGACCTCGCCGCCGGCCTGGCGGCCGCGCTCCTGCAGCTCCTCCTGCTTCGGGTGCTGTAGGCCCGGACCCCTGCCGCTACGGCCACTCCGTGCCGAACAGGTACCTGTCAAACCACGGCGTGTAGTCCTTCTTGGTGATGAAGTTGGTCAGACCGATGA
>JBLMXF010000002.1:0-6669 GCA_050257595.1 Acidobacteriota bacterium | reverse complement strand
TGCGCCGGGAAGCATCCCCGGCGCACCCCAGTCGCCCCATGGTCTGTGCCCTCTCAGCGATACGCCACGATGATCTCGTTGCCGCTCCCGCGCACCGAGGTCAGGTCATGGATGCCGAGGGGCGCACCCAGTGCCATCACGATCTCGGTCAAGCGATCCTCGATCGACGTCTTGATCGCGCCGCGGTTGAGCATCGCCGTGAAGTTGGCGCGCACCGACGACTGCACCTCGCGGTTCATCCGGTCCTTGAACCCGTTCAGCCAGGCCCAGCCCCCGGGGAAGCGCATCTGTGAGTCGACCCCCAACGTCGGGTCCCGGTAGGATATCTTGCCTGCGCGCAGCGTCGGTGTCAGCGAGATGGACACGTCGAAGCGCTGGATGTCGACGTCGGGCGTGGTATTGTCCACATATCGCTTGAGCACGTAGTCGCGAGTCCAGCCCTTCACCTCGCGCTCGCTTCGGCCGCTGTTGAAGTTGGCCCGCATGACCAGCTTGCCGTTCTCGATGTCGAGGAATGTCTCGCCCCCAAGAGGCGCGCGGAAGTCGTTGACGAAGAAGAAGTGCTCGACGGCCGCGACCTCATAGACGATCCGCTGGAACGTGAACGGGATGTTCTCGCCCATCAGGTTGATGTAGCTGGCGTTCTCGACGAAGGGGGCGCTGTTGACCGTGTCCGAGCCGGGGCTGGAGTAGTTGTGGATGCGCATCTCGCCGCCCAGGAGGACGCCGAGGCTCCGCAGTTGCGCTGCGGAGATGCGCAGCTCACGGGCCGGCCAGCTGTACGTGAAGTCGTGCGAACTGTCGGAGACCGACGCCGGACCCACCAGGCCCACCCTGACCCGCATCCACAGCTGCGCGCTCTGCCATGCGGACTCCGGGAGGTCCACGTGACCGAGCTCCATTTGCTGGTGGGGCTGCAGAGAGACGGAGCCGGTCTGCAGCGAGCTCTCAACCAGGGAGCGCGTCGGATCCCGTCCTTGGATCTGGTAAGTGACCGTGAAGCGCCCCGCAGCATCGGCGTTTCCGCTGTTTCGCACCGCGAACGTGACTCGCCTGGTGCTCGGGTTGACGTCCGGGCGCAACGTCTCGAGGCTGGCCGAGTGGACGTTGACCCTAATGTTCTTCTCGGCGGCGTGCGCGCCGGGACGGGCAGTGACCCGCAGCGTGTACACGCCGGCCGTCCTGATGGTCACGTTGCGTTGGTTCTCGTACTTCGTCCATCCGCCGGCCTGTGTCTGCGGCGTGCCGGGTGTGAGCGAGATCGTCTCGCTCCCGTAGGTGATCACAGCTGCGACGCCGACCGCGTGGCGGGTGCGGAAGGCCCACTGGAACAGCACCGCATCGCCGGCATCGACCGTGATCGTGCGCATGCCAGAGGATTGCGGCGGTGTCCCGGTGACACTCCCCATCATCAGGTTCTCGTCCCCGGCCCGGCGGAAGTAGATGATCTCGACCTCGGCAGTGGGCGCCCGCATCTCGGTCTGCGCGACGGCCTCGGGCGGCGCGAGCACCCCCGCCGCGAGCCCCAGTGCGATGGTGACACCGACAGCGAATGTCACGCCCATTCGAAGCACGCCATGACGAATTTCTTGCCTGAGCACTGTGTCCTCCTTTCCCGCCGGCGACGTCGTCGGCGCCTCAGGGTGTCTTCCTTCTCTGTCAGGATCGGCGCAGCACGGGCTCCTGCGAATGACCCAGAGCGACAGTTCCCTACCGAAGGACGACAGCAGAGCGCGCCATGGCGACAGCGCGAAGATCAGCCGGGTGGGAGGGCCCCTCCGGCCGCCCCGATGAAGTCTTACCGTGTCTTTTGCGGCGAGTGCGTGCCCGGGAGGGTCCGACGGCGGCGAAGGAGCGCTATCCTTGGAGGGTAGACAAGGGCGGAGCGGGACGCGGCATGGTCGAGCAGGCGGTGTCGGGCGTCGTCAGGCTGGTGCCGGTACTCCTGGCGACTGCGGTCGTCGGAGTCATCGCGGTCCTCCTGTGGCTGCAGGCCCGGGACCGGCGGCAAATCGCCTCGCTGTTGAAGAGACTCGAGCGGCTCGAGAGTGATCCCCCGTCCGACAACCCTGCCGGAGGCGTGAGGGCCGACGGTCCGAAGACTCCCCCGCCCGAGGTGGCGCTGGCCCGGAGAGAATCCGAGACCGGGGACGTATCGGGCGATGTCCTCCGCGGGCGGACGACCCACATCAAGCGCCTGGTCGAGGGGCCGGGCGGGGAACGGCTCGGTCTGGCCGATCAGGCCATCGTGAAGATTCACCAGCACCTCGAGGAGAATGTCACGCCGCATCAGCTCGCCAGCGAACTGTTCGTCTCACTGCGGACGCTACAACGGGGCCTGGCGGTCGTCCTCGACTGCACGCCCCGCCAGCTCATCCTGACGGTGAAGATGCGGGAGGCGCGTCGCTTGCTCGCCGACGGGCAGACGGTCGGCAACGTCGCCGAGCGCCTCGGCTTCTCCAACCCGTTCCATTTCTCGCGGCGGTTCAAGGAGTTCTACCACGTCGCGCCGTCGGCGATGAAACCTGGGACCCACCGGTAGGCGGGCAGGACAAGGGCGAAACGGTCCCTGGAGCCCCGGGGCCGCGCTAGACTGGTCCGAGACCTGCGGTAGAGGCGGGGGATTCATGGAATCGCTGCTCGGCTCCACGGTCCATGGGATCCGGCTGGTTGATCGACTCGGCCAGGGCGGGATGGGTGAGGTCTACCTTGGCTTCGACGAACGACTCCAGCGCAAGGTGGCGGTCAAGGCCATCCGGCGCGAACGCCGTCTGGACGCCATAGCCAAGGCACGGTTCCTGCGCGAGGCGCGGGTCCTGTCGCAGCTCGAGCACCCGAACATCTGCCGCTTGTACGACTACGTCGAGGACACAGAGGCGGACTTCCTGGTCCTCGAGTACGTCCAGGGCAGGAGCCTGCGGGACCTCACGGGCGATACCCTCCGGTTCGAGGCCAAGCTGGCAGTCGCGAGGCAGGTGACGGGTGCGCTGGTGGCGGCGCACGCCCTCTCCGTGGTGCACCGCGACCTCAAGCCGGAGAACGTCCTCGTCACCTCCGACGGAGAGGCGAAAGTGCTGGACTTCGGGCTTGCACGACCGGTGCGATCGGCCGATTTGACCGGCGGGTACGGGCGTGACGGCTCGCCGCGACGAGAGCTCCCGGACTCGTGGAGCCCCTCGGGGGGCACGGTCACCGAGTTCGGCATCGTGGTGGGCACCCCGAGGTACATGAGCCCGGAGCAGGCGCGCGGAGAGGCGGTGACCGCGGCGAGCGACATGTACTCCCTGGGCCTGGTGTTGCAGGAGCTGTTCACCGGCCGCTCGCCGCTGCCGTCGGAGGTCGAGCCGGCCACGCTCCTCCAGAAGGCGATGTGGGGCGAGACGGAGGCGATCCGGGGGCTCGACGCACACCTGGCAGACCTGATCGGCCGGTTGAAGTCGCTCTCGCCCAGAGACCGGCCGAGCGCCCAGGCGGTCGCAGAACGGCTCGCCTGGATCGCAGGAAAGCCGCAGCGGAGGGTGCGGCGGGTCGTCTGGGGGGTGGTGGCGGTCGTCCTGGTGGTTGCCGCTCTCGTGTCGACCGGGGGGTTCGTGCAGGCACGACGGGCGTTGCGCCGGGCCGAAGCCTCCGAGGCGGCGGCGCGTCGGGCGGAGGCCGACGCCGAGGCGGTCAACAGCTTCCTGCGGACCATGCTGACGAGCGCCGACCCGCGGGCGCGGGGCATCGACGTCAAGGTAGCGGACGTGCTCGACCGGGCGGTGGACGGCGTCGAGCGGGACTTTGCGGGCCGCTTCACCAGCCAGGCGACGATCCTCGACACGATCGGAGGCACGTACCACGCAGTCGGCGAGGTGAAGAAGGCCGAGGAGATCCTGGACCAGGCCGTCGCCATCCGGAGGCGGGAGCAGGGGATCGCCGCACCGGAGACCCTGGCGTCCGAGCACCAGCTCGGTGTCGTCCTGATCGAGACGGGAAATCATGCACGTGCGGAGCTCTTGCTGCGCGAGGTCCTCGCGCTGCGTTGGGCGACACTCGGCCCCGATCACCGCCTCACCCTGGAGACCGTCAGCACACTGGGCCGCGTGCTTCAGGTGAGGCGACAGCCGGCCGAGGCGGAAGCGTGGCTCCGTTGGGGCCTCGCGGAGCGCATGGCGACTCTCGGTGCCGACGATCCGGCCACCATCGACGCGATGCGCACGCTGGGCATCCTGCTGCGCGACACCCGCCGGCTCGGCGAGGCCGAGGCGCTGCTGTGTGCGGCGTACGAGGGGTCGCTGGTGCGACTGGGGCCGTCGCACCAGATGACCTACGACGCTCTTCACAGCCTGGGTGTGCTCTACAGTCGGGCCAAGCGCTTTGCCGAGTCCGACGCCGTCCTGGCCGAGGTCCTCGTCGTGTTGCGACGGACCCGGGGCCGCGAGCACCCATCGACCCTCCGAACCGCCAATACTCAGGGGCGCAACCTCATCGAGCTGGGCCGGTTTGCCGAGGCGGACGCCTTGCTCGCGGAGACCCTCGCGACGCAGCGCCGGGAAATCGGCGTCGCTCATCTCGACACCCTCGACACGATGACCTCGATCGGCTACTCCGCCTTCAAGCAGGGCAAAAAGGCCGAGGCGGACAGGATCATCCGGAAACGCTGGGAGATCGCCCGCCGGTACCTCGGCGACGAGGACCTGATCACGTTGCAGTGCCGCAGCGCCTATGCGGACGGACTCCGTCGCAGCGGGAAAGTGCGCGAGGCGGAGGCGAACTACCGCGCGATACTGGCGGCGCGCCGCAGGACCCTCGGCGAGCACCACGAAGCCACGAGCTCGACGAAGTGGACCCTCGCGCGGCTTCTGGCGGCCACTGGTCGTCTGGAGGAGGCGCGTGCGCTGGACCCCTCGGTCTCGGTCACGCCGCGAGAGGATGCGACCCGGCGTTGACGTGCGGATCATGCGTCGCCCCGTAGCCGACGGCACCTCCGGGGACGGCGTCCTTCTTGGCCTTCTCCTGGCTTGATCGGGAGCGCTACGGGGCAACTCGTCGGGGCGGGACGCTGGCACTTCCGGGGGCCCTTCTTCGGAGCCCTCTCTCTCGATCCGGCCCGGGTGACGCGGGTGGCCGTGGGGGCGTGACCACAAGGCGACGTTCCGCCAGATTGTTGTGCTCGTTCTCTTCACGTACTGCGTTGTTGACGTCCACCTCAACCCGGAGAACGTACTCCCCGGGAGACACGGGTCGGGGGATCGGCAGCGAGAGTCTGCTCTCGACCCGCTGGCCGGGCTTGAGGCTTTCCGTGTTCCAGCGGGTCGGCCGGATCCGAGCCTGCCCGGGTGCGATTGGGTCGAGACGAAGCTCGCTGGGGAACCCGCCGGCCACCGCCTGGCCTCGATTGGTCATGTGCACGACGACTTCGACCACGCTCCCGGCGGGCGCCGTGGCGGGCGTGCTCCAGCGCTCGATCGTGATGTCGGGGCGGGGTTCGCCAGCGGCGGCTGGGCGCAGGGCGATCGCCAGCAAGGTCGCTGCGGCGGTCAGGACGAGGATGGTGCGGCTCCCCGCTGGGCACACGCATCGCGTCTTCATCGACGGCCGCCCCCTGGCCACCACGGATTTCCCGCTGCACGTGACCCGTCGACGTCCGGTCCCATGTCGCGTCTGCTCCCCTCGCCCCTCGACTCGGGGCTCCTGCTGTGCGCGACCAACCTCGGGATCAGCCTGGGTCTGCGGCGGCTCCTCGGGAATGCCGCAAGGCGCCACCACCCTGCCGGATCGCGCCAGCATCATGTGCGAGGCGGCCGGTGTGCGTCTCGCGACAGCGTGCGGCTGGCGCCGACCTGGCGGGGAGGCGTGCCGAGGCGAGGAGGGCGCCGCGAGCCGGCGCTAGTGGATGCAGACGCCGACGCCGGTGAAGGTGTTGTTGTTCTCGTTCGATTCCCGCACCGTCCTGGCAATGTCCGCGATGGCGTCGAAGTACTGGAAGCCGGCCGGGAGCGTGACGCTCTTGAGCACGGTGATCGTCGTCTGCGGCTGAACCTGCGGGACTGCCACGTCGATCGATCCGAGCTCGATCTGAGAGCACTTCGCCAGGCGCACCCTCGCCACCGAGGAGCGCGCGGTGACGAAGGGGGCGCCGTTCCTCACCAGCAGCCGGAGCTGGCCGGAGACCAGAGAGGCGTCCAACACCTGGAGATCCGGCAAGCCGCCGTTGAACCACGGCTTGCAGTCCGTGAGCATCACGTAGGGTCCCTGCGCGATGCTGACCACTCCTATTGTCTGGCCGGGCGCCAGAGGGGACGTCAGGGTGTAGGTGCGCTGAGCGGCTTGCGGAGGCAGCCCGATGGACTCGTGGTACCTGATCGTGTAGTTGACGTTGATCGCCGTCCCGGCGGGGATCGCAGCGGAGAAGGAGTTCCTTGCCTCGAGGGTGAACCCGGTCGTGGAGTAGGGTGGTGCTCCCGGGCTCATCGTTGAGATGCACGGGAGTTCCACCGCCGATGCCGGCAAGGCCTGCTTCGCGGTGGCCGGCATCTTCTGGCGCACTACCGGCTTGGCGGCTCCCGTGGCGGGGGGCGTGTCAGCGGCGGGGAGGCCTCCGGGGAGCAGCGCGGCGGCCGCCAGCGCCGAGAGCAGCAAGGGCTTGTTCACGGCTCGTACTCCCTTCTCAATTGACAACGCTGCCAG
>JBLMXF010000001.1:0-4059 GCA_050257595.1 Acidobacteriota bacterium | reverse complement strand
TGATCGCGCTCGGGGCCTCGAACCTGGGCGCTGGCCTCTCCAGCGGCATGATCGTCAACGGCAGCCTTTCGAAGACCGCCGTCAACGCCTCGACCGGCGCGCGCACGCAGCTCTCCGGGCTCCTCGTCGCCGCCCTCACGGTCGTCACGCTCCTCTTTCTCACCGGGCTCTTCGAGAAGCTTCCCGAGGCGGTCCTGGCGGGGGTCGTGATCGCGGCGCTGATCGAGCTCGTCGACGTCCCGTCACTCGTCGCCCTGTACCGCGTCTACACGCGCAGGCTCGGGCAGGCCTACGGCGTCGCGGCGCGACCCGACTTCATCGCCGCGGTGGCGGCGATGCTGGGGGTGATGATCTTCGACACCCTCCCCGGCCTCTTCATCGGTATCGGCGTCTCGCTGCTCCTGCTGCTCTACCGCTCCTCGCGCCCGCAGGTCACAGAGCTCGGGCAGTCTCCCGGGGGCGGCCCGTTCGCCGCGCTCGACAGGCACCCCGAGAACCGGCAGATCCCGGGCGTGGTGGTGCTCAGGGTCGAGGCGGGCCTCTACTTCGCCAACGCCGAGCGGATCCAGTCCGAGGTGCGGAAAGCCGCCGGGCGGGAAGGGACGGAGGCGGTGATCCTCGACGCCGAGACGGTTCCCTTCGTCGACGTCAGCGCGGTGCGCATGCTGGACGAGCTGGCCGACGAGCTCGAGGCTCGTGGCGTCCGACTGCTGCTCGCGCGCGACGTGGGCCAGGTCAGGGACGTCTTGGGCGCGGCCGAAGCCAGAAAGGAGCTGAAGCGCGTCTATCCGACCGTTCGGGCCGCGGTCGACGCCGCCAGGACAGGCCAGTGATTCGAGCCGGCCCACCTCCTCCGATCATTAATCCGCGTCGCAGGTTCGAGCCCTTGCCTCCGGCGTCCGGCCCGGGGGCAGGGAACCTGCGACATCGCTCGCCCTCCCGGCTCGCTGAGGTTCGAGCCCTTGCCTCCGGCATCGCCTATTCGAGCGGCCGACCGCCTCCCGAGCGGATTCGACGCGGTCGAATTTAGACGCCGACGGGCTACGGCAGCGGGCCGCGCACGTAGAGGTTCGTGAACAGGTGATCGCCGGGAAGGTTCGTCCCCTTGGAGGCGAACGCCACGAAGCCGCCGGATGCGGAGATTGCGGGGGAATCGCTGTTCCCGCCCGAGACGAGGTCACCGTCGGTAGTCCGGCTGACGAGCGTCGTCCTGCCCGTCTTTCGATCGCGTAGGTAGACGTTCCGGTAGGTGTGGTCGCCGGGCAGATTCGTGGACTCGGAGACGAAGGCAACGTAGCGTCCCGACTCGGATAGGAAGGCGCGGAAGCTCTCGTCTGTAGCGGGTTCGCCGGCGGAGTTCTTGCTGACGAGCTTTGTCTTGCGCGTCTTCAGGTCGCGGACGTAGACGTTGAAGTGCAAGCCGGTGTGGTCGCCCGGCAGGTTCGTCGCACCCGACTCGAAGCCGACGAACCGGCCCGAGCCGGAAACCCAGCCACCATAGGAATCATTGCCGGTGGCGGGGTCGCCGGCCGAGTTCTGGCTGATGAGCCGCGTCTTCCCTGTCTTGCGGTCGTGGACGAAGACGTCGGTGTACGAGTTGTCTCCCCCAAGATTCGTGGCGTTCGACTCAAAGCCCACGTAGCGGCCGGACGGGGAAACCAAGGCCCCCACGCTCTGGCCGCCGGTCGCTGGGTCGCCGCCGGAGGTCACGCTCGCCAGCCTGGTCTTCCCGGTCTTACGGTCGCGGAGGTAGACGTTCGGATACGAGTGGTCGCCCGGGAGGTTCGTCGCCTGGGATGAGAACGCCACGTACCGCCCGGACGTGGAGACGGTCGCGAACTGGCTGCTTCCGCCGCTGGCCGGCTCGCCGGCGGAGGTCTTGCTCACCAGTCTGGTCTTGCCGGTCTTTCGATCGTGGAGGTAGACGTTGTTGATGCCGCCGGTGTGATCACCCGGCAGGCTCGAGCTGTTCGAGTGAAACACCACGCAGCGCCCGTCGCCCGAGATCGCACCACCGAGGTTGCTGACGCCACTGTTCCCCACCGCGTCGCCGGCCGAAGTGGTGCTCACTACGCGCGTCTTCCCGGTCTTCGGGTTGCGGACGTAGACGTCCGCGTTCGCGCCGCTTCCCCCGAGGTTGTCGGCTCGCGATTCGAACACGACGAATCGCCCGGACGCCGAGATCGACGGGTTGGTGCTGTTGCCCGTCGCCGCGTCGCCGGCGGAGTTCTCGCTGACCAGCCGGGTCTTCGCCGAGCCGGCCAACGCCGGCAGCGCGATCGACACCGTGACGGCGACCGCGATCGCGATGCACCCCACCAACCGCGAAGGCCAACCGCGGCCCCCCTCAGGTGCTCCTCCCATGGGCCGCGACCCTACCACCCAGCGAAACGACACACGAGGGATCTTCGGCATCAGGTATGCACGGGATGCGTTGCGTCTCGGAAGGCCACCATTCGGTGCTGCGGAAAAGCCCGGATGCAACGGGCAGCTCGAAGGGCGATCCTGGACGCGAAAGGCATGACGCGCTCCGGCCAGATCGATCCGCCGCAGCTTTGGGTCCCGAGGCTGAACCGACGACGCTTCATGGCGGGCATGGGCGCCGCGGGCATGGGCGCCGCCGCCGTGGCCGCACAGCCGGCCCAGGCCACACGGCACCTGCTTCGCGGCAGCTCTCGATACCCCACACCACAGCCCGGGCAGACGTATTACACGAAGCGCCATGACTTGCCGCAGACGCGAAGCGCCAAGGGTCTGGCGACGTGGATGGAAACCGAGCACCTCGACTATACGCTCGGTGGCTGGTTCTTCTTCGGCCGTCTGGTGGACCAATCGAATCCAAGCGCCATCGCCGCCTGCGCCGTCGCGTTGCAGCAGATCGCGGTGGGCCTTCCGGGCGGGGGCTGGGGCGGTGGCGTCGCCCTTCATCCGAGGTCCCAGCGCCGATACGAGTTCGCGTTCATGAGCGGCGAGGCCCCGAACCGGGTGGTCGTCAAATCGGATCCGTGGGGCGCGGCGCTGTACTCACCCGATCAGACCGCGCCGCTGCTGGCGCTGAGGGCCGTCTCGGGGAGGATGGGCGAGGTCGACGCCGTTTACCTGCTGGAGGCCGACATCCCAGCGGGCACGGATCCGCGCCAGCCCGACAGGATGCAGGCCGAGGTACGGCTGCGCGACCGGTTCGGAGTCATCAACCAGGGATACGGTGCCACGGCGTTCTGCCCGCAGTACCTGACCGAGCGGCAGAGGCGGAAGATCGAGAGGTCCCACGGAGGGTCGGTTCGGAAATACCTCAACCGCACCGGCGATCCGATGATCAACCAGGGCTCGTGGTACTACCAACTGCCCTTCCTCGACGTCGAGCGGTTCTCGGTCGCGGTTGGAAAGAGGATCCGGAGCAGGGGCGGGAGCGGGCTGATGTTGGATGGATCAGCTCGTCCAGACCCATGACCAGCGATCCTGGGACGTCCTGCGTGACAGCAAGTACGAGTTCTTCGCGATCCAGTTCCCGGACGAGCACGCGGCATTGATGGTGTTCCACGTGGACTCGAAGAAGGGCAGGTTTCCGGTCGCCACCTTCTATAACCGCCACAGCGGCCGGGCCGACAACGGCGCCCGCAGGCCCGTGTACTCATGGCCGATCGACGGGATCGAGATCAGGCCCGATCGCGACAGCAAATGGACCAGCCGGAGGAGTGGTAACAGCTACTACCTGCGCCAGCGCCTGCGGCTGGTGTCGGCGGACAGGTCGGCGGATCTGACGATCAACATGGCGATGAAGGACCAGGAATTTCAGGAGGAGCCCGGCGGTCTGTGGGACTACGAGGGAATCGGCGATGTCCGGGGGAAGCTCAACGGGCGCTCGGTGAACGGCCAGGCTTTTCTCGAGATGGTGCCCAGCACCGTCGCTCCTCCGGCGCTCTCACGCTAGGTGCGTCCGAGCGCGCGCCGCAGCGCAAGGTAGGTCGCGGCCGGTGGGATCGTGAGGCCGACCACGCTGCCGAGCACGAGCTCGTCGCCGATGCGGCTGCCCGGCACGGGGCGACCGCGAAGCCGTTC